>MEPW01000040.1:15260-45476 GCA_001769975.1 Bdellovibrionales bacterium RIFOXYA1_FULL_36_14 | reverse complement strand
ATCATAGTTGCGCCATGCTTAGGGCAAACATCAATAGGTTGATAAGAAAAACCTGGTGTACGACCAAAAATCCGATGAGATTAAAAGACCAGTTGGACATTTATATAGAATTTCATAATAGTGTCCTACTTGGTCATACCTAAATTTCAAACAAATAGTTATTATCCTTGTGTTTCATTAATTTATGTTGAGCATTTTTTTAAACAACATCTGAATAATGAGTATCTCAAACCACCATAGTGGGCCAGTTAATGTTATTTATTTACTACGTGGTTGATTATCATGATGGTTAAGGGCGGTTTTGATTATTGTTTCAATCTCTCCGGACTTTATCATGTTCATAATAGCAGTATTAATTTTTTGAATATTTTTTTGATGAACACCCTTGGTAAATCCGATATGCCCATCCATAATTTTTAAAGGTTGCGAAATAGAATCAATTTCTTTTTGTAATGCTAATTTTTCTATATGCCATTTTCCGACACGATAATCACAAGGATAGACATCAATTCGATTTTTTTTAAGCAGTAAAAAAGCGCTTTCGTGAGAATCAATTATATAGCGAGTAAAGGTGCTGGCGTTGTCGAAATCATTTCCATAGGTATAACCTCTCATAACCCCAACTTTTAGGTCTTGGAGGTTATTGATATCAATTTGTCGGTTGTTTTTTTTGAAAATGACTAGCGGATTTTTTATAAAGCTTGCACTGTAATCAAACCATCGTAAGCGTTCAGAGGTTTGATAAAAGTTAAAGAGACCGTCAATCTTTCCTTCTTTTACGTCTTGATAGGCACGTTTAAAAGGAAGATATATTAATTCAAGTTCAATGTGTGCATTTTTGAAGATGCTATTTACAATTTGAATTTGGACACCTTTGGCACGGCCATTTTCTTGCCACGAATAAGGCGGAAAATCAACATAAGCTAGTATCATCGAAAAAGCATTTAAGCTGATTAACAACAAGGTGGCGATAAGGATAGATTTAATCATTTGGTTTCCTAACTTGTTTTAGAGTTGATTGGTATGGTTAGTTTGAATTCGCTTCCATCCCCCAAAATGCTATTAACTTTGATAGTACCGTTATGTTCCTTTAAAATTCCGTGAGTGATGGAAAGTCCCAAACCTGTGCCTTTCCCAACTTCTTTAGTGGTAAAAAAGGGATCAAATATTTTACTCATATTCACAGATGAAATACCCCCAGCATTATCCTTGTAAGTCACAATTATTTCTTTTTCATTTGCTTGAGTAGTTATAACTATGTTCTTTGCCTTGATGTCAGGATGGGCATCAAAAGCGTCCTTTGAATTTATTATCAAATTATGAAAAGCGGTCTCTAATTTATTGATGTTGATAAAAGTTTCAGGAATTTTTTCATCTAAAACCAAACTGATTTGTATGTTGTGTCCAAGTAATTGTTTATTTAATAAAATAAGTGAATCGTTTATGACTTTGTTGATGCTGTATAAGGCCATGGGCTCGCTAGAAGTGTCCTTTCCAAAAACTTTAATATGACCGATTATTGTTTGCATTCGATGTAGCGCAACTTCGATAGCCTTTGTGTAATCGATAATTTTTTCCTCGGTAATTTTTAATTCCTTTGATCTGGAGAGAATTTGAAAATAACCAGAAACGATGGTGAGAGGATTATTAAGTTCATGCGCTATACCAGCGGCAATTGTTCCGAGCGACGCTAATTTGGCATTTTCTATCATTTGTTCTTTTAATTTGTCTTGATTGATTTGAGCCTGCTTAAGATCGGTGACATCACGGACGAGATGAATAATTATATTTTGATCTCGATCAGCACTTTTAAAAGGATTGCCGGAATGTATGATCTTTTGCCAAGTATGCAGTATCCATTTAATTTCTCCGCTTTTGGTTTGAATACGGTACTCATCAAGCATGCCGTTATTTTGGGTTTTGATTTGGGATATAAATTGACGCATTATTTTATTTTGATCATGAACTACTAAACGGCTTTTTTTATGAAGAAGTTCTCTTACAGCATATCCTGTACATTTTTCTGCAGACGTCGAAATATAAAGTAATTTTCCTTTAGCACTGGTAACCGCAATGATATCGCGTATGTTCTCTACGATGGTGCGATATTTTTCCTCGCTATTTTTAAGTTTAAAGGCAAGATATACCCCTTTGAGGTAATAAAAGATAACAGCGGTTAGCAAGGAAGTGAAAATCAAAGCATAAACAAAAACTCGCAGATAATGACAAGTATAAGTAGTTTTTATCACCCCAATTTTTTGATTATTAAAATTAATATCAGCTTGAAGGTCGACATCTTTAATATGATCAAAATTTTTATAAAAAACCGCATGGTTTTCATCTAACACTTCAAAACCGTGAAATACCCCAGTTTCCTTAAGCAAAGTTAGATAATTGGTAATGGCTTCTTCATTTAAATTCCATAGGTGTAGTGAAATAAAATTAGCATAGCTTTCTAAAAGTTGTTTATTTTGGATATGGATATGGTTACGGTACTGATTAACAAATAATAGGCTTACCAAAATAGGAAAACAAATAAACAAAATTGAGATTTTTTTTGATAAACGCATGACCTTAGTTATTCCCTTAGTATAGGCATAGTCTAATTTTCATCTTTAATAGAATTAAAGTAAATATTAGGCAAATGTGGTGATAGTGGATGATTCTAGTATTTAAACTCGGTTGGAATTTGAGATTTTAATTGGGAAAAATGAGAAAATACTCAGGTATTTTTGCTTCTAATTGGATAACTTTTTTGCTTATAGGGTGATAAAATTCAAGCTTTAAAGCATGTAGCATAAGTGGCGTACTCGCAAAATTTTTGTTGTAATGATAGTCCCCGACGATGGGTAGCTGGCAACTGTTCAGGTGAACCCTGATTTGATGCAATCGCCCTGTTTGGGGCAGACATTCAATTAGTGCATAATTGTTGAGGGTTTTGATAAGTTTAAAATGGGTTATGCTGGTTTTTCCTTTATTTGAAATTTTTGATTTTTTATAGTGCTTGAAAGGAAAAATGATGAGTGGAGCGTTAGTAGTCCAGGTAGTTTGAAGACTTTTTTGGTCAATTATTTCGCAGACAGCAAGATAAGTTTTTTTGATCTGATTATTTTTAAAAAGTTCAGAGATATATTTATTATAATTTTTATCTTTACAGAAAATAATAATGCCAGAGGTGGCAGAATCCAATCTATGATGTAATGCCAGATATGTTTTTTTTTGCTCCCGAGCATCAAGGAATTCCTGCAATTGATAATAGAGATTGTGCTTGGTTGATTTTTCCGTACCCTGAGTTGAGAGTCCACTAGGTTTATTAACGGCAATTAATATTTCATCCTCGTAGATAATCCAATCTGCTTGCATTTATTGTCCTGAACAATATTATTTAATCACTCCTTTTAGTTTAAACTTCTCTGATTTGATACGTGATTTGAAAAAATTTCTGTAGGTTTTTTAAGTTAACTATTGAATTTTTAGCCATTTTTAGGGCTAATATAAATAATTCATATGTGGGTTTGTATTCCATTATAATTGTGATAATTTTTTCAATATCAGATACGGGGGGAAAGATATGATTAAAACTTTAATTTTTTCTGTAAGTTGTTTATTCTTGTTTAGCACGGGCATCAATCTATGTTATTCAAACAGCGTTGACGTGACTAATAGTATTGCGACGTATTCTGATATCATCGACGACGAAACAGCCCAGGAACTTTTAGATACATATCAGCTGATAAGAGATCGAAAACGTACTGATGCAATGATACTGATTGATATTATTGTTGCTAAATTAGATCCATCGATACCTACCCTTGAATCAACCTATAAGAGATTAAAAAGAGTCAAATTTAATGTGCGCAAAAGGCGTTGGTACCGGGCCACTAGTATATTTGAGGGAATTTTAAAAGATCTTAATCTTCCTTAAGCATGCAATCAACGCATGCCCGAGCATGTATTTCGGTAGTATCAAAAATTTTCAAAGTGGGATGATTTTTTCTAACAATCATAGGAAGTTCGGTGCAACCTAGTATAATTCCATCGCACCCACGAAGTTGCAGATCACCGATTGATTTTTGCAAAACAGACCTAGAAGCATCCTTGACTATCCCATGACACAGTTCCTCGAAAATAATTCTTTGAATTTCGCTTTGGTCAGCTGTGGGTGGGACGAAAACCTTCAAATCAAACTTCTCTCTTAGATGGTCTTTGTAAAAGCTATCGGACATGGTGGTTTTGGTTCCCAGCAATCCGATATTTTTTATATTTTCTTTTTTAATTATTTCGCCGGTGGCATCAATAATGTGGACAAATGGAACAGATATTTTTTCTAAAATTTGAGGGGCAATTTTGTGAACAGTATTAGTTCCAAGCGCAATAGCTTGTGCTCCGGCTTTTTCTAAGGTGAGGGCAATATTGGAAATATGATCCCCCAATTGATCCCAATTTTCAGTAGTGGGAATATTCATGATTTCTTCAAAATTAACAGAGAAAAGCAGGAGTCTGGCAGAGTTGAGACCACCTAACCTGTTTTTAATTTCTTGATTGATCAATTTATAATAAACCAAGGTGGATTCAAAGCTCATTCCGCCAATTAATCCGAGTGTTTTCATAGGTTTTAGTCCTTGGGATAATAATTATTTTAGTGAATAGTATTATTATTTCTTTATAAAAACTACTTAGAATTTTAAGGAAGTCGCAGATGGCCTTGTGCGGCACCCTATGGCTTCAATAATTAAATCATATTATTCGTATCAATCATTCAATAATATTTATATATTGCTTTCTTGGCGAATGGTTAGATCTCTAATAATATCCATGCTTGAATAAGCTTTAAATAAACTTGATTTTTATAATTAATACAAGAAGTGTTAGGAGTGTTTATGATTAAAAAAACAAAAATTTATTACACCAAGACAGATGAAGCACCTGCGCTTGCCACTTTGTCTTTTCTTCCCATCGTGAACGCTTTTACAAAAACCGCAGGCATTGAAATGGAGCTGAAAGATATTTCTCTGGCAGGTAGGGTAATTGCTAATTTTCCAGAAAAATTAACTAACAGTCAAAAATTACCAGATGCTTTAAATGAGCTTGGTCAATTGGCTAAAACTCCTGAAGCCAATATTATTAAATTGCCAAATATTTCCGCATCTATTCCCCAATTAAAAGCTACGATAAAAGAATTACAAAACCAGGGTTATAATATTCCAAACTACCCGGAAGATCCAAAGACGGAGGAAGAAAAGGAAATTAAAAATAGATTTTCTAAAGTTTTAGGAAGCGCTGTCAACCCTGTTTTGCGAGAAGGAAATTCGGATAGAAGAGTTGCCGCGTCAGTTAAACAATATGCCAAAGATAATCCACACTCTATGGGAAACTGGGCCAGTAGTTCAAAATCCCACGTAGCATCAATGAGCGATGGGGATTTCTTTTCGTCTGAAAAATCATATATCCTAGACAAACAGACTGAATTAAAGATTGAACTTATAGGTAAGGATTTTCCAATTACAGTGCTTAAAGATAACTTGAAAGTTCTTGAAGGTGAGGTGGTGGACGCTTCGGTTTTGAATGTTGGGAAGTTAAGAGAATTCTATCGTAAAGAAATTAGGGATGCTAAAGAGAAAGATGTTTTGTTTTCGTTGCATCTTAAAGCAACCATGATGAAAATTTCTGATCCTATATTGTTTGGTCATGCTGTAACTGTTTTTTTCAGTGAAGTTTTTGAAAAATATGCCACTGACTTTAAAAATATCGGAGTAGACCCTAATAATGGTTTGGGTGATGTATATACCAAAATTCAAAATTTACCTGAGATGAAGAAAGCAGAGATTGAAGCGGCACTGAAAGTTTGTTTGGATAAAGGACCTCGAGTCGCTATGGTTAATTCGGATAAAGGTATTACCAATTTCCATGTACCCAGTGACGTAATTGTTGATGCCTCTATGCCGGCAGCTATCCGTTCCTCTGGACAAATGTGGGGAGCTGACGGAAAGGCTTATGATACCAAGTTTGTTATACCAGATAGAAGTTATGCTGGTATATATCAGGCTACTATTGAGTTTTGTAAAAAACATGGAAAATTTAATGTTAAAACTATGGGCAGTGTCAGCAATGTGGGACTTATGGCCCAAAAAGCTGAAGAATATGGATCTCATGATAAAACTTTTAAAATTCCCGCCGACGGCAAAGTTAAAGTTATAGATAAAAATAGCAATAAAGTTATTTTTGAACATGAAGTAGAAGAAGGTGATGTTTGGAGAATGTGCCAGACTAAAGATATAGCAATTAAAGATTGGGTAAAACTCTGTGTTACCCGAGCAAAATTGACTGGTCACCCGGCAATTTTTTGGCTGGATGAAAAAAGAGCTCATGATGCTTCTTTGATCAAAAAAGTTAACAAATATTTAAAAGATCATGATACCAAGGGCCTGGAAATCCAGATTCTTTCACCAGTGGATGCTTGCAACCGCAGCTTGGAGTTGGTCAAAGACGGTAAAGATGTTATATCGGTTACCGGTAACGTTCTACGAGATTACTTAACAGACCTTTTTCCAATTCTAGAGCTGGGTACGAGTGCTAAAATGTTGTCAATTGTTCCTCTCTTGGATGGCGGTGGACTTTTTGAAACAGGTGCCGGAGGATCTGCGCCTAAACATGTTGAACAATTTTTAAAAGAGGGGCATCTTAGATGGGATTCGCTCGGGGAATTTTTAGCATTAGCCGTATCCCTCGAAGATCTGGCCTTTAAAACTGAAAATGAGAAGGCTAAGATATTAGCCAAAACCTTGGATCAAGCAAACGGAAAATTCTTAGAAAGTAATAAATCACCATCTCGAGATGTTAATGAGATTGATAATAGGGGAAGTCACTATTATCTGGCCATGTATTGGGCAGAAGCCTTGGCCTTGCAAGACGAGAGTCAGGAACTTAAAGCGAAATTTGCCCCGATTGCTAAGGAACTTAGGAAAAACGAAGCGCAAATCAATGATGAATTGCTAAAAGCTCAAGGTCATAAGGTAGATATTGGAGGATATTATTATCCAGATAATGAAAAGGCTACCAAAGCTATGAGACCAAGTCTGACGCTCAATGGGATTATTAATAAATTGTAAATAGCAGCAGTTATTTATATTAATATTGGCGTTTTTCTGGACGTTTGGGATTTCTTAAAGATATTATAATTCATATTTCTTTACTTGGGGGATTTAATGAAATTATTAATGCTTAGTTTGTTTTTTTCTCTAATAAGTTCAAGCTATGCTTGTTTAGAGTATATCGAAGTGGCATTTGACGATGGGGTAAAACTTGAAGGTATTACGGTAAACCATCACATTGTTTTTAAAGATAAGGATAGTAGGAATCTGGATGGGATGAAATTATTGAATGTGGTTGATTATAAAACCAAGAAAGAGGTTAAAAACCTTTTCAAGCTGGATTTTAATGTTCTATCGGTAATTCCCATGGCACCTCAAAAAGAGAAAACGTCACTCTCTGGTTTTTTTGAACTTACTTTGGCAGGTAAGGATAACGTGAGCAAATCTTTATTGTTGGTAGTTAAAAAGAGTTCAGGTGAAAAGGCAAATGATGCCTTATCTAACAAGTCTTTAACTGACGCTTTATCGACTGATGCTTTAACTTTTAATGCTTTAACAAGGGAAGCTAAATCTTCCGGATGTGGTGGAAAAGTTTCTATTGGAAAATATACTAAGTGATCTAATATTTTTATAAATTAGCTAGGAAAAATTTAATTCATTTTTATTCCATTCGCCTAAGAAACAAATTTCTGGTTCAAGATGGATTTGTTTCTTGTGAAATGCTAACTGGGTGGCATGTTTGATCAAATTTAAAACGTCCATGGCCTTAGCGTGTCCCAGATTAATAAAAATGTTTCCGTGATAAGGGGCGATTTGGGCATCACCCATAGTAAAGCCTCGCAGTCCCAGTTCGTCTAGAATTTTTCCAGTTGGGATTTTAAAATCCCTATTGTTTTTAAATATTGAGCCGGCACTGGGAAATTTAAAATGTCCCTTTTTCTCACGGTCTTCGATATTTTCTTGCATGATTTGATTAATTTTTATTTTATCGTCTTCTTTAAGCCGAAGGGTAACCTTCAATATAGGTTGTAGTGATTTTTGGAACGGGGATTTTTTATATGAAAAATCCTTAGCATTAAAAATATATTCGACCTCGTTTTGCTTTTGATCTAGATAGTGAACATTTTTTAGGATATCTGCGATTTCACTTCCATAACATCTGGCATTCATCCAGACTGCTCCACCAATGGTTCCAGGCATTCCGTAGATAAATTCAAGTCCACTTAATGAATGGGCTTGAGCCGTTTCACATAATCTTTTTACTTGTGCGCCACACTCAGCAGTAATTTCATTATTCGTGATTTGAATCCTATTCAGCGACGTGGTTAGAACTACAACCTCTCTTATTCCATAATCGGATATCAATAAATTAGTTCCACTTCCAATGATAACAAATGGGATGTGTTGCAACTTTAGGAAATCAATAGTTTTGGTTAATTCTAAAATTGAATTAGGAATTAATAAAATATCAGCAGGACCTCCAATTTTAAAAGAGGAGTATGGGGCCATGGGTTCATTCAGCTTGATGGTTTTGCAAGGGGAATTTTGAGAAATCAATTTTTTTATTTTGTCTGGCATGGATTATACATTATGATTAAATTATGAAAAAAATGCTTGTCCTAATATTTATTGTATTGTCGGTTGTTTATCTCACATTGTCTATACCTGAAATAAATACGCCCAAAAAAATTAGTTTTGAAAATATTAAAGGTGCGTCGGTAACGGTAAATAAAGAGAAGGCGAAAGTCATAAAAAATGAAATAACCCCAATCGTAAAAAAGGTTATTCCAGAACAAGGGAAACAAGAGGAGCATTCCCAGATAAGTTTTATAAAAAGATTGAAGGAAGAAAAAATAATTCAAGCAAGAGTGGAAGATGGTTATGCTATTGCATATGGGGACGTTCTCCTAGGGGAAGTGGATGCTGATTCTATGGAAAAACCTGTGTTTGTTGAATCTACACCCATGAATTTATGGGATAGTAATAAAATTCATTACTTTATTGAGCCTGATCTTGCTAACAAAATGGAAGTGGAAAAGGCCATTGAGATTATAAATCAAACCACTGTTATGGAATTTATTCCCTTTGATACATGGGATGTGGATGGAATAGTATTTAGAACAGGAAAAAATAATTGTTATTCTTATCTTGGGAAGATTGGTGGGATTCAACCCATTATGTTGAGTCCGCAATGCAAAGTGACCGAAATTTTGCATGAAATATTACATGCACTTGGGTTTATTCATGAACAATCACGAAGTGATCGTGACGAGTATATCGATATAATTTGGGACAATATTATACCTGAATATTACAGTCAATTTCAAATAGTTCCTGAGAGTTATATGTTGACGGTTGAAGGTACCGATTTCGATTTTTCCTCAATTATGCTTTATCGACCTGATTCGTTTTCTAAAGAAGAAGGAAGGAAAACAATGCAGCCAAAAGGTGCAGGACAGTTTAATTTGAAAATCGAAAATTTCAGTAAAATAGATATTGAGCGAATTGATAGGATATACAGAAAATAATTTGATCATTCTTTGCAAACATCAATTCTTTCTATATGGAAATAAAATACGCTTAAATTAACAATAAAAATTTGTAACTGTATTTCCTATAGAGAATATCTATGAGACTAAAATTGTTTTTTGTTTTATGTTCAATAATCTTATTGAACCAAATATATGCGAACGAATTATTGATTCTTGACCAGCCTGGTTTATTTTCTTGTGAAGACATGCAGGGACATTTGAAACAATTACTCGAACAAAACCCTAATAAAAATTTTGTATTTTATGTTCATGGCCGAGGGAAACACCCGCAAAAGGCGTTTAGTTATTTACCTGAGTTTCAATCAGAATATAATGTGGTTACGATGATGTTTGCCTGGGACTCTTGGAGTAATTGGTATACTAGACCAACAGAAAATGCTCTGGCGGTGGCCCCTCGTTTAATTACTTGCTTGGGAGAGTTTCAAAAATTTAAAGAGCAAAACAAAACGCTTTTGAAAAATCGTCTTACCCATTTTATTCTTCATAGTATGGGAAATATTATTTTAAAAGAAATTCTGGAAAATTATCCAGTGTTACAGTTGGATCAAAAACTATTTGACAGTATAATTTTGAATGCCGCAGATGTTCCCAGTAAAAATCATAACTATTGGTTGCAAAAGCTTCAACTTTCAAAAAAAGTGTATGTGACTTTAAATGGTGATGATATTGTATTGGCTGCATCAAGACATATTGATTTTTCCGGCCAAGGATCTAGACGTTTGGGTACGCGTTTTGAAGATCCAGTGTTATGGGATTTTGATGCCTCAATAAAGTTTTATTATCTGGATTTTGATAAATTAAGTTTTTTAGGTCATAGACATTTTTTTACCGGTGATGGTTCTAGAGAAAAATATGTGACTCAGATTTACAGATACCTTTTGACCCATACTGCAGGTGATTTTCCGGTAAAATATAAAGCATCGTCGCAATATCCTAATCATTTGATTTTTGAGACTGAATCTTATTAACGCAACTAATTGTTGGTAATTTTTTTTTGAAATAATTTACTACCTTTTGTCACTTATTTAGGTAAATTTAATTTTCGAAGGAGAAAGCTTATGAAGTATTGTAATTGCCATGCATATTTACAAGATATAGGACTTTTAGTTTTGAGACTATCTATAGGATTAATGATGAGTTTTGGACATGGCTTAGCTAAGGTTTCTCAATTTTTCAGTGGTGGAGAAATCCAGTTTGCAGATCCTATCGGAATAGGTACAAATCTTTCTTTTTACCTGGTAGGTACGACTGAGTTTTTTATCTCCCTGATAGTGGTGGTAGGTTTGTTTACCAGAATTGCCACTATACCTCTTATTTTCACAATGTTAGTGGCAGTGCTAATTGTTCACGGACCTGGACCGTTTGCTGAAAAAGAATTGGCTCTTTTATATCTTTTCGCATTTGTAACTTTATTACTAACCGGGCCTGGAAAAATTTCACTGGATTATTTGATTAGAAATAAATTTTGTCAAAAGAGTGAAATTAAAATGTAGTTATTCTTCGCAATAGACTTCAATAAGTCTTAACAATTCAAACTTGTTAACAGGTTTTGACAAAAAGCCCCTGGCGCCGTTATCCATGATAGTTTTTAAAGTTGTTTGTGATTCGTCTGAGCTTATAATGATTATAGGAGTATTTCTATCAGGGAACATGTTAAGGTACAGTTTCAAAAAATCCTTTCCATTATATTCTGGCATTAAATAATCTAAAAAGATCAACGCATAATTTATTTTTTGAATTTTGGGTAGAGCGTCTTTTACGGAAGTCACATGGTCAACATGATGACCTGAGCAGCGTGCTAATTCACTTAGTAGAAAGAGAGTAGCTTCATCATCATCTATTATTAATATTTTTGCCATAATTTATCTTCCTGTAGCTGTAGCCTTAATTAGTATAACTATTAATAGATGCAATATATTTTAAATATAATTCGGATTTATCGGTATATTCTTTTTCCTTTGCCAGAGTTTTAAAAATCATTGCAGCATTTGTGGTATCGCCTTGAGCAAGACGAACCATTCCCATTAAAAAAGATGCTTTGTGTGTGTCTTTGATATCACTAATAAGATACTCTGCCCTGGAATGAGCACCAATTTGTAAATAACCTTCAACCCTTGCAATAATATCTTTGGTTTTTTGTTTTTTTTCATATTTTAAAATGTCTATGGTTGAACTTTCGTCTTTAAAACAAATTGAATTCATGCATGGAATTCTTGCGGTAAGTTGGTGGGGGTAATGTTGATAATTAATTTTCTGAGCCTCACATAGTTCCTGTTCTTTGGCTTTATCTTTTTCTAAATCTTGTATCTTTTGCTCCAGCATTAGGATAAATTGTGCCCATTGAGGATCTTCCAATTTGTATTTACCAATCTGCTTAAGATTTTTAATTGTGTTAGAGGTGACAACTTCTGCGGCACAAAATACTTTAACTGATATTTGAGGTGCGTGTGGTAATAGTGCCTTTTCCATTTTTTCTTTGATGGTGGTTAAATCAGTCAATTCTTTTTTTACATTCTCAACAAGGACTTTAAGCGTGTTCTTTTCAAAAGCTGGTAAACGGTTATTAGTTTGGGTCCACTCGGTTATTAAAGTATCATATTCTTTTTCATGATCAAAGGCCCAGAGGTGTGAAAAATAAGAAGATTTTATCCAGGTATCATGCATTTTCTTTTTTTCATCTTCCATCTCTTGGAATACTTTTGAATTTAAATCTTTGGATTTGGTATAGATGTCTAAAAATAGTAACGCAGTTTTAGTATCTAATTCTTTTTGTATAAAAGGTTTCAAAGAATTCCATGCGTTGTTAAAATCTTTTAAATAATAATACAAGCGGCTGAGTATGATTTGTCGATCTGTAGTCTTTATGAAGGAAGGCATTTGCGAAGAGATGATTTCCAAGCACGCTAAAAAGTTTTTTTCATCATGATAGCTGGCAAAAATAATCATAGCGTCCCAAACCAGAGAAATACCTTCAGCTTTTTCAGAAGTAAATTGAGCAGCTGAAAAGTAATCCTGAGCTTTGCTATAGAACTCATTGGTTTTGGTGTGAAACTTGGCTGCCATGTTGTGGATATTAAAAAGTAGATTTTTATTATCAAAAGAATCTGCAGTTTGAATTTCTGCAACTTGTTTGAAAAGGTCAAGCTGTTTTTGAAAATCATCGTACTTCAAATGTTCAAGAGAAAACGCGAAAAGATTATGCCAAGAACGAAGACTTAGGTTAATATCAAAATAATTGTGATGTTTCCTATAGCATGATTTATGATACCATTTGATAATTTCATCAATAGCAATGTTTTCTTTTTTCTCAAGTAGGTAAGCAGCTTGAAAAGCACTTTCTTGATAAATTTTAGCTAAATTATTGGCCCATTCTTCTTTTAATTTTTTAATACTTAGAAAAATTTTTTCGGCTAATTCATTGGTCAACACCCACTCCTGGTTACTGTAAAGCCGCTTATTATGACTTAAATAAAGATTCCAAGATGTTTCGATGTCTGCTTTTGGATTGTTGAACCTCTCGGCGATATAATTTGCAGCACCCTGCGGATCTTTTTTGTGAAAGAGTGCTTCTACGTGAACAAACTCAGCTAATTTTCTTGATTCTTCTTTGGGAAATTCTTCGATATACCATTTACTTATCTCTACGATTTTATGATATTCCTTTACACGATCAGAAAGTTTAGTGATTGAAAGACTTAATTGATCGTTTATCCCGCTAGTGATGCGGATTACGCTATGAGCGGCGTCCAGAAAATTTTCATAATTTTTTATCATAGCGGCTTTTTTATACCAACTAATGGCTTGCCATAAATTTGAAAGACTTTCATATCTTTGGGCCCCATAATACCACATTTTGGCATTGGTTGAGTCAGGTAAATTGATTTCATAAATTTTGTAAAGACGATCGACCGCTAACCAATCTTCTTGAGTGTCAGATTTTTTTGCTTCTTTGTGAACGGTTAGAATAATTTTAGAAATTTCTTCGTCCAATTCCTGTAAAATAGCTTTGTCATTGTGGGCATTGATTACCAATTTTAGATGAGTATTAAAAACTTCAGCAATTTTTGGTTTTTTGGATGCTGCTAAATATGCTTTGCCTATGCTAGCAAGCCATTTCGGAGAATCTGAGTTGACATAGTTGCGTTTCAACAATTGCAACCATATGTTAACAGCATAATCATACTTGCCAATTTTATTATAGCTTAAGGCCAAGTCTGCTTTAAATTTTAGTTTCTTTTCGTTGGTTTCTCCAAAAATTTCGACTTCTTCCAATCCTTTATCCCAATCCAATAATTCTGCCATCAAAGATAACAAATCTTCTCTGACTTCTCTAAAAAGTCCCCTTTTTTCCTCTGGTTCTTGATCGGCTTCATTAATATAATGGATATAAAGTCTTTCCAGATGCCTTAGGGCTGTCCATTTTTTATCTAGATTATAAAAACTCCAGGCAGCCTTATAAACGCCATATGCGGTTTTGTCCTCTTGTCCATGTTGGGTCAATTTGTCGTAATAATGAATAGCTTGTTCGAATCGTTTTTCGTCGTAATGATAATCACCTAGCATTTGATAGACGTCTTCCAGGTATTCTCCTTGGGGGAAAAGACTGGGTAAGGCAATTAAGCGTTCACTGGCTTCATTAAATTTAGCCATTTCCCATAATAAAGCTATTGAGAAGAACATGGCTTCTTCAGAAACATAGGCAATATTATCATTTATAGATTTGTTGATAAAAGGTTCCATCCATTCCTGGGCACGTACTAGATGCTTCCACCACACGTCTTTGTATTTATCCGGATCCAATACGCGGTACACACTTGCTAGATGCCAATTGGTTTCACCGGCCAAAAAAGCAAACTCAGCATCGTAATATTTTTCATCTACATTTTTTGTAAAATCAATAATTCGAGTTAGCAATTTGATTTTATTGTCAAAATCCAAATCATTTAATTCTTGCAAATATTTTCCGAACCAAGCTTCCGCAAGCAATTTATTTTGTAAATTGCTTTGCTCATCATCATGATTTAAGTTAAAACTTTCGGCCAATTTGATTGCTTCATTATAATCTTTAATACTCACTAGATAATAAGCATTTAAAAGGGCAAGCTCGTTTTTTAAATCAAGGGGTAATTGATTAAAAGTTTTTGATTTAAGTTCATTGATTAATTTTAGTAATTCTTTTAGCTGATAGCCCTTAATATATGCCCATCCGAGTTCCAGTCTAGCGATGGAATAAAATGGAGAATCATCAGGAATTCCTTTAAGATATAATATTGCTTTTTGAGGATCGTTGTTTTCGTAGTAAGCTCTGCCTAGACAAATATATAAAAGTTCGCGCCACAATCTAAATGAATCAGCGGTGCCAACAATGAAGGTATTCTTACTGAATGCTAATTTGCCTAATATATGATTGGAAAAATCCTTGGTATGTAAGATTGCTTCCAATTTTTCGATCATCAACGCAGGGTTTTCGACTTTGGACTTTTTTAATAAATCTACTAAAATCATTGGAGGATACAAGGGATCATCTACTTTAATATCTTTGAAGTTAACCTCGGTTTTACCATCAAGAATATTTAATATTTCATTAGCCTGCAAATGAGTTGGACCACCTATAAAACCGATAAATATAAAAAGTATTAAATAATATTTCATAATTAGGCAGTTTTTTCTTCCATTTTCCTGGCGTGTTCAAGTTTTGAGATAACATATTCAGCAATTTTTCTTTTTATCTGAGGTGCTATTTTTAAAAAGAATAACCCATATAAGTTTTTCCCATTATTACTGGTTTTGTGGATTACTACGGCGCTGACACAAAATGTCCCCAGCACATCATGTTCAAGTATTGTTAATACAACTTCGTCACCTTCTTTAAAGATTGATAAGTCACTAACTTCAACGAGAACCCCTTTTTCTGAAATGTCTACACAATATGCTTCAATGTATATTTTCTGGTTGTGCACAATCGATTGTGCAGATATGGGAGCTCGTGGATAACGCCGATAACTATTTTCGCAGCCATACTCCCCCCTGCCTTCATTTTTAAACATAACTTTTATAACTTGCGATGCAAGTCCTTTGCTATGTTTTTTCGGTAGTTTGCATTTGGGATATTGGGGCAAATATGAATGAAACTCAGCACATTCGAATATTCTGCACCATTTCTCTTCAATTTTATCATCACTCCATATAAAATCATCAATGGCGAGTTCTTTAATTTTCAATCGTTGTTCGATTTCCTCAGTTGAAAATGGTCCTTTTGCATCAAAATTTTCAGTATTTGGCAAATACCATTTCTTGTTTAGTTTCAAGCGATCCTCCGTTATATCCAAATTTACAACAAATTTTCATTTTCCTATCGGCTTTTTGATATTAACCCTAAGGTCAAATTTCAACTGTGCCGATCAAAGCGAAGATTCTTAATAATTTTTTGAGAGGGGGGGGCCTTTAATGAAAATGAAACAATATTTTTTATATTTATCCATACTAATGTCGTCGAGTGTTTTTTCTGAGAACATTGATCGTGCAATACTTGATCAATACCCTGGATTATATTTTGATGTGCAAAGTAATCTGTACTTTATAAATGATAAAATTTCATTTTCCATACATCCTGATAAGAATGAAAAATATTTGGATAACGTGCAGTACTCTGTTGATAATGGACCTTATAAAAATTATTCAGGCAATATTAAATTTGATAAAGATGGTTTTCATATTGTTCGCTTTAAAGCGGTAGATCCTGTACTAAACTGGTCTCCTACTCAAAACTTCAGGATATATGTAGATTTGACCCATCCTACCTCCAGTTCAGAATGGTTTGGAAAAACCTACGCCAACGGAGTTGATTTATTTGTTTCCGGCGAAGCGAAATTGCAACTTTCTGCTCAAGACAACTTATCAGGAGTATCCAAGATTGTTTGGTCGCAAGACAATACTTCCGGTATAAACACCTTTCAAGATGGCAAAAGTTTTAAAGAAGGAGTTCATGCTATCAAGATTGCAGCAGTGGATAATGTTGGAAATGCAGAAGATTGGAAACAATTAAATTTCACCGTAGATTCAACCCCTCCCCAGTCAACGGTTAATATTCGTGGAAATACCTTTGCGAGAAATGCTAAATCTTTTATTGATAAGGGAAGCTATGTTTCTTTAAAAGCTCATGATGAGATATCAGGAGTCAATCGAATTGAGTATCGAATTAACAATGGCCCGGTTAAAACATTTCAACACAAAATTCCAATAGATAATAAAATAAGTAAAATAGAATATCGAAGTATAGATAATGTAGATAACAAGGAGAGTTGGAAATCGCTTGAGGTATTCTTGGATTCTACTCCTCCCAAGTTAGCAATTGAAAACAAGGGTAACTATAAACAGATAGCTGGTAAAATCTACGCACGTAGCGGTTTTGCTATCGTAGCTAATGTTTCAGATGACGATAGTGGAGCCAAAAGTCTATTTGTAAATAATAGCTTTGAAAATGTAACTCACAAAGAAATCACTTTTAATCAGCCAGGTGAGCATAGCATTTATCTTGGTGCAGAAGATCAGGTCGGTAATACGGCAAACTCAGTAAGCTATACAGTGGTTATTGATGAAGAAACTCCCCAAACCATTCTCAATACTTCTAATGATTTTGTCCAAAAAGGTGATACCTTTATTTCATCTTTACCCAATAAAATTGATTTTACGGCAAATGATAAGGGCGTGGGAATTGCTTATATTGAGCTTAGCTATAATGGAAAAGATTTTCACAAAATCCAAGGACCAATTGATTTGGCTACTTGGACGGAAGATTCCAGGACGATTCATTTTAGAAGTATGGATAAACTTGGGAATTTGGAACCAGTCCAAAAAATGCATATTAATGTGAGAAATAAAGGACCGATTGTTGATTTGTATGTTGAAAAAGATGATATGCCCAAAGTTTCTCTATCGGAGCTAATTAAGAATAAAAATAAAATGAGGTTACCTGCTTCTAAAAAGCCAGCAGCAGATAAATAAGGAGTAAAAACATAAAATATTTGTTTTTAACCATATTGTGCTTTGGAGTAGTGGTAAGCACCGTTATGGGTGAGGATGTCTCCAAGAAAAAAGTTAAGGTAGTTTATAAAAAACATACCCAACTGGATTTTTCAGGTGGTGAAATACGAGGAAAAATAAAAACTCCGGCAGTCTATTACATTTTTCAAAGAAAAAGAAGTAAGGAACATCATGTGGTAGCACCGGTTAGAAATTTTGATAGACACAAAGACATGACTATCGTGGCATTAAGGAAGAGTTTAAGCAAATGAAACAGACTGCCCTTTATAAAATTGATTATTCCAAGGAGCGGGAAATTTTTCTGGCTTCTGTAGATAGTTCAATAAGTATTGGCAAAAGTTCTAACGCCAACATTTGCCTAAACGATTGGCGTACTAACGGAATTCATGCTTTGATAAAAAAAGATGCCACCGGTACTTGTAAAATAATTGATTTGGGTAGTCTTTTTGGAACTTATGTAAATAAAAAGAAAGTGAACATTCATACCCTGAGTGAAGGGGATATCATCAATATTGGTAGCCAGGATATAGTTCTTAGAAACGCTGAGCTTACATCTTCTAATCTAAATCTGGTAGAAGATTTAAATCTGGTTAAACCGCTAGATAACGCTGGGTCGGGGTATCAACTTATTTCGGATAAAAATATTTTAGAGGTATTGTGTTTTTGGGGCGATAAGCTGCTGGAACATAAAACTTTCAAAAATAATTCTACAATTACTATTGGAGATCCTAAACGGTCAACGTTTGGAATGCTTCTTCAACAATTTAAAGATGAAGAAGAAATCTATAAATTAGCAAGATATAAAAATAATACTCTTAATATAAAAATTCCCAGGGAAGCTCAGGGTATTATATGGTCTGATAAAAAACCTATTGCGCTTGATACACTTAGAAACTACGATCCTAAACATATTGGTAAAGATGTATTGGATGTGTCTCTTCGCGTAGGGGATTCTGCTCATCTTGAATTTGGTGAAATTGCTTTAACTTTTAAATTTACTAATCCATCAGAAAAGATACCTTTAAATTTAAATTTCACTTTGGATAGAAATCTCCAAAAAATTCTCGCAGGTATTTTGATGCTCTATCTTTTGGTTTTTTCAGTTGCACATTTTTGGCCAGTAGCTCAGCAAGAAAAATCCTTAAAAGATATTCCTAAACATCTTAAAAAAGTTGTTTATGATATTGGAGTAAAAAATGCGTTAGAAAAAAGAAGGGCAGCCATAGGGCAAATTGCTCAAAATTTAGAAGGAGGACGGGCCCGCGCAGAAGAAGGGCGTTCCAAAACCGAGAAAGCAGTAACCCAAAGCAACCCCACTAAATCAGTAGTAAAGGAAGTTACTCCCAACGTTAAACAAACCGAACAGATTAATCAAAACACTAATAAAATAACGGAAGTGACAGCTACTCAATTTGAAAAGGTCGATTTGGATTCGGCTTTTGCAGAACCTACCAATGTGAAACTTATTAATAAAGCAGCCATGCTTTCAGATGCCAATGTTACTGGTAATACGGTTTCCGCCATTGCCCAAGGCAGTTTTGCTCGAGGTAGAACCGGCTTCGGAGCTGGCGGCGGAGGGAAAAGTGTAGGGATAGGGTCTCTTAGCGGAAATTTAACTGGTGGTGGAATGGGTTCTGGCGATTATGGATTGAAACCTTCTAAGGGAAGGCAGATTGATATAAAGGATGATGAGCAGATCGTTATTGAAGGAGGACTTGATCCTGATTTAATTGCTGCGATCATAAAACGATATGGGCCACAAATTCAACATTGTTATGAACAAGGCTTGGTTAAAAAACCTACCATCAAAGGGAAAGTGACCACCAACTTCATTATTGCCAGCGGTGGTGGTGTTATTAAACCTAAAATTATTGAATCTACACTTCACGATTCTTTTACCGAAAAATGTATAATGCAAAAAATAGTAAAATGGAAATTCCCAAAACCCAAAGGGGGCGGAACGGTCGGAGTTACCTGGCCATTTATCCTCATGAGTAATATGGGAAATTAAAGGGAGAGTTATATGGAATATTTGATAAAAGCTTTTTTGTCTGGTGGGATTTTTATGTATCCCATTGCGGTCATGTTAGTTTTTGGGACCATTATTATGGCGGAAAGATTATATATGATTTTATTTTGTTATAGCGCTAATAGTTCTAAGCTGATGCAAAAGGTACAAGAACATATTGTTGATAATAATATCGAAAAGGCTGTTAATTTATGTAATTCAAAAAAACATGCAGCCCTCTATCAAGTCTTTAAGGCGGCATTGTTAAATGCTGATCGTCCAGCCGAGGAGTTACAAGATCATGTAGAGGTAGCAACTATGGAAGTAGTGCCTAAATTGCAAAACCGAGTTTCATACCTGTTTACAGTAGCAAATGTGGCAACCCTTTTGGGACTTCTTGGTACGATTGTCGGTCTTATTCAAACTTTTGAAGCGGTAGGTGCGGTAGATGCCTCTCAAAAGCAGCAGCTACTTTCCGTTGGTATTTCCACAGCGATGAATACCACGGCGTTTGGTTTAGTTGTAGCAATTCCATGTATGCTTACTTATGGCTATCTTTTCAATAAGATTAACGCCATGGTTGATGAAATAGATCATTATTCTTCAAGACTGGTTATGCTGCTTAAAACTGGTCGAGTCTATTTTGATAATTTTTCTAATCAAGAGCTGGTAACAACTCAACAAGATCCCAAAAGGAAAGAAGAAGGGCAAAATGCAGCATAAGAAGAAAAAAAGAAGACATGGCCTACCACCGGAAGAAGTGAACATTGTGTCCTTGTTGGATATTCTAACTACCTTACTTTTTTTTATTTTAATGGTTATGTCTTTTTCCAATTTTTCAATTATGGAAGCTGAAGCTTTGCTAGCAGGTAAGCCCTCAGAGCAAAAGAAAAACATATTTGCCTTGAGAGTTATTATTCAAAACGCAACTTTAGCAACGATCCAACTTGGAGCAATTGAAGGACTGAAAATTGCAAATCAAGATTCATTTTATGATTATTTGAAAAAGAATTATTCAGGTAGTCCACAGATAGGTTTTTTTAAAAAATTAAATGCTAAAAACCACACTGATTTGTTGTTAAAAATTCAAGATACACTGGTCATGATAAAAAAAGGATTCCCCCACGAACACAAAATCGTTTTAGCTTTTTCTGATCAAGTTGAATATCAAAACATGGTTCTTGCTATGAATGAAGTTCAAAGTTTGTCGGATAAGCGAGATGCTTTTCAAATTACGACGTTAGTGGGATCGAAAGAAAAAACTAGAATACTTTTTCCGTCAGTAGTTTTGTCAGAAGCCAGTGGAGGTATGGATAAAAAATGAGTATGAAAAAACGTAGAAAAAGAGTTGATCTACCCGCAGGCAATGTAAATATCACTTCACTTTTAGATGTGTTAACGGTTTTACTCTTTTTTTTAATTCAGAGTATGAGTGTAAATAGTATGTATCTTGATCCTCCAAAAGGGATAAGATTACCTGCTTCTAGAATTACTGCAGACGCCGAAGAATCGGTTCGGGTGGCGCTTAGTAAGGAAGCTTTAAGCGTAGATGGTAATGTAATAACGACTCTGGTTCATGGAGAGTACCAAAAAAAAGATTTGGAGAATGATAATAAAACTATCAAGGCCTTAAAGAAAATTCTGGAAAATCAACTGCAAAAAAAACATGCTTTTTACAAGGATGTTGGAGATTTGAAAAATTTAAATCCTGATAAAGTTATTATTCAGGCCGATAAACAACTACCATTTAAATTGGTAAAGAATATGCTGCATACCATAGTAGTGTCAGGATATTTCAATTATCAGTTTGTGGTGGTTCCTGAGGATAAAAAATAAAAAATCCGTGACAAATGCATAAGTGGCGAATTTCGAAAATAGTGCGCTGTTTAATTATTTAACTGGACTAGCGTAATGGGGTTGAATTCCATACAAATTGCGGAATTGTTACTGTAAATTCAAACAAATTTAAACTGTTATATTAGAAGAATCTTAACCATTTAAAAGATTTAGATTATTATTAATTTCACCCCCATTGTGCTAGACCAGTTAGGGTAATTTTCATAAAATAGGTGCTGTAGAAGATTTGTTTAGTAAAAAGAATCCTAACGATGTATGGTGGATGCGCCAAGTCCACGGAGAGTGGACATACCTAGGAGTTATGAATCGAAACGACAGTTGAATTTAGTGCCTTTGAGCTCAAAGAAAATTTATTAAAGCAAATTGTGGATGCGGGTTTCAAAAATGCAACACCCATTCAAGAACTGACTATGGAACCAATTTTGTCAGGTAAGGATGTTTTTGCTCAAGCTGAAACAGGAAGTGGCAAGACATGTGCTTTTGTTATTCCAATATTAGAACAAATTTTAAGAGATGAAAAAAGTGGTGAGATTAAGGCCCATGAATCTCGCTACGCAATTTTGAGTCCCACTCGAGAGTTGGCACAGCAAACTAATAAAGTTTTTCAGCAGTTTGGGAAGAAGCTTGGGATTGAGTCATGTTGTATTATTGGTGGAGAAAGTATTGAAAGACAAAAAGACTTAATTGGTAAAGGAGTACACATACTGGTGGCAACTCCTGGACGTTTAGCTGATTTAGTTAAGCAACAGGTGGTAGCGTTAGATAACTGTAAGGGAGTTGTTTTTGATGAAGCAGATAGACTTTTTGATATGGGCTTTAAAAAAGACATTGAATTTATTTTATCAAAGGCTTCTAGAAATCGTCAGTTAATTATGTTATCAGCTACCAGCAATCAGGATGTCTTAAGAACTGCTTACAAGTTTAATTCGCAACCAGAAGAGCTTAGACTGAATGTAGATAGTTTATTGGTTGATCAAATTGAACATAAACTTGCCATGGTCAGCAGTGAAGAGAAATTTCCGCTATTAGTAAACTTACTTCGAAAAAAAGAGAATGATTATGCAATCGTTTTTTTTAATACTCAAAATCAGACCCACTTTGTGGCGGAATGGCTTATCCTAATGGGATTTAAGGCCAAACCCATTTCAGGGAGGTTGCCGCAAGATAAAAGAACATCTCTAATGTCTGAATTCAGATCTAAAAAAACTACGATTCTGTGTTGTACAGACGTGGCAGCACGGGGTCTGGATATTAAGAATGTGAATATTGTTATAAATTATGATTTACCTCAAGAAGCAGCTCATTATGTTCATCGGGTTGGCAGAACCGGCCGGGCCGGAGAAGCAGGATTTGCGATTAGTTTTTGCGCCCACGAAGACTGTGAATATCTTGATCCGATCTGCAAGCTAATTAATGCTAAAATAGAAAAGATGCATTTAGAGGATACAGACTTTGCAACCGATATTTGTAGAAAACCGCATATTGATAGAAAAACCTTAAAATTAATTCCCCCTAAATCCTACGTGAATAATCAGGAACCTCGACCACCTAGGGAGAATTATAAAAAAGAACTTGTTAAAATTGAAAAAAGAGAGGATACCCCAGTGCAAAATGTTGAATCAAACAGACCTAGAATTGATAGAAGATTTTTTGAGGCGGAAGCCTACCGTATCAAAGATGTCAAACAAAAGGCTATGCAGTTTTTAAGGATTAGTGATGAGGATTTGCTTGGTCATGAAGTACTTCAACAAGGGAGAAAAAAATATTTTTTCTTCGGTCCTAAAATGACCAAGTTTAAGTTTTTTGTTAAGCCTCTCTATAGCAAACTTTTACTGCCTTTTTTGATTAGTATTATTAAGATGGCAAAACTTGATTTATATGTGAAAGTTTCGTTTAGAAATGGAAGTTTGCAGGTAACTTTTAATGGTCAGGATGAAAAACTTCTGACTAAAAATTATTTCGAACTTTTAAATTCTTTTGAGCATCTTATAATTACCTATCTTCAATCACGTATTGTCATACACAGAAACTTAAACATTCAAGTAAGGTGTTTTAGAAGCGAAGATAAGAAAACCGACGACCAGACCCTTATCAATATGGCAGAGAATATCAAAAAACAGGTATTGAACACCAATCAACCAGTCATGTTAACGCCAATGAATTCCAGTGAGCGAAGAATTATTCATCAACATTTTGCCAATGATAAAGAGGTTAAAACGGTGTCGATTGGTGATAGTAATCTTAAACAGATACAGGTGAGTTTAAAATAATGTTGCAAATTATCTGAACTAAATTAATCTGTTTTTGCTAATGAATTCATATAAATTCAGTGTCAGTGATAATTATTATGGGCATTTTTTTTAACCCTGATCCAAGGGGGATTGCTTTTTAATAGGCTAACTTATTAGAATCATAGTTTATTTTTTTTCTTCCATAAAACCTAAACTTGTAATGAGTTTTTTTAAAAGGTCAGTCATAATAATAGGGTAGGTCTAGTTTTTAAGGAGAGAGTTATGAAATATTTTTTAACGGTTATCGTGCTTTGTTCGTTAGTGTATAACCAGACAACGCTTGGAGGTAATCTAAAACAAAACCACAGGCCCTTGATTGAAACCATCACGACCTATAATGATATGCGCCTGGATCCAGCTTCTTTTGCACCAAGCTTAAACTCCAATGATCAAAAAATTTTTCATGATCTTATATTAAAAGGAAAAATTCAGACATTGCCGGAAATAAAGCATGTCGCTGTAGATACCTATCACATGGTAGTTGATGATAGTACGGTTATATTTGATGAGAAAAATTGGAATCAAAAAAAGATCAGGATTAATAATTATCTAATTGATTTATCAAAAGTACAAAGCGTTAATCAATTGATGAAAGCAATCGAAAAGGTAGTACCGGCAGGAGAAAAAAAATCGAGCTTTTTACAAATGGTTGAAGAGCTAGTTTTTCCTAAAGCTTACGGAGGTTGGGGAAAGTCAGGGTGGTTGCTACTAGCTGCTGGGGTAATCGCTGCTGCCAGTGTTGGGTATATGATACATAATAAAAAAGAGAGTAGTAATAGTAAGGATAATAGTAGTAACGATAGTATTGTTAAAAGTAGTGTCGGAGATGTTGATAGCAAAAACACTAGTCCCATCAGTTCAAAATCATTTTCAGTGACTCCGATTGGTGAATCTTATGAGCATGGTTTTTTTATCCTAAGAAAATTTAATGGTAAATTGTATGCAGGTGCTTTTGGCTATAGTAAAAAACAAAAAATCTTTACCTACAGTCCATGGGCAGCAGCCAGTCCGGGTTTCACTACTGGTGAATCAGTTTGTGATTTAAGAGAATTCAACGGATATCTTTATGCTAACACTGAAAATCAAGGTCAAATTTTTAGAACCCAAGACGGCAGCAACTGGGAAAAAGTTCTGGATGTAAAACCTGATATTGGTTGCGGACTAGCTATTTTTAATGGCCGTATCTATGCTACCGAATTAACCCTAGATAGTGCCCCAGCGGAAATCCATCGCTCTTCTGACGGGAAAAGTTGGGAAAAAGTTTATTCAAGTGGATCAACTAAACGCTATATGAAGGAAATTGTAGCTTTTCAGGACAAGCTTTATGGTTTTTATGTTGATCTAGATGGTAACAAAAATGGGATGATGAGTTCATCAGATGGTGTAATTTGGGCCAATGCTAGTGCTCCGGCAAGATTTATTAGATCGTACGTGAAAGGTAATACTATGTGGCTAGCTGCTACAAAAAAATATTCTTCTAGCGGTGAATCGGCGATCTGGTCTTTTGATGGTAATAACTTTAAAAAAGTATACTCTGATTCATCTAAGTCCCATATCTCTTATATTTCCAGCATCGGTGACACCTTAGTCGCGACCACAACAGTGGAATGGAAAGGTAAACAAGGTGGGGCCACTTTATTACAATCTTGTGATGGCGGTTCAACTTGGGTGACCGTACATACCTTTAAAGAAACTGAAGCGTGGGGTATGGAAGAATTTGAAGGTGCCTTATATGTGGCCACTAAGCAAGACGGTGGTGGAGGTAAGGTCTATAAGGTAGAAGGTCTGTGCAGTAAGTAGTAAACTATTTCTAGAACCTAGAAAAGGTGCAGCAATTAACTTTAGGGGTTTATTATGGGTGAATTAAAAGACAACATCAGTGAGCAAATTAAAACTGCTATGAAAGCACAAGATAAGGTGAGACTTAATGTGCTTCGCTATTTGAAAAAATTATTTATTGAGAATGATACTTCGTCAGGTAGTCCAAAACCGGAACTCGATATCGTAGTAGCCTATGCTAAAAAAATAAAAGACTCAATTATTATGTACCCTGATGGCAGTCCCCAACAAAATGGTTTGAAAGAAGAGGTCAAAATACTTGAGGAGTTTTTACCCAAAGCCTTAACTAAGGATGATGTACAAAAGATGATTGAAGATATTAAAGCTTCTCTGGCAGCTCCTAATATGGGAGCAATTATGAAAGTGCTATCTCCGCAGATTAAGGGAAGATTTGATGGTAAGGAAGCTTCGCAGATGGTAAATGATTCACTTAAGTAACTTTTATTTTTTTTTGAGTGACTTTTGTAATATTTTTCATTATACGTTCGATGTCAAAGGGTTTTGTGAGAACGTCTACAACGCTCATTTTTTTAAGTGCTTGCAAGGTTTCTGTTTTTAATTCTCCTGATAAAAATATTACGCTGATATCACTGAGTGTTTTGCTTTCATTGATAAATTTCAGTACGCTTAAGCCACTTTTTTTAGGCATATCATTGTCAAGAATAACCACGTCAAAACTTTGATTTTTAAGTTTGACTGTGGCATCGAGACCATCGTGGGAAAGGACTATCGAACGAATTTTTAAACCACTGACCTGTGATTTCATTTTAATTGCTTTGGATAAAGCGTCTGCCACGTCAACCGCATCATCAACTATTAAAATGGAAACACCTGCACTATTCATTAAAATCCAATCTTTGTAATGTACAATCGAAAAATAACTTATAACCAAAATCTTTGATTAAATTATATTTAATTTGAATGGGTACGTCCATACTTTTGAGGCATGTTGCTTTCCTAAATGTCCGTCGGTATTATTATGTCTTTCATTATGAACGTTATTTAATCCTAGGTTTGATATTTATTCATTATCGGCGTGTTAGGTTCCATTTTAGTCACGAGAGCTTGTACGAGAAATTGTTATAAAAAGAATGTTGTTGCTCACCGTTTAAACCTTTCCACTTTTATATTAATTTTTTTTTACAATCGCAGACAGTTTTTCAATTATAAAGTCACTAAGGTAGGTGAACTAACCTTGGAATATAGGGGGTGTATCATGGCAGCATTTAACAAAATGAGAGAAGAAAATACGGGATTAAAATTTAAGAAGTATAACTTTCGCCAGAATTTTCAAAATGATGATCCTGACAAACAGATACATGGCCATTATAAAAAACTTTCAAAAAGTAACTTTGATTCGAAATTCGAGTCCGAAATACTCCAGACAATTGCCTTCAAAAATTCTCATAAAACCAAGCTATCCGAAATTTTAAATCAATATATTAATTCGCTGGACGGTGGTGATAATAATTTTGATAAGAGTTTTGAAATCAAGAAGATAAATGATGAATACTGGTAATTAAATGACCTAGAGTAATAATGCTTCGAATTTCAATTTATCGAGGAGGATCTTATGTCAAATGAAACAATTCAAGATGATTGGACGAAAATAAGTCGCATCATCAAAACCCGTTTTAAAAGAATTTCGGATGACAATATTGCATCTATGGAAGAAAATCTGGAATTGTTAACTGACAGTCTTCAGAACGCTTATGGTTTTACCAAAGACAAGGCGCAAGACGAGCTGAGAAAAATCAAAGCCACCATACACAAGGCAACTAAACCCTCTAAAACTGTTGTGCCGAGCAAAGTTGTTTATCCGAGGGGACACCAACGAATGTGATCAAATAAAAAATTTATTTTTAGGTTAATTAACTAAGGGGAGAAAAATATGTCAATATACAAAAAACAATTTTATATGCTTCTGATATTAATAATTATTACATTCTGGGGTTGTAGCAATTACCCTACGATAGTTGAATTTCCAGCGACTGCCAATTCTGCTGATGAAGTACAAAAATTTTCATCTGATATGCAAAGCGCTTTAGACCGCCAGATAGATGTATTATCACCAACCTCATATGAAAAAGCTCAGGACGCTTTAGACGATGCCTTGTCAGCTCAAGAAAGAGGCAAAGATCCTGAAGTTATTCTACATGCAGTTGCGGTAGGACGAGCGCAATTAAATGAAGCGAATAAGTTTGCTCAGATTTCACATGTTAATATGGAAGACGTAGTAATTGCACGACAGGCAGCACTTACTGCGGGGGCAAACAAATTATTTCCTGACGACTTTAAAAAAGCTGATGAAAACCTTCGCGCAGTTACGACCGACGTAGAGGAAAATAAGCTTGGTGTTATAGCAGAAAATAGACCTATCCTGCAGCAGGAGTACCGTGATGTTGAGCTTAAAGCTATCAAAAAAAATAATCTAGGTCCTGCACATGAAGCAATAGCCCTGGCGATAAAGGAAGGTGCCTCAACTTATGCAAAGCAGAGTCTGGCTATAGCTGAATTGGCGGTTAATAATGCGGATGCTTTCATAACTGCGTATCGTAATAATACATACGCTATACAAGCTCGCTCAGCAGACGCTCTAGAAAAGGCTAACCATCTGGTGAAGATCACAAGATCTTCTAAAGCAGGAAACAAAATAACGTCTGAAGAAAGTGCTCTCATGATAGAAAAGGAACAAATCAAAACTCAAGACAAGAGAGATGAATTGGCCATGGAGCGCAGTAAAAGTCAAGATATGGCAGTAGAAACCAGATATTTGAAATCAGATAAAGAATATAATCAAAGCTTTGAAACAGCGCGAGCCCAATTTGAAAAAAATGAAGCTGAAGTTTACCGTCAAGGAAATCAATTAGTAATTCGGATCAGATCTTTGAATTTTCCGGTTAATCGTTCGCACCTTCGAGGAGAAAACTATCCTGTTCTTGGTAAAGTTGCCAACGTGATAAAAGGATTCAACAACCCTACAGTTGTTGTAGAAGGACATACCGATTCCGATGGTAGTAAGGAACAAAATGATAGATTATCAGTGGAACGTTCCCAAACAGTTTCGAACTATCTTATTTCCAGCGGAGTAATTGAAAGTGAAAAAATTAGCACAGTTGGTCTTGGTTCTAAACGCCCCTTAGCATCTAACAAAACTGCAGAGGGCAAGGCCCAAAACCGTAGAGTCGATATAGTTATTGATTTGTAATTTTTAAAGCTGGTTTTTGAAGTTATTCAAGACCAGCTTGGAGGTTTTTATGTTATGGACATTTTGCGTAGTTCTTATCGTGCTTTGGTTACTTGGTATTGTCAGTTCATATACTATGGGTGGTCTAATTCACATTCTATTAGTTGTGGCGATTATTATCATTCTAGTGCGCATTATCCAAGGGAAAAGACCAGTTTAGTTTTTTTAAAACGAATATTTTAATTTAACTCAGAACCAAAGGAGGGAAAGATGTTTATTCGAATAGTAAGTCTGCTTTTAGTCTTGGTTTTATTTGGATGTGCAACCGTCGGTTCAAAGTTCGATTTTAAAGGTCCTAATTCAATTCGAACTGGGGAAACCACTAGAAATGATATTATTAGTCTATACGGCGAACCTTTTCGTGTTGGATATGATAATGATAATTTGGTATGGACCTACGGTCATTACAAATATCGCTTGTTTGGCTCCACTGAAACTAAAGATTTGAGAGTAATGTTTGATAAAAAAGGCTTGGTAAAAGATTATACATACTCCACATCAGTTGACGGGGAGAAAGAAAAATTAATGTTTTCAACTTTTGAATAAATATTAGAAGAGTAGATAGTAGTTGGTGGAAGCATTATGAAAATATTGATCAATTTAATTACCACATTTTTTGCTATGATTGGTTTAAGGATTGATCGGCTTAATGTGTTTTGGATTATAGGGGCAGTGATTACTTTTGCTTTTGGGCACTATTTTGTTATCACTTCGAATAATCTTAGCCTGACATTATCCTACTTTTTTTTCACTTTAGTTTTCTACTATTTTGGAAATGGTTTGATTTTAAGTTCCTCTATCCCACGGTTGCTTATTGCAAATTATGGTGAAAAAAAAGCATTTGAAATTTACCAAACAATTGTTGGGTTAATGTTTATGAACCAAGGACTTGGCATTGCCGCTATGACCTCTCTTGATGTGGGTGCCAACTGGGAAATTTCAATTTCTTCTAGCTACACTTTTATTTTTGGAGGGATAGTTTTCATGATAGGAATTATTCTTAAAATATGGTCAACGATGATTCTTGGTATAGATCTCTATTACTACCGAGACATGTTCCTCAATCATTCTGTGGGAAGCTTTACCCAAACTGGGCCATATAAAATATTTGACAATCCTATGTATGGAATTGGTCAAATTCATGGTTATGGTTATGCGATAATGTATCAGTCTATAACTGGCTTTGTAGCAATCGCCATTTGTCATATATTAATTTACGTATTCTATTACTCGGTTGAACGGCCTTTTGTTCGTCGTGTATATAGGAGAATCGTGGCACCTCTCAAAG
>MEPW01000040.1:0-15236 GCA_001769975.1 Bdellovibrionales bacterium RIFOXYA1_FULL_36_14 | reverse complement strand
CCAGAACCAGTGGTTTCTTCGCAAATGGATGAGCTTTCCTTTGTTCCCGTGTTTACCAAAAGGCTCGCAAATGCCAAAGTAGTTTGGTTCAATTTTGATCTGGCCCGCGAAATGGGAATTGATATTCCAAAAGAGGGTCTCACTCCTGAATTTGAAGAAAAATTACTTGATCAATTTGCTTATGCTATTCCAAGAGATGATGGTGACCCCAACTTTATAGCTGATGATGAAAAAATTTTTCACGCAGATATTTATGGTGGGTACGGTATGGGAAGAAACGGCGGCAGCGGCAGAGCCGCAGCTGTTGGTGAAGTTCAAGTAAAAGGCATTGGCATTACTTCTCTAGTCGCCCCTTCCACTTCTTTTGATCATTCTCATGGAGGAGCATCTTTTAAGGAATCTATCTCCGAGGCCATATGGGGAGAAATTACGCATCAGGAACTTCCCCATGGAGGCAATCGAGTATTAATGATTATTGACTCCGGCGATTTTACCACTTGGGAAGATGGGGGAAAAGAACCGCGAGCTTTAATTGTAAGACAATTTCCCATTCGTCCGGCAAATTTTTTAACTAACGAATTTCCTGGACCCTGGCAAAAAGTCGAAGAAGCCAGAATCAATAAAATGATAAAACTTCTTGATAACTCTCTTCCTTATCCTGAAGGATTTGATCCCAAAGGACTCTCTCGGGGAAAGATATTGTCCGTCGGGATAATGGAAATGATCGATCGATTTGCCCAGCAATATGCGGCTGCGATGGCCAGAAAGCTTTTTCATGCTGCTTGTTCGCCTTCTAATATCGAAATTGATGGAAGATTTCTAGATTACGGCACAATGACGGCTCTTCCTGGTTTTGGAAAAGCTAAAGTGTTAAGTATTGGAAACGATTTTTTAACTGAAATTGACGAGCATGTTTATCCTACATTTTGGGAACTCATAAATAATATAAAACAGTTTGGTGGTTTAAGTGATAACGACCAAAAGGCACTACCAACGCTTGCTCAAATTACTAAGCAAGTTAATCAGCGCTTTACTTTCTACAAGCAAACAGAAGTGATCAGGTTAGCCGGGTTCCCTGATAATATTGTTAAAACACTAGCTAAAAAAGTTGAAACTAAAAAACTTTTTGAGCAAATTCAGCTGGTAATTGAAGAAGGTAATCACTCGGAAGTAAATGTTGATAAAAGTATGCCAACTAAAATGGGTACTTATAATTTAGAAGAAATATTTTCGATTCTTCTAAGTGGCCATAATGATTCCCCCAAATCCCTTGCAGCCAAACTGCCTCCTAAAATGTCAGCTGCCAGACGACTATCCCTGGCAACTGCTTATCTTGATTATTTTAAAAAAGCCTTATCTCATGCTAAAGGTGATGGGGTGGAGAGGGATTCACTAATATCGTTCATGCAAAGGAGTATCAAACAACGAAATAAATTACTACCAGATCTTTATAGACCAAAACTTCAAAGCGAAAACATTCGTCTAGTGGATGAATATGTAGTTAGCAAACAACGAAATTTAATTTGGGATACTATTGATTCTAAAATAGTACAAAATACTATCACATATAAAACCAGGACTCCTTATCAAATAGTGATTAAAGAGCAGCGGCTTCTTTTTGATAGCGGAAGGATTGCAATGATTTACGATGCTCAAAAAAAATCATCATTTATTCATATCGATATTCCAACCCATCAAAGCTTTGTTCACTTTCTAGGACATAAAATACCACTGGATGAGTTTAAAGATGCAACTTTGAAATATACACTCGATGGCTGGAATCAAATAGGGGAAATTAAGCCAGAGTCTTTGTCCCAGAGCATACATTTTTCTATACCTGTAGATAAAGAAACTGATAGGACTGAATTTGTTCTTCGCTCGGCTGACGGGAGCAAATATTGGAAAAATAAAAATGATAATTATTTGTTTATCTTTCCACGAATCAAAAAGTCTTTAACTGATAATTGTTATCAATTAATCTCATCGTTAATGGAGTGAAGGTAGTACAATTTTGCCGATTTATCTTTTGGCCATTATTTGATAAATTATGGGGTGTAACGTAATCTTGGAGATTATATGAAAAGTTTGATCCTGTTTATATCGCTATTGTCGTTTGCAACATACGCAGCAGATACGTTCATTCAATCTTGTGCTGAGAATAATGGGAATAATGAGAATAATATGATTGCTATAAAAAATCAGTTTAACGGTTGTGATAAGCAAGGTATACAAGTCACCTTGGTTGAAGCCGAGGTTTACTGTTCCTTAGATAAAAAATTTAAAACTATATTCTGTCTGATTGAAAATGCCAACAATGCGGCTATGTGCTATGACGATCAAATTGAACGAACTAAAGCTCTGGCTATGAAAAATAATAATAATTGTATGAAGCTTAATGAGACAATAGCTGTACAAAGTACCACTGATGTTTGTGCAAATGGTAAGCCAGTAAGTTTGGTTACCGCTGAGATTAGTTTAACTTCAGTTGCATCTCCTACCACAGATGCAACTTCAACCAAGACAATTATTTACTGTCTCGTTGAAAATTCAAACAATGCAAAGCTTTGTTACGATAATCAAATTCCGATGAGCGAAGCATCAACTTTGTTTGCAAACACAGGCTGCTTGTCATCGACCAAGTCAGCTACCGAACCTTCATCGGAAACTGTCAGTCCTAAATAAAGAATCTTAACTGGCCTATGAAAATGGGGTTGTAATCTTTTTTGAAGATTACCGTGTTGAATATTACTCTACATTTTCTTGAAAATGATCTTAATTTTAGATTAGGACATTACTGTTTTAAAATTTGATTAACTTATCAACAATAATTGGCGTTTTTAAGCAGGAATTAAATATTGATTATGAAACTCAATATAAATATCCAGATGATCCTTTAGGCTTTTAGGATCTTTGGTGGTGCACCAGGTTTTTCGAATGAGCCGGTTAATGTTTGCTCGAAGCATGGCGCAACTGTGATTTAACATAAAGAGTGGATCAAAGTGAAGTTTCTTTAATTCTCCTTGCCCTACCATGCAACCTCTCCCCCCTTTGTATTGTTGGTAACTTGCGGTTGGAAAGAAACTTCTGACAAATGGAGGATAAAAGTGATGTTCATCTGATTCAATTAAGGCATCTTTTTTGATGACGTGTTGAATGGTTTCAAACAAACGCTTAATAGTATCTTTATGCTGATTTTTTCTGATACCATACTTTCTTCTAGATTTTTCTGCTAAATGTCCAAATGCTGGGATCTGTCCGACTTCAACTCCCAGCAGAGTTCTATTTTTAGCATCCACTGCCAGCGTTACGGTTAAAGGTTTCATTTTGGTATGTTCAATCGTAATTAGGTCGTCAAATTGTAAATGTTCAATTTGGTCGGAAAGACTGTTGAGTCTTTTTTGATGAAGCAACCTAGCTTTTTTAGCTAGATAGATGAGTCTCCTTTTAACAGTCATGCGATGAATCTTTAAAAGCAGAGCGGATCTTCTCATTGAAATACCAGAAGCTAAAAGGGCATTTAATCTAACATTAATCCTCCTTTTCTTTTGGTAATAAGCAAGCTTATAAGTAGCACTAGAAAATTTTCGACCACAATGTTTGCATTTATAGCGCTTTATAAAGCGAGCATCATCACGTCGATAATAGGTACCATCTTTAATGACATGATCATCTTTATGATAAAAAAGGCAATCAATGTTAGGGCAGCCACGTTTCATGTGGAAGAAGTATGCATTCAATATCAACATTGGACTTTGCTAATGTGTTGAAATTTTGGAGCTGAAGTTTACGTTATGTTTAGAATTGAACTTTTATAAGGTTCACTAGAAAAAAGCCAATCCCCATTTTTGTAGATCAGTTTAAATCTATATCTGTAGAGACATTACTGCGTTCATCATTAATGATATTAAGGATTAGCAGCCATTTTTCCACATTCGAATATATTTGGTTAGCTCTTCAGCATAATATGAATCATTGATTCCCATTGGGGAAGAACGCTTATTCTGTTCTACCATGCCGTTGTAGACTTTCTTGGCCATGTATTTTCTTATGCTGATGATAAGCCCATTGCTGGCCTTTTCAACATTATTTTGGGGACGTAGACATACATCCAAATAGGTACTATCTAAGATTGTTTTTAGCTTGTCCCAGCTGGTATTGGGTTTAGATAAAACATTTATATGCTCGACCAGGGCAATAGCGTGTTTATTGGTAATTTTTGCTTTTTTCTGTTTGACTGGTTTGGTCTTAGTCTGAGGTTTGGGTGATTCATTAAGTAATTTTTCTTTAAGAAATTCATTAACCGCCGCTTCGGCTTCTTGTGGGGTTTTGTTGTCAATTAAAACCAAGTTGGCATGCATGACCACCACTTCTTCACTGTATTTTTCCCGTAATACGACATAAGGATCTTTATCAATCTCATTTAGCAAAAAAACGTTTTGAGCGCGTTGAATTTCATCTGGCGAATTAATTCCCTGTTGAAGCATTTTATTTTTGATATCGGTAAGATTATCTTTGTATTTTTCACTTAGATATTTTTTTTCTTCAACTGTTAATGCTCTAAAAGGTGATAGACGATTTTTCGTGATGAGTTCATTATCTATTTTGCGTCCAATCTTGCTTAGATAAAGTGCTTGAGCATCGGGATAAATACTTAGATTTTTAATAATAGTTTCTTGGCAAGAATTATTACACTGACCTTTGTTTTTAACGACCGTTACCAAAGACTTTCTCAAGTTTGTAAAACTTTGCTTTAAACGGTTAGATGGGTTGTTGTTAATTTTAGGTCTTTTTCCAGCATTGAAACACTCATTACATCTTTTTCCCTCAGATTTAGCATTAAAGCAACAATCGTAACATATCTCGGACATTTGATACATGAGTTCGTCAGGTTTGGTTTTTAGATCATACTTGTTTAAAAAAGTTTGAAAAAATTGAGAGGCGTTTTTATTCACGTTCTGCTTGGTGAGTTTAGTTGGATCAATATAGTAAATGTTTTCAATTTCTTTTTCCTGGCAATTAATTAATACGGGTTTGCTTTTATTTAGGGTGATATCTCTGGAGATAACTTCTTTATCCTCTGAACTTAAACAAAAATCCAACCTTTGCATTAAGCCTGCGGCATTATGGTTTACGAGATAGTTTCTTTGAGGTGATCTGGGATAGTTGGGGTAACAAGTTTTATGAATATAGATGTCACCTACTTTGGAATATCCCAAATGTTCGTAATTGATTTCAAAGGTTTTGGTTTCACACACGATGGGTGAATCGCTCATGACAAAAGAACTAGTTAGGAAAAAACAGATTAATATAAATATTTTCATATAATTACTAAGTCTGTTATCGGCTTATAAGGTATGAAAGGTTAATAAAAAGGGGTAATAAGAAAGCAGTTAACTTCTTGAAATTAGGAATCAAATGGTTTTATTTTTTTGATAGCCTTTTAAAAAAGCAGATCCAAGCCTAAATGTAAGGTCGCTGGAAACGACATCGAATATTATGCTTGATAAGGCTAATTTAGTTGAAGTGATAGCATAATCATTATTGGCAACAGGTTTGTCAAATAACAAAGCCTTGTACTTTTTTATCAAATTTAAGTTTTTTATCCAATTTCTCTCAGTATTTTTAAAAGTATCAATTAATTCACAGAACTCATTTCTTTGCAGCGTGTTTTGCTCAATTATCATCTCTTTTTGTTTTTGCAAATCAATATCTGCTTTTAGTTTAAACATTCTTGATCCTTTTTTAATTCGCTTATCGTACTTGAAAAAATGGCTTTTTTATAAACCAGCTTTAAAAGAACAAACATACACGTTGACCCAAGTCCCAGATAAAAAATTAATAAAATTCCAATAACGGGCATGCGATAAGCTTCTTTACTAAAAAAAATCAGGCTAAATGTTATTACCATTAAAAACAAGGTGATTGATATTAAAGCTCCACACGTAAATATTATGGCTTTCAACAACCTCGATTTTTCCTCGAGGATTTCAATACCAATAAGTTCAGTACGAAGTTTAAACATGTTAACAGCATTACTTAATAACTTTTTGGATGATTCGATCAAATCTGGTGGTGAGCTTAATTCATCACTCATTTCATTTGATGTCTAGCTGCTAAAACTCCAATGACTGTGCCTACCCCAAGAGCAATTCCAATAGATTGATAGGGGTGCTTGCGAATGTTCGAGTCAGTACTCTTTACAGCTTGCATGGCTTGGTTTTCTATGTTTTTCACAGATACCTTGGTGGTATCAAAAGCAGACATGATTTTTTCCTTAACATCATATGCTTTTTCACCAGCAGCTTCCGCTGAGGATATCAAGATTTTTTCCGCATCATGAGCAATGGTTCTCAGATCAGTAACAAGTTTTTCAGTTTCAGTTTTCGACATATTTTTCCCTTGGTTGATTTTTATAAGAAGTCTTAACGTTAAGCTAGCATGCTCAATATGAAGAAAAACCAATTAAAGAATGAATTCATGTTCATTATGAGCATTATTACATGAATACGTGAAAAATAGGTGTATAACTCATGAATATATCCTTTATTGAAAATAACAAGGCATCTTCATGAATTCAAACATCAATAATCATTTCTCGAAAATTTCATTTTTTGTTTTTTTTATTATTATCATTATACTTTCATTCGTTATAACTTCTCATTTCATTTTGGCAATTGTTGGCGGAGCTTTCCTGGCGCAACTATTGCGTCCTCTTTTGAATATATTAATTGCTAAAAAAGTACCTGCACAGTTGGCGGCTTATTTGATTTTAATTTTTTTTGTTATCATAATGATTGTTCCTATGTTCTTTTTTCTTCAAAAATCCGTACTGGAAATTAGTAAATTGACCCAATTTGTTTCCTCCTCAAATATATCTTTCATCTCTATTACAAATAGCTTGAAAGAATCTCCATTTTTTAATTATTTTATTTCCGACCCATATTCTTTGGATGATCAGTTAATAAAAGTAACTAAATTTGCAGTAGAAACTATTCAGGAAATTGCCATCAATATAGCTGCTAAAACACCTTCAATGTTTATAGATACTTTTTTTATTTTATTCAGTTTTATTATTTTTCTTTTGAACGGAGAAAAAATCAAGAATTTTATTTCAAATTTAATACCCTTACATGAATATATTAAAAATAATCTAATTATTACCTCTAATGAAATATTTAAGTTTGCTTTTTTATCATCCTTTTTGGCAGCTATTGCCCAAGCAATTACAGTTTTATCGGGGTTTTTAATTCTGGGTTTACCAAACGCATTTCTAGCAGGTGTAGCTACTTTCTTTTTTTCCTTCATACCGCTGATTGGTTCGGTGCCGGTGTGGGGTGCTGGGATTATCTATCTAATTTTTTATGGTTCATCTTCAAGTATTATTATCATGATTATGATTGGTATTGTGGCAAGCTTAATGGATAATCTTATTCGAGCGTTAGTTTTAAAAAGTTCGAAAGAGCGTCTCCATCCTTTTATTGGGCTAATTTCAGTGATTGGTGGTATTCAAGTGTTTGGTCTTTTGGGAGTTCTAATTGGGCCTATTATTGCAGCACTCTTATTATCTATGTGCAGGGTCTGGCCCGAAGTTATGGCTTATAAGATCAATTAGTTATTTTTTAGATATTACGTATTTTCTAATTCCCTTTTTTTGCTCGTCATCAAAAGAATGAAAAATTCCTCGGTAGATACTGTTATTTTTTTCAAAAGGGCTATTTATTCTGTGGGGAACAATAGTGAAATATGTTTTGACTGGTTCTTCCATATAAAAAGTTTCATATAAATTAAATTTCTCTTTGGAAGAAAATTCGAAAGCCAGCTCATTCATATTTACGATATCGATTTTATGATTAAATCCAGCTGTACTCAATTGATCATCAAGCGGAATGAATACGTTGCCTTCATTTTCTATATTAAATCCTTCCTCATTTTTCTTTTCTAAAAGTGCAATGCACTTTTGAATATGTAGGCTAGTTATAACGTCTTTGCTAGAAATAATATTCGGATAATCTAGCAACTTTTTTAATTCTTCAGAATTTTTTGCGGCATAATTGAAAATAAATAGATAGGGCAGATATCCTTTAACTTGTTTGATAGTTTTAACTAGTTCTTTTAGTGAGTTGACATCATTTACTGGAAGCTCTTTTTGACCTTGTTTTTTTTCTTCATCGGTTAATTCTATTTTTTCTTCGAATTGGAATGCAATAATGACTGGTTTGTAATGCTCAAATTCTTTAAGTAGATTACTGGTATTGCTTTTAAAACGCATGACTTCTTTAAACTTCCAAAGTTCATGGGAATTATTTTTAAAAATTTGCATTTTGGGATCAATCACCAGAAAAGGAGTTTTTAAGGGATGGTTTTTAGGTAGAATCTGTTCATCAAACCATAGCGCTACTGCGGGTTTTATCTCTTCATCAATTTGCACAATAATTTTGCTGTTATCGTCTTGATTTTTTAATTTATCCAACTTGGAGGCCCTGGCTGGAAGTGGGATTGGATCAATATATGCAAAATTAAGATAAGCCCAATATTTTTTAGAGCTGTAATGGATACCGTCGCTGCCAACCTTTTTTACAATATATTTCTTGGAAGGAATTATTTTTTCATCGATTTTAATATCAAGATCTATAATATCGCCGCTTATTAATAAATTTCGAGTTTCAATCTTAGGTCCATCTTTAGAAAGATAAACGATTCTACTTTTATCTACTGTTTTACATGGCTCAGGTTCTTTCATTTTACACTGAGTAACTTTGGGCTCATTAGTTTTTTCTCTGAACATTAGGTAACAAAGACTATATAAAACATTTAAATTGTCTTCACCACTTTTTAAATGATTTAAAACGACATTATAAAGAAGACAATCCTCTCTCTGACTTATTTTGTTTTGATGATCATATAAAGTAATCAAAGGACGCTCTGGCGCCATTTGTTTTACTAAATAGACTGCCTTCATTACTGATTCAGATTGAAAACTATAGTCCAAAAGAATTATATCAGCGGTAGAACTTAACATCTTTTCAACTAATTCTACGAAATTATCATCATTAACTTTGTAAAATTTTTCAAAGTTTATTTCAAAACTCTGTCCTTCGTATTCTTGCAAAAGTTTTGCTTCCAGTGATTCTGAGTATCTTTTATCAACACCAAGATACAAAACATGATAGTTTTTTTTTGCCTCTTTTTTTTCAGCCATAGAGCATCACCTTAATTTTTTCCGCTAATAATATTTTAGTCCAAGTTCATAAAATGTATACTTTTTAGTTATTTTGGCTGTAAAAAGTGGCGGAAGTGCTGAATTTTGCTAGCAAAAAATATCAAATCATTTAATGTATGCCAGGATAGGCCATGAAAAATCGCAAAGCATGAATATTTTGTAAACTATTTCGCTGAAAAAACACAAACCTGTCTAACATTATTGCCTTTAAGAATAATTTATTAAAAATGATGGTGGATCTATGGAAAATAAAAAAGATAATACGATAGGTTGGTTTGAAGTCTATGTCGAAGACATGCAAAGGGCCAAGAATTTTTATGAATCGGTTTTTCGAGTTGAGCTTAAAAGGCTTCCAAACCCAGCTAGCCTGGAACACGAGATTGAAATGTTGGCTTTTTCTGGGAATATGAAATCTTACGGTGCCAATGGGGCTTTGGTTAAAATGCCTGGTCATTCGTCGGGAAAAAATAGCGTTTTAATTTATTTTGCTTGCGAAGATTGTGCGATAGAAGAGTCGCGCGTTAAAGAGTTTGGGGGCAAAATCGAAAAATCCAAGTTTTCTATTGGTGAGTATGGCTTTATTTCCCTAGCATACGATTCGGAGGGCAATATGATTGGCCTGCACTCATTTAAGTAATTATATTGAAAACGCAAGGAGGGTAAAATGGCTAATGCTATTCATTTACACCGTATACTCAGCGCACCACCTGAAAAAGTTTATCGAGCTTTTTTAGATCCGGATGCTATAGTTAAATGGTATCCTCCTCATGGATTTACTGCCAAGATTCACAAGATCGATACTCGGGTTGGCGGGGAATATAAAATGTCCTTTTGTAATTTTTCGACAGGTAAAAATCACTCTTTTAGCGGAAAATATGTCGAGTTAAGGCACAACGAGTATATTAAATATATTGATCGGTTTGATGATCCTAAGTTAGCCGGTGATATGCAAGTAACAGTTACTTTTCGAAAGGTTGCTTGTGGGACCGAACTTATAATTGTGCAAGAAGGCGTTCCTGACGTGATTCCTACAGAAATGTGCTATCAGGGATGGCAAGAATCCTTGACTTTACTTGCCCAATTGGTGGAACCCGAAATTCCAGATGAATAGTAAATTGAGATAAGTGATTGCCAAACATAATCAATGAGAAGATTAACCACATTTGAAGTGTCTTAAAATTCATGGAGGGGCCATGTTTAGAAAAAAAACGGTACTTATAACGGGTGCAAATAGGGGAATTGGTTATGAGGCAGCCAAAGAGCTGGCTGAAAGTGGTCATCGGGTAATTTTAACGGCGAGAAATGAAGAGAAAGGATTAAAGGCAAAAGACAGTATCAAAGGGGATGTTATTTTTTATTTACTTGATGTCACCCAGAGTGAAAGTATAAAACATCTGGCTAAGTTTATTGAAAAAGATGTAGGTACGATTGATGTATTAATTAATAATGCAGGTAGTTTATTTGATCCCAAGCGCTTTGAAGTAAATCCTGATAATCCGCTAGATACTTCGGTAGAGGTTTTAAATCAAACCTTACAATTAAATTTAGTAGGAGCTTATAATGTAACCAAGCATGTTTTACCCTTCATGAACAAAACAAAGCGGGCAGATATTATTAATGTGTCTTCAGGTATGGGGGCTTTAAGAGAAATGGGAGGCGGGACTCCGGCTTATCGTATTTCAAAAACTGCATTGAATGCCCTTACTAAGATTTTGACTGCAGAATTTAAAAAAACCAATCTTCATGTTAATTCTATTTGTCCAGGGTGGGTACGAACCGATCTTGGAGGACCCGAAGCGATTCGATCTGTAGAGGAAGGTGTCGTAGGTATTCTTTGGATAATCAATGATGAACCAGAAGTGAGAGGGCAATTTATACGAGATAAAGAATTTCTTGAATTTTAAAATTCGAAAATCCCAAGCTTTTTACCATTATATTTGTAAGTGAAATTTAAACTGTCAGCCGGTTAGACTATTTTCTTTGTAGATCCGGGATGTCTCTGGGTATATCGGTATAATTTATAGGTATTCGCATACCTACTGTCCCCACTAAGGATTTTTGCGACATCATCCATGGTGTATCAGCACCGAATCCATAAAACTGGCCAAATAGTTTCCACTGCCATATCAGTACGCCAATAGGAGAGTTATTGGCGGTATCAATTAATCGATTATACCAAGTTGAATAAGAGGCACCATTGACGGTATCGTCTCCTATAGTCCTTATCACAAAGGCCAGCATCCGCGCATACTCAGGAAGTTCGTAAGGGTTTGCTTTACCAATCATATCTACAGGGTTTTTTAAAACGTAAGAGTTGCCATAAACAGGGTTGCCCCACTGACCTCCGTTTATAACAGTACTAAGTGGCCTGATTTGTTTTAATACAATATCCAGATTTCTTTTTACCATTAATGGTATGCGACTATCAGCATTTACCATTAAATAATAGTCGATGAGAAAATGACTTGGAAAAGTCAGTTGAAACACTGGAATAACTGTATCCGTTCCTAAATTAACACCTCTAGGACTGTTACTTCTTACTCCGGTCATTCCTTGTCTATAATCCGATTCATTGGGCCCGGTTGCATAAGCGGTTAGTCCGCTTAAAGCACCTACTTTAAAAGTACCTCCCGAAATATTATTCACTTGCATATATCCGCTGATTGGCATTGATTGGCCTGCAAACACTTGTGGATCGTGTTTTGCCAGATAGATACCCAGTAACTGAGCAGACACTGTACCTTGATTAATAATTGTTCCGGCGGGAGGAACTGTTCCTGCACCAGCATTGAAAGGGAGCCATTGGAAATTCCATTCATTGGTTTTAATAGCATTGAGTGTCCACTCTAACTGATCTTTCCAATTATATTTTCGTGCGCCAAACCATTGTCCACTTATAGGCATAGTGGCATCAATCATTAAAGCTGCAATCATACTGCCATAGTGTTGGGCATAGTTAAACCTTGGTAAATCATATTGACTAAAGCCTATTACATTCTTATCAGCTAACGTTTGATCTGATATCCCATATTGTTGAAAGCTAGCATTGTAAGCCACTATGGCCCAATAGTCCCGGTATCCGGTTAACAGGTACATAGATGCATAACTAAAAACTCTGGCGAATTGCCATTCTGCTGCTAAACCACAGTTTTTTTCATTACTCAAGATTCGACCATCAGGGTTCACATATTTGTCAGCCTTACATACGGGTTCTCCTGCTGCCCCTGGCGTTGAGTAATCCAGCCATTCTACACTTTGCGATACTGCTTTGTTAAAATACTTTATATTTCCACTGCGGGCCCATAGGGTGATCATGGCCCTAACTTCTTCGTATCTGGCTGTACCAGAATTGTCACTAATCACTAGCGCATCAAACCGATCATTCGCAAGAGTGGTGTATTGTTTTTCTTCCGATGAAGTGCCCTGACCAAAGGGGAGCAAATGTTGAAATGTTATTTGTGTGGATGTTATGTAACTTGGATTTGTTGGAAATAATATGTTGTTGTTTAACACCGTATTGAGAGTTGGTCGTTGATAAGCAGGATCGGGCATGGATCTGACAGCTCCTCCAACAATGACTTGAGCGGTTAGAACATCCCCTTGGGTCATGTGGGGAATTTTAAACTGTATTAAGACAGATCTGATCGAGCCATCATGATGTCTTCCTCGAAGAGCGGAAACATTGGCTGCAATTTCTACACCTTCTACAAAAACTTGAATGGTTCCAGAGCTAATTGCCGATTCAGATACTAATCCAGGTGGAAACGGAAATCCAGAACTTATAAAAGTTTCTCCGGAACCAGCTTGGTTACGAATTACTTGAGCTGTGATTGAAGTTTTATTACTACCAGTATTAGAACTTACCAAGGTACATGTTGGGTATAAATAATTATTAGGTGTCCACACCCCGCAAATGGCATTTTCACAAGTCATAATTTGATTTTGTGACTTACAGGTTTCCCCTGCGTTAATCGTGGCACTCTCGTAGCGTATTCTGGAAATTACACATCTGGATTGCGTATATGTTCCAGACCAGCTACCAAATTGACCATTGGTACATTTGCGATTTTGGATTTCCGATACGCAAGTTTGGCCTTCGTTAACTGCGGCTGTTTGATACATGGTTCGTACTTCAAACGCTCCGGAAGCAATAGTTCCGCAGGCAAGGGCCGCTTGCACACTACAAGTTAAATATTGATACGATCCAGACCAAGCAGACCAAACACCGTTATTGCAGGTACGAGTTTGGGTTTGCTGGATAGATGAGCAACTTTGCCCGTAGGCTACAGAAGTAGCACTATAAGCGATTCTTGATTCAGTACCGTTATGAGGAATTGACCCACAACTAAGTTTTGGTTGTATAGTTGGAGTTGGTATTATTGTAGGAACCAAGGTCGGTATTATAGTTGGAGCTGGAGTTGGAGTTGGTTCTACAATAATATGTTGTTCTTTTACTACGCAAGTCCCATTTACTAAGACCTGACCATCTTTACATTTTTTATTGGCATCTGGAACGCAAGATGTAATAAATAATATCAAAGACAATGAACTAATAATTGATAAAATTTTCATAGAAAGGTCTCCAATAATATCTTTCGTATTATTCTGATAATTGGTTTCTGTAGGTATCGTACATTGCACCGATAAATCCAGTTGCTCGAGCACCTACTTTTTCTCCAGGGACTATATAACCAAAAGGATCGCGGTCACCTTTGGATATTGCCATGTATCTGTCGATATAATCAAAATAAACATTGTGATTCCAAGCAGTCTTTGCGCACATCATTCTCACGGCGATGGAGGTTCCTGCCCATGTTCTCACTCCTGTTCCAATAGATCTGTAGCTCGCATTCCATGAAGCATCCGAACGTGCAGGGTTTGTAGAATATCTAATGCCCCACTCTGGCATACCAAGCATTGCTTTTGTGTAGGGGTAATTGGGAGCTGAACGCGTATCAGGAATCCAAGAAGCACTATTGGTTATATCAATGTCTGTTTGGGCAACATAAAATGTCTGGCCATCTTCTCCAAAATAAACATAATCGCTTGGAGCATTGCCCGGGCCGTGTCCATTGGTATACAAATAATCACCTGATTTAAAACCAATGTTTTTCATCGGTGCATAGTTTAACATTATGCCGGCAAACATAATTGGCCATTTTCTTTCATTCATATTTCCGCCATCAGGACCCCAACCGCGGTTTCCACTTTCTAAAAAACTATATAGATCTATTCCCAATTGAACGAAATTTATAAGCAGTTTCTTTTTTTGTTCCAACGTATAGTTTAGATGAAGCATTAGGGCAGCGTTGGCAAAAAAGCTGGTGTAATAGTAATTTTCTGGAATACCGTCGGATGGTCGCATAAACCGAGTGGTCCAACCGCCGTGATCCAACCATACCATTTGAAATTGGTTGGCCAAGGTGGATATATCGGGTGGGGCAACAGGTGGAGTGTAATTTTTTAATAGAGAATAATTAATACTTTTAAGATTGTGCAATGTTTTAATTGGTGAACTTATTCCGGGGCGGAAGCTATCTATAGCAGCTGGAGAAAATAAACAAGTTAAAACTGCGGCAGTTTTAACGTAGCTAATATGGTCTGTACCACCTTGGACTAAATTGCTGATGGTTGATACCAGTGAACTATTACCCCGTAGAACCAGGGGCGTTTGATTAGAGATCCCGATACCAACATTTTTAGTGGCATCGTAATCACGAGCACCATCATATCCTTGGATACTGGTTGAGGGGTTAATCATGGAACCATTCATATGCCTGATACCATCGGTGTGAACGACATGACCTGGATTAATTTTTATAATTTTAACACCATCACCGGGGTCTACTACCCAATAGTCACCATTTGCGAATTGGCCATATTTTACCGGAGCAGCAAATGTCCAGGTAATTCCATATTGTGTAATCGAGGTTGTCAAGGAAACGTCGGCAACAAGATTACAATTATTATTGGTATAAGTGTTTGGGACCCAAACACCACAAATAGCATTTTCACA
>MEPW01000039.1 GCA_001769975.1 Bdellovibrionales bacterium RIFOXYA1_FULL_36_14 | reverse complement strand
GAAAGACTGTAATTATGAAAAATAAAAAATCCACACTCCCAAGACAAAATTAATCTCAAAAGTGTGGACGTATTTTAAATTTATTATTGAAGGATGCTTCTTAATTCATCAAGCTTATCTAGTTTTTCCCAAGTAAAACCGTTGCTAGATACACGACCGAAGTGTACGTAAGCAGCAGTTCTTTGATAGATTGGTCGAAGAAGATCGAGTCGCTCAATGATTGCTTTTGGGCGCATGTCAAAAATTTCTCTTACAGCGCTATTGATTTTCATAACATCAACTTTTTCGGTGCCGAAGGTTTCCACCATTAAAGATACCGGTTGGGCAACTCCAATAGCGTAAGCTACTTGAACAAGTGCTCTACCAGCAAATCCGCCTGCTACAATGTGTTTAGCAATATGTCTGGCAGCATAAGCTGCAGAACGGTCAACTTTAGATGGATCTTTTCCTGAGAAAGCTCCTCCACCGTGCCCACCATGTCCACCGTAGGTATCAACAATTATTTTTCTACCAGTAAGACCGCAATCTCCTTGAGGTCCGCCAACTACAAATCTTCCGGTTGGATTAACATAAATTTTGGTATTTTTATCCATCATGTTGGATGGGATAACTTTTTTAATAACAGATTCTCTTATTGATTCTTCAATATCTTTGAGTTTAAATTCTTCAGCGTGTTGTGAAGAAATTACAACAGCATCGATCCTAGATGGTTTACCGTTTTCATATTGGACCGAAACCTGGCTTTTACCGTCTGGTCTAAGAAGTGGTAGAAGACCATTTTTTCTAACTTCGGTAAGTTTCATACAAAGCTTATGTGATAGGTCAATTGAAAGAGGCATAAAGTTATCTGATTCATTAATTGCATAACCAAACATCATTCCTTGGTCTCCAGCACCTTGTTCTTTAAAAGTACCAATGCCTTCGCTAACCCCTTGGGAGATATCTGGAGATTGCTCATCTAAGGCAACCATAACCGCACATGAATTGGCGTCAAAACCTTTGGCAGAGTGATCGTAACCAATATCTCTAATGGTTCTTCTTACCACTTTTTGAATATCAACATACGCTTTTGTCGTCACTTCACCAGCAACTACCACTAACCCTGTTGTGCAAAGAGTTTCACAGGCCACTCTGGATTTTGGATCTTGCTCGAGCATGGCATCCAAAACACCGTCAGATACTTGATCGGCAATTTTATCGGGATGACCTTCAGTTACTGATTCCGAGGTAAAAATATAATCTTTTAACATAGACAACTCCCCTTTTTACAAAAGTATGACTAAATAAATAATACACTAACCGGGGGGAACTATACACTCATCTTTTCATATGGGCAACAAGACTTTTATTTTTTTTGAAAATATTTAAACAGGTGAGGAGAACGGTATTTGTAAAAACGTAATGTACCCACTTCCTTAACATAATTTTTGTTGTCAATTTCTAGTACATCATAACTAAGTTTTGCCCCATCTTGAAATCGATACAACAAATTGTACCGGCTTTGTTGGTATTTTGTTTTAATATTTGTATTATCAGTTATTAAATTACCTGGACGTTCAGGGATGAGTTTGTAGTCTTGCCAGAGCGTTGTCATGTCAATTCTACCAAGCATAGAGATTCGAGAAAAATAGCGAAGTGCTTTAAATTGATCATCTGGCTTTTTAAGTGCAGAAATAGCGATTAATAAATTCTCATTACGAATTTTTTTGCTCTGCTTAGTCATACTGGGGCAAAAAACACGCAAACTGGCATCCATATAGTAATAAGTGAATGAAAATTCGCCTTCTTTAAATAATAGATTGAGCCACAAATTTTCATCAGTTTTTTTATCGAAATTTCCAAATAGATTCTTCCATAAGGAATCAAGCGTGGAGAGTCGATTATATTTTTTTTCAAAGAAACGATTGATAATAATTTGAGTTATGTCTTTCCGTTCTAGATTATCAGGAGCATCAATATTTCCAATCTCGTTATATAAGATAGTATCGATTACGTAAAAGTATTTCATAAGTTCATCTTGCTTGGCCCAGAATTGATAAACCTGGGTAAATTTAGAGGTAATAAATTCACTTAGTTTAAACCGGTCACTGGATTTGATTTTAACTATTTCATCAGCTTTAATGACATTACCATCTTCAATATATCGGCCACTCAAAATACTTTGATAGAAATTATAGATTCTTTGAGTACGCTGCTCCCATTCATTTAGTCGGGTAGATAGGTGCTTTTTTCCAAGACTTAAATTATATTCCATGGTTTTTAAAATATAATCCAGGTCAACCCTTTGTGCCTCCGTAAGGTGCCGGTCTTGTCCCTTAAAACTTAAATAGAGAGTGCTCAGTGTAGTCCTAAAGAATAAATCATTATTACTGTGATCAGGTTGAGCAGTTCCATCTTCTAGGATTTTTCTAAGGAAAAATATTTCATTGGCTTTTTTTACACTTTTACTATCTTTGTTATCTTTAATTTGATCGAAATTTTTTCTAAGTTCTAAGTAATCAGCGGGGAAATTGTAGGGAAGGAAAAAGGGGGTTTTGGCAATTAATTCACCATACTTAATTTTTAAAAAATCGTAAAATACTATTGATTTTTTGTCGGCATTTCTTTTATCTTCAGGATTATTAGAAGAATAAAATATCTTGTTTTGTTCAAGTAGTATGTTTAAAAGTAAGCGCAGATCGGCAACACTTTTTTTTATATCAAGAAGATTCTTGTGTAAATCAAGGTTTTGTCTTTGGGCTTTTATCCATTTTATTTTTTCATATATCTGCGGAAGATATTTGGAAATAGTATCATTATCCAATTGTTCATTATGGGTCAATGGTAAAAAAAAACCATTTCCTCTATAATTTTTGAGTAATCGGTTAAAAGTTTCTTCAGTACCTGGAGAACAATATAAAGCACTCATTTTACTTTGAAGAAGATTAAATTTTTTAATGATAGAAGTTTCTGTGCCAATAATTTCCGGAAGTCTTTGTGACTCTTTTGCCCATAGTGATAGAGAAAAACTTATACTTAGTAAGAAAATTAAAGTTTCGAGAGTTCTAGTATTACACATTGGGTTTTAAATTTTTAGCCCAGGGGGATTGCCAAAGACCCATACAAGTGCCGTTACTTAAAATTAAAAGAATGCTTTCTTCTTGAGAACAATTTTCAATAAAACTAAATAATTCATCCAGATTGCTTGCAAGTTTTGCCGGTGTGCCTTTTTTGTTTATATCCTCCATCAACTGATGACAATCTAAATCTTTTGAATTTTTAACTGTAGTCGGTTTAGATGGTTTGGCAATCATTACGCTGCTAGCACGTAAAAGTGAATTGGCAAATTCTTTTTGAAAAATTGAACTTCTAGCTGTAGCGGATTGTGGTTCAATGATGACATGTATGGTTTTCTGTGGATACTTGGTAATAATTGCATCTAGCGTAACTTCAACCGCTCGGGGATGATGGGCAAAATCATCAATAATGAGTGCCTTGTTGAAAAAGCCTCTTTCTTCTTGGCGTCTTTTTACCATTTTTAGATCAAGAATTGCTTTTTTGATTTTATCTACTTTAAAACCGCAATCGAGGGCAAATAAGATACAAGTAGTCAGGTTTAAAATATTGTGTCTTCCCACCAAATTTGTTTGAAATTCAATTTCTTGGTTATCAATTAAAAGAGCAAAACGAGATTGACCGTTAGATTCGTCAAGATATCTAGGCCCAATTTTTGAGTTTTCCCCGTAGGCAGTAATAGTTTTGTTGGAGTATTCGTTTTTAAGTTCACCTAGGGCTTCATAGTCGGTATTCCAGATAAAACTACCTTCTACAGAGGGAATTAAAGCCTTGAACTGATATTTGATATCTTCGATAGAATTAAAAATGTCCGCGTGATCAAATTCAAGTGATGTACAAACTAAATGATTAATTGAATAAAGTCTGAATTTGGAAATTTTTTCAAAATATGCGCTGTCATATTCATCGGCTTCAATGAAAAAATATTTGCCATCGCCCAAGGCTGAAGAGGGGCGGTCAGCGATTACTCCACCAATAAAATATCCAGGCTTTTCGTTTAAATTTTCAAAAATCTGCGCCATTAAATAAGTGGTAGTGGTTTTGCCATGAGTACCAGAAATTCCGATAACATTAATATCATTAAGAATAAGTTTACCAAGTGTTTCAGGAAATGAGCTGAAAGGTACTCCCAAATTTTCAATCCTCCGAGCTTCGTCACTGTTACCAGGTACTACGTTTCCAACTACGATAAGATCAAATCCCTTTAAATATTCATCGGTCAGATCTTTTATTTCAAGACATTCAATCCCCATACTTTTGAGATAATCACCCATGGGCGGGGCGTATAGAGTATCGGCTCCTGCAACTTTGAGACCTTTTTCTTTAAGAAGACATGCAGTGGCGCCCATACCAACTCCACATACACGATAAAAAAAGACTTTATTAATATTTTTTAACTTAGAAAAATCAGCTTTATTTTTTAAATCCATATCACGCATCCTTGTAATGGAATTTTATAAGTTTGTTAAAAAAAACGTTTATGCCAAATATATTTCCCAATTCCCTTTCTTAAATCATTTAATCCTTTGCGATCGTACCAATTATCTCTGGTCGCATTAGTTAATATTACATGTCCTATTTTCTTTTCAGCATCAATCCAGATAGAAGTTCCGGTAAAACCCAGATGTCCAAAAGTTTTTAATCCAGCTCCATCTCCGGCCAAAGTATTGGAATAATCTTCAATAGTATCCCAACCTGCAATATACCTTTCATGGTTTTTTTTATCAAACTCTTCAGACATAAAGTTAGTTAACTGCTTTTTCTTTTCGAGAGTTAGTAAAGTTTTGCATACTCCATTAACTGTTCCAAATAATCCTGCATGGGAGCAAAATTCGGAAATTATGTGGGCATTATCATCATGTACGATTCCTTGGATTGGTTTAGAGTTTCTAATTCCGGTAATTGGGCATTTTGATTTATCTTCTATGTCTTTCCAGAATTTTATTTCGTTATCTAAATACTCAAAACATAATTTTTTAAAGTCCTTGCCAGATTTTTTTTCTATTTCTAGCATTAATCTTAAGGCAGAATAATCAGAGTATAATGTTTGCGAGGGTATTATTGGGTATGAGTTAATTTGATGGCGCCATTGCTCTTTAGATAAGCGTCCAGACAATCTTCCCCAGGCGGGTAATCCACCCCGGTGGTTTAGTAGCAGAATCATATCGCCATTAAACCATTCTGGATGGAGTAAATAGTTTGCAGCTAGCGTCATGGATTTGGTTAAACTGGCCATGTCAAAATAAAGCTCTGGCGATTTGGAAAAAACGTTCGTATCGTGGACTTCAAAACTTTTGAAGTCACCAAGTTTAAAATCAATTATACCAACTGCGAGCGCATCAAATTTTTGATTGCGCATAAGATTAATGGTGAGCATTTGTAATTCTTGCATATTAGAATTTAAATTTATCCAATAAATATTTCTTTACGTTTGAAAGATTGATTCTTTCTTGAGTCATGGAATCTCTTTCCCTAATTGTCACTGCTTGATCTTGAAGGGTATCGTAATCAATTGTGATGCAATAAGGTGTTCCAATTTCATCTTGTCTTCGATATCTCTTTCCAATTGAAGCAGTTATATCATAATCAGTTTTATAGTTTTCCTGAAGATCTTTATAGAGTTTACTGGCGACTTCTTCAAGCTCAGGCTTTTTCATAAGGGGTAAAACTGCAGCCTTGATAGGCGCAAGTTTGGGGTGGAATTTTAATACAACCCTTTCGTTTTCCTTATCGCCCTCATTTTCTGTCCGGTAAGCATCACACATCAGGGCAAGAAGAGTTCGATCACAACCCACTGATGTTTCTACTACGTATGGAAGAAATTTTTGATTAGTTGCTTGATCTACATATTCTAGTTTTTTGCCGGATAATTCTTGATGTCCTTTTAGATCAAAATTAGTTCTGGAGTGGATTCCTTCAATCTCATCCCATCCCATTGGAAATTCATAATAAACATCAAACGCCAAATCAGCATAATGGGCGAGTTTTTCTTCTGGATGTTGAAACCATTTCATTTTTTCTGAGCGCATACCGTTACTTACATGCCAGTTCCATCTAAGTTCTTGCCACATATTGAAAAAATCGCGTTGAGTTCCGGGAGCTACAAAATACTGCATTTCCATTTGCTCGAATTCCCTGGTTCTGAAAATGAAGTTTCCGGGAGTAATTTCATTT
>MEPW01000038.1 GCA_001769975.1 Bdellovibrionales bacterium RIFOXYA1_FULL_36_14 | reverse complement strand
GCTCCCAAAGAAACAAAAATTCACAGAGAGGAAGTCTATAAGGCTATTCAAGATCAGAACACTGAAGCTTCAGAAGCTGATTTGACTGATATCCAAAATTTAACTGAAGAGCTAAATAAGTAATAATTTCCCACTTGCCCTTTTATAATACTCACTGCTACAATCGTTGAGAGGGTCGTCTACCCCTTTTTTAGGAGGAAATCTGTGAAGATAAACACAACGCGATTTGGGATTTTAGAAGTAGAAAAAAAAGATATTATAACATTTAAAGATGGTATTTTAGGTTTTGAAAATCTTAAAAGATTTTTTGTAGTTGACCCAGGTGACCAGACATTAATTTTGTGGCTTCAATCAACTGAAGACAAAGCAGTAGCATTTCCAATAATTGAACCTAAAATTTTTGATCCCAATTACACGGTCAAGCTGCTTCCGGCTGAATTAAACAGTATTTCACTTGATAATTTACAAGATGCTTGTATCTATACTGTGCTGACCATACCAAAACAAGTCACAGAGATGTCTGCTAATTTAAAGGCTCCAGTTGTAATTAACAACAGGACTAAAATTGCCAGACAAATCGTTCTTCAAGACAACAAATTAGAAGTTAGAAGACCAATGTATGCTGATCTTAAAAAATACATTGTTAACTACTCTTCTGACGACAGCAAAAGAACCAGAACTAGAGTTGAAGCAGTTGACGTAAGTTCTGACTATCATGAAATCACAATTACCGAAGAAAAAGTTGTTGATCATGAAAACGCTGAATTAGAAGCTTAATACAAAATTATTGATATAATATTGAGTAATTGAACCAACGTATTATTTTATTAAACTGATTTAGTTTTTCAATATGTAAAAAGACTATTGAATTATACTATTTCTTTATCTGAACGCTTTAAAATGAAAATTATTTTTATACTCCCCCTTTTTCTGTGTTCAATGTTGTCACTGAACACTTTTGCCCAAACCAATGATTTAATAAAAATACAATTTGGAAATAAAAATTTATTTTTTCAAAAAATCGAATCTCTTAAATCTGGTATTAATATCGGTTACTATGCTGGTTCAAAAAAACTACTTCTTATTTCTCCAATTATTGGAATTCCGGGAGCAAAAATTGATATACAAAATAATAAAATAAGAATTGGTGATGCGGGAATCTTTGATCTATCCATCCCAGACAATCATTATTTATCCCAATACCCAGTGGTAAAAGAAAATGAAAAGCTTGATAACAAAACGAAGTTTACAATAAAGATGTCTCGTAATAATAAGCAAGGTTTCTTTTTTTCTGAAGTTCCTCTCAATTATATTTTCCTAATGGACGAAGCTCCTGATGAAAAAAAATTTCGTTGGGCACTTGTTCCGAAAGAAAACATTATTGGGGCATTTGTTAGAAGTGAAGAAATAAAAAAGAATTAACAGTTCTTTAAATATTCTACTTAAAGAACCGAAGTCTCCGTAGCCGTCTCAGATAAATTCAAATACATTTTCGCCTCTGAATTGTAAGGGTCTTTGACCAATACATTTCTCCATTCATTTTGAGCCTCTAATACTTTCCCATTACCATAAAATAATATCCCCAAAGCAATTCTAGCTGGTGTAAATCCAGGGTTTTCGTTTTTAAGTTTTCTAAGCTCATCAAGGGCCTTAGAAACAAATCCTTTTTTAGAATAAACTTTAGCTACTTTTATACGAGCTTCCAAATGCTCCGGGTTAAGTGCGTTTACTTTGTTGTATTCATAAAGCGCTTCATCGTAACGATTATAACTCATATACATTTCAGCTAATTCGTAATGCTTTTCTGCAAATTTTTTATTGATATGTCGGTCTTCAACATTTTCTTTGGTTTTTCGACTTTTGATTCGTTCATTAGTTTGATCAAATATTTTTTTACCCTCTTCATATTTGCCAATGTCATTATAAAGAATAGATAAACTTATTGAAGCATCGGTATGACATGGATCGAGCTCAAGTACTTTATTAAATGCCTTAATAGCCTTGCCAATCTCTCCATCAATATGAAAAATATTTCCAAGATAATAAAAAGCTTCTGAACTTTTTCCATTACCATCAATAATATCATTCAAAAGAATCTTTGCTTCCTTGTATCTACCTCTATTATAAAAATCTCGAGCTTTATTAATTAAATCTGTTTCTTTGTGATTTATCAAAATTTCCTCCAATAAGATTTTTAAATACCTATATTAATAATAAACCAATCATGATTATTATTTGACTAATTTATCCTGACATTGCTGTCCAATCTTAATAATTTTATCTTTTTGATCTGGACTAAAAAAACCTGAATAACTATTAGCATATTGTTTACACTCATCATATTTCTCTTGAAAAAAACTGGCCATTATAATTTTCTCCATAGAGTGTTTTCTTAATTCGAGATTATCAAAATTATTCAAAATACTTTTGTATCTGAAAATAGCAGCATCATAATCCTTGGTTTTAAAATAAAAATCAGCCACGTACTGTTCTTTGTCTTCCTGCATTTTCTTTATATATATAATCCGTGCTTTAGCGTCCTTTTCATATTCAGAGTTAGGATAATTGGCCAGAATATATTCGTAATATCTAATGGCATCGTCCCCGGACGAAAGGTCTCGATCAAAAGTTGAAGGCAATTGATTATAAAAAGATTCTGCAATTTTCCAATTAACGTAAGAGTTTTTGGGGTGCTTAGGGTGAAAATCCTTAAACATAATGTAAGCAGCTGCCGCTTCCACATAATTCTCTTGATTATATAAAACGTCTGCATTTAGTAGTTCTGCGTGAGTAGCATAATAACTATAAGGAAACTGCGAGCGAATCATATTAAGCTTTTCTATAGCGAGTAGAAATCTTTCCTTCTCAACTAACTGCTGAGCCTCTTTATAAAGAATCTCTGCCTCTGTTTCCCCTTTTGGCCTATCATGACTACAACCTGCTAACAAATAAAATATAATGCATAGGGATAAAAACAACTTCATAAAGCTTTCCTTACCAATTATAACACATTATAGCACTGTATCACTGAGGCTTAAAGATCGTCAAAGGAGAGTTTGGGGTAAACTGATAAGAAGCACTTAAAGAATCTCTACGAAAAAAATGAATAAAGGGGTAAATGGCAGCAAGTCTTAAATCATGTTTATAGTTTATCTGTTTTCTTGAAATTTAAAGGTTCTCCCATCTTTTGAATGCCACCAATTCCAATGTATCCAATTTTCTCATTTCCTGTAATATATGCGCCCATAACAGAGGGATAGATACCACCGCGACCATTCGACGGGTACGAGGCACGTTTGAAATCAGTCGGGGTATTATAGAGTCCTGACGCATTTATAAATCCGGGGTTTGTTGTCAGTGTGTGGCCGGTCTGATCACAGGTTACCAGCTTGGATTGACACGCCAACTGGTATGCGGAAAAAGATTTCAAAGTAGTGTAGTCAATTACCCACTGAGGAGATGATGCCCTATAATAATTATTATAGTCCATATAGGACGCTGAAAATGGTGATTTATAATACCAGCCTACGAAATTTTGAATTGGCTCGTAAACGATGTTATTAAAGAACGTCATACTGCTTGCCAGCGCACCTGATCCCGAAAAATAAGCGCCTTTTCTGCCCTTGTAGAATGTATTATTGTAAATATTCAAGTTATAAGTAAGTATCGCGTGTGTTATGTCTCCGTTATCAGAATTACCGGTGTTATTGTTATTGAATATGTTCTGATAGATAGCAATGTCGTGTGGTGTCCCTTGGTTAGCAGTCCAGATCGCCGAAGCGACACAGTCATGAATATAATTGTACCTGACGATAGCGTTTGTAACCGTATCCTTGAGGTTAATTCCGTTACCACCAGCTTGACCACCAGAAGCGCCAGCTAAAGCCGATATATCATTGTTTTCTATCAATAGCCCAGATACCCCAGAATACGCGATAATTGCTGAAGTGCTGCCCCCAGGGGCTTCGTAGCTCTGGATTATTATGTTATTTTGGATGGTACAATCAACACACCCCTGCAGCCACACTACCGCACCCTGCTCATTGCCAGCCCAACTATCCCCGCCTATAGACGCGTGGCTATTCTTGAAGGTTATATCAGAAGCCCAAGTCATACAGACCATACCTTGAATAGTTAGGTTATTAATGGTCAGTCCATTATGGTGATGACTTGTACTATCATAATACCCACTACCAATCACACAGTTTGTTGGAGCTATACCGCTATTCCCTCTAAGTATAGCTTTTTCTCCAGGGTATCCAGAAATAGTCACATTGTCAGCGTGAGGAGCAACACCTGAATAGTTATTGTTCCTTGGTGTAGTTACGTCATACGTCCCGGCTCGAATATAAAGGGTGTCACCACTGGCTACATGAGCTGCGCCATAGGTCGGAGTGGCCCAAGGTTTTTCTATCGAACCGTTACCAGTAGTATCATTTCCAGTTTTTGAAACATAATATATCGAACTGTATGCTGGTCCAGATATTAATAATATAGTGCTAACAACTATTAAAATAACATTTAGAGATAAAAACAACTTCATAAAGTTTTCCTAACCAATTATAACCTATAATAGCACTGTATCACTGGGGCATAAAAATCGTCAAAAGAGAGTTTAAAAGTTAGCCTCATTAAGCTTTTATACTCCATGCATTTTTTACTGCCCATTTTAGAAGACAGTATGGGTATAAAAACACCCCTAACTTTCTAATAATTTAAGATAATTATATGCTTTATTAGGTTATTTTTTAAATTATATTTATAATGGTTATAACAAAATTTTTTATTTAAATTATTGGAGCTATATATGAAACTTTTATCAAAAATGCTTCTAGTATTATGCGTTCTAACTCTAATAAGTTGTGTTCCTGAAACCAATAAAAAATGTAAGGATTATCAAATTTCAGTGAATGGGTCTTGTGCATCTAAGGAACCACAAATTGTCGTATTGCCAACACCCACAATTGCTCCAGTTCCTACTCCCGCTTTAATTCCAACTGTTCAACCCAAACTTAGCTGTGGATCAATTCCACATAATGGCACCGAATCAAGAATCGCTTATAGCGCGAGCTCTGTTCCCTACGGACAAAGCTGCTCGACGATTCAACAAAGTCAAACCAGAACTTGTAATAACGGCACCTGGTCCGCTTGGTCTGGAACTTTTACCAATTTAACTTGTTCAGTTGCAGCGGCCAGCAGTTGTGGAAATACACCTAACAATGGCACCGAATCAAGAATCGCTTATAGCGCGAGCTCTGTTCCCTACGGACAAAGCTGCTCGACGATTCAACAGAGTCAAACCAGAACTTGTAATAACGGCACCTGGTCCGCTTGGTCTGGAACTTTTACCAATTTAACTTGTTCAGTTGCAGCGGCCAGCAGTTGCGGAAATATTGCCAGCGGAGAGGGGGACACCAGAGTTCGTTATCAAACGGCTACAGCTCCCCTCGGATCAACTTGTGTTTCTGAAATCCAAACCGCACTTTGTATCAATGGACAATTAGGAAATTGGTCGGGAACTTATACTTATTCCCAATGTATAAATACAAAAAACTACCCGCTGGAAATAATACAACCGCAACCAGGATTAACTGTGAAAAATCGATTTTACAAGGCTTATCCAGGTCTTGAGTATAATGTGAGGGCCGGTGTTATAGGTGGTATATTCCCTTATACATATGAACTTACAAAATTTCCTGCAGGAATGAACATTGATTCACTTAAAGGTATTATTGTATGGCCTAACCCTATTATTTCTACGACTCCTTATTCTGTCACTCTTAAAGTGACAGATTCTGAAGGTGCAATACAAACAGTTTCATGGACGATAACAGTAACAACATCTGGTTTTATATTTATAGACCCAGTGAAAGGAAACCACGCTACAACAACAGCCTGTACTGGAGTTGATGGAGCAAACTCTTTGCCAGCCGGAAAGATAGGCACAGGGACGGGAACCCTTAATAACCCGTTTTTGACTATATCAGATATGTATCGAGGTAGTTGCTACAACGCTAAATGGTCATCTACATATGCTGGATATTTTGTCTACTTTAAAGGAGGAACCTATTACGTTGACGCATTTTTGAGTTCTTTTGGCGACGAAGAAAATCAGAATATAGCGTTCTCTACAAACGTCAAGCCGTTAGTATGGCTAGCGTATCCAGGCGAGACTCCGGTAATAGACTTTGAGGGAGCTTACACCCACATCTTCTTCGAGGAAAACAATCCGAATACAATCTACATTGATGGTTTGAGCGTAACAAACGGGACAGGTAAGACATTTACAGCACCTAGCGCAGCAACGCCGGTGTTTAGGAGGATTAAAGGCTATAATCACGGTGCAGTGACAACAGCTCACTATAATCAGTCATACATTCTTTTGTCACGCTCTAGCCACGGAAGCAATGTTGTTATTCAAGACTGCGAACTAAACACGTTAGACCATGGCGCGGCAATTAAAATCTATGATACGAATAAGGCATTGATAGAGGACAATGTAATTCATGACATAATAGACACCACTACCAAAGGTTCAAGCATTGAAGGGATAGCATTAAAAGTTGATGCCACCAATATCACTGTCAGGGGCAACCAGATTTATAATGTCTCGCAAAGTCCTATTGGTGGAGATATGACCGGTGAGGATGTACCGTGCGGAAATTTTGAAATTGACCACAATTTTATTCAGAACCCGTCAGGTGATGCGATCTTTATCAATCGCGACCCCGACACTGTTTTTGGGAAAGGACCGGTCAAAAGTATTTATCTACATCACAACACTTTTGTCGGTAGGATTGATCTGAATAACTCGAGTGCGTTATCCGGGCCGTACTACATTAATAACAATGTGCTAATACAGTCTGCAGGAAACTATGTTAATCAGATTAGCCCAAAAGATATATCGAAAACATATATTTTTAACAATCTCACGAAATCAACTACAGTTGGAGTTATAGACAGTGATGGACATCTAATCCCCGAATACTCAGATATGGGATTAATGGGTTGGTAAAATAGATCCTTCGAACTCAATAATCACAGATCCAGCACCATCACTACGTAAAATCTCACCAAATCCGTAAAACATTCTCAGATGTTTTACGCAGAACGAGTGCTTACCGACAAATTAACCTAAATGATAGATGAAAATTTAAAGGAAGTTAATGAACTCGCCCACGCCCATATATTTCAGAATAAATTTGCGTAACGACCAGCTTAAAAGCAGCCGCTAAAGGTATTGAAATAATCATACCCGCCACCCCTAAATAATGTGATCCGATTATAACACTGATAACTACGATTATGGGATGCAGATTAACCATTTTTGAAACCAATATAGGAAAAACAAAACCCAAATCAATAATATTGGCTGCCAAATATAGAAACAATATTCCAGAAAACTCTGGAGATTGTATTCCATGCTCTACCAAGCCTAAAATGACGGCAGGTAATAATCCTAAAAATGGCCCAAGATAGGGTATGATATTTGTGAAAGCCGCTACAATGCCCAAAAGAAACGCAAACCGGACACCCATCAATAAAAGTCCAATAAAAATAATAGTCCCGACAATACTAGCTTCAATAAATTTGGCAAATATATAGTCACCAATTTTCTTGTTTAATTCGTTAGATAAATAATAAGTTCTTTCAAAAATTTCATTAGGAACAAGTTTCAAAATAATTCTTTTAAATGAAAACCCATCCTTTAAAAAAAAGAAAAGCAAAAAGGGGATCACTAATAACCATTCCAACAAAGATGCTAGGAGTTTGGGAATATTGATAATGATTTTTTGCAGGTTGTCTGTCACATAAACAATCGCATTTTTTAAATATTCATTGCTAATTTCAACTCCCATTTTTTGCAAAATAACTAGTCGAGTACCCTCGTATTGGGTTTTGATATATGTTTCCACTTTGGGTAAATAAATTCCAACATTTTCTACTTCCGTCTTTATGGTGGGTACTAACACCACAATAGGAATAATTGAAATAATTGCTAAACTTAAAAAAATAATTATAACTGCCAGATTTCTTCCTACCCCTAATTTTATAAGTTGGGGAATAGTTGGCTCGATAATTAAATACAAAACATATGCAATGAGCAGGGGTATTGATAATCTGGGAAGACTCCAAATAAAACCGATGCAAATTATTATCAACAAGAAGAAGAAAATTATTTTTTTCTTTTTGTTACTATTTAGCCTCATTTTCATTTAATTGTTCCATTTTACTAAGTTTATACTTTAAAATTTTTACCTCTTTAGTAATTGAATAAAGTCTCTCGGCAATTATCATTGAAACTGATTGTAACAGCTTGGTAGCCACTACTGGATGAACCCTTATGAGTTCGTCCAAATCAGGTTTAAATATTCCTATTAATTTACAAGCATTCTTGGCAATGGCGGTTGCACTTCTTATGCTATTTTCCTGCAACAAAGCTAGTTCGCCAAAATAATCTTTCGTTTCTAAACAAGTAATTAAATTATATTCCAATCCGTCAGTGGTAGAGGTCGGAGATGGATTTTCCTTTTCCACAATTATTTCAACATTCCCGAAATAAATCAGATAAAATCCTATTCCTAAATCACCTTGTTTAAAAATTATCTCGCCATTATCGTATGTTCTTTCATGGATAAATTTTGAAAGGATATAACGTTCGTAATCGGAAAAATCTTTGAACACAATTATATTTCTTAAAAAATGCGGAATTGTCGTTTTCTTGGAGGGATTATAGGGGCTAGATTGCCAAAAATATTTGATAACTCCTATATTTAATCGCTCTGGTAAATCAACTTCTTCATTTTCGTGTTTAAATCCACCCATTCATTCCTCCTAATAGAGCCCCACATCGTTTTGGGATAACCAGCCTTCAAGCTGCCGGGGCACCATCACTTTTACCCAACCATCAGTCTTTTTACCCACTACAATCTTCTGACCGCTTTTAAAAACAGTTCTTACTGGATATATGGATGAAGGACCCGTCCTTAATTGACATTCTTGCAGCACAATTCCAGTCAAAAATTCTTTTTTAATAAATTGTCCAGTACCCAATAAAAATAAACTCAAAAATAAAAATAAAAAACAAAAAATTTTCTTAAACTTAGTAAGCTTTAATAAAGCGATAAAAAAAACCATCAAAAAAAACAATCCTCCGATAAGATAGTCTTCTTTTTTGATTTCCATGATAGAAAAACTTAATTGATCAACTTTGTCTAACATTTGAGATTCTTGCTCTAATCCCAACTTTAGCCTGACCATATCTAAATTCTTAACTATATTTTTATGTGTTCCGATCGAGTTTGCTTTCTCAAGGTGATACCGCGCAATGGCAAGTTCTCCTTTTTGGGCATAAAGCGTACCTAAATTGTAATGAAAAATATCCTTGCTAAAACTATTTTTATTTTTCAATAAAGCATCAATTGATTCGCTATAGCTTTTATTATTATAGAGTACTTTTAATGACTCTATCGGCGTGTTCGTGCTAGAATTATTCATACAAATATTATCTGCTGGGCAAATAAAGAATGCAAGAAAAACAGCTCAACCAATATTTTAAATTATGACAAACATGTTTTCTAATAACCAATCAATTAATAAATCACTTGATCATTTATTTACACTTATTAAAGATCAGAATGATAAAATAAATCAACTCAGAAAACCTCAACCTAATTTATCAATCGAAAACCATAATCAAGTTAAGAAACTTGAGCAATGCCGAGGAGTCCCATCTTTTTATAATTATCTTAAAACAGGAAACGGCAATGGTCCTTTTCTTGAGTTGGCTGACGGTTCTGTTAAATACGACATGATTAATGGGATCGGGATCAATTTACTGGGATATTCACATCCGATATACATTCAATCTCATTTGGAGTCTGCACTTAAAGATTCGATGATCTGTGGGAATCTTTTGCCAGACCATTCCTATCTTTCATTTTGTAACCAAATATTAGAAAATATTAACCAATCAAAACTAGAACATTTTTGGTTTGCCACTGCTGGAAGCCTAGCTAACGATAATGCACTTAAAATACTGTGGACCAAAACTCACCCTAAAACCCGTTTGATTACATTTGAAAAAACATTTGCTGGAAGAACTATTGCCGGACAAAATATAACTTGGAATAAAAAATACAAAGAGAACCTTCCGGAACTTATTGATGTTGATTATGTCCCTGGACCATCAGATGCCAAAACAGCTGCTCAAATAACAATTCATTCCTTAGAAAAACTAATTGAAAAAAATGGAAATATTTACAGTGCCTTCTTAATTGAATTGATTCAAGGCGAGGCTGGTTTTATTTTTGGTGATTCCCAGTACTACCAACAAGTATTAACTTGGGCCAAGCAACATGGAATCTATATTTGGATAGACGAAATACAAACCTTTGCACGCACTACTGAGCTGTTTGCTTTTCAAATGTTTAATCTACATGACTTGGTAGATATAGTCACTATCGGAAAGGCTCTCCAAATCTGTGGCACATTTTATACTCATGAACTAAACCCTAAAGCTGGAGTACTAGGAGGAACATTTGCTGCGTCTTATAGCTCTTTACTAGTTGCAAATCGTTCTTTGAATTTTCTTCTCAATAATAATATCTACGGTACAAAAGGACTTATTCAAGAAATTCACAATCATTTCATTGAAAATTTTAACAGACTCCAAAAAAAATATGGCGAACAGGTTATTCCCTACTTTGGCGGAGTAGGTTTAATGATTTCATTTGAAGTGGGTGATTCCAGTTATGAACTCACTTGGAAGTTTTTAAACCAACTTTTTGATAATGGAGTAATCGCTTTTTCAGCAGGTCAAAAACCTGCTCGAATTCGTTTTTTACCTTCCTTGATGACTACCTTGTCGCACATTAAAGAAGTTTTTGATATAATTGAAAAAACCCTAAGCGAGATAATTATAAAGGATAAGTAAATGACTTACGAAATAAAAGGTGACTATTTTCATAATAACTTTAATCTCCCCCCAATCAAAGGGCTAGATAGCTCTTATATTCTTCTAAAAAAAATCAACCCTGCAAATACAACTGATATTTTATGGCAATGCCCCGCCGATTCCAGACACATAATTTCGGTAATTGAATCAGCTAATGAAGGATTCAAATGCTGGAAAAAAATATCACTTAAAGAGCGCTTAACTAAAATAAAAACATACCTCTTAAAAATTGAAGAGCGAAAAAATGAAATTGCTAGTACCATTTCACTAGAAACCGGGCGTCCGGTGTGGGAGACCCTGCAAGAAGTTAAACAATCTATTCTAGGTTGCACCTCCTTAATTAATAGTTGTGAAAAACAAATTCTCCCCACAGGGTTACTGAATCTAAGCTCGCATGATTCAGAACTTTCTAGAGTAATCTACCGACCGATTGGCCCAACTCTCATTATCACCGCATTTTGCTCCCCGTTTTTAATACCTAATAACTATTTAACTAATTCTTTAATAGCGGGAAATTCCGTAATACTTAAACCATCACCAGAGACATGTTATACTTCTCAAATTATCATGGAATGCTTTCAGGCTGCTGAATTTCCAAACGGTGTTATAAATTCCATTCAAGGTGACAGCGAAATAAGCCGAAGGCTACTCAAAGAAAAATCAATTAAATGCGTATTTTTCGTCGGAACTAACGAATCAGGAAATAAAGTCATCGATGCCACCCAAAATGATTTACATAAGATGATTTCTTTAAACCTTGGTAGCAAAAATACAACCATTATCCATAACGACACTGATATTAATTTTGCTATAAAAGACTTGTTAGTCTCCTCCTTTTTGTCGAGTGGACAAAACTGTAGGTCAACCTCACTGATCGCTATTCATAAAAGTATTCAAGAAGAATTTGTGACTAAGTTTCATCAATTGGCAAAAAAGATTATTATTGATGACCCCATCAACTTTGAAAAAGAACCCTTTATGGGTCCACTCGTAAATCAACAGTCTGTGGACAATTATATTCTTTTTATTGGAATGGCCAAAAGAGAAGGTTTTGAAGAGATTATGAGAGGGAAACAAATCGATAAGAAAAATCCCGGATACTATGTAACCCCATCTATACAACTTACAAACAGATTTGATAAAAAAAGTCGTTTCCTTACTTCAGAGATTTTAGCCCCCACGGCTACCTTTATTCCCTATCAAGATATAGAAGAGGCTATTGATATTGCTAACAGTACTGAATATGGCTTAGTTTCTTCCGTCTATACCAACATCCCCCAGATTAAAGAAAAATGCTTAGATGAATTACAATCAGGCACCATCAACATAAACATACCTACTACCAATGTTGAGCAAGAACTCCCTTCACTTGGAATTAAAAATTCCGGAAACCACCGAGCGGGATTTACCGCTGCGATTAACTCATGTGTTTACCCACTGGCTATTGTTGAAAATGATTCAAAAAAATCTAATCAACAGCTAATTGGATTTCACGAATAGTTTTTATTTTTGTCTTTTATTTATTAGTAACCCGCAATTGGAGGAAACGTTTATTCCTTTTTGTTTTTCATCCTCGTTTTTATTTGCTCGAATATCCACCGAAGAATTATTTTTATAAAGCAAATATATCTCTTTTTTCTTTAATTTTTTCTGGCACTGTTTAAGTTTATTTTTTTGCTTTAAAATAAATTCTCCAATATTAATTTTTTTTAATTCATGCTTCTTTCGGTGTAACTCCTCTTCACGATCATAAATAGAAAAACTTCCATTCTTATTCACTTCAATTACATTTTTTTCTTTGGCTTCAATTATCTCCTGATCGTATTTGTCGAACTCATAATCATCACTTGTTTTCTGTTCATTACTCTCATCATTACTTTTTGAAATACCATCTTTGATAAACGGAATAATTTGGGCACTTTTATTATTACTTGAATTTGAAGCTTCTTGAATATTGGCGGATTTATTTATCAATACTTCCTTAGTGAGAAAATCTGTTAACGGAATCATGGACGTTGAATCAAAAACTGATGCGATTTCTACCAATTCTTCCCAAGTAAGCAATCTTAAATAGCTTTTTAAAATAGAATCATTTGCATTTGAATTACTTCCATCTTGCGTTGGTTGCAATTCATCAACTGAGTTCTCCACCAACTCATCCGAAGGTGTTAACTCATCATCAATCTTTAATGCCTCTGAACTCATATTTACATCCTAAAATAACCCACTTATTTGATCGGATTTTTTTTGACTTTCTTTAGCATATCAATTTAGTTTTTATAAACATTCGATGTGAATTCAATGGGTTGCGTTCTAGCAAAAATCTTACATAATACCTCTTTCTTTTTTTTGTAGACAAAGATATTGTAAATACTTATAAATAAATACGTCTAAATTTTCGTTGGGGTGTGGCGCAGCGGTAGCGCAGCGGACTGTTAATCCGTTGGTCGTGGGTTCAAATCCCTCCACCCCAGCCATTAGTTTTTAAACTAAACAAATATAAACCTCCCTTTAATATTTTGCTTTTTTTCGAAAAAATCAACTTTTTATGGCAATTAATCTCTATAGCAATTAAATAACGGATTAGAGCTGAAACGAATTTAAATATAATATATTGATCAAAATGCGATAAAATTCATCCTATTCAACAGCTTAAATTTATTTGAATAATTTTAACTTGTCCTGCTAAACTAAATAGATATTACTTCCTCATGGACTCACGCCAGCGGAAAAATATCTTGAAAAAGATTGAATGAATTATTGAACAATATTAATATTAATCGTACTATATTTCTTACCAAGCAGCGTTATTAAAAAGGAAAAGCGATGCCTTTTTACTTAAAAGTCAGTTACAACGGAAAATCGGCAAATGTTAAATTAGATGCTGATAAAATATTTATTGGAAGATCATCCACTTGCCAGATTAAACTGAAAGATCCCCTTATATCCAATTGTCATTGTTTGATAACTATTGTCGACAATCATTTAGTAATCAAAGACTTAGAGTCTACAAATGGCATGCTTGTAAATGGAAAAAACACACAAGAAACCAAGTTGTATATTGGGGATATTATTAATATTGGTAAAACTTCATTGCAACTTATATCGAAAGATATGACTCCAGAACAAACTTTTATTCACACCAATAAAAACACTCAAATTAAAACCCAGATTGCGGAGATTAGCTTTCCCCGGATGAATAAAGAAAAAATTGAAAAAGCCAAAAAAAATTCCAAAATTGAGCCCGTAACCATCCGTCTTCCAGATGACGATGAAAACTAATGCCAGGCCTTTTCAGATATTCCCAAAGACATATTTACATATCTAGCAAGTACAAATAAATAATCAGATAATCTGTTTATATAGATAAGTAGTTCAGAACATTTTTCATCTTCTTTTAAATTATAAAAATACACTAGATTTCTTTCGAGCCTTCGGCATACAGTTCTTGCCAATTGTAAATATGCCGCCTCTTCGCTCCCGCCAGGTAAAATAAAAAAATTGATTTTAGAATTTTTGCTCTCCATTTCATCAATTTCTAATTCTATTTTTTTTATATTCCCACTATCAATTAATTGTAGATTGTATTTGCTCCAATCTTTTTTATCACAAGCTAGTAGCGAACCAAAATCAAACATTCTTGCTTGAATATCAAACAAACTTTCCAATATTTTATTTTCAAAATTTATTTTTTTAAGTTTTGCTATCGCAATTCCAATACAGGAATTAAGTTCATCCGAGGTTCCGTACACATCCAACCTAACATCCGATTTTTCAATGTTTGAGCTATTTACAAGTGAAGTTTTCCCCTCATCACCCATTTTTGTATAAATCTTCATAACCACCTTCTCCGTCTAGTATGCAAGATTAAATATATAATTGCTGAGGCTAAAATAAATATAGAAACTATTTGAGAGGTTGATAACAAATCAAAAAAAATGCCTCTTACCTGATCTCCACGAAAAAACTCCAATAAAAATCTAATCACAGAATAATAAATAAAATATAGCGCTATAATTAAATCAGAATTAATTTTTTTAAAGATTAATTTTGTAATAACCACACCTAAAATCATTAGCAAAATTGCTTCATATAGCTGAACTGGATGCCTAAAAGCATCATGCACATGAATGCTCAAAAAAGAGGACGTTTCTTTGCCATAACAACATCCTGCAAGTAAACAGCCAATCCGTCCAATGGCGTGTCCAAATGCGAGCGCTGGTAGAAGAACTATTAACTTTTCTCTCGTCAACGTCTTATCCACTAACCAGCGATACAATATTACAAACAACACACCGGTTATTAGGCCACCATAAAAGACAAAACCACCACCTAACCAAAAATAACTGGAAACTAAATGTTGACGAAAATTTTCTGTTAAAGAAAAAATTAAAAAAAAGATTTTAGCACCCACCCAGGAAATAGCGAACAAACCAATTGTAAAAATTTTGAAATGATCAAAAGTAATATTCAATTTATTGATCAAATATTGAGCAAATTGAAAAGCAAAACCCCAAGCAAATCCTATAAACAAAGGATAAGTATAAACTCTCAACTCGCCAAAAGAGATAATTAATGGATACACTTTACAATCCTACGCCACTAAAATTCATATCTGATTATTGTTTCTGTCTTTTTTTTATTGATGCAATTATGAAATCTAAAACTAATAATCCAGCCGCGACAGAAATTGAAGCATCCGCAACGTTAAAAGCAGGAAAATGATATAGTCCGTAATAAAAGTCTAAAAAATCTATTACATAATTCAAGGTGAATCTATCAATAAGATTACCCACCGCTCCTGCAAAAATCATACTATATGCTATTTCCAAAATTAAATTTTTTTTCCAAACTTGTTTAAGGAAAAAAATCAATAAAAAACAAGCCAATACTGGTACCACAAAAATCAGCGGCTTTCTAATTACATCACTAACGTTAGCCAAAAAACCAAATGCTGCTCCTGGATTTCTAACGTAGGTAAAACTAAAAAAACCATCAATAATTGGTTTTGATTCATTTACATAAAAATTTGAAACTACCCAGCTTTTAGTTACTTGATCCACCAATACGATGACAAATATAAGGGAAATAAAAAATGAGAGTCTTTTTAGGAAATACAAACTCATGCGTAGTACTCCTTCGGATCTAGGCCATATTTTTCAATTTTTCTAAGTAATGTTTTTTTAGGTATATTAGCTTTTAATGCAGTTTGATTAATTTTGCCTTTATTTAAAGACAAGGCATAAATAATAAATTCCTTTTCAAAAAGATCTTTGGCGATTTGAAAGTCTAAATTAATTTCTCCATTTTCTTTTTTATTAATAAAAGAAAATTTATAACCATTTACATCATTTTGGCTAAGCTGATTATCCAATACTGAATCTTGAATTCCCCTAAAATCAATTTGACTGGTTTCATCGTTGGAATAGCTTTTTTCAATTTTAGCATTTTTGCGGACACTCTCTGGAAGTGCGGATGCTTGAATGTAATCTCCGGATTCTATAATAAAAGCATGTTCAATTACATTTCTAAGTTCTCGGATGTTTCCAGGCCAATTATAATTCTTAAGCAGTTGTTCTGCTTGTGGACCCACCCCTTTAATTTCTAGATTATGAATATTGTTAAAATATTTAACATAATGATCCACTAGAAATGGGATATCAGAAACACGTTCTCGAAGAGGTGGTAAATAAACCGGAAGTACGTTTAATCTATAAAACAAATCTTCTCGGAAAGTACCTTCTTTAATCATGCCTTCAAAATTTTTATGAGAAGCTGCTATAACTCTCACATCAACTTTAATGGTCCTATTACTACCGACTGGATTAAAAATTTGTTCTTGCAAAACTCTAAGCAATTTTACTTGCATAGCAGGAGATACATCACCAATTTCGTCTAAAAATAATGTACCACCATCCGCAAATTGAAATTTACCAATCTTTCTTTCGCTTGCTCCGGTAAAGGCCCCTTTTTCATGACCAAATAATTCTGACTCAATCAAATTTTCAGGTACAGCAGCAAGATTAATAGTTACAAATTTATTATCTTTTCTCGGTCCATTGTAGTGAATGGCCTTGGCAACCAGTTCTTTACCAGTTCCCGATTCCCCTCGGATCAAAACAGGGGTTTGAACCTGAGCCAACTTGGAAATCACGTTAAATACCTTTTGCATGACATCAGATTCTCCAACAAACTTGTCAGAGGGACCACCACCAAGTGATAGTGTAGGCGCAGAAAACGCAGAAGTCTCAACCAGTGACCTAGCTTTCAAAGCTCTTTTAATCAAAGCTACCAGGTTATCGGAGCTAATGGGCTTTTCTAAATAATTAAACGCTCCCTCTTTAACTGCTTTAACCGCATCACCTACGTTTGAATAGGCTGTCAAAATTAAAACAATAATCGAGGTATCATATTTTTTTATCTCAACCAATGCTTCGAGACCATCCATCTCTGGCATGTTAACATCCATAACTACTAAATCATATTTTTCTCGATAAATCGCATTTAAAGCCTCTTTTCCATTATTGGCTGTATTAACAAAAAAATGATGATATTCTAAAGCTTGCTTCACTGATTCTTGAAGTACTTTATCATCATCAACAACTAACACCTTATGCATATTTGCCTCCTAAATCGGCATATTCCTAATTAATCTTTTACACTATTTTATGCGTTTTTCAACTTAATTTGAAAAGTCGTCCCTTCATTCAGAGAAGATTCCACACTGATCTGACCACCGTGAAGTTCAACAAAATACCTCACGAGATAGAGTCCTAAACCAGTACCCTTTATCTTGTGAGATGCATCATTCTTTACTCTATAAAATTTTTCAAACACGAAAGGTAAATCTTCTGCTGGTATTCCAGCTCCGTTATCACTTACTTCTATATAGACCCATTTTTCATCATCATAGGTCTTTACAATTACCGTGCTATTTTCTCCAGAATATTTGATCGCATTTTCAATCATATTTGATAGCACACGATTTATAAGTGTTACGTCAATATTAATGGGGTAAAGTGGCTCCAATTGGGCGATAAAACTAATATTTTTACGACTAGCCTCAAATCGAAGTCCCTCCAACACACTTTCAATAATTGGATTTATGTCCTTGGAGGTAAGTTGTAAATTAAGCTTCTGCGATTCCACTTTGGTAAGATCTAAAATGGAAGTAATAAATTTGTTAAGTTCTTTAGTAGATTCAATAATTGAAAATAAATTTTTTTCCAAATTTAAATTTCCTTTGTTTTGTTGAAGTGCTACATCGGCAATTCCAGCAATTTTAGCCACTGGTGTTTTTAGATCGTGACTCATAAGGGAAATAAAATTTCTCTTTAAACCATCTACTTGCTTTATAAGTTTTGACTCCTCTTGTATAGCAAATCTCCGCTTATATTCCCCAATTGCTTTAAAGGGAACCCATATGTAATAAATAACCAACACCGTTAGTAATGGATGTGTCATATAAAACCAATAACCAAATAATCCAAATAATAAATAGGAAATTAAAATTATCCCAAACATTAATCCCAAGGTAATCATCAACCCTTTTATGGGTTGAAATTTAAAAACTACCAACGAAAGAATGACTGCTATGATAATGGAGACTACATATGAAAATTCAATCGGTATTTGAGTAATTGTTTTATTATCAATCAGGCATTGTATAATATTGGCATGTATGGATAATTTTGATGATCTTAAATTTTCCTTATCGAAAGGGGAAAGTGAGTAATCATCACTTGGTTTAGATATATAACTTGATCCAACCAAGACGATTTTATCAGTAAAATAACCCCTCGGAAAATTTCCTACCACTACCCGGTGAAATGGAATCTTTTTTATTTTAAGATTGTCCTCTAAAGGAGGTGTGGCATATCTAAAAAGTGCAAAAGTAGCATCGGCTTCTCTGACGTAGTAAGATCCCAAAACTGATTTAGTATCAATCTCTTTTTTTCCTTGAAACAATCTGAAGCGATTAGCTGTCCAAAAATGAATTGAAGGTTCTCCAGAGATGTTTAGTAATGCTCTCCGTGCAACATTATCTTTGGAAAAAATTGCATTATCTACGTTGATCATCGCCAAAGAATAACCCAGATCTTGTAAGTACCTTGGGGGAATCTTTTCACCCCATTCATCAAGACCCGTACCAAATCTGAAAGAGCCCCCTGATTCTCGGTATTCTAAAATACTATTTTTAAAATTAATAAGATTATTTTTATCACCCTTAGCAACCGATCCTTGCAGATTAACCAAATAATTAATAACTAAAGGTTGATCTTGCATCACCCTTCTTATCAATTTATTGTGGCTAGCATAAGTATAAGGGTATTGTTCACCAAGAAATTCATCACTTTCCTCATCCAACACGATTAATATAATATTATCCTTAAAGCTAATTCCAAAATCATACTTCAACCTTAAATCATAAAAGATAGATTCCATTGAATGAAAATTATATTGAAACAAAATAACTACAAAAATTAGTGTAAAAAAAAGGGGATAATAGTTTGTAAAATCTCCAATTTTTTTCAAAATTTTTTTATCCATAATATATGATCCGTGAATTATTCATATTGTTTGGAAAAACCGAGATCTTGAAAAACCAATTGATTTAAAACTCCCAAATGTTGGCATGGAACCAACGCAAAATTATCTAGAAAAAGACTATTTTCCAACCTCCCTCTGATATCAGCATTATGCAATTTATTTATTTTAAAAATTAAGGAATCTGTATTAAATCCATATTGGGATTTTATTTCGTCACTCATCAAGTTCTGCGCTTTTCTAAGACTTTTGTCAGCTATAAGGAATCGAAAAAAATTAAAAGGGAAAAAACAAAAAGACATACAACGAACCAACATCGTGTTTTCAGAAAATCCCCAATGCTTTAATAATAAAAGCGGCCACACATAAAATAATAAAAGAAGATTAAACCATGTGTGCTTTCTAATATGATTTTTATCAACCAAATGAAAAAATAAAAATAACAAAGCTTCCATTTCTTCTTGAGTTAACGCTTTAAAAATATCACGACCCATGACTAAAATCGGTTTATTATTCATTGTCTGAAAAAAGTAAATATTTTTTGAATATTCTGAAGAAATATAAAAATGAACATTACCCACATGCATTTTATATTTTAAATTTTCTCCTAAACGAACAATATACTGTGGTATATCCCCGTTGTGGGCCCTAAGTTGCCCTATTATCCATTTATCACCAAAATAAAAAATTATTCCCAGTAGTATGACCATCGATATCAAGCTTAAAACTAATGATATCAGATACGGAAAAATTAACATAAAAATCAAAAATTTTAGAGACAATATTGATAAGAATATTAGTGCAAACGCAACGCGCATTGATAAAAGCTTCCGTTAAATTTTTCTAGCTTCTTTTTGCCTGCGCTAAGCGTTATGTGTTAATATTACAGCTTCAAGAAATGAGGTGGACAATATTTACAAATGACGTTATAACGCATCATCAAGTCGCTACTTAAATGATGACATTCTTTAGGAGTTACAGCAATGAAAATTTTGCAAACTTGTTTTTCGGACATAAAGCTTATTAAGTAAACGAAGGCCTCAATTTCATAAGGAGTTCAGTTAATGCGATCTGACAGACTATTATTTGGCACAGCAGGAATCCCTAACAGTACCGTTAAAAAAAATAATCCCGTAGAAGGTGTAAGACAGATCCATGCGCTCGGCTTGGACTGTATGCAACTTGAGTTTGCACACGGTGTTCGAATGAAAGAGGAAGTCTCCTCAAGCTTAAGAAAAATTTCCTATGAGCTTGGGATACCACTTACTTCTCATGGCCCCTACTACATAAATTTGAACGCTAGAGAGCAGGATAAAATAGATTCTTCAGTAGAACGAATTATTCAAACAGCTAAGATTTCTGATTTATGTGGCGCTGAATCCATGACTTTTCATGCTGCTTTTTATATGAAAGACTCACCTTACGACGTTTTTGACTTAGTGGAAAAAAGCATGAGCGTGATTGAGGAAAGATTAAGCCGTTTAGATATCCAAATAGAACTCCGTCCAGAACTAACCGGTAAAACCAGTCAATTTGGCTCTCTGGATGAACTAATAAGTCTTACCAAGAGTGTTTCCTCATGTCGACCTTGTATGGATTTTTCTCATTTATTCGCAAGAACAAACGCTTATAATAACTATCAGCAATTTTGCGAAGTACTAGATCGTCTTAAAATAGAGCTTGGGGATAAATCTCTTCAAAATATGCATATTCATTTATCTGGCATAAGTTCAAATTCAAAGGGTGATCTCAAGCATTTGAATCTTAACCAGTCAAAATTTAACTGGAAAGAATTAATGCAAGCTTTAAAAAGCTATAACTGTCGTGGTTACATTATTTGTGGCAGCCCTAATTTAGAAGTGGATGCTAAAATGATGAAAGATTATTACATGAGCTTGCTGTAATCAGTTTGCGTTTTTGTCTACTTCTTCATTTTCCAAATCTTTTTCTAAAATATCTTTATCCGTTATATTAATTTTTTCTTTAGAATTAATGTAGGTTTTGACGTTTTGGACATCTGAAATTAACCAATTCTCGTCCTGCCTTTCAATTTTAGCGATTTTTTTAACATCTATGTTAAATTTTGCTTCTCTTTTTTTGTCATCCTTAAAATCCACATAACTTAGAGTGTACGTTATAAAACAAATATCTGCTTTGCAATTTTCTAAAACAATTTTAAAACTTTGTTTTTGAAGCCTATCTACTGAAGCAAATTTTTTAAACTCGACCTCATCCATGCCCGCTATCAAATCTTTAAATCGCCCATGTGTTTTTTCTAACAACGCATCGCGGCTTTGGTTCTCTTGAAATCGATATGAGATGAAATCAATTAGGGCGTTCTCCGCTGTTTTTTCTTTTCTACAAGAAACCATCAGGGCCAATAATAGCAGCAAAATAAATGCAATATGTTTCATATTTAAGTCCTAGCAAAATATGGGGTATATCCTCTATCCCTAATTATAGTATAAAAATCTCTCCAACCCCAGCTTGTTTTTTCTTTTTTAACTTTAATAAATTTGAGGCCATAACCTTTGCCATATGAGGATACAATTTTGCCATATTCCTCAAAAATTTCATTTTCAAATTTTAATCTTAAAACTACGGGTAATCCCATTGATCGAATATCCATTTTTTGTTCTGATTCATCAATTAAACAAAAAATCCCCCGTTGATCCCAATTGGTCAGCTTTATTGGAAAAATAACCCCATTTATCAACTCGATTTCAGACGCAAAATCATAATGGAACTTTTTCCAACAATCATGCTTACTATATCCTGGCCTATAAACCACATCTTCCAATTCAATATTCCACAGCAGATAATAATTAAAGAAAATTAGCACATGGAAAAAAATCAAAACTAGAACAATTTTGTCAAGTTTATAGAAGAAAATATTAAATTCGTTTAGCAAAGTTAACACCATAAATAAAAGTATTACAAATTTTGACCATCTCTTAACCATATATACTGACATCGCCGAAACAAGGACTAGTAATAACAAAATTTTATTATCAGCAATAAATTTTGAACTTTTGACCAAATTAAAAGCAGACTCTCCACTGTCCAAAGAAACTAAAATATAAGTATAGAGGTAGGACAAGAGCATAAAAGCAATGTATTGATAAACAATAATACTTCTTTTAAACAATCTCATATGCAAACCATAACCCCGTTAATAATACTGTTTCTCTTGGTAACCGGCAGATTTCATAATATAGTAATTATATATGATAACAAACCTAAAAATCCAATCCAACTGTATAAAATGTGATATGTGTAAAATTCTTTGCCCAGAAAATGCCATTATCAAAGTTGAAAATGAATATTTTCTGGAGACTTGGGCCTGTTCATTATGCAATATCTGCGTAAAAATTTGTCCAACAGACAGTATAAAAAGTAATAAGGAATGTGGAGAAACTTAGAGCAACGACGACACTATTGGATCAACAATTTCATTAAAATATAATCCCGCTGAATTAATAATTGTTTTTTGATTAGATTTTAAAATGATGGCCCTATGACCTTGCAAATTGCTAAATGGATATTTTGAAAAATTTAATACCTTATCGCCGGATATTTCAACTTCTAGATCAGTCAATCTGTTTGTGGCTACCCCTAGCTTGGAAAACAAATTGATTTTTGTCTTTAATTCGCCCGCCACTTTAAAACAGGTATCAAAGTACCTTTGACTCGTTCCAAAATCGTAATAACAATATTCTTTGGCTTGTGTAATATAGATTTGATCAGAATTGTAATTAGCAACTGTATCCCAAAAATTAGAAATACCAGCTTTATACTTAAGTCTATCCATATTGATAATTCCCATTCCAGAAAAGGTAATATAGGAAGCATTTGGACTCTTTTTGAGATTTTCAAATTTAATAATTTCCTGCAAAAGATTTTTTTTAATTATTAATTCGTTATATTCGTCCTTCAATGAACATTTTAGTGGGAATAAAACAGCCGTATGACTTTTTGACTTATCACAGGCCTGCTCCCAAATATCTTTACTGGGAAAATAAAACTGATCAGCATTCAATACTAGCAACTTTGAAAAAACTCCCGATTGAAGTTTTAATAAATTATGTATTGTACCACCACTTTTTAAAAGCACCGGTTCATGCAAAATAGTTACGTCTTTATATTCTTTTTTGTTTATGTATTCATTAATCTGGTTTGCCAAATAGTGTGTATTGATAAAAATTCTCTTTATCTTAAGATTTCTTAAATATTGTATCTGGTAATCCAATATAGTTTGATCGAATAATGGCCAAAGAGGCTTGGGCAGCTGCTTTCCGATGATCCCCATTCGGGTCCCAAGCCCTGCACTTAATAAAAGAGCGGTATCAATTTGTGTAGTAATGCCCATAAATTATCTTTCTAAGTTCGTTTAATGATGAATCTTTAAACAAAAATTCCTTCAACTTTTCCATAGCATAACCAATATATTTCAAATATCTATAGTCTTTTCTCTGGCTGACAAAAAAAGAAAAACTACCAACTGCTTTAAAAATTCTTTGAATGGCCATTAAATTATAATATTTTTCAAAATCTTCATATGATTTTTGATAACCTGTAGCTTTCAAAAAATTATCCCAATAATACCTTTTTATTTTTTCAACATTTTGATCATTAACTTTATGGTAACAGTCTTCTAGGATAGAAACCAAATCATATTGAGGTATCCCAATACGAGCATCTTGAAAATCTATTAAGACTAACTCTTCATTCACCACCATAATATTTCTAGTATGAAAATCCCTATGGCATAAAACAAATTTAGTATCTGATAATTTTTTACATAAGTTTTCAAAATGTAAAATTAGACATTGTTGCTCATGTTCAGAAAGGTGGTGACCCAAAAAATTAATAAAAAAGTTTTTGATGGAAAAATTCATTTCACTGAGTAACTTTTCTTGATCAAACATCAATTTTGCAAAATTAGCGTTGGGATAATTTTCATACTTAATTTTGTGAATTTTTATCAAGTTATCTACAGCTTTTTTTAAAAAATCATATTCTTCATCAATAGAATTTATGTGAGCAAAACGCATTAGCAAAGTTTCGTCTCCTAAATCTTCTTGCAAAATATATCCTGACTTATCAATGGTATCGTAAATGATCGGGGTTCTAACGTGATTTTTTAAAAATGCTTCACCTACTACCAAAAAATTCGATCGGGCATCAAATTCATTTTTAACAGTTTCAAGACAAACTACATATCGATTATTTTCTGTATTAATTCTATAGTAAGTTCTAGTGGAGGCATCTCCCGGTAATCGATTAACACTTAGTATATTTTCTTTAGGTACGCTCCCTTTTTTCATTGAATCTTCTACTAACTCGTATACTAACAAATTATCATTCTCTTTCATTTTTGCTTCCATATCCAACTCGTGTTAATTCTTTTTTAAAATTGTAAAAATCCACCGAAGATCTTCGTTCAAACCTTTGAGCATCATCATTCGAAATTCCCTGCTCCACGATAAATTTTTTAAAAATAAACTCCTGTCTTGAAATTTTTTGGGTATCCCCTCCGTGTTGCAAGATAAAATCCATAGAATTTCTATTTTGTATTTGTAACCAGCTTAAGTATGCAATGGCATCATATCCTGCCCTTTTCATTGTGTAAAATGCCCACTTATCGATTTCAGTTTGATTTTTTTCAGAGAGCCTAAGCAATGACAAAAGTCTTTCTGTATCAATGTATCCCACGGAAACAACACTCTTTCTCCCATATATTTCATATTGAACACGAAATATTTCAGCGCTCAAAACCGAAATTAATATATCTTCATGCTTAAGATATTTATGAATTAATTCAGATGAAAAAAAGAATTTCCCGTTTGGTAACGAAAAAGTAAATGGAGTCCTGCTCTCTATAATATAAAAAGAGGGCTTAATTTTTTTGGTATAATATAATTCATTTTCTAGGGTTAATTTCATGTAGATACTGGTTAAATAATTAAGACTTTCCTTGCTAAGCTTTAGGTTTTTAACTCCAGGGGTTTGTAGATAATGATCTCCCAGCGCAGACAAGTGCATCAAATAATCACGGTCTTCCATTTTTTTATAACTGGCCAAAACATTATTTTTTTTATCTTGATGCAAAATGTTTTGCATCATCGCACAAGATGTAAAAAATAAAACAATGATGAAAATACCTAATTTTTCCATAAAACCCTAGCAAGTAGCTAGAGTTAATTATATCAGATCTCGTGAAATTACACCAAACAGGTTAAAGATAATTCTGATTAAAGGGATGCTAAATTGGCAAGGTCTGGGTAATAGACTGTAAAACCCGCAAAAATTAAATCCGGGTTTTTAATCATTGGACGGTTATTTTCCCAAATGTTTTTCCATTTACTTTTAGTATTATAATATTTTTCAGAGATAATCCCTAAAGTTTCCCCGCGCACTATCAAATGTGGATTGCCAGATGGTTGCCAGGAGAATGCTTGAGCAGGAACTGCATACTTAATAGTTTTTCCAACTATTAATCCTGTTTGATTAACCTGATTCATTTGCTCTAAATCTTTCCATTTAGTATAATCCCCATAAAGTTTGAAGGCAATCAACATTAGAGTGTCACCTGATTGTATTATATATTCCGCCATGTCGTTTATGTTGATATTTTTATCCATTGCAGTGGTCTCTGTGGGTGCTATATCTGCTGGCATAGTATCCATTTTAGCACTCTCATCCGATTGCGCATTAGATACATTACTTTCGTTCACAGCATTATCTACATCAAGGTCATCAACTTCCAGTGCCTCTGTTGAATTTTCTATATCTGAAATATTTTCAGTGCTTTCATTATTTGATCCTCCCGAACACGCTACCAGTGTCAGCATTGACAATACAATTAACACCCTAATCTCTTTCATAATTCCTCCAACGAGTTAAACATGATCAGTAACTTAATTGTAAGGCTAGACTGTTTTTTTTTTAATAGGTAGAACCTTCCGATTGTTGAATCTTTACATAAAAGTCTGACGGAATTGCTTTACTAATATCGGCGTTTTCTTTTAATAAATTGTAGAAGAAAACATTTCTGAAGATTAATTTTACATACCCGCGGGTTTCTTGATAAGGAATAGCCTCTACATCAATAATAGGGTCATCGCTATTTAGGTATTTATTTCGCCATCTTTTAACTGCAGTTTCCCCAGCATTGTAAGCTGACAGTACAAATATTAAATTACCATCATATTTTTTCACCAAATCATTAAAGTATTGAATACCCAGTTCCAGATTTATATCGGGAATATAAAGATTTTCTTTTTTTAAATTTCTTCTAAGCATTTTCCCCGTTGCTGGCATTATTTGCATCAAACCTCTAGCCCCTGCTGGAGATCTGGCACGCGTATTGAAAGCTGACTCTTGTCTGATTAACGAAAGAATTAAAATTGGGTCAAAACTGGTTTGATGTTTCTCAATTTTATTTAAATAATTAGTCGGAAAAAGTTTTTGGAGAAATTCAAAACTTATTTCATCAATATTTTGAGAAGAAATTTGATCAAAAAGCTTGAAAAAAGCCAAATGTTGATTGTTATAATTTAACACATAGGCAACATTATTCATGAGCAACCTTTCATAATCAAACTGGTTGGCAATTTTTCTATTTGTCATAATTTTTTTATCTAAGCTATTCATGAGCACATCAATTTCTTTACTAATAAAAACGCCGTATGAGAGCCTAGACCATAAATTTAATCTTTTTAAGGCCTTAATGGTTTCATCCTCACACTCAGCAACAGTTAACAATTTGTCTTTTTCATTTTTTCGAATACTAAAAGCTGGCGATTTAACCTCTTCCAATACACTTCTTTTATTCATTATTTTAAGGGACAGCACCGAGTAATATGAAAAAAAGGAAGACTTAATTAGCTTATGATATAAAATATCAGCTTGCCGAAAGTTATTGTTTTTTTCAAAAGTATAAGCAATCCAAAACTTTAACCGGTCATCATAGTTATCCCAAGAAGCTAACATTTTTTTTTCATGTACTATTTTTAAATTATCCGTATATTTTCGGGCATAAAGATTTCCCCATAAAAGCATAAACCAAGACAGTTGCTCCTTTTTTGCGGTTGTCATTTCCGTGGTCATTTGTAAAAGACTTAGCGCAGTTTCAGTAAGCCCATAAACCAACAATAACTCTTTTCCCAAATCCATAAAATGTTGCCAGGCAATTTCGTTATCGATCTGTGATTGTTTGATTTTATAAAAATCAAGAAGTGCTACGATCCTTTGGTATGCCAATTCAATTTTATTATTACTTAATTTTTGATTAATTTCCTTTATACGCTCTTTAAATTCGTTGGTGCAAGAGGAAGGGGTGATTGATGTCATCAAATATATCTTTGAGATCTCTTTTTTCAGTTCTTCAGATAAATTCAAACCTTCAACTACTCTATCAGGGATAATAATTTTTTTTGTTATTGAATCTTTGACTAAAATATCTGAAATAACCAACCACAAGGATTCATTTTTTTTTATTTTACTTAGTATTCTTTGAGTGTTTTTTTCCTCACTCGCAAGATAAAGAAAGTCAGCATTATTTTTGAAATAGTTTAAATTAGCTTCTCTTAATAGCTCATATCCATTATTATCATCAAGTTTTTCAAAGAATATTTTTCGACATAACAGACTTATCTTTTTGCTTAAATACCAAACCCCTGTATTTATTTTATTTTCGTACTCAGAGCAGATAATAACTATTTCGCTTATTTTAACAGAAGAATTGCTCAGTTTTCCTAACACTACCAACTCTTCCCTTAGATTTGAAAAAAGATCCAAACTTGAATTTTGTTCAATTTTTTTAACCAAAGAAATATTTATTTTTCCTTTACCAAGATTTGCAATAAGTTCAATCAAATTTCTTCCTAAAACTTCGCTATCTGCAACATTTTCTAGTTCGAAAAGATAATTCGTCGAATCAGGCAAGCTCTGAGACAATTCTTCTTTTTTAATGTTTGCCAAAGAATTGTCATTTAAGGAGGCAATAAACAAAAATAAAAAAAAGTATTTTACCAAACAACCTCCTGTCGTTTTCTTAACATTATTTTTTAAACATTCTGATTTTCTCTATTACGCCTTGCAATTGCTCGACGACTTCATTTCCAGACTTGGTTTTTATCCCTTCAAGTTGGTTAATAATTTCGTCTATCGCTTCATTTAAATTACTTGTATTATTTTGAATTTCGCCAAAGCTTTTATTCCAAATGTCTGCTATTTCTGAAAAATAATCACCTTGTCTAAAAACCAGTTTAGGAACTATTTTTTGATTTGGTAAATCTTTCAAATATTCTTTTAATTTATGAAGCGGACCAGCTATCTTATGACTGATAAATATGCACACCACAAATGCTAGCGACAAAGTACCTATTACCCACAGGGATAGAAGCGTAAAAATTTCTATTTTTTGCTCCTCTAATACCTGCATTTTGGCTGGATCATATTCAGAAACAGCTTGGGTAAACAAGCAGAAAAGCTGCCATATTCCAATTGGATAAACCACTGTGCAAACCGCTATGCAAAGTATTAAGTAGATACTGACTTTTAATTGAAACCGCGGATTAATTAAATAATTTTTTCTTTTATAGTCTTTCAATCCAATACCCCTAAACTAAATATTTATTTCAAAAACTTCTTACATAACTAATAATAAGCTTTTTACTCTATCCAATCTAGGAATTTTTATTCAAGATGTTTGATAGTAATTGATTAAATTTATCGGCCATATTTTTTTTGTCATCTCTGGAATTTCTAATATACTTTTTAAATTATGCTAATTGAAATTTTAAATAAACACTATCAATACCATTTTAGCGGCGCCGTTAACATCATCCAAATAAATGGCCAAAATATTGGAACTATTTTTTTAAAAAATGGAAAAATCATTCATTCAAAAACTAATAATTATATTAACGAACAAGCATTGATTTATCTGATATACTTGGTCTTTCATGAACCTAAAAACTACAAAATTATGTCCGAAGCCGGAGATCACTTTTTTTTACCAGCTGAGACAATCTGCGATCTTAAATCTATTTTTAGAAAATTTAAAAAATTCCATGATGAGATTTTACAAATAAAAAAATTAAAACACGATTTTTTTTCTAACTATCAACTGACTCTTAGCAAAACAGCAATTAGTAACACGTTAAGTGCTATCGATTTTCAAGTTTTGTCTGAAATCATTGAAAGAAGAAATGTTAACCGCCTGCTTGACGAAAACCAATTGGCAGAAACTGACCTTTTTTTTTCAATTCAAAGTCTAATAGACAAAGGTATAATTAAACAAGAAATATTGTAATAAATGTATCTTGTTTATTGTAGCTTTCATGCATGTTGTTTAATTTTTTTACACCTAAAAAATCTGTCTAGTAATTTGACAAAAAAAATTTATTAATTATTTCAAGTAGATATGGCAATACCACATATGCAAACAAGGCAAAAAGCAGCTTTGGCGCATGGCATTATTGTTGCTAGTTATTAAACCATATAAGCATTAACCTCAGGAGAGAGTTATGAAAAGCTTAAATGGCTTTAGAAAACTCACATTTATTTGTTTTAGTTTAATCCTCACTGGTTTTGCAGTAGCTTGCATCTACAGTGACCTGATTTTAAACTCAACTTCATTTATGGAATTTAGTGAAGTCAAGTTTGAAAAAAGATTAGACAATAATGAAGAAAGATTCGTCGCTTCTAAAAATTATTTACCCGCAAGCCCGGTTACCAATAAATTGGTGGTAAAAAAGAAGAAAAATAGGATTGCCCAAATTACAAAACCATCTTCAGTCTTAGAAACCAAAACTGATACAGCTAATAATGAAGAAAAATACGAGATTTTAACCGCTAGTTTTAGTACCTTACAAATTAGACCAGTTAATCAAGATTTAAAAGAAGCCGTTATTGACCCGATAAGCAGTGAAATTTCGGTAAAAATAATCAATAATCAAATAACTGAAATCATCAGTCTTTCCATCGTTTTTGATAATTCTGTTCATTATGAAATTACTTCCTCTATCCCTGTAAATCCCCTGAGTGGACAATTTTCTACTCCGTCTTCTACCGGTTCAAATCATAATGATGGTGGTTTTGTAAATTTTGACAACAATACTTACACCTTAAATGTACGTTTTTTTACAGGTATTTTACAAGATAGTTTAATCGTATTTAAAAACCATCAATCAGAACAGGAAGTAGCTGATAATAATGAAATCAATCATAATACTAACCCCGACGACGCTTACAATAAAATCATGGCCGAAGATGAAGCTGAAGCCATTCAGGCTGCCCAACCGACTCCACAACTTCCCCAACTTGCTTTTCAATCAAAAGAAGATGCCATTCAGCATCGAATGTCATCAGCTCAACGAACTAATCAAGACCAAGACAATGAGAATGGAGAAGTCAATGATGAATCTGAGCAACCAGAACTTGAAATGAATGCCATAGACCCAGAGCATGCTGAAGGTTTTTCCTTTGAATCAAATAACGAAAGAATCTAGATACCAACGGGAACTGCAATATTTTCAAAATTTTTCTTAAATTGGTAAAGCTTATTTAAATCCTCAAAACATGGTAAATCTGCAAGAGGTTTTATTACAAATGAACGATCAAATAGTCTCGGATGTGGAATTTCAACAATATCTTTTTTAACTTTTTTGTCTCCTAAAAACAAAAGATCTATATCAATAATTCGAGGTCCTTTATCAATTATCCTCTCCCTACCCATCTGATCTTCCAAAGAAAGTAAAAGTTTCATCAAAGTTTCTTCATCCATGTCTGTAAAGGTGAATTCGAGCACCTGGTTAAAAAAATAAGGTTGATTTTCATAATCTTCTGCTTCGGATTTATATATCCTACTCTCCGCAATTAACTCAAAATGCTTCTCTAAAAGAACCTTGGCCCTTTTAAGGTTTTCTATTCGGTTTCCTATATTTGTACCAATTCCAATTACTAAACTCATTGATCCATATCTTCCTGTTCTTCTATATCGATTTTCTTACTATCATTAATTTCTTTCTCAATAAATTTTTCCTCATAACTGGGTATTACACTTTCGGCAGGTATCAGCGGCGGGGATTTCACACCACAAGCTGCCACTAGCCCAGCAATCACCAGTATAAGCGCCAATTTAAAACTCAAGGCTAAACCCCATGGCAAACATGTCTGAACCGAGGTTGCCATTTATAAACCATCCGGGAACTAAACGTTTTAAAAAAGTTATGCCCACGATAGGTGTATTTTTTTCGGTGTTCTTATACAATTCAGCTTCGCGGTCAAGTTGTTCCTGAAGTGCATCGGTATCATTCGAGTCACTAGCTCTTACAACTTGAAAACCAAAGTAAGGCTTTATGAAAGTATAAAAAGGGCCAGCAAATGTATATTTAACCCTAAAGGTAAAATTAATAACACTAGTGTCCAAACCACTATCGGGAAAATCGGTAATTCGATGTTGACCGAATCCAATCTCCGCCCAAACATTATCTAAAAATTGATACGCCCATTGCCCATTAAACTGACCAAAGCGGTGAGTTGTATGATCGGTATCCACCCCTTCTACAAAAGCGTAGCAAGCGCTCACTATATTGTCCTGCTTTAGAACTCTTTTACTATTTTCCTCTAAGGTCAAATCTTCTTCCAATAAAGTATCATCAAACAAATTATCCTCTGTCTTTATTTTTCCATCTACTTCATCACTACCTTCTTCTTTCTTTTTATAATAACTATCATCTCCCCTGATGATCAAAACAGAATCACCAGGTTTTAATTTTTTTAAAACCTCTTCGTTGTAAATTTTGACTACTTTGATACCTACATAGGCTTTGGTGACTTTCGCTATCAAGGCCCGAAAAACTAAATCTTGATTAAAAATAATGGAAATAAAATCGCCTTTAATCAATACTTCATTGGAATTGGTAAGAACTATGATTCTTCCAGAGACGGAAATTTTGAAAATTTTTTCTGTTATCATGTCGCCAGTCAGCGAGCTTTCCAAATTATTATTAATTTCTGACACAACATTTTGCCCAAGAACAAATGATGGATAACAAAAAATAAACGAAAAAAAACAAAAAGCTAGGGTTTTAAGCATATCCTAATCATACTATTTTATTATATATTATTTCAAATTTTATTAACCTGGCAGCAGCAATAATATTGCCTTAACGCACTTGATAATTTTAATTGAGGTGTCGATGAGTCTGAATTGTGGAATTGTAGGTCTTCCCAATGTTGGCAAATCTACCATTTTTAAAGCGTTGACTAAACACAATGCCCTTATTGAAAACTATCCTTTTTCCACAATTGAGCCAAACATTGGAAGAATTAACATTCCCGATGAACGACTCCTCCAAATTTCCCAGATAAATAAAAGCAAACTAATAATCCCTACAGCAGTTGAATTCATCGATATTGCAGGCTTAGTTAAAGGAGCAAGTAAGGGTGAAGGTCTTGGTAATCAATTTCTTGGTCACATCCGACAAGTAAATGCCATTTTACATGTGGTCCGGTGCTTCGAAGATCCTAATATCGCTCACGTTCACGAAACTTTTGACCCCCTAAATGACATTATTACCATAGAATTGGAATTGGCCCTTGCAGATCTCGACATCATCGAGAAAAAAATCAAAAATCTACAAGCTTTGTCTAAAAATCCTAACAAAGAATATGCCAAAAAAAACCAACAAAATATTGTTATCCTAGAACAACTTAAAAAGAATTTATGTAATAGCTCCTTGAATTCGTCATTTACTGACCATGAAAGTGACAATGACATCATTAAAGAGCTTAACCTTATTAGCCTTAAACCTAAAATTTATGTATGTAACATCGATGAATCCAGCACAAGTAAAGATTTCGCCAAACAGGTCAACACCTGGGCTGAAAACCAAAAATTTAAATCTTTAAATGTTAACGGTTTCCTTGAAGCTGAACTCAATTCATCTAACTTAGATGAAAATCAATCTGATAATACTTGTCACAAACTAATCCATGAATCTTATGGTCTGTTAAATTTAATAACCTTTTTTACTAAAAATAAAAATGAAGTGAGGGCGTGGGAAATCAAAAGCGGAACTACCGCCCAAAAGGCTGCCGGTAAAATTCATACCGACATGGAAAGAGGATTTATCCGAGCTGAAATTATCAATTCCAAAGACTTGATTGAACTTAAATCTGAAGAAAAAGTACGAGAAGCCGGTAAAATAAGAGTCGAGGGTAAAAATTATCAAATTCAAGATGGTGATATTATGAACGTGAGGTTCAATATATAATTGGAATTTATTTATCAGCTACAGGGACCAAACACTTCCTACTATAACTACCAGCTGCCTTTGAAAAACCTAACTTGATACTATCCTCGACAGCTTTGGCAGCGTTATCCAAATAAATATCAAGATGTATGGCTTCGTTTTTATTAAATGTTGAAAGTACCCAATCTTTAGAATCCCCCACGGAAGGCCTTCCAACACCCATTCTGATTCTTTTAAAATCTTGTCCCCCACAATTTTCGGTTATTGATTTAAGTCCATTGTGGCCGGCGAGTCCACCACCCTCTTTGAAAGCGATCGTGCCAAACGGAAGATCCATTTCATCATGAAGTACAACAACATTTTTTAAATCAATTTGATAAAAACTCATAAGCGCTGAAACACTTCTTCCACTTAAATTCATAAATGTATATGGTTTAAGAAAATAAAATTTTGTGCCGTTTATATCTTTGGAAGCAAAAACACCCTTAAACTTTTCTTTCCAAACAAGCTCTCTACAAAAAGAAAGTCGATCCAGCACCATCCATGCGATGTTATGCCTCGTATTTTCATATTCTCTTCCAGGATTACCTAAAGCAACAATTAACACATTCATTGTTGCCTCGGACTTGTTACAAGAACAAGGAACTAACGGAGTCGTTATTGAATGTTCTGTGAATAGCTTTCGCCAACACTTCTGTAATAGAAACCACATGTATTCTCCCTACCTTCTTCCCTTCTTCGGAAAGTGGGATTGTATCAGTTACAACAACTCTATCCAAGGCTTCACACCCGGCTATTCTTTCAATCGCAGGATTGGAAAAAACACCATGAGTAGCAATGGCAAATACTTTAGTTGCACCATTTTCTTTTAATGCACGACAAGCTTCAACCAAGGTCCCTGCGGTATCGATCATATCATCTATTAAAATACAATCTTTACCCTTAATATTACCAACAATATTCATGGCCTTCGCCACATTTCTCCCAGTTCTTCGCTTATCAATCATCGCTATATCAAGACCTAGTTTTTTAGCATAGTGCGAAACTCTTTCCACACCACCGCTATCGGGTGAAACACATATCGCATTATCAGTAGAAATATTTTTTCTAATATAATCAACCATAACTGGTGAACCATAAATATTATCAAAAGGAATATCAAAAAAACCTTGGATCTGGCCCGCATGAAGATCCATGGTAATAACCCTGGTCGCACCAGCGGCTGAAATCAAATTTGCTACTAGCTTAGCTGTAATTGGACTTCTAGGACTAATTTTTCTATCTTGTCTTGAGTAACCATAGTTTGGCATAACTGCAGTTATTGAGGCGGCAGAAGCTCGTTTTAATGCATCAATTACAATCAGTAATTCCATCAAATTATCATTCGCCGGAGTAGATGTGGACTGAATAATAAAAACATCAGCACCCCGAACACTCTTTTCTACTTCACAACAAACTTCACCATTAGCAAATTTTACAAGGCCTGGGTTAACCAAAGTTATATCTAGATATTTGGCAATTCTTTTAGACAATTCCAAATTCGAAGAACCAGAAACAAGAACCAGTCTTTTCATATTTACCTCACCTGATAAATGGTTGGGGTGGTAGGACTCGAACCTACGAATGGCAGAATCAAAATCTGATGACTTACCACTTGTCGACACCCCAATTAAATCCCCATTTTGTCGTGGACTATACTATTGGGAATAATCTTTTGCAATAACGTTCTATAGTAATACTGTCCTACAGAGAAAATTTTACTCGCTTTTTTAATAGCGAAATCTGTCACAGCTAAGTTCATTAAATCTTTTACCTCTATCACTAAAAAAATTTTGAAAGATTTTAAAGGCAGTTGTACTCCCAAACAACCTGTATTCCTGTCCCATTTGTCTACCCTCAAAGCCTACCCATATAACTCCTAGATAATATCCGTCAAAAAAAACAAACCAATTGTTATAGCCATTATTAGAAGTTCCAGTTTTTCCAAAAAATTTCAATTGACTTAAATTATCTGCTACCACATTCCTAATCGTCGTTCGACTGGGGGAAGCAAGTAAAAAAAGCGCCGAAGCATTTTCATCCATGGTTTCCAAATATTTTTTACATTCATCAAACAAAAAAACGGTGTAAAGTTCGTAAACTCTATCTAGGCTCAGCTCTACCGAACCTAGCAGTTGAGCTGGAAATTCTTTCAAAGGAACTGCCAGCTCGGGCAAATATTTTTTAAGTTCGTCTTCAACTAATTTAAAGCCAATTGACTGAGCTAAACTAATAACCGGTCGGTTATAGGAATTTATGAGTGCATCAGCAACCGTCACACTTTCTGGTAAGTTAGTATGCGCCTCTTTAGGAGACCATTTCCCTGATTTTAAAATCAAATCAAACGGATTGGTGCTTACTTGATCCTCTGGTTTGATGTTATTTTTAAAAAAAATTGAATATATGATAGGTTTAAGAATGCTTCCCACTTGTTGCTTTTCTAAACTAAAAGCTGCATCTTTTT
>MEPW01000037.1 GCA_001769975.1 Bdellovibrionales bacterium RIFOXYA1_FULL_36_14 | reverse complement strand
TTCTTGGTAACCGGGCCCTCAATGCTGCAATAGAATTAACTAGGCAGCCATAGCAAAATTACTTTCGCCAATTATACATTTTAATCACCTTTTTACGAGGCCGGGTGATCAACCTCGACACGCCCGTCTAATCCAGCAGATCCCCTGTCGAAACCAGGACACCCCCATTAATCAGCGGTCGGTTATAATCTATCACAAATTATGATTTATACCAAATCCACGAACAGATTTTGCAATTAGATTAACAAATGTTAATCCATCTAATAATTAGATGGATATAATATAATTTATTTACTTAACCTCCTATATAAACAGGACTATATTCGCCGCTGGGATAACCGACTAAGAAACTATGAAATATTTTATACTCTCTATTTTCATTTCGTTTTCACTGTCACTTCCAAGTTTGGCAAGCGACAGTTCAAATATTCAAGTAAAACTCAAGAATGCTTTTGTATATGGAGAGAATGTCAGTGGTACGTTTGAAGGCAGCCTTGTTGATTTTGTGCAATCTGAATTTTTCAATCACGAATATGCCAAAGGTGAATTAGAACTTTATATACTAGAGGATGGAAATTTCTTTAGTAATGCGCGAACGGTCGCTAGATATTTGTGGAAACATTTAAGCAATAATACCAGTGTAACGCCCCCATATCCATGTGGTGAATATTATCAAGGAACTATTAGTGAAGACTTCACTAAAAATGATAATGGCGTTATCAACTATTTTCAAATCACTGGTAAGGGTGATGGCATCGTTGATTCTTGCTTGGGAAAGGGCGGGCCTGGAATGTGGTCCTATAGAGTTACTACCCATTTTGATCCCGTAAAGTTGACTGGTTTTGTCAGTTATTCAATTGCCCAGGAATAAGTTTTAATTTGCCTATTACCTAAAAAGCTTTAAAAAACACACTTTTCTGTGATAATGTAGCTGAAGTATTTATTTTCAATTTAATATATAAAATATTTCTAAACCAGGAGTTTCAAATGACTTTTAGATCAGTTTTTACCATTATTCTTTTATCTATGGCCTTAGTTACATTTACCAGTTGCTCAAAAAGCGCAAAAAAATCTGAAGGCGAAGAAGCACTTTCTTCATCTGACATGTCTGAAGGCGATCTACAATTAAATGCAGATAGTGATTCAGGTAAAGCAGGTGGATTACAAACTGTTTACTTTGATTACAATTCATCAAAATTAACAGACACGACTATCGCAACTTTAAAAGATAACGCTGCCTTCCTTTCAAAAAACACCATTGATATCCAGATTGAAGGACATTGTGATGAGCGCGGTGGTGTACAGTACAACCTGGCACTGGGAGAAAAAAGAGCAGAAGCAGTTAAAAAATATTTAATCGGCCAAGGAATTGCCGCTGCTAGAATCTCTACTGTAACTTTCGGAAAAGAAAGACCACTGGCATTTGGACATGACGAAGATTCATGGTCAAAAAATAGAAGGGGTAATTTTGTAATTACTGCTACTAACAAGTAATGGTAAAAAGACTGTCATTAATTATACTGATAATTTTGCTTGGGTCTTGTGGTTTAGTTACAACAAGACCCAAACTTGAAATGAGCCTTGCCGCTGTCGCTTTTATTGCCGCTCAAGATGCCAATGCTCCCACCCTTTCTCCCAATCTATACAGAAAAGCTGAACACTACTACCTAAAGGCCAAGAGTAATTACAAAAAAAAATATTTTAATAAGGCCAAACAATACGCTATTCTATCACAGAAGTTTTCTGAACAAGCTGAGCTAAACTCGCAACTAAAAAAGTTAGAGCAAGATAATTAAAAAAGGATAGAACATGCATAACATTACTACATTTACCATTTGTTTAGCACTTATGCTGATTGTTTCTTGTAAGACTACTGAACAAGTCCAAAGAGAAAAAATTGTCGATACGCTATCAAGTCGCGTAGTTAAACTGCAAAAGGACAATGCGGATTTATCTTTTGCGGTTAACGATCTTCAAGAAAAGCTAAGCCAATTTCAAGGGAAAAAAGGTGAAGAAGAATACAAGCAAAAAGAACTGACCCAGGAAATTGTTAATCGCATTCGAGCAGATCTTGAAATCCTACATGAAGGACTCGTCTCTCTTCGAAAAGATCAGGAAGCAACTAAAAAAGAAATGCAAGAGCAAAAAGCATACATAGCCCAGGTGGTAAGCACCCTAGGAAAAATAAGTGGTACTCCAGTCGCAACTGGATCTAGCAAAAAAAAAGCAACCATTTTTGAAGACGCCATAAGTCTATATGGCAGTGGAAAATGCGATCAGGCGGTCGTGAAATTTAAAACTCACATTGATAGTGCTAAAGCCAGTAACAACGAAAAGGCTACCGCACTTCACCATATAGGAATTTGTGAACACAAACAAAAAAATTACGACACTTCTATTGTTTCACTTTCCAAGCTAGTCACCAACTATCCTAAATCGCAAAGGGTTCCCGAAGCCTTCTTTTACTTAGGCAAAAATTTTTTAGAGAAGGGACAAAAAAGCGAAGCTAAACAAGCTTTTGAAGAAGTCATCAAACGCTCTCCGAAATCCAAGCTTGGTGAATCAACTCGAAAAATACTAAAGACTTTGTAAACTTAGAAATATTTACCAACGCCCAACATAATTTGATACTGACCTAGATTAAATCCACCGGTTTTAGTCACGACAGTGTTTCTTAAAAATACTTCATAATTTTCCAAAATGGAGGCTGATACCGAGGCTTCATTTTCCACATAATAAGAGTCTTTTAAATTTTCTAAAAAACTAGAAATTATTTTTTGCCTTAAAAATATTTTGCCATTACTAAATGAATCAAAGACCATCAACCACTCTCCCCAAGGTCCCAGTCGATCATGTTTTTTGGTGTAGGAACTTCTTTGATATTCAAGTCCTGAAAAAAAGGAAAAAGTTCCCCCCAATTTAAAAGTTACACCCATCCCGTAATAGAGCCGGTTTCTAGATTTAAAAGACAGATCAATATCTTCCACATAATCTTTTTTAACCGCACCCTTTTGGGACCAACCAAAATTCCCTTTAGTAATCGGATAAAGATAGGCATAATCAAAAATGCTGATTTCGGGAACTTTATATTTTTTTACAACGGTATCATAAGTCATATTGATTTTTAAAAAATCCAAATTACTATGATCTAAATGGCCCTGACCGCTACTTAATATTCCGTGATATCCCGCTTGATAACCAAATCCTACTATGGGGTGGTTCTGGGCAAAAGCCGATGTGAATTCAATTTTTTGATTTTTATGAGATTTTTCCGGAAACCTTTTTTCAAGCGCTACCTCGTTTTTCGTGGTGAAGGAATAATACTTCGTCTTTTCAACTTCATCTTGGTAGATGGTTAGATTTCTAATCAGATCCCGTGGTGTGAAATAAAACTTATTATTTTTTACCAAATCCCAATGATCTTTCCCTACTTGTAGCAGACTCGCCGTAAAAAAGGATCGATTTTCGCTCACCATATAGTAATTAAATGTATGGCTATTTTGGAGTTCCCAAATATGATTAATAATACGGTCCATTTCTTCAGGAGATAGCTTTAATTGGTACTCATAAAAATCACTGGAGAGATAATTGACTTGATTTTTAACAAAGGTATCATAATCCTCTATTTTAATTTCCAGACTATTTAATCCAACTAGTCTTTGAACTTGTTTGGGCAAATAATAATTTTTAACATTTTCTACAATATTAAAATAACAGGCGTATTCTGTATTTTTATCAGTCTTGATTTTTAAAAAAACCTCTCCTAAAAAGTTCGCTGTGTTTTTAGACAATGGTTGTTTAAACATTAAAGATATTTCATGTGGTTGATAATTTTTTTTCCATGCTCTAAATTGCGCACAATCGACTTCTTTCAAATCAGTAATATAAAGATTCTTAATCAATTTTAATCGTTCTGGATAAGCACATTGAGGGTGAAGTCCTTTTTCACCAACCAAAGGCAAGCCGGTTTGAAAAGCAGCAATCGTTTCATTTAGCTCTTTCTCTGGATCAGAAGGGCCCTCACGATAAAAAAAGAAATCAGTCCGATCCGCCCTACTGGATGATGGTAAAAAATAGTTTTGTTCAAAATGAATGAGCTTTAGCCAATATTCACCCAGACCTCGGGCCAGCAATCTATCGTAGTAAGTAGCAGATATTAGCTGTGGCGATACAAAAAACAAGGCAAAAATTAGCAGAAATTTTATCATACAATGTTATACCCTTTCTTGGTTCAAATATGTATTATTTTATGCTAATCTCCGGCCACTTTGTATATCGTATGGGGCTAATGAGAATGAGTGATTTGTATATATTAGGAATTGAAACCAGTTGTGACGATACATCCATTGCAATTATCAAAGGTCAAAAGGGCCAATATACCACCCGACCTGACATCCTCACCCATAAACGCTTTTCGCAAGACACCATGCTAGAAAAATGGGGTGGCGTAGTTCCCGAAATTGCATCCCGTAATCATTTAAAGAAGCTGGTTCCCCTATTGGAAGAGTGTTTTGCAGAAGCCAAGCTTTCACCTAAAGATATTAATTTGACAGGTGTAACGACTCACCCAGGGCTACTGGGGCCGCTACTTACTGGGATTAATGCTGCTAAAACGCTTTCCCTTTTATACCAAACCCCACTTATACCTATTAATCATCTTTTTGCTCATTTGGAAGCCATCTTTCTAACCAAAGATGTACCCTACCCTTATCTGGGCTTACTCATAAGTGGCGGACATTCCATGTATCTTTTAGTCACTTCTCCAACTGATTTTGAAATTTTAGGTTCTACTATTGACGATGCTGCAGGTGAAGCACTCGACAAAGCCGGAAAGCTGTTAGGCCTTGGATATCCCGCGGGAAAAATTATTGATGATATGGCCAAAGAAGGTGATAAAAATAAATACCCCTTCCCCATTGGATTAAAATCCAGCGCCAATACTTCACTTAGTTTTTCCGGAACCAAAACTTCCCTACGACTATTTTTAGAAAATACTAAGGATTATAAACTTAGTGATGTATGTGCCTCCTATCAAGAAGCCGTTATCGGAGCTCTTTGTCTTAAGCTCAAATATGCTATAAAAAAAGCGCACGAGAAAACCCGAAAAAATATACCTATCGTGGTCGGTGGAGGAGTTGCCTGCAATTCTACACTTCGACAAACCCTTCATGAAAAATATAAAGAAAATGTTCACTTTGTGGCCCCAGCTTTTTGTACAGATAATGGTGCGATGATTGCCAACTATGCCTTAAGAACCTACGAAGACAAAATTGTTTTTCCGGAATGTTTAAAAATTGATGCTAAAAGCAGATATATCTCCAAAAAAACCCACCGAGTTTAAAATAATGAACAAAATAACTGCCAATAAAAAACTCGGACAACATTTTCTTACCAACCAACATGTGGCCCAGTTAATGACTAAAAATTTTGCAAGCGATGCCGAAGGGATTATTGAAATCGGTCCAGGCAAAGGAGTTTTAACCAAGTACCTTGCTACCTGGCAAATCCCCTTTCATGTCATTGAAAAAGATGATCGGATGCTTGAACCTTTAAGTGAATTTTTAAATGATAACCAAATTACCTGTGCTGATATCTTGAAAGTTGATTTAACCGAACTCATCAACACGCTAGGGTGGACAGGAAAAAAAATATGGGTTATTTCAAATCTCCCTTACAACATCTCGGTTTTGATCTTACTCCAATTGGTGAAATCAGATTCCATAAAATACATGACGCTAATGTTTCAAAAAGAAGTTGCGGAAAAAATATTCAATTTCACAAATTTAAAAAACCCCATGAGCTCCCTCATGTGCATATGTTTAAATTACTTTGACTTAAAACTACTGTGCAAAGTCCACCCCGGATCGTTTTCTCCTCCTCCCAAAGTTGAATCGGCAGTCATCAGCTTTAAACGCTTTGACCATCCCGAAGTGGCCCTTAATGAATTTGATTCACTGGAACAGTTTTTAAGACGACTTTTTCAATTTAAAAGAAAACAGATGGGGGGAATACTTAAAAAATACTACCCACTTGATGTCCTGGTTGATACATTTAAAATGATAAATAAGGAAATGACAGACAGAGCTGAATCCCTGGTTTTTAAAGAATTAATCTGCCTGTATAAAAACTTAAAAAAAATCTGTTAGGTATTGCCATGGGAATAAAAGTAGTTTGTAAAAATAAAAAAGCATATTTTAACTACCTTATCAAAGAAAAATTTGAGGCAGGTATCGAACTTCGTGGGACCGAAGTCAAATCCATTCGCCTTGGTAAAATTAATATTAATGATGCCTACGTTAAGATTGATGAGAATAATGAAGCTTATATTATCAATATGAATATTGCTCATTATGAATTTGGAAATATCAATAATCACGAAGAAACTCGAAAGAGAAAATTACTACTGCATAAGAGAGAAATTAAAGAACTCTCTCATCAGGTCATGACCCAAAGAATTACCATTGTACCGGTTTCGGTTTATTTCAAAGATTCAACCGTTAAAGTCGAAATTGCTATAGCTCAAGGTAAAAAACTGCACGACAAAAGAGAAGATAACAAAAAAGCTGAAATCAACCGGAAATTGCAAAAAGGCCAGTTTGATTAAAGATTAATCCAGTAAAAAACCATGCCCGCGTAGCCAATTAGAAAAAGTATTCCCACCTTGCGATCGAGAACCGGACGATATTTTGCCAAGATTAAAAATAAGATTGATAGCATCAGCAGGGTCACCATTTCTACCCAATATGTTGAATTAGATACAATGTTGTAAAATCCACAGGACCCCAAAATAAGTGCAATATTAAAAATATTAGAACCAATAATATTACCGGTTACCAAATCCACATGCCTTTTCTTAACACATGCAACAATTGATGTTACTAGTTCAGGAAAGCTGGTACCAACTGCCACAAATATTGCGGAAATTACGTAGGGTGAGATTGATAAAAGTTCACCCAGTTTGCTTCCTGAACTAACCAGCAAATCCCCTCCCAAAAAAAGTAAGAAAAATCCTAAAACTAACTTAATTATATCAAGAATCCCTATCTTAACTTTGGTTTCATGCTCTTCTTTAACTCTCTTTGCCATTTTTCTAAAAGTAAAATAAAGATAGTAACCAAAATAGGAAAGTAAAATAATCCCAGCACTCCAATTTACCATTTTAAACTGCATAATAATTAAAAGCAAAATGGTTACAGCTAAATGCCTTTTAAGCTGTCGTTTAATATCCCTTCTTCCCATACTTAAAGGATAAATGATGGCGGAAACCCCTAGAATTAATAAAATATTGGCCACATTACTTCCAATAATATTGCCAAAAGCAATTTCATAAGATTTTTTAAAGCTTGCCACTTGGGAAACAAATAATTCCGGTAATGAGGTACCAAAACCAACAATCACCAGACCTATAACCAAGGGAGATAATCCAAGAGCCTTCCCCGTTTTTTCTGCAGATGATAAAACAAATTCAGCGCCGTAATATAAAATAACAAAAGACAAAAATAGCGCAAAACTATGAACCCAAGGGCTTTGAATATCTATAAAGGCTTGTGGTATCATCTGAAAACCTGTTTAGTTAAGGATCAATTATGGAAAAATTCTACTCTATGTTTACCCAAAAAACTCTAAAAATACTAATCATTCTTTTTTGTTTTTTAGGAGATTTTTCAATCCTACTTTTCTTTTATATGAAATTTAATAATTTTGAAACATTTAAAAAACTTATGAGCATGTTTCCATTTCTAAATATCAACATGATAGAAGAGGAGATGATAGAACCATTGTTCAGATTCACTATGCAATCGTTAGTATTATTCTTCTTTCTACTCATTATAATTCATTCAGTAGTTTATATTCTTTTTTGGTATGAAAAAAAAAGTGCCATGAATTATATTAAAATTTTAAGTTTATTAGGTGCACCATCAAGTGTTTTCTTTGTAGTTGAAGGAATTGAATTACACGTAGGATTTGCCTGGTTTATTGTGCAAACTTTTTTATATGCCTATACCTTCTTTGGATTATATTATTTTAAAAAACTGGCAAAATAAAATTAACTTCACCCGGTCTGGTCCACCAAGGCATTTCGACAGTTTTTCCCAGGTGAAAACGGTATCCAGCTAAAGCCAGCAATAACGACTCAAAGGCTTTTGGTTTTTTGACCAGAATTTCTTTCTCATGATCATAAATAAAAAGATTCAATTTTTCTTCCAAACTTTTTAAGATATTAAGTCTGGCCAGCCCGGCACTTCCCATAATATTAAGCTCATTTAAATCATTCCGGGTAACGATCTTGGCCCGAAGCAGTTCAATTAGTACCATATCCACATCAGATTCAAATAAATTAAAATTTCTAGGGAAATGTCTTTTTAAATAATCCACCCGGTACACTAGCATCATAGAGGAGTGACCAAAGGAATCATAAGAAGTTTTAAAAATCTCCAAGAGAGCGTCATAGTAGTTACACCAAATCCAAAAATCCAAAGGTCTATTCCAATAAGGTAAAATATCCTTCTTTAACCTTTTTTTAAAAGACCTCGACAACATATGTTCCTTAGAACTTTTTCTAAGTATATCGCGAGCTGGCTCAATCTCGTCGGAAACATTTCTATTTCTTTCATACTCTTTGGGATGATTGACTATTTTTTTTTGATCCTCATGAAGAAGGATATTAATTTTTTTTCGAACTTCAACAATGGTAACCTCCGGGCATTTTTTTTCGCCGGGACATTCCAGTGCACAAGTTGTACATACCGGGGAAACCAATGGGCAATCCACAACAATATCACTTAATTCGTATTTATCGGCCCAATCCTTGATAAAAGTATCACGGCTGCTATTTTCATCCTTTAATTGAAGCAAACTTTTTAGAAATATACGTTGGCCACCTGGATAATATTCAAGAAGCGAACAATAAAAATCATCATTACGCCCTCCTCTTATATCCATACCTGCTATATATTTTTTTTCCATATTAAATCGGCTTTTCCACAGTAAAATCCAAAATGCTCATTGTACTAGATCTGACAAGTTTTTCAATAATTGGATACTCGTCATTCTTATGAATGAGAATAAAACAACCACCGCCCCCTGCTCCACAAACTTTCATACCGACGTCTTTTATCTCTTTTCTTATCTCTCCCAACAGTTTCCTTTGGGAATCAACCACGATTTGTGGAAAAAGTTTTTCTCTTTCTTCACCTTCTTTTTTAATCAATTCAAAGAAGGCATTCCAATCTTTTAAAGTGATGGCATCATAGGCTTCCTTGGCATATTGAGCAATATTAGCAAGGCCCGTGCGAATAGCGGGATTTTTATTAAAAAAGCCTTTATAAACCTCCCAATTATTAAGACCAGAAAAACGCATTTCGCCGGTAAAAACCAAAGTCATACGCTCTTCAATTTCTTTTTTTAACTTATCCGAATAAAGCTGGGAAACCTTGATCCCCCCTACGGTTGGGATAAGCGCCAGCACTCCACCATAAAGTGCTGGATAATAATCCTGGTAACCAGTTTGACCACTATCTAAAAGGATTGCTTCCACATCTTTTACTTTTCTTATAATTGATTCTTTGTCTTCTTCGATTTTTAGCAGTTTTAAAATAGCTTTATAAAAGGTGATCCCCATAGCAGATGATCCGCCCAAACCGGCTCCGGGAGGGGAACCGGAACTTAGGGTTATCTCTAAATTTTTTTTAACTTCAAAAAGCAGCAATATCCTCACAAAAAAATTAAAATTACCAAATAAAGCTGTTGCTAGGTTGGCGTTTGTTAATTCTGTTGTTTTAAACTCTTTGGTCTGACCATAATCTTTTGTAATAAAACGAATTCCTGGAAAATTTATTTCTTTTAACTCCACCCTGGCTTTCAAGCTGGTGGCTAAATTCAAAGTATAGGCATTGGGTAAAACTAAATTAATGGGATGGATATCCAATGTTCCACCCAGTAAATCTATTCTAACGCTCCCTTGTTCTACTATCATTCTTTTATATCTCCACTATAAATGGCAATATGAGGAATTTGTCTACATTTCCCGAATAAATCCAATCCGTAACCATAAACAAAATGATTATCAATAGTAAATCCCAGATAATCAATATTGATTTTGTATTTCTCCCTGGAAGGTTTATATAAAAGCGAAGCCAGCTTAATAGTAGCTGGTTTTCTTCCTTCGAATAGCTCCATTAGGTGATGAATAGTAAGACCAGTATCAACAATGTCTTCAATAAGTAGCACATGTTTATTTTCAATATCTTTTTTAAGATCCAAATACACTCTGATGTTGCCGCTACTTTCTGTCGAATGACCATAAGAAGAAATAGAAATAAATTCCAACCGCTCAATGGGTACTTTTATTTCCCTTAATAAATCAGCTGTAAACATAAAAGCACCGGTGAGTACCCCCACCACCACCAATTCCTTTCCCTGGTAGTCTCGGTTGATTTGGACACCTAGTTCTTTGATTCTTTGTTTTATTTGTTCTTGGCTTATAAGAATTTTATCCATCACGCTTCTCCGGCTTGCTTACATTGCAGTAAACATCAATATCACATAACCTATCAAAAAAAGAATAGTAACTACCAGTAGAAAAATGGGGGCCATGAGCACTAAAATACTTTGTTGAGTATTCATCCCCAGATTGCTTTTGAGCCCGGCAAAAAAAAGTAATATCTGATAAAGTTTAGCCAGTACAGAGCCAAAGAGCGGAATTAATAATAAAATATTCGCACTCAGAGTGGAAGTAACTACATCTATCGCTCCCAATTCATCGAGTTCATCGTACTCAAATAACTTCATAAAAAAAACTACAATCATTTCCCACACTTTAATATAAACCCACGCTGTAACTGGAAATAACACCACAAAGAAGAGGGTAATAGTAATGTTGGTAATTTGTCCCGAGTAGTAAAGTTGAAAAGCTATCCAGCTATTGAACGACGAACCCGTATTTATAAAATTGAGTGCCGAAATCCCCAGATTGATTGACATAATCGTGTAAATTGCACTGATAATTTCCATGATCCAAGAAAAACATATCACTTCTTCGCGCTTTAGTTGAATCAGGTTGTATTTATCATCAGATGGCGGAAAGGGAACCACCGTTGAACTTTCACGCATGGCCATTCTGTGCTGTCGTAACACCTCATGTGTTTTAAAAGGATGTATCAACATCATAAAATAAGAATAAAATGCATCACATGTGTGTTTAATCATTTAAAAAATCACTTTTTACATGTCTAAATCTGGATAAATCGCCCAAGTGATAGTGAAACTCCAGATCATTTTTAGTGTCTTGTATTATCAAATCACCTTCTTTAAAAATAACATGAAAGGTGGAAGAGTAAAATGTAAAAGAAAATAAGACCCCTTTATTATTATTTTCAACTCGCTTTTTTACAAAATCAGCTTCTCTTTGTAAAAAATCCAGTAGCTCCTTAAAACCTGAGTTTTTTGGTTTATTTTCAGGGTTTTTAGACAAAACATTGAATTTGGAGGCATTGTCTATTTTGAATGCATACTCACGGTTGAAAATTAATGAAAAATCAAACTGTTTATTTTCCTTTACGAAGCTCTCTGGAATTACGCGTTTATCCCAAAAGTCTTGCACATTAGAAAAAAACAATCTGACAATATTTTGATCTATCTCATAAATCGTCTCTTCTAGATTAGTTTTAACAAAAAAACCAGTTTGGCTCCCATACTTTCTAAAAAGTTTCAAATCAATTTTTTTATCAAGCGTTAAAACCATATGGGCAATCTGGTCCTTATATTCTATGCCGTTTTCTGGTAGCCAGATATTTTGCGCCTGCATATTCATCAAAGCTCCCAAAAAAACTAGATAATACTCTTCATTAAATCGCAGCCCCTTTAACACCTCAGGATTGGTAGTTTGCTTTGGGGAATAGATTGAAAAAGGAATATTTCTTAGATTTTCAATTTTAATTTCTGTTAGATTTTTAGAAAGAGTTTCCCAATCAAGATATTTCAAAATTTTTCGATCAACAAAATCCTCTTCGGTCATACTGAATGCTCTAACTAGTCGGTTATACTTCTCACTGTTTTGATGAACATTTTCTTCTACATAAATCCCTTCCAAGGGTGAGTCATCATAAGCAACCACTACCAATTCATCCACTTCGGTTTTTACCAATATATAAAAGCTGGGGTCAGTTTGCATTTTTTTGCCCAGAATAAATTCAACTTTGCCTTTTTCAAATTCAAAGATAACTTTTCGATTCAGATCAGGTATAAACAGGTCAATATTTTTTTCACTAACTTCTTGTTTACTTAAATACCGTTTAATTTTTATTCGGGAGAGTACATCAAAAAAATATTTTATTTCTTCGGGTGATACAGGGTAATTTAATTTCTTGGTGTAAAAATTATTATTTAAATAAATTATCTCGTTTTGATTCATTGTAGAAAACTTAAGCATAGTTCCAAGTTTATGCGCATCGAACAAGCGGTTTTCGGATTCTTCTAGCAATTTTTTCTTACTTTGCCCCAACTCTTCAAAAAAATAAGTAAAAATTAGAAGTGCACTTAACACCCCCATGAAGAATAAATTCTTTTTCATAATTTTTTCTTTCGTTGATAAAACCAAATCGACAAAACAATAAAAACTAATGGTAAAAATAAAACAGAAAAATAAAAAATCAGACCAATTTGATGACGATTTAAAAATACCGGTTCATTTTTTCCAAGCGGCAAATTAAATTCATCAATCTCACCACTTTTAACCAGCCAGGAAATAGCGTTTACGAATAAATTAAAATTTTTACCATACTTTTCGTAAGCATTTGACACAAAAGTCGAATTACCTATTACGACTACTTTGGTTGGTCCATCTATTTGACGGGAAATCCCAATAAGATCTATAGGGCCTTTAAAATCTTTATCCTGATTGAAAACCACTTTACCTTTTACCATTTCTTCTGGATTATTATCCGCCCAGCTGGCAGGGAAGGGGCTCGTTTTCAAATCAAAAAATAATTCAAATTTTTTGCTTTCCTCATTATTTCCGGGTCGTACACCAGAAACCAGTGGAAAAAAAACTGGTCCTTCTTCTATGGATAATATCGGATGGTTCCCTTTGATTTTACTGAGCATGGGGACAGACCCATTTGATCCATCAATAAAAGAAAGCTGATCTATGACAATATTATTATCAATTTTTATACCAAATCGCTGCAGCATAAACCTTAAATCAGCATGCTTATCACCATTAAAAGTGGGGTCCAGCCCTACTAACAGCTTGCCCCCACGACCGAGATAATTTTCTATTAATTGCAATTCTGGTCTCATCAAAGCAGTTTTCGGGCCCCAAATAACTATCAGATCAGTATTTTCTTTTATATCAAAAAGTGAAAGCGTATTTTCTGAAAAAATATTAAAGTAAGCTTTTTTTAAAATAGCGGCTACGTTATAAATACCATCTTTGCCTTTATCCTCAAGTGAAAGTTCTCCATGTCCTTTGGTAAAAAGAATTTGCGGATCACGCTTTCTGGTCAGTCGTAAAATACTATTGGTAAGTGCCAGCTCGGAGGCTTCGGTTATCTGATCAACTCGATTATTATATTCAATTTCAATAGTACCACTTTTATAAATTTCATGCTTTTTAACCAAATCAGGACGAAGCTCAATATCCACCTGTTCAACATCTATAAGATTATTTTCAAATCGATAAAGATTCGTAAGTGCCTTTATCGCGAGTATTTCATTCTTCCTACCAAAAATTCTAATGGTGATTTTACCTTTTATATTTTTAAGCATATTCACCGTCTCAAAAGTTAGCGAATTATGCTCCATATCCGAGATATCTGCCTGGCGAGGATGTTTATAAGCAAGATAATTAACCGCTGCCAAAATCCAGAAAATTAAAAGAATTGATATCGATAAGGAAATTAATTTATAAAAATAAGGACCGCTGTAATATTTTTGAAATTTTCTTCTATCCCAGATAATCATTAATATACTAAAACCGATGGTAAATAATGCTGTGGATAAATTCAAAGTTAAGGTATCAGGTAAAACCACCCAAAGTGAAGCCGTCACTAAATACATTAATCCACAAATTACCCATAAAAAATTTTTAAAAATACTTTTGGGTTCTACCATTTTCTAGTCTCCAAGGACTCTTTGGTGAGCCACAAAAAAAATCCTGTAAATGACAAAAAATAAACCACATCATAAGAACGGATCTCTCCTCTTACAAATGCTTCAAAATGATAAGCAATGCTTAGGTATTGCGCTATTTCTCCCAGCATCCAATTGTTCGTGGCATTCAAACTTACCGCTAACAACATGACTAGCATCAAAAAGGCAAATCCCATAAAAGCAGCCACAATAGGGTTATCAGTTAAACTGGAAGCAAACAAACCTACCGAAATAAAACACATTAAAGTAAACGAAAAACCTACATAGGTGGAAATAATCATTCCAATATCACCGTGTCCCGTAAGGCCTATCATCACTGGAAAAATTATTGTCAGTAGCAGCAAAAACCAAGCCATACTGATTCCTGCTAAAAATTTACCAATAACAATTTGAGAGATATTCAACTTAGATAAGAGCAGCAATTCCAGCGTATGGTTTTTTCTCTCTTGAGTCAGTAGTCCCATGGTAAGCATAGGAGACAAAAAAATAAAAAGAAGATTAATATTTCCAAATACTGGTGCCAATACCGCATTAGTTATACTTAAAGTAGTCAAATCCTTCGCTGCTATTACATAATTAAAAAATAACCAACCTATAATTAGAGAAAATAAAGATGCAATGATATAAATAAATGGTGAATTGAAAGCATCCATCAAATCTTTTTTAAAAAGTACCATTGTCCCTTTTATATACCAGATCATAGTCATTATTTAACCTTGGGTTATTTCTTTAAATACATCTTCGAGATCTAATCTTTCTTCATTCATGGATACCAATCCACAATTATTTTCCACTAAATATTTCGCTATTTGACTCCTAACATCTTGTAGTGAATTCAAATAAATTTTTATAGAGGTGTGATTATTTTTTAAAGCCACTTCCATTCTCTCAAAGCCAAATAAATTTGACATATCATTTTGAGTATTGGTGTTCCAATTCAGCAGTTCAATGTTAAGTACTTGTTTGCTACCAAACATTTTCTTAATTTTTTCTTTAGGACCGCTTTCGATCAATATGCCCTTATGGATAATAGTTAAATCATCACATATTTTGTCAACTTCTGTTAATTGGTGAGAAGAAAATAAGATAGTATGCTTACATCTTAAAGATAATATAAGATTTCTAAATTCTATCACTGAATTTGGATCTAAGCCCACAGTGGGCTCATCTAAAATTATAATATCCGGATTATTAATCATGGCCTGAGCTAATGCCACTCTTTGTTTGAATCCTTTAGATAAATTTCCAATAAGCCGTTTTTTTACTGGGATTAAACTGCACTGATTGATTATTTCATCAATTTGAGTCCTGATGATTGATTTTTCCATCTTAAAAATTTGTGCAACGAATTTTAAATAATCATCCACCACCATATTTTCGTAAAGGGGAGGATTTTCTGGCAAAAATCCGATAGTGCCGCTTACCTCCACACTGCCTTCGCTGGGATTAGTAAGACCTACCAGTATATTAAGCATAGTGGATTTTCCAGCACCATTAGGACCTAAAAAACCGTGGATGGTTCCCTTCTTAACCGAAAAACTCAACTTATCAAGTGCTTTGAGACCCGGCCATATTTTTGTGACAGCATTCACTTTTATTACGTCCAATTATCCTCCCAATACCTATGTAGCTTATTGTAGCAAATTAATCAGAAATTGAAAAATAAGGTTTCAATTAAAATGATCCGATAGTAACCGTATCATGGAATCACTAATTCGTTTCAAACATTATTTAGAAGAAGCTAAAACTATTTTAATAACCACTCACATTATCCCTGATGCGGACGGAGTTGGTAGTCAGATAGCCCTTGGGATTGCCTTAAAACAATTGGGTAAAACCGTTTATTGTGTGAACGAAGAGGAAATTCCCAAAAAACTTAAATATCTTGATACCACCAACATTGTTACTTCATTTAAAGAATTTAACAAAAAAGTAAACGTTCATGAAATTAATCTTTTTATCATAGTTGATGCCAACAATCCTGAACGAGTTGGTCCCAACCTGCAAAAACTAGCACAAAAAAGCCAAAACTTTCTCTATATCGATCATCATCCTTCTCCTCGTGAGATAAGCTCATTACATTGTATAGACCAAGAAACTTCCGCAACCGGCGAAATCATTGGCCGTCTGATCAATTCATTAAAGATTGAATTCACCGCCGAAATGGCCATCCCTTTATATACCGCTATTATGGTGGATTCCAGCAGTTTTCGTTATCCAAAAGTAAACGCTAATACGCATAGATTAGTTGCCCAATTAATGGAAACAGGGGCCATTCGCCCCTCCCTAACCTACAACATGATGTATGGAACCAGATCCATTAATCACATGAAATTTTTAGGCAAAATTTTATCAGAAGCAGAAACCAACAAAGAGAAAACGATTGCCTGGATTTGCATAAGAGAAAGTGACTTGAAAAAATTCAACGTCGATATGGAAGACACACATGGCTTTATCAATCATCTACTGGTTTTAGATGAAGTCGAGATAGCTTGTATGTTTAGAGAGGAAAAAGAGTTTGTCAAAGTCAGTCTAAGATCCACTTCCACTTGTGATGTGGGAACCATGGCCCATGCCCTCGGTGGTGGTGGACATAATCATGCCGCCGCTACTCAAATCAAAGGCGATTTAGATCATGTCGTCAAGCGTACCATATTTCAATTGGCAATCATGAAAGATAGCTTAAAAAACAAATAGGTTTCAAGGCTTAGCGATCTTTAAGAATATCGCCCAGCACTTGTTTGGTTTTATCTGAAAAATTCAAAGAACCGCTTTTTAGCACATCTTTCAATTTTTCCACCGTATTGGAATTTGACGGATCGTTTAGTGATACTGCAGGTTCAGCAATTTCTTTCATATCGCTTAGTCCAACTGGAGTTGGAATGGGTTCTTTTTTTATCTCGTTTTTTTGGGCTTGATTAAGTTTAACCTTCTCCCTTATTTCACTGGGAGATAAATCAATTTTTACATCATTCTTTCTGATAACTTTAGAATTCGATTTTTCTTTGATATTATTAGCTGCTTTGGAAGATGATGCTCTTGACCTACCAGTGCTTGGCAAATTAGGATCGAAACCACTAAATATTTTCATCATTACCTCATTAAAGAATTGATTCTTATCAATTCTTACAGTCACTATTATTATATATTCACTATCACTTTTTTTAATCGGGCAAAAAAATCGCAGTTTGATAAACCGTTTTTTAAATTATTAATTTCAATCAATTGTCGTTATCAAGAGAAAAATTGTTGTCATAAAAAAAAATACAAATAAATTTTTTTCTTACCTTCGCATATTGAAAATGCTTACATTAAGCTTTTAAATTTAAGAGCTTGGTATTTTTTGCCGACTAGGTAATACAAGTTAGATTTTAAGGATTGAAGTAAAACTCAATTCTGATAAGCTGGTAGTTGACGTTTTCGGTCAAATATATGTCGAGAAGTCAGCTCTTAAAAAGGATGTTTTTAATAATTATTTTTGCTTGAACCTTCGCTGTACGTAAGCTCAAGAAGAACGTTAAGAGTAATCAAGGTTCAGACTTTCAAAGAAAACGACGTTTTTTTTGAGAGAGCAACATGAAGGTAATAACCTATACAAAGAAACTGTTTACGCTAAGCTTAGTTTCCATTTCCCTGTTCCTTTTCTCCTGTAATGGAGTAGGTATCAACCCAAACATTCCAGGGATGTCTGGTCCTCATCTTTATTTGGATCAGGATTTCGTACGCATTGATGCAGTTTTTGAAAAACTGCAAATTATGGGTGGCGGTAGAATGCCATTCGACGCACTCGGATTAACCAAATATCCGAACTCATTTTTAGAATTTGGACCGGACGTTTTAACTGGCGGTACCATGATCGCTATTCATCTTTCCTTACAAGACGTCCTTTTTGGCCAAGAAGGTATCGACCAACTTGATCCGCAAACTTTACCCGATGGACGACCCCTTCCAGGTATCCAGGGTGGTAGATTACCAGCGATTGCTTTTGATGTTGATTCCATTAACAATATGGGTTTCTACATTGGAACAAGAGTATTTGGAATTTGGTATCCAATGCCTGCACTGCAAATCGGCTCAAACAACATTATTACCGCAAGATTTTATTCTGACGGTGTAAGAGCTGGAAACATTTCACTGGTTGGACCAAATAGTGAAGGTAACGGAAGTGGAGTTCTTTTACTAGTTGACCTTGGTGACAAAACCAAGAGCTACTTGAAGAACTACTACAAAAATTGGAAAGCAAATAACGAATAACCAAGCTATTTACTAGCTTTAACAGTCATGCCAGGCATCATCTTCCCATGATGCCTGGTTTTTTTTTATTCCAAGATTTTAATTTTATATTGCCGATAACTATCTTGAAAAGGTTTGGACATGGAGGCCCAAAAATGAAATTTTTTTTCACCACGTTAAGTCTTTCCATCTTATTGATGTTGCTATCTTGCGGAAATAATAAAAACGTTCACATCGAAGGAATTGACGGGCCTTATATTTTACTAAGCGACCAAACCCTAATCATGACTATGACTTTCAAGGATAGTACGCAAAAATCGGTTACCACCTACAAGCTCCCCCAATTTCAAAACGCTTACGTTGAAATAGGTCCATCCAATAACGGAGAACTCTCCATTTCATATAAATTTGATATTTTAGAACTTATAGAATTTGATGATGGAAAACTACCGCTAATTAATCTTCCTGATGAAAGAGCAATTCCCGGGATGGTCGGCGGATCACTTCCAGGTATCGATTTTGCCATTAATAATTTCGAATATTCATCTTTATATTTATCCGCCAATCATCTAGGCCTTTTTATCCCAGTTACTAATTTTGAAAAATTTTACTCCATAACTAGTTTTGATTATTTTATCAACAACAAAAAAGCCGGTTCCATAACCATGGTTGGTAAAGAAGCAGATCAACATATTCCAGGCATCCTTCTGATGCTTGATTTCGATCAAGATGTCAAAGATGATTTACTGACTTATCTTTCAAGCAAATAGTCAGTCTTCTAAAATATAAATTTGCCAGCGAAAATTAGTCTTTTCTGAATTTTCTAATTTGATATATTGTGGTTTTGCTTTATTTTCAAAATCATTAAGCACATAAAACTTTTCCCCAATCACTGCCTGCAAGTTAAAAAGACCCTGGTGTTTATCTGTATCCATTAAGTATTTTAAAAATTTAAGTCGCACTGGTTCTTGTTTAGACCCTAGTTGATCCAAAGATAGCATATCCATCAAAGCAGATCTGGAATAATAATTTTTTAAATTTTTATCATATTTCTTAATAGTATCTTCCGTAAATGGATAATCTTTTTCAAAAATATTCATATCAATACCCAATATGCTCAGGGATCTTTGTTCTCGAAGTTGAATCTTACTTTCAAACTCGCTTAGCTTCACTACTACTACCGGGGCAAAAGCGACGGTGTCTCTCGCGGGTTTTTCTTCCGATTTTACTGAAACACTTGGCAAAGGTGTCGGGGTAGGCTCTTCCATTAATTTGATAATTGATACAACTTCTGGTAACTCTTTTGAAGATTCTTTAACTGGTTTAACTGCAAATAAAAAATCACCCAAACCTTTTTCGTCGTACTCCCTAAGTGCCCCACGCAAAAACAATTCCCCCTCTAAATACTTGGATTGACCAGCTATATTTTTTCTAAAAATCACTGGAAGGATTGGCTTAAGCCAATAATATTTAGACTCAATATCCCTAAAAAGAGTTACAAATCGATCTAAACAACCAATCCCATATCCTTCTTGATTTAGGATATTCATAACATTAGAAGTTTTTAAAATTCTGGCCATTTCTGGTATATAAGAAAGACCGTAAAGGGAATCATTTTCGCTACAGATTTGCACAATCAATTTTCTACTATCTTGGCATATTTTTTTTCCAGCATCTTGATTTTCACATTTTTTTTCATTTTGACACCAATGCGTTCTCCATCTTTCAATAGATGGATCTTTAATAAGGTTTACTTCATTTTTATTAAATGCTTCGACATACGAAGGTCTGAGTCTTTTCAAAAACTTTTTCATTTCTGCGCTCTGGGGCTGACACTGGTCAAATAAATCCTCCCACTTAGTAGAACATGATTGTCTATCACCAAAATTTTTCAACATATCGTTATATTCTTTAAGCGTTTCAAATAAGTAACTGACGGATAATAACCGAAACACATAACGCAAATACTCAACATGTCTGCTCATAACATAATTAGGACAACGATTGGCATCTAGCAGTTCAGGAAAAAAAGCAAACTCCAGCTGGTTTAGATGTTCTGGATAAGCAAAATTGACTGCATCTTGTGCAACAATATTTTGCCGATATAATATTCTTCTAGTGTTTTTATCCACATCAATCAACGGTTCATAGGGAAGAAAAAAATTATCCGTGGCATATTCCCCCAACACTACATCGTTAAAGTAGTCTTCACCTTGTGTATTGAAAGAATAAACACCAATTATAATTGATAGTGACCAAATGATGATTAAAAGTGTTCTTGGGAAAAACATTTCTCTGCAATTCCTAAAATCTTATTTTACCAAAAAAAGACTCAGCTCTGGTATATATGTTATAACCATAAGCACCAAAAGTGAAAGAATTAAAAAAGGAACCGAAGCCTTATATAGCTCAGTTACTGGTTTTTTAAATCGAAAACTGGAAATAAATAAATTGATACCAACCGGCGGTGTTATATAACCAATCTCCAGATTGAGTAAAAAGATAATGGCCAAATGAATTGGATGAACATCAAATTCTAAAGCTATTGGAATAATCAACGGAACCACCACTACAATAGCACTAAAGATATCCATTAAACATCCAACCACCAGCAAAAAGATATTTAAGAAAAACAAGAACTGATATTTATTGGTTAAAAACTGTCTCATTAAGTCCAAGATTTTCATTGGCACTTCTTCATCCACCAAGTAATTGGTAAGCCCTAAAGCACAACACAATATCAGTAAAATTCCACCAACCAAACTCATACTATCAAGAACAACTTTGGGGATATCTTTAAAAAAATTTAAATCCTTGTAAACAAAACACTCTACTATCAAAACATAAAAACACGTAAAAGCCGCCGCCTCGGAAACAGTTACAAAGCCTCCATAAATGCTAAATAAAACTCCAAAGGGTAGCAAGACTTCATAAAAGCCAGCCTTTAAAGCTGACATCAATTCCCTAAAAGAAAAATGTCGCTTGTTTCTCACCTTTGGTCCGTTGATAACCGACCATAAAGATAATACCAAAATTAAAATAATCCCCGGCAATATACCTGCTCTAAATATTTTATCAATATCAACTTTTGCCACCAGCCCATAGAGAATAATCGGCAAGCTCGGCGCAAATAACAAACCTAAAGATCCAGATGAGGTGATGAGCCCCAGGGAGAATTTTTCCGTATAACCTTCTTTTTTCAAAATAGGATAAAGCAAACCGCCAAGTGCAATAATGGTAACTCCACTTGCTCCGGTAAATGCAGTAAAAAAAGCACAAACCACCAAACTAACAATGGCCACACCACCCGGTAACCATCCAAAAGCTGCTTCAGCTACTTTTAACAATCGTTTCGGCGCACCAGATTCTGCCATCATATAACCTGCAAAGGTAAACAAAGGTATAGTTATAAGAGTCGGTGCCGAAGAAATTTTATAAACCTCAATCGCTACCGCAGATACTTCCACACCGGCCATAGTAAAAAGCGACAAAGCTGCCAAAGACATTACAATAAATAAGGGTGTCCCCAACATAGCGGCAATCATTATTCCTGTGAATACCATTACTGCTAACATGATTTATCCTCATTATTTTTAGAAAAAGAACAAAGCAGTTTATTAAAAAATCTGCAAGCAATTAACATAAAACCAATTGGAATAATTAAAACCAAAAAGCCACTATGAATTCCCAAAAATTGTGGTTTGCCAAACTCCATTTCAACTTTAAATAAAACAAAGGATGCATAAATTAACCAGATCAGTGTTCCTAGTGAAACACATATAATTATCCGAGAAATAATTTTTTTCATTCTGTTGAATTTATTCTTCTCCAAATATTTTGAAACGATATCAATTCCCACGTGAGTTCCCCGTCCAGTGGCAATTACCCCCCCTAGAAAAGTACAGATGAAAACCAAATGCCTGACTAAAGGATCTATCCACATTACAGCCAAACCAACCCAGCGGCAGACAATATTCAAAAGTGCCAGCAGCAAGATTAACATTATGAAAACTACCAATCCCACAGAACTGACTTTTTCAACTGTTTTATCCAACTTATTAAAAAACTTTAGTATCATGCTTCATCCACTATATTTTTTTACTGAAAATCTCAATAACCTTTTTAGATAAAACTTTCCCTTCCAGATCTTTGATAACTTGTGCCCTTATTAAATTACTTTTTTTAATATCTTCTTTAGAAAATTCCACAAATTCCATCCCGGTAGATTTCATGGCATCAAGGGCCTCTTGGCTTTCTTCGACCGTCTTTTTATTGACTTCGTCAGAATATTTAAAGCAAATTTCCTTAACTTTAGCACGGTACTTCTCGGGCACTTTGAGCCAAGCCTTGTTATCAACCAGAAAAGCCCCCATAGAAAAAGCTATCGGAAAATTAATCAAATAATTAACTTTGGTATTCCACTGCACTGCCAATATGGCCATCGGTGGAGCGTAGGTAGCCTCTAATATTCCAGTTTGCAAGGAAGTTAAAACATCTGTCATCGCCAGAGGAACCCCCACCAATCCCAAATTAGAAATCAGCGTAGAAACCAGCTTATCTCCTTCCCACAACCAGATTTTCATTCCTTTCATACCGTCTATACTAGATGCTTTTTTCTTTGAAATAAAATAAACCTGACCTAATTCATAAAAACCTAAATTAACAAATCCATTTTTTTCAAATCCGCTATTGAAATAATCAGTCATTTTTTTTAGCGTTTGAGAGGCTTTGTTGTAATCATCATAAAAAGTAAAAGGAACTTCCATAATTCTTACATCACCGTATATTTCCGACAAGGTTTTACCAGTAAAAATTCCTCCGTGCAGCTGTCCTACCCGAATTTTCCGAAGGACATCACTCTCGTCGCCTTGGGCACCTCCGTAATAAACCTTAATTTTAACTTCACCGTTGGTAGCCTTATCTACATCTTTGATAATTTTTTTAAGATATTTTGCCCAAGTTGTACCATCGGGAGCAAGAATTCCAACTTTTATCTCCGTAGCAAAGGCTGAATTTAACAAAAACCAAAACAGTATAAAACTCAATTTTTTCTTCATTAGCACTCCAATCAAAACAAATCTTTTTCAAATTTCTCAATTAAATTAAATTTTTCAATAGCAACAATTTGGTAAATTCGATACTTGCTATCACCCAGCAAGGACATTGATGATACTTTGCCAGGCTCCCATTTTTTCTCTTTTTTAAGCTTCATTTTGGCTTCATTTAAAAAGATTTTTTGAGCCTGATAACCCGCCCTATCACCATTTGGTATCAAATAATGCTCTATATACATGACTCGAGCAAGCCAATTGTGCGGATACATTTCAATAGTCTTTTTAAAAATCTCTTTACCAAGCTCAGGATTACCCCCTAGCATTTTGGGTCTAGAAGCTTCATAAGCACCATAATACATCCCACAGGCACCCCAATTCATATCAGGTTTGTTTTTACAAACCCAATCATACATATCTTTAGCAATCGACGCATAAACTACTAACTTCATATCATCTTTTTGCAAGTTAATAAGGGCACTCAGCGCTTGCGCAAAATACATAACGCCTTCCAAATCACGAGTTTTATTGCTTAACCGACTATTTAAAAAATCAACTATACCGTCTTTGGTTTTTGCAACCTTCACTAGCTCCTCAAACTCAAACCCTTGCTGTTTGAAAAAAAGCATCCCATATCGCAAAGCCTGCGAATAATTGTAAATAGCCTGCATCTTTTCTTTACTCTCATCAACTTCCTTGAATTTATCAGTTAAATAATCTGTTTCATTTATTAAAAATGCGTATGCCGTATATCCTTTGATAAGCGTAACTAATATTTCTGCATCTTCTCTTTTCAAAGACCAGATTGCTTCCGCTAATTTTAGCGAAGGCATTGTTCCTTGTTTAAAATTGGAATAATTAATCTCTTCCTCACTCATAAAAGAAGCTTCGTACAGAATGTCTGCAAAGGGTGCCAGGACCACCTTATTTCGAATGCTGGCGCATGAAACCAGACTCAGTAGCAACAATAATTTCACCCCAGACTTAAACATAAAGACATCTCCTTATCTATATCTGTTTGAATTAAGTAAGTATTATAGACACGAATAATCATAATCTGCCATAAATTTCAGTTATTTACCAGTGAAATACCACTAAAAGATATTGCCCTATTGTAGTTATTAAAATCTATGCTATTATGGCATTCTACACTAAATGCAAGGGGTTTATATTGTATAAATGGACTGTGTATTTGAGTGATCTAGTCTGATTTGTTAATATTTTGCTTCTTAACAGAATCTACTGATCAGTCAAAATTAAAAAAAGTGTTAAGGAGCGTATCGTGGAAACCAATAACCCAACTTCAACTATAAAATCCAAAATAAACATTGCAGAAAACCAAGTGATTGATTCTACCTTTCCTAATAATAAAGTAACCAGCCTACGACCTACTCGTTCAATTATACCGACTAGAAGCCTTTACCGCACTGGAATTAAAACCACCGTTACCCCTCCTAAGGATCGTGAACTTCTTAATAAAGAAGAAAAATAATAATATCATTTTTTATCTTTTTTCGTAGCTTCTTTGGATCTCATCAATTGAATTTTGCTTAATGATACTCAGTTCTTTCAAACGCTGTTCATATACATAATCAAGATATTTTTTGCGCCAGATAAACATATTGTTAATAAAACTAACGTGCAATTCTTTGAGATCTTTAACACAAAGATTTTTTTCTTCTCTGGATAATTTATCCAAGGATTTAGTTTGCTTCACGCCTTCTTTTTCGTCAACAATCATTGTTGTAAAAGCCCCATTGCAGACTTCTTTTTTGTATTCAAAATAATTTTCAAAGGTTTCTCGAAATGAGGCAATTTTATCTGGATAGTACACCGGTTCCATCTGAGGAATCTCATTCATTAATTTCCTGATTGCCACTGATGAATCAGCTCTAGAGAAATCTATACCTTCTAATTTTAAAGTAGCCGTTGTGGTGGGCACAATAGCATCCTGAGCATGGCTCTCAATATTTGCCATCGTCAAAACCGCCCCAAAAATACTCAAAAGAAAAATTCTCATAAGACTGGATTGTAGCCCACAATTTGGAATTGATCAATTTATGATAACCTAAATCTTTTACGCCACTGCCCGGTAGACTCTTTTGGATAACCAAGAAAATTTTTCAGTTCATCGATAAACATATCCAGCGGAAATCCCACGACATTAGAATAAGAACCCTCAATGCGATCGATAAAAGTCAAAGATTGCCCCTGAATACCATAAGCTCCCGCTTTATCTAGAGAATCCCCGGAATCTAAATAATTTTGTAGAAGATCTTTATCTATTTTTTTAAAATGAACTTTGGTTTTACAAGAAAAAACTTTGTAACAACTATCCTTTATATTCTGCTCATATTTCCCAATATAGACCGCTGTAATCACGTCATGATCGCGGTCAGACAGCCTCAATAGCATATTTTTCGCATCCCCAATATCCCTGGGTTTGCCAAGAATTTCATTCTCCAAACAAACAATAGTATCTGCACTAACCACCAATTGATATTTTTCATTATCTCTAATTAATTTTTGTAAAATATCCTGTCCTTTTTGTTTAGCAATATCCTCCGCAATCTTTTGCGGTGAGATTTCCATGCTTTTTTCTTCTATGGAGGAGATTTCTATCACAAAAGGAATTTGTAACCAACCAAGCAATTCTTTACGTCGAGGACTCTTACTTCCTAAAACCAACCGATAATTATCTGTTATTTTCATGAATAATCCGCCAAAATTTTCTACGGGTACTGTTTAATATTTTTCTATCACTTTTTGCCATTCCCCAGAAATCAGATTCTCGGCGAACACTGTAATCTGCCATGGCCTTGCTATAATACTTCGGTCCATATTCCATTAACTCATAGGGAAGTCCTTCTTTCTTCGATTCTTCAATATAAGTTGCGTAAGCACCTATACTTTGACTCTCTAGCTTTCTTATAAACTCTAAAAGATAGTTGTAACGCAAAAATAGATCTCCCTTTTCATCTGCCAGGTCTTTCCAAAGTCTGTACCCCATCTCCTCTCTTAAAATCTTTTCATCGATGGTCTTTCCATAAAAAACCTGAGAAAACTTTCGTAGCCAGAGTTCTCTTGCAACCATAACAGTAGGAATTCTTCTGGTCACTAACTCTCCGATTTGAAAGGAATGAATAAGATCTCCTTCATATTTATCAATATTTTTCCCTCTAAAATCCACCTCATACCAAGTATTGGGTGATAAAGGATAAGATTGTGCTTCATCAAAACCCAATTTTATATACTCACCGGTTGGGAATGTAGTGATTGCCGAATTATAGACATCAAAACCTCTTTGTTTGAAAAATGTTTGGTTACCAAGAAGAACTACTAATTCCATCGACAAATCCTGACCGATTATCAATCCATTTGGTAAAGACAGAATAAGTTTAGTAGGTTTGTTGGCCCACTCGTTGTTTTCTTTTATCAATTTATTTAAATAATCATATTGCTTGGAGTATTCTGCTCGAGTCAAACTTTCAAACAAGTCTTTTTCATCCAACTCCTTTTCTCTATTCAACCATTCATCTATTTCAGAAATTTGTAAAACCGAAAATAGTGAATCTGTCTCTCTTAAACTGCTAACCTCTACTTCATTGGTCTCCCTGGACAACCATAAAATATTTCCATAATTAATTCTGGAATAAAGAAAAAACTCCTGGTTACTCATATTAAATTCATTAAAAGTAATAGATGAATTGGGGGACAATCTTACCAAAGTTCCATTCATTAAAAATACCCATGCATAACTATTATCCTCGGTACGCAGCTCATTAGTTTCATAAACTTTAGAATAAAACCCCACCTTAAAAACTCCATCATGTCTCTCATTAATACAATTTCCAACACATTTGATAATTCGCCCAACTTCTTCAAGATTGTTTTTATCCCTTTGTACGTTGGCCCAATCCGGAAATTTCTTTCGATAAAGTTGATCTCTTTTCCAATAATTAAAATCGAGCCATTCATTAGGGTCCAAATTCTGCCAATCTATCAAACTTTTGGTTTGCCCTTTATAAAAAATCTCTTCGCTATGTGATAAACTAATCACCATAAATTGAGATATAATTAAAACTAACCATAAATATCTATTCAAATCGCTATCCTTTACAAACCTAATACTCCCGAACATTTTTCGTCATTATTGATCAATATTTTTAAACATTTAATTATTTGGGCCCAACCGGGGGAATAATTTATCCTTATAAGCAAAAAAGTTGACACCCAAAGTCAGCCTCTGCTAAAAAAGCAGTTGATTTTGTAATACAATTGACTCATAAATCATAAAAAAGTCAGGAGAAAGCACATGTCTGAATCAAGCAGTCCTCAAGGTTCATTTTCTTTTGTAGAGGCCGAACATGAAATTTTAAAATTTTGGAAGGAAAAAAATATTTTCAAAAAAAGTTTAGAAAAAACCAAAAAAGGCAAACCTTATATTTTTTATGATGGTCCTCCCTTTGCAACTGGACTTCCTCATCATGGACACTTGGTTGGTTCAATATTAAAAGACATTGTTCCTAGATATTTCACAATGAAAGGTCGATATGTAGAAAGGAGATGGGGTTGGGATTGCCATGGTCTTCCAATTGAACACGAAATCGATAAAAGTTTAAACCTGACTGCCGATGAAGCCGTCGCCAAACTGGGAATTGCTGGTTACAACAATGAATGCAGGAAAATTGTAGACCGCTTTACCAAGGAATGGCAAAAAACCATTACCCGTCTAGGTCGTTGGGTAGATTTTGAAAACGATTACAAAACCATGGATACTGATTTTATGGAATCCATTTGGTGGGTTTTTAAAAGTTTATGGGACAAGGGTTTGATGTATAAAGGGACCAAGATCGTCCCCTTCTCAACTGCGTTTGGAACTGGTATTTCTAATTCCGAAGCATCATCCAACTATCAAGACGTTCAAGACCCCGCTATCACTATTTTATTTAAAGCAGTTGATGAAAATGCCTACTACGCCGCATGGACAACCACACCATGGACACTTCCGGCTAACCTCGGACTTTGTGTTGGTGATGAGATCGAATATGTATTAGTTGAAGACCAGGAACTTAAAAAAAATATTTACTTCGCCAGAAATTGCTTACCCAAATACGAAAAGAAAAGAAAATTTAAAGAAATCAAAACCGTACTGGGATCAAAGCTCAAGGGAAAAAAATATGAACCACTTTTTCCATACTTTAAACATTTGGAAAGCGATGGTGCTTTTCGAATTTTTAGTGATGGCTATGTAACAACTGATGATGGTACTGGCATTGTTCATACTGCTCCTTCTTTTGGTGAAGATGATTATCGGGTCTTCAAAGAAGCAGGTCTCAATTTGGTAGCCTGTCCCTTGGACAACGCAGGCAAATTCACCAAAGAAGTATCTGACTTTAAGGGTGTTTATGTAAAAGACGCTGATAAAGGTATCATTCGAATGCTTAAAGAAGATGGAAAACTGTATGACCAATCTGTTATTGTTCACAGTTATCCATTTTGTCCACGAAGTGATACACCCCTGATCTATAAAGCTATTCCCTCATGGTATGTGAAAGTCGAAGAAATTAGAGATAAAATAATTAAGGCCAATGAAGAAATTAATTGGGTCCCCTCTCATATTAAACATGGCCGTTTTGGCAAATGGTTAGAGGGTGCTAGAGACTGGGCTATTAGCAGAAACCGATACTGGGGAACTCCGCTACCCATTTGGGAAAATGATGAGACTGGTAAATTTATCTGTATAGGCTCAATTAAAGAACTTGAAAGTTATACCGGAATAAAACTAACTGATCTTCACCGAGAATTCGTTGATAATCTAACCTTTGCAATCAAAGGAGAAAAAGGAACCTACAAAAGAATTCCAGAGGTTTTAGATTGCTGGTTTGAATCGGCTTCCATGCCTTACTCACAACTTCACTACCCGTTTGAAAATCAAGATGTTTTCAAGGCAGGTTTCCCTGCCGAATACATTGCTGAAGGAATTGATCAGACCAGGGGCTGGTTTTATAACCTAACCATTTTATCAGCCGCTTTATTTGATAAACCTGCCTTTAAAAATGTTATTGTTAACGGAATTGTTACTGCCGAAGATGGCAAAAAAATGAGCAAGAGACTCAAAAATTACACTGCTCCAGATGATTTGATGGAGGAGTTTGGTGCCGACGCCTTCAGACTTTACCTAATCACTTCGGGACTTGTTCGCGCTGAAGAACAAAAATTTGCTGACAGTGGTGTAAAAGACATGGTCAGAAGAGCTCTTTTACCATGGTTTAATTCCTTCAAATTTTTTAGCACCTACGCCACAGTAGATGGTTGGAATTATAAAAGCCATTTTAAATACGGAAAAAATATCACCGATGAATGGGTTCTTTCAAGCCTTCAAACATTAAAGAAAACTATTGCTAAAGAGATGCATGAGTACAAGCTGTACAACGTCGTTCCCGCACTTTTTAATTTCATTGAAGATTTAACTAACTGGTACATTAGACTTAACCGTTCCCGTTTTTGGGGTGAAGGACTAACAGATGATAAATGCGCCTGCTATTCAACTCTTTACACAACTCTTAAGGAATTAAGTCTTGCTATGGCCCCCTTTGCTCCATTTCTAAGTGAATATATTTATCAGGAACTTGGAAAATTCTCTCCCAACAAGGAAGAATCGGTTCATTTGGAAACTTACCCCGTAGAAGATGAAAAATTAATCAAGCCAGAACTCGAAGATGCAGTTAGCAGAATGCAGCAGATAATTCTCCTTTGTAGACAAAAAAGAAATCAGGTTCAAGTAAAGGTAAAAACACCCCTTAAAAGACTAACAATTTTACACAAAGATCAAGCTACTTTGCATGAAATTAAAAAACTGGAAGATTACATAAAAGTCGAACTCAACATAAAGGAAATTCAATACTCCACCCAAGAGTCCGACTATATTAATCTTTTTGCTAAACCCAATTCGCCAGTGCTTGGAAAAAAACTAGGGAAAAGATTTGCAGAGTTTCGCCAAAAAATTGAAAGCCTCTCAGTGGACCTCCTCGCTAAACTGGAAGCCGGAGAGACTATTAACATTTCGGGGGAAGATTTCAATCAAGAAGATGTTTTGATATTCAGGGAAGCAAAACCAGGAACTCAAGCTCTATCGAATCGTTCTATTTCTATTGATATGGATTGCCAATTGTCAGAAGAACTTATCTCTGAAGGTTTGGCTCGGGAAATCGTAAATAGGATTCAAAAGACCCGAAAGGAAATCAATTTAAATGTATCTGATCGAATTAAAATTATTTACGATGCATCCAGCGACGTGGAAAAAGCCATCATACATCACAAGGATCATATCTCAAAAGAAACTCTCACCGTAAGCTTGAGCAAAGGTGTACCTTCAAATAAGAACTCTTTTAATTATGATATTGATTCTGACTTTCTAAAGATAGAAATTATTAAAGCTTAAATATGGTTTTCAAAACTATAAATTGGTCCTAATATTTAATTAGGATCAATTTATGGCCATAAAAATTCTTATAACTTTATTTTTTACTTTATCCCTTAAAGTTAATGCTTATACTTTTTTATACTGCGATCATGAAGATCTCAACTTGGATAACACCATGCTTGAACGTTACATTAAGCCACAACTTAAAGCGATGGTAAGCGAGTACTACCAATCACTCACTTCATTACATCCCTTAAATTCCCAATTAATTATTGTTAAAGAATTGACTCAAAAAGCCAGGGGTGAATGGAAAAATTGGAATCAGCGTTGCACCACATGGAACGCAAGCTGCATTAAAGACTTAAAAAAAATTAAAAAACTCCAAAAGGATCTTGAAGTACAAACTACCTCTCTGCAAAAACAAGTTTTTGACAAGTCTTTTTTTACCAGCCAATTTTTTACAGATTCACTCTTTCTCTTGTCATCCGATTTGGATGAACTGTCCATGCTAAATTATAAAACTATTGACGCCATGGACCTGATTCCCATCCTTGCCATTGATAGCAACATCCCTTCGCAGGGAAAAATTGATTTTATTGAAAATCAATTAAGCAATATGCAACTATTAAGTGAAAAAATATTTACTCAGCTGCTACCTAAAAATCTAAAACGCCAATATTCTGAATTATGGTTCTTCTTTATTAAAGAATTAGAAAGATATTTGGCTTTAAATAAATCCGATGCTTTTTTTCTAAACAAGCTGGAATTTCTCAATCAAAATTGGAACACCTTTCACATGTTACTGAGCAAGCATATAGTTCAAGCACCTCAAAGCACTATTAATACGTTATCTATTATGCATAATAGGTGGAATTCTATTTTGAAAGTTCTTTTAAAAAACAGTAGCAAAAGATCAAATTAAAAGAGCCTCATTTGAGGCCCTTATGTTTTAGATCTTGGTTGATCTATAAAATTTACTTGAAGTCTTCTTACGTCTCTTTAAAGCAGCCTCTGTTTTTTCTTTTAATTTCAAAGAAGGCTTTTTATATTCTTGACGCTTTCTATATTCGCGTACAACACCGTAAGCTTCACACATTCTCTTAAATCTCTTTAAGGAACGTTCAATTCCAAATTTATCGTCTATTTCAACTACAACACTAGAATTATTCTTTGACATGGCCCTTCACCTCCTTTTTGTCGTAATATCAATTCCCAGTAAAACCGGGATTTTTCAAGGTCGATTTGCAAAATGACCTTCTAAGTTGTAATAAACTAAGCCTAAAGCATAATTTAGTCAATCAGTTATAAAAATAAAGGTGTTAAATGACAGTACAAGGTGAACTTTTTAATAATAATTTTAAAAAGGCTCAAGAAAAACAAGAGGTTGTATCTTCCTCTACACCCCTTGCATACCGAATGAGACCCAGCGAGCTTGAAGCTTTTAAGGGACAGGAACACATTTTCTCCAGACATCCCTTTTTGAAATCCAATAAACTAACCAGCATGATTTTTTGGGGCCCCCCCGGAACTGGTAAAACTACGCTTGCCAATATATTAGCAAACCGAGCGAATGCTGAACTTTATAAGTTTAGTGCTGTACTAGGTGGCGTCAACGAGCTTAAAAAAATCATTACCCGCAGCTTTGAAGTTAAAGAATACAATCAAAAAAATATTATCATCTTTATAGATGAAATTCACAGATTCAATAAAGCTCAACAAGATGCTTTGCTACCATATGTGGAAGACGGATCTTTTATTCTCTTTGGTGCAACTACTGAAAACCCTCGAGCATCAATCAATAAGGCCTTATTATCCCGATTACATGTAATTGAACTTAAACCCTTATCAGAAAGCAATCTGGTGGAAATATTAAAATCTGCCAATGAAAAATTTCAAATTTATGCTTCTGAAGAAGTCATCAATTTTATTTCCGACTACTCAAGAGGAGATGCGAGAAACGCTCTTAACTATTTAGAGATCGTGGAAAAAAATCCTGATATTAAAAATAATTTAACTAAAATCAGACATCTTGTTTTAGAAAACGCTAGAGATTATGATAAAAGCCAAGACCGCCACTACGACGTCATCTCGGCTTTTATCAAAAGTATGCGAGGCTCTGATCCTCATGCCGCCATTTTCTGGCTGGCAGTGATGTTAGATGGTGGGGAGGATCCTGTCTTCATTGCCAGAAGACTGGTTATTTTTGCTTCGGAAGATATTGGTAACGCCGATCCATTAGCATTATCTATTGCAGTCAACGCGCTTACAGCAACTAGTCAAATTGGGATGCCGGAAGCACGAATAACTCTCGCTCAAGCTACTTGCTATCTCGCTTCTACCATTAAAAGCAATGCTTCCTATAAGGCCATTAACGAAGCATTAGAATATATTCAATCAGGTGGTACTCAAAAAGTTCCTGACCATTTGAAAAATTATCCTCCAGCCAATACTCCTAAATATCTTTATCCTCATGATTTCGAGGGAAATTGGGTTAGTCAAACTTATACTAGCTCTCCAATTCCTAAGTTCTACCAACCAAGTATTAATGGCAGGGAAAAGTTTTTAAAAGAAAGATTAGATGAAATTAATAGAAAGAAATAAACCTCTTCAGTATTAGGTTTTTCTTTGAAAATTTATTAGGCAAATTAATAATTATATTATAGTATGCACTCGAAACACCACACGTCAGTTATAGTATGGAGATTAGCTAAATGAAAGTTGTCATTTTTGTTTTTTTGCTACTTGTTTCTCTTAACCTCTTATCAAATACCCCGTGCGATCACCCATATTACCCTGCAACATTTGCTCAAAGTGTCTTATCAATGAATGTTAAAAACAGCGAATTGAAAAAAATGATTCAAGCCGTTTTAAATAAGGCACACCTTGAAAGAGAAGGAAATACTGATGTTCTCGTAGATAGATGTGAACGAGGTCAAATCTGTCACCAGAGAAAAGTTTTGCATTACTCAGAAGCCAGAGCATATCTCTTTGGCAAACTCCACCTCCAAAAAGATAACCATGGTTACTACATTAAAGATGTATATTGTAATAAAACTTTTGATAGCCATACCCCCCATATTAAGGACGTAGGTCCCATGCAAATTCCAAACGCAGACGTTATAAACTGCGAACACACTTGGCCTCAAAGCCGATTCTCTACCGCTTACAGTGCCGAAGAACAAAAGAGCGATCTTCATCACCTATATCCCACGGAAAACACCGCTAATGGTATAAGAGGTAACTATCAATTTGGTGAAGTGTCTGAGCCTGCGGAAGTAGATCTTTGTAACACATCTACTTTTGGAGTTTATCAAAATAGAAAGAGTAGAGACTTTAGTACATTCTTTTTTGAGCCACCGATGGAACACCGAGGAAATGTTGCTAGAGCATTATTTTATTTCTCCGTAAAATATGATTTGAGCATTAGCTCTGACGAAGAATATTATCTTCGAAAGTGGCATACACAAGACCCCGTTGACGACGAAGAACTTCAAAGAAATGATGAGATCTATAAAATCCAATCAAATAGAAATCCTTTTATTGATTATCCATTCATAGTTGATCTCATCAACGATTTCTAGAAATTCAAAGATCTATTTCTTGCCGCCAATACAGCTTCAGCGAGCGTTTCTCCGAGCGTAGGATGTGGATGAATTGTAGCGAAAATATCTTCGTCGACTCCTTCCATCGTTTTGAAAAGTGAATATTCATGAATGAGTTCAGTTGCCACGGCACCAACAATATGTGCTCCCAAAAGGTTACCCTCTTTACCTAAAATGACCTTAACAAAACCATCGGCTTCTTCACTAGCAATAGCTTTTCCGTTTGATCTAAAGGGAACTTTTCCAATTGTATATTCAAGTCCAAGCCCTTTAACTTTTCTTTCTGTAAAACCAATCGAGGCGACTTGTGGATAACAATAAGTACATCCCGGAACATTTTCTTTCTTAATTGGATGGGTCTGATATCCTGATAAATGCTCGCTAGCAATAATTCCCTCATGACTGGCAGCATGGGCGAGTAAAGGTGGACCGCTTACATCACCAATAGCATAAATATGTCCAATGTTAGTCTGATTATATTCATTTACTTTAATAAAGTTTTTATAAGTTTCTACTCCAATGCCTTCAAGACCGAGTCCGGTAATGTTCCCCGTCATCCCAATGGCAATTAAAACTTTATCAAACTGATATTCCTTCGTTTCGCCTTTTTCGGTTGCTGTGATAAGTGCGTAATCACCTTTATTTAGAGCTTCTACACTAGAAATACCCAGGCTTAATTTAATTTTTAATTTTTTATAGGCCCGCTCAACTTCTACACTTGAATCTTCGTCCTCAATTGGCAGAAGATGATTTTGTAATTCAAACATGTGAACATCTACTCCAAAAGCATTCCAAAAATAAGCAAACTCCACTCCGATTGCGCCTGCTCCGACAATACCAATCGATTTGGGGAGTTCTTCCATTTTCAATGCTTCCCAAGCACCGATTAATCGATCTCCATCATGAACTAGACCTGGGAATGAATTATAACTGGCACCTGTCGCTATAATATAATTCGTGGCTTCTAAATCAACCAACTCTCCCGAATTTAATTTTACATTCATTTCGTTACTATTTTTAAAACTACCAAAACCATCAAAAACAGCAATGTTATTCTTTTTCATCAAAAAAGATACACCCTTGGCAATCTTGGAAGATATTTCATTCGCTCGTCTCACAGCTACCTTTGCATCAAGAGAAACTAATTCTGCATTAATCCCGAGTTTTGCCAAAGATTTTAATTCGTGAACACTGTGCGCGGACTTTAAAAGTGCCTTAGTAGGAATGCACCCCTTGTTAAGACAAACGCCTCCAAGATGTTCTTTTTCAACCACCGCAACCTTTTTACCCAGCTGACTGGCCCTAATCGCAGCTATATAACCACCTGGTCCACCACCTAAAACAATTACATCAAATTTTTCCATAAAACGGGCCCTTTTCATTGAAAGTTGATCTAATAAAAGTTATATCAAAAGTACTTATATTTAAAAATCCAAAGGATTTTATGTCAAATGACATACTAACTCAAAACTTAGTTGCCGAAGAAATAGAAATATTACTAAAGTTTTTTCCTCACGGCATCATTGCTCTGGATTTTGAAACCACAGGTCTTTCTCCTTTAGTGGATAAAATCATTGAGATCTCGGCTATCAAAGTTACCCCCAAGGGCGTTACGACATTTAATGAACTGATCAATCCACAGATCGATATTCCTGCAATTACCACGAATATTCACCATATTACAGATCTAATGGTCAAAAATTCCAAAACACTCGACCATGTTCTTCCATCCTTTATCAATTTTATGAGCGATCTTCCACTCATTGCCCATAATGCTCAATTTGATATGGGGTTTTTAATGTATAATGCCCACAATCTGAAACTGGAAATCCCTCAATGTAATGTTTTTTGTTCGTGTAAATTTGCCAGGAAAATATTTAAAGAATCAGCTAACCACAAATTAAAAACCGTTGCAGATACTCTGGGAATTGAAATAAAAAATCATCACAGGGCCTTGGATGACGCTTATGCGAGCCTTCGTATTTTTGCGAAAGGTCTCCTTAGAAAAAACCATATGATCAATTTTGATGACATACTAAAAGATGCCAACGTCTTTCATTTGAAAAATTTTAACAATATGGAAGATATGATCATTCCCGAACATCTAAAAGCTTTAGAAGAAAAAGTTAAAAATCAAAATTTTATTGAAATTAAATATGCCGGAGGAAGCCACGGAAAAAACTTCAGGCCGGTTCACGCCTTGAGTTTACTTCCCCTACCTGGTGGAAATGTGCTTTACGGAAAATGTTTGCTCAGTGATATTTATAAATCATTTCTTTTAAAAAAAATCACCGAATGGCGAGATCTTGTGGAGCAGAAAACATAATCGCTTACTAATTATTGTCAAATATACGTTAGAATTATACAATAATCTCAAATTCGTATTTTGAATTTCAACGAATCAGGAGGGGATCATGTCTCAATTAACCATTGCGATTATTACGTTTATTTTTATGACCAATGTAGTATTGGCAAAAGAAGAACCCTCGCTAATTGTAAAAGCATTAAATCCATATATTTTGATTACTCAAGTTGATGTTAAAGTAAAAGACCCTAATAATTGTCTTAAAGTCTCCCGGGACACAAAGAATATCAAAATAACTTCCACTGGACATAAATTCCCTTGGTGCGCACCCTATTATCAAATGAGCGCAGAGAAAGATGAAAAAGATGAGTCTATCTCAAGAGTAACGGAAACAGAACCGGCTCTGGATCCCTCAAGAGAAATTACCTCCTCTTCGGATAATTTGGATTTTATAAATCCCATTCAACAAACAACAACTTTTGATTCGAAGGGAAAAATCACTTCTCAGACGAAATGTATCCCAGGGATGGATGTAACACCCGCTATTATTGCAGGACTGGAAAAATTGAGATGCATTACTGTCACACCGAACTTTTGCCGCAGTATACAACAAGCATTTGCCAAAAATCCGCTCAATTATCAGATGCTTGAAAAATGTGGAACCTTTATACATCAACTAAACAATGCTGTATTGGAAACGATCGAACATGAACCCAATATCGTGTTAACAGAAAAAGAAAATATTGAGTATTTGAACAAAACTTTGACCCATTTCACTAAAGCAAACAAAAGTTACTTCCCTGATCTTGTTGCGCTCGATTCCCCCAAAGAAAATCAAAGCTCTCAGCAAATGAAAAAGAAGATTGCAATCAGGAACACTCTTGGACATGAACCCTTGCGTAATCTTTATCAAACTTTAGAGTTATGCGGAGTCTTACGACCACAAATGGCAACTGCAACTAATATAGCTCTGCCTGACACCAAAAGAACTAACGAGAGCATAGTTAAGGAAAAGTAAAAAATCTCCAAATGGCGTGAACTTCCACCAGATCAAATTGAAAAGTTCAACGCAAAATCAAAGAGTTGAAATTTTCCTATATAAGTTTAACATGCACCTTGATAAGGGGATCAATATCCTTTATAAGATACTAAAAATACTAAAATTTTGAGGCAATTATGGATTTTCGAGAAATTCGTACTATTGAAGACCTAGAAAAAATTTATCCTAAACATATTCTAGAAAAATTTCCAATTTCTGGCAGAGGAATATTTGAAGGAACCAAGGATGAAGATTGGTATGATTGGAAGTGGCAACTTAAAAATCGAATCACCACTTTACCAATGCTCAAGAAGGCCATCAATGTAACCGGTAACGAAGAAAAGGCCTATGATGCTTGCTCAAAAAAATTTAAAATGGCCATTACCCCATACTACTCAGCCTTAATGGATCGAGATGATCCTGAATGTCCTATCAGAAAACAATCTGTACCAAACGTTGCCGAAATGAATATTTTAAAAACTGATATGGCTGACCCTCTTGCTGAAGAAAGAGACATGCCGGTACCAGGCCTTACTCATCGTTACCCTGATCGCGTTTTATTTTATGCTAGCAACGATTGCCCGATGCTGTGCCGTCATTGTACCAGAAAAAGAAAAGTTGCCAATGAATCTGCTGATGCCAAAGATAAGCAAATTGAAGCAGGGCTTGATTATATAAGAAAGACCAAGAGAGTGAGAGACGTTGTGGTTTCCGGCGGCGATCCACTTTGTTTAAACAACGATAAAATTGATTATATTTTAGGGGAACTACGAAAAATCGAACATGTGGAAGTTGTACGACTTGGTACTCGAAATCCTTGTACTCTTCCGATCAGACTTCGTGATGACAAGCTCCTTGAAATTTTAGAGAAGCATCAACCAATTCACGTTAACACCCACTATAATCATCCCAAAGAATGCACCAGGGAAGCACTGCTGGCCAATACCAGACTCTCACTAGCTGGATGTACCGTTGGTAATCAAACCGTGCTTCTTAGAAACGTGAATGACAATGCCAACATCATGCTCAAACTCAATCACCTTCTACTATTGATGAAGGTACGACCCTATTATATTTTCCAATGTGATCTTTCAGAAGGGATCAGCCATTTTAGAACCAAAGTATCGGTAGGCCTTGAAATCCTCGAAAAAATGCGAGGCTGGACTTCCGGACTAGCTATCCCCTACTATGTTGTTGATTCACCCGGAGGAGGAGGCAAAATTCCTCTGACCCCTAATTATGTGGTCAGTCACGATGGTAATAAATTAGTTCTTAGAAATTATAAAAACGTAGAGTTTACTTATCACGAACCTATAAATTAGGAATTTTCGTTGACAGAAAAGTCGACGCTGTTTAATATGACGTTGCCTATGTGCGGGATTAGCTCAGTTGGTAGAGCGTCTGCTTGCCATGCAGAAGGTCGCCAGTTCGAACCTGGTATCCCGCTCCAAAAAAACTTAGTGATTACGATGATATAAAGCTTCCTTTCGGAGGCTTTTTTTTTGACTTTTTTTGAAGTTCACCACATTTTCACCAAAACTTTTAAAATATTTTTTACAACTGGTGTGTGCGCTTATGAGATTACCAACGATCCGAAAATACCAAGGGAAAATTGGTTTTTTTAAATGTCCCTGCCATATTACATAATCAATTATAAGGATATTTAACAAAAGGTGATATCTATTTAAGTATTTTTTTTAGTAATGTTTTTAAAAAAATTTGTACTTTAGAACTGTAATTTAATTCTCTCGTGCTAAACTTTTTAAATGAATTGCAATTGTATCTTTCAATATCTTTAATTTTATTATTCTTCAGTTCTTCTTTAAATTTGGACATTAGTTGATTAGCATTTTCGTTGGCAACAATAATGTCTTGCTTTAGACTGTTATCAATAAGTCCATACTCCATCATAGTTTGAAGTAAGCTAAGTGGAATCATTTGAGATACAAGGGGTGTTTTATCAATATTTGATAAATGCTTAATATAATCAAAAATTTTATTTTTTGCCATTTCCTTTGTTTGTTTACTCCAAGCGTAATTTTTTGTAGCAAATATTAAAGCTTTCATAAAACTTAATTCATCAAAAATTTCTGCACAATATTTTCGATCTTTTTCAAGAGACATATATAGTTTTAAATTTGGGCCGGTACAGTTATTAATCATTAATTGAGTTAATTTATTTTCATAGAAATGAGTATCTCGTTTTTTTAAATCTAAACTTTGAATAAAGTTAATAGCTTTGTTTTCATCTTTAACAAATTCTACATATTCATCCTTGTTTTTAGCATTTTCTATATTCGTTACAGCTTTTTTTACTACTTGGTCATTTTGCTGAAGACATTCATTAACTTTTACATCTAACTCTTTTCTTATTTGATCATACTTATTATTAAAGACATCTTTTGTCATGGAGTACGAGTTCAAAGAATAAATTAAAAACACAAATAATAATTTTCTCATTTTTCGTCCTTATACATGGTTACTATAAAACAAGTTAAACAAAGTAGCTCTCCTATTGTTGGTAAATAATATCAACAATGTCACATTTAGTAACTCGTTTTTAAAATTTACAGTTGTGCTTGATAGTAGTTCAATTAATAAATATAATGTATTTATCGACTATAGTGCTCAAACCTCCTTACGGACATTAGTTAAGCGCCGAAAGAAACTTATTAACATGCATAACTCTAATATTGGGGTGAAGCAAACTGGCACCTCGTTCTTTTTTTTCTTCGCGCACCAATTGAAGGCAAAACATCGGTTTAAGTATTTCGTTATAATGGATTAGAGAAGGTGAAAGTGCCGTTTGATTAGATTTAACCTCTAAAAGAAGGTACGGTTTATTATTATTGGTAATAAAAAAATCTACTTCGCGTTTTTGTTTATCCCTTAAATAATAAAGCTTAAAATCCCCCATGGCACCATCCGTCCACAAGTGAACATTTTTAAGTAAATGCCCAGCTATCAGATTTTCAAATTTTGCTCCCTGCTCTTCTAAATTTGACCAATCATAAAGATATAATTTAGGTTCTTTAATTATAGAATTTTTAATTTTATTTGAGTAAGGCCTGATTCTGTAACAATAATAAATAGCTTCATATAAATCTATCCACCTAAGAATTGACTCAAAAGATACTGATAGATCTTTCCTTAATGATTCATATGATAACTGTGAACCAATCTTTGTTTTAAGTAACAATGAAAGATTATCAAGCATCGACAAATCACGTACATTTTGCAGGTCTCTAATATCTTCTCTCACCATTCGTTCTCGATATAAATTTCTCCATCTGGTTGCCTTATTTTGACTCTGCCCCAAAAGCGGTTCAGGAAATCCCCCCAGATTTAATAAATCATCAAATGCTATATCGGATGTATTTGCATGCTCCAGCCAATTTTTTTGAGGCGGAAGTTTTATACTAGACGTTTCGCCGAGAGTGAATGGATGTAGATGATATGGAAAATATCTCCCCTGTAAACTATCCCCGGATTTTCGATAATAGTCGAGTCTGGCACTTCCTGAAACTATAAAATTAACCTTACTCCCATAAAGATCAAAAAGTCCTTTTAATTTATTTTTCCATTTTCGGTCTTTGTGAATTTCATCAAAAACGACAATATCCTTTTTTTCAATAAGGTTTTTAGGAGATTGAATCCAGACCAATCTAAAATCTTGATCATCCCAGTTATAATAAGAATCACTAGCTTTTAACTTTTCTAGAATTTGTTTACAAAGAGTCGTCTTACCCACCTGACGTGGGCCCGTTACAAATGCAATTTTCTTAGCAGCAATAGCATCAGTTATAATTAAATTGTTCAAATAGCGATTTTTCATAAAAAACACCTTTATACTATTTTACATACTAATCGAGTTTTGGTCAACTTTTATCTACATTAATCGAGTTTTGGTAAAGGCTGATTTTGCCCTACAGAAGGTCGCAAGTGGCTTACAGGATGTAGTTCTGCTGCGAAAGCAGCGCAAACCTAGTATCCCGCTCCAAAAAAAACTTAGTGATTACGATGATATAAAACTTCCGAAAAGAGGCTTTTTTTTTTGACTTTTTTTGGCACTTCCCCAAAAATCCAAATAATATATTTATCATACACTGATAATTTCAATTATAAATATGACATTTCCCACGTAAACTAACGGTATTACCAATATTAGCATCAATGATAGAGTTATAACTTTGATTACTTTTTCTATTAATAAAACTACTCATATGGGTTCGAAGGGTCTTTTTAAAGATATTAAAAGAGCTATCATCACAAAGTGATAAACTGGCCAATGTATCTAGAAATTCCCCCTCACCTATTGCAATTTCAGCCAAAAGTTCATCCTCGTGGATTTTAAAGAATTTTTCACGCCCCTTATTCAAATTATTTAGAGCAAACAAATCACAATCTCCCCAGGTGCTACTTGTTTGAATCTCAGAAGTTGTAACATTTGACCAGTAACCTGGATCGAGTGTTGCGGTAGAGCCTTCTGTTGAAGTAACGGCAGTTGCTTTAGATGATCCATGTTTTTTGGTTGCTTTAGTTAAAGGTTGATCAATCCCTCCATATTCATAATTCATCCACCAACCGTTATTCAACATTTTAGAGCACTTTGCATAATCTATAGCAAATACAGATGTTGAAAATACAAGAGCAAGTAAAGATAAATTAACTAGTCTTAACATATACATTCCTTTTTGAATTAGCTAAACTACGTACAATAATGAGGATAATATATCTTAAAATATTTATCTATTTAATTTTTCTTAACCTAAATTTTCAAGTTTGTTACGCCTTAAGTAGTACCCCGCAAAAACTAAAAGCTTTTGCAGAAAGCAGGTCATGGCAAAAACTTCTTCATTACAAAGTCGATTTTTTAGGTCAGAGATATGGCATGATAGAAGAAAGTTCACGCTTTTATCTTTCCTCTACAGGTCATACTGATCCATACTCAGAGCTAATCACTTCAATTGAAACATTTAATAATCCTCACCACTTTATCAAAAAATATAGAGAACATCCTCAATGTCTCTTCCCGGCAAGATATAATATAATCAAACAACATCTAAAAACAAGTACAACCGATATCAATTGTCCCAACTTAATCCGATGGAAGAATTTTATAAATGCAGACAAGATTGCTATCATTTTTGCCTCTCAGTTTATTTCAAATCCTGCCTCCATCATGGGACATACCTTTTTAAAATTTATCGATAAAAAAAGAGTTGATTATCTGAATTTATCTTTTGGATATGCAGCGAACATGCCAATAGAGGTAGGTGCATATGATTACATAACCAAAGGACTATTTGGAGGTTTCCAAGGTGTTCTTAGTGAAACTCCATATTTTAGAAAGGTCTACGAGTATAACAATATGGAGCAAAGAGATATTTGGGAATATAAACTTAATCTCAATCCAGCGCAAATTAGTCAATTACTTGATCACATATGGGAATTAAAACACAATGCGGAAATAAACTACTTCTTCATAGATGAAAACTGTTCGTATTTAATATTGGCGATGATACAGGCTATTCTTCCCGAAAAAGAACTTTTCAGGAATTTTCCTCTCTATGTTCTACCCCATGAAACAGTAAGAAGGTTAGAACAAGAAAAAGTAATAACTAAAACAACATTCAGACCCTCAATTAGAAGAATATTAGTACATAGATATAACAATCTTGATAATCAGCAACAAGCTTTGGTTTTGAAGTCAATCCAAGAAATGGTATTAATAAGCGAATTAAATGTAAACTCAATCGATACGATTTTAGACTATGCATCTTTAGAAAAACAGAAAAAATCAGGAAAATCAGATCCCGAGTGGAAAGAATTTAAAAACAAAGTGTTATTCGTACGATCTAAACTACCTACAGCTGAAGAATATACTATCCCATCTCCTTCTTCTCCACTTAAAAGCCATCTTAATTTTTTTGTTGAATATGGTTTTGGTGAAATTCTCAATAATAATATATTTCATCAACTTACCTTCAGACCTGGGTTTCACAAAACAATGGACGATGATCCCGGTTTCATAAAAAATTCGTCATTTAATTTTTTTGAAACTAATTTCAGATATTATGCAGATAATAATTCATTTAAAATTTATCAAATATCATTTATAGATGTTGCCAACATGGCGCCTTTCACTTGGATTGATCCAATTTTATCCTGGAAATTCAATGCGAAATATTGGATTAATAATGATTACTCATGTATCGAATGTAAGAATTACGAAGTATCTCCTTCGATAGGCATAAGTAATGACCTATCAAAGTCTGTCGACCTACACAGCCTTCTTACAACCACTCTTCAACTTGGGTCAGATTTACCCAAATCTATTAGATCATGGGTTGGATTAGAATTCACTACAGTAGTATCCATTAAGCGACTTAAATTGTTGGTCTCACAAAAAATATTAAAAGAACTCATTGAACAAGAGCGCCTTATAAAACTGACGTCTCTTGCTGAGTTACGAATACATAACATTCTTCCACATCTACACTTAAACTTAAAAAGCGAATATAATAGTTTTCTAGATGATATAAGCAGCAATCATGACAACAGCGTTAATATGCTTTATGATTTTTAAACTGAGGTAGATATGAAAATTGTATTATTTTTATTACTTTTAACAACTTTCTTCTCTTCACAAGCATTTGGGGATTTTTATTTCTCTCCAGGAGGTATTTTTACCACCAGTTTTAAAAGCAAAGCCAAGACTAGTGATGAAAAAGAGATAGTTCGTGCAAATTCTGGGGTAGGACTTGAGCTAGATTTTGAAACTAACTTATTCTGGGGATTTAGTTTTGCTCTCATGGGAAGTTATAGTAGTAGTGGTGCACAAGTTGAATATTCCTACATTGATCCACAAAACTCAAGTGTCAGCAACACAACATCTGATTTAGAATCTACCATGGACATGTTAACCGGTTACCTTGGAATGAGATGGAGACTTATAAATTCAAAACAATTTAAATTTTTAGTGGGAGGTGGAGTACTCGGAGGATCAGCAAATATAAATCATGACGAATTTGATTTCAAAAATAGAAACAACCAATCACTAGAAGGATACAAAATGAGTTCATCAAATTCATACGTGGGTTCTTATTATGAAGCTGGTTTGGCTTATTATTGGAATGATAAAAACGGTCTAAGGTTACAAGGTCGCCAAATAAATTTTAAAACAAAAGATTTTGAGACACTTGGAAAAACCAGTATCAAAGCAAATTATTTACAGGTTGGAATCTTCTACATTCACATTATAGATATGAAAGCTTTATGGAGATAATTTTTCAAGTGGATCTTTCGGTTAATCCTTACTTAACATAAAATTCGAGAGGAATCGCTAAATTTATGTAAGCGATAAATGACAATCTCATCTTTGGGTTATTTACCGCTTACTGATCTTCGTTTGTTATTTATTCAAATGTTTCTAGTTTAGGAATACAGGCAATTTTTTTATCAGATAAGTATTTTGCGCCATCTACTTTATAAGGATTAACCACCTTGATCTGTCCTGATTGAGTATACAGATTGATTAAGCGATTCCATTGATCTTTGGATCTAATCATTCTAGACATGCTTTCCTCCTTGAAAGTACTAAAACTGATCACAGTATCTCAAAGGGTGAAATTATTAAAAGGTGGGATTTATGGAGCGCTTACTTTTTTGCTGACAGCTTTTTTATTGAATAACTTTCATTGAAAATCATAATTTTTACTTGATGGTAGTTCAATTAATAAACATAATGTATTTATCAGCTATATAGTGTTCAAGTGTTATTTAGGATTATAGAACACATTGCTCTTATATATGGACTTCAAGGGGATCAGCATTGCTTCTCAAGCTGCTTTTTTATAGCTCAGTTTCACATCTTGGCCATTAGCACCCAATACTTTAAAAAGAACATCAAGAGAAATGCCAAAGGTGTCATCTTTTAAAATTCGTGTAATTCTACCTCGCAAGATTCCTGAATCTTTTGCTAATTGGGCTACTGATGTTGATTTATTTTTGACGGTCTCAATAATTTTCTTGGTTACACTATAACGGACTTCCCATTCAACTGCATTTGCAGTAGCAAGACCTGGAGATTTTACTAAAGCATGGGGCGTTTTATTAGTTACGATGTTATTATTTTTCATTAAGCATCACCAACGCATTTTTTAATACCAGCTAGGCTGCCTGATCAATTGAAATTTTAAATTCATATCCAAGCAGTGAGATTATCTTATAAAGTTGTTCAAGATTTTTATTTAAAATGGTGGGATTTAAAAGACGATGGATTTGGTTTTCAGAAGTGTTCAATTGCTCTGCTAGATATTTTTTTGAAATCTTTTTATCCTTAAGCGTTTTTTTAATCATGGCAGTAATGTATTCAATATGTGTAGACAATAAATATTCTGGATCTTTCATAATGGCCAGCGGCTGATCATAGGGCATATAATCATGCTTACCATCGTTAAATTTAAAAATAATGGAATGCCCTTTGGTTTCATCATCAATCAATGCTTCTAAAATATTTTTCTTAATCCCCAGAGAACTATAATGAATAGTATATTTTTTACCCGAAGTATAAGTAACTTCAATCAGACGTTTTCGATTATTAAATTTCACATTTTTAAATTTAGTATCTTTCATAATATTTTTTCCTTAATCATCTCTTGCAATATTTTCTTAAGTTTTTTCGTCATCGCTCCCTGCAAAACAATAAGGTTAGGAATTCCTATCTTCGCAATTTGAATCCCATTCTTATATACGTGGACATGCTTGGGAGTGTGATCACCCATCCACCATTCAAAAATATATCCCCCACGTTTTTTCCGGCCCATGAGTCCTCGCCTAAACACTACTATATTTAGTAGTGTTTGTCAATCTGCTTTTTAGCTAATATTTGTATGACTTCATTTCACATCTTGGCCATTAGCTTCCAATACTCTACAAAGAACAGCGAAAGAAATACTCAAAGTATTATCTTCAAAAATTCTAACCGTCATCGATCAACAAATCTTTTAGTTCACCAGAATAGATAAAAAAACTAATTTTTGTTGTCAGTCCCAGTCTGATCTATCTATCTTCGACTTTAGCTTAATCATTTCTTGATCAGTAACCCGTTTCCAACTGATTGGTGGCCCTTCAATCCACTGTAATTTATCATCAATGTTACAGAGAAATTTTACACCAATCTCTTTATCGGATTTAAATGCTACTGGTAACATAATTCGTAATATGGGAATATCTTCATCATAAATACCCGTTATATACATGTCATAGTTAAAATAAGGAGTATCACCCTGCCATAAAATATAATCAAATTGACTTTTAATTGAAAATTGTCGATTGGTTTTATATAAAAGATAACCTTCTAGCAAATAACAAATATGCTTAATAGAATCATTTCTCGCCTCGACCTTAGTTCCCTTTTCATCACACTCATCGATTTTTGCAAAGAATACATAGTCAGCAATATCCTTGTAACTGATTAGGGCCTGATGCCATGTCTTTCTATCAGATTCTAAAATATCTTTAATAATTTTAATTTTATCTGGGCCGATTGTTGAGTTCTCAAACTTTGTAAACATTTCCAGACTTTTTTTATCAATCAAATCAAACATTTCAAATGTCGTAACTTCGTTATTACGATCTACAATTTCTTCATCCTTTACCTCCTGGACTTCTTTTTTTCTTTCAATATCCCGTGGAGTTTTTACAGGCCTTGCCTCACTATCAATAATTTCGGCTGATGCTGGCGGCGTATCTTTCAAAAATTTATCTGATTTACTTGAATCCTGTTGAGAGGAATCTTTTTCATTTTTTAAAAAGATAAGAACAAACAAACCCCAAATAATAAATCCAATAAAAAAAAATTTAAATAATTTTATCATATTATAAATTATAATAAAAACTAAGGATTAATATATATTCTTTCTAAAAATGATATTCCTCTATCCCCTATATACTGATCTTCGATTTGGTATACAGGATCAGACAAGGCTTCTTGCAAAGTTATATAATGCCACTTTTCGTTCTTGTACCATTCCAAGAGATTCTCCAGGTAATCTGAATTTAAAAGATTCATATGAATGAGCAAAATATGTTTTATGTTGCGTCCAAGTTTATTATTTGCCATCGACTCAAAAAAATATGTTCTTTCTTTCATGTGTTCAAGATAGTTGAGTCCTATTTCCTTCATTTTATTTTCATCTTTATTAAAGAAGGCTTCTTCGTAGTCTGCATTATACATCCATTCATCATTATCAATGGAAACGTGTGCAATTGTATAATGTTGACCAAGCAAAAAATTTTTCATAGTATCTTTTTTAAATCTAGTTTCTCCCTGATGAAGCATGGGATACCTAAAATATTTAGGTTCACTTAACCACGGTTCAAGAATTTTCTCTCCTTTCAAAATATCATTGCAATAAAAATCAATCGTAACCTCTTTATAATAAGGATGTGAATAGGTATGATTCCCAATTGAATGTCCCTTTGCCAACAATGTGTCTAACATGTAATGATTATAACTGTTAATCTCCTGCCCAATAACAAAACCAACGATTTTAACATTATACTTATCAAGAGTTTTTAGTATTTTATTAAAAATTATTTTCTGCTGCTTTTGGGTAAATACATTCGCATGTACTATGGGTAAGTCATCAATTGTTACGGCCAATTCTTTAGATAAAATAATCTTTGGAACAATTATCATAACAAATATTATAATTATTAGCATTTTCATATTGCGCTCTATGTTTATTATGAATGATGTTACCTATTATCTACTAAAACTGTCTACTGGCAAAATTACCTGTATGAAAAACAATATAAACTCAATCATATATGCAGAAGAAAAAAATTATCATGCTTGAAAAACTTCAACTCTATTTTTTTTAAAAATATATCGAAAAGTTATCACCCCACCCGCAACTAACAAAACCAACATTGGCCAGTAAAACATCATCCGAGGATCGTTTGTAAAACTGATGAGTAATCCTGAAACTAACGGGCCTAGGCTTTGTCCAGATCCAATCATGGCTTCATGATGACCGCCATGTTTGCAACCACTTTTTTCTCCAAGCATCCCGTAATAAAGAGATGAAAAATAAATGAGCGCGCAAGGAGCTCCCAGTAAAAAAGATACCCCGATAAATTGATAGAAGGCACTGGCGTTGGCGTAAGTAAACAGCAGTAATATATAAGCGAGGACGGCACCCAAAATAATTTTTTTGGAAAACTGCCAAAAATCAAATTTCATTAGTATGAACATGAAACTTAGAATACCCAAATTAAAAACTGCCTGAATGATGCCATATTGAAAAGAGCTTATCTTAAAAGAACTTACAAATTCTACTAGTAACGAACGAAAGGAGCTTATAAAGAGATAATTTAAAAGATTTAAAACGATGCCAAGCTTGATAAAATATTTTAGTGATGGAGGAATCATTAGTGCTTTTTGTTGGATAAACTTCCAAGGTGCTATCGTTAAACTCTGAGGTATCAAGACCAGTAACATGACAAATATAATAATATAAATCCCCGTCAAAAGTGGCCACATTACATTGACTTCATAAAGTGCTCCCGCAATAAATGGACCTATCGTAAGTCCAAAAAGCCAACTGAAATTAAAAAAAGCTACTGCCCGTTTTTTTTGTAGAGCACTTTGACTTTCACACATTGCCCCTTCGATGAGCGGCCACCATCCTCCTTGCGCAACTCCTGCCAAAAGAAATGGAATTATAAACAAAGATTTGGTGTGAATAAAAAATACACTAACAAAACTTAATAATTGTACCGTGAGGAAAATTAATAACGACTTTTTTAATTTTAATTTTCTTTCGATTCGAGAAACCAGCAGCGCCGTAACCACATACACCATAGCGCTTAAAAATGCATAGATTCCTAAATCGCTAGATGTAAGCAGAAACTTAAATTTAGCAAAGTAAGGTAAAAAAATTGCACCTAGTCCATTATTTACGGACATAATCACAGAGGCGATAACAATAAATACTCTCCGATTATATAATTGCGTTATTATCCCCAAGCGGGATAAATACTTTGAATGTAGCACCTTTACCTTCCTCACTTTCAAGCTCCACTCTCCCACCATGTGCTTCCGAGACCGCTTTAACTATGGCAAGGCCTAATCCTGAACCTTTAGTATCTTTATGTCGAGGTGATCGATAGTATTTCTCAAAAATTTTTTCTCGCTCACTAGCTGCTATTCCAGGTCCAGTGTCAGCAACCGAAATGACCAAGTAACTATTTTCCTCTGTCGCCACGTTATCTAACTTGAGAGTAATTTGCCCATCTGATGGAGTAAAATTTATGGCGTTTTGTAACAGGTTGGCTATAGTTCGACGAATTAGTATCTGATCCGACATTACCAGAGGGACATTATCTGAAAATCTTTCAATCAACGATAACCCTTTAGCTTTCGCGGTCGGTTCGAGATCTCTGATTACCCTTTTTACAACTTCTAAAAAATCTGTAGGAACAAGATTGAGGGTAAGTATTCCGGAAGATTCAATCATGGAAAACGCTAGAAAATCATCAATCATATTATGAAGATTTACGCTGGAATATTGAATATCTTCAATCATCCTGTGTACATCGGGATCCATGCCTTTAGTTTTAAGGGAAAGAATATAACTCGAACAACCTATAATTACTGTAAGTGGCGATTTAAAATCATGGGTGATCATGGCATATAGATCGGCTTTCTGCTGTTCAAGTTGTTTACGTGCAGCTATGTCATTAACAGTTCCAATAATCGCAGGCTGTCCACCATAAGTTGTATATGAGCTCAGTACTTCTACGAATAAAGTTTCCCCATTTTTCTTTAACATACGAAATTCATATTGTAGTCGAGGAACTTCCCCTTCAATACGCTTACGAATATTCTCTCTCACCAATGCTCTATCATCTGGATGGACTAATTCGCTGATATCCCTCATGACCATAAGGTCTTTTGATGGGTATCCAATCATCTCTGCCATTCTCTGATTTACATAAACCAATCGATTATTCTGTAAAATATAAAGTCCAATAAAAGCATCCCCGACAAGACTTTGCAACTTGTCACTAAGTTCACGAGCTTGTGCTTCGGCTTGTCTACGTCCAATTTCTGCAATTCTACGCAGCTCTTCTTGCTCCATTGACTTAACTGCGTAAGAAATATCTCCGGCAAATGCCTCCAGCAGTTGAATTTCTTTCTCGTCAAAGAAAAATTTCTCGCTAGAGTAAACCATGAGAGCCCCTATGGGCTTGTCGTTAAAAATCAAAGGAAAAGCTGCACTAGAGAGGTAATTATGCTTCAAAGCTTCTTCTCTCCATGGCAACATTGCAGGATTATTTTCCGTATCATTATTAACAATAGTTCGCCCAGTCAATATAGCCTGTCCGGTAGGACCTTTGCACTCGGGGACTTTATCAATAGATACTTTAATACAATCAAGGTATTTATCACTACACCCCCAACATGACACCGGCCGTACGGTATGTGTATTCTCTTCCGCTAACCCTACCCACGCCATTTTAAATAATCCATCCTCAACTAAAATCCGACATGCTTCTTTAAAAAGCATCTCTTGAGTGGAACATCTGAGAATAAGATGGTTTCCCGAGGTCAATACAGAGTATATTCGATTGAGCTTGATTATTTGTTCATCCGCTTTTCGGTGCTCTATTTTTGCTTTAGTTTCATTTTGGGCCCGAATAATGGCCGGTGCTAAACGTGCCAGATTACTTTTCATAATATAATCAGTAGCACCTTTTTTAAGAGACTCGATCGCGATATCCTCTCCCATCTGTCCGGTAACAAATATATAAGGCATATCAGGACACTTTTGACGAATTATAATTAGCGCCGACAAACCGTCAAAGGTTGGAAGACTATAGTCTGCAAGGATCACATCATAATCACATTTTTTCAGTGCTTCTAAATAATCCTTCCTATTATCTACCCGTCGAATCTCACAATTAAGACCATCTGATTCCAATCTAGCATGTACCAGTTCAGACGATACTGGATCATCTTCTAGGTGCAGTATTTTAAGAATCTTTTTCATAATTTATTTTTCTTTCCTCTGATTTCCCACCGGAGGTTCATTTAAAACTGCCCAAAATGCACCTAAACATTTGATGGCCTCTACAAAATCTTTAAACCCTACTGGCTTAACAACATAGGCATTTGTTCCAAGACGATAGCTTTCTATCAAATCCTTCTCCTCTTTAGAAGAAGTAAGTAGTACTACAGGTATATTTTTCAAATTATCATCTGCTTTAACTTGTTTTAAAACCTCAAATCCATCCACTTTGGGCATTTTAAGATCGAGCAGAATAACCGCCGGGTTTCCTTCAGAACGTAATTTGAAGGTACCCCTTCGATAGAGGTAGTCCAGCGCCTCGGCACCGTCACGAGTTACCACTATCTCATTAGCTAAGTTATATTCCGAGAGTGCTTCCAGTGTCATCTCTATGTCATTTTGATTATCCTCAACTAGCAAAATCCTTTTAAGTTGTTTCATTATATTCTCCTTTTACTTTATTATTTGGAAGAGTAAAAAATATGGTAGCTCCCTGATTTAAGACTCCTTCCGCCCATGTTTTGCCCCCATGTCGGTTTATTATGCGTCTAACATTGGCGAGCCCAATCCCAGTACCTTCAAACTCTTCATCCCTATGAAGCCGCTGAAACACTCCAAACAACTTACCTACATATTGCATATCAAAACCCACACCATTATCTTTAACAAAAAATATTGGCTCACCATTTTCACCAGTGGTGCTACCAATTTCAATTCTAGCAATCTCACATTGCTTGGTAAACTTCAAAGCGTTGGAAATAAGATTGGTCATTACCAGTCGAATCATAGAAGGATCACACGTTATCAGTGGTAATGGTGAATCAATTTTCCACTCAATATTGCGCCCTACTATATCCAAGTGCATTTCATGGATCAATGTATGAATCATTTTCTCAAGATCTAAAGTTGTCGTCTTTATTGTTGCTCGACCCATTCTTGAAAACATTAATAAATCATCAATGAGAATCCCCATCTTGTTTGCTACATTACCAATTATCAAGAGATATCTCTGCCCTTTATCATCCAGTAAATTTCCGGAGCTCTTATTCAACATTTCTACAAAACCTTGGATATGCCTAAGGGGTGCTCTTAAATCATGAGACACAGAATAGGAAAAAGCCTCTAACTCTTTATTACTCTCCTCCAATTTGGCAGTTCGCTCAATGACCCGTTTCTCTAGTTCATAATTAAGTTTCCGAACCTCTGCTTCTGCGTGCTTCCTATCCCTCACCTCTTTGTCTAAATCATCCCTTGAAGCTGTCACTAATTGTAAATTTTCTGACATGCGATCAAAGGCCCGGGAAAGTTGCCCAATTTCGTCATTGGCAGTGATTCCCACTTTGTAGTCTAGCCGGCCTGAACCAACAATCACCATTCCCTTTTGCAGGTTATGGATGGGAGTGATAATAGACTTTGAAAACAAAAACAGTGCAACCATATAAAAAACTAAAATAAATAATTCTAATACCACGGAAATTTTTTTGACTTTAGCTATTGGGGCAATAGCCTCACTAGAATTTATTTTGGCGACAATCCCCCAACCTACGGAGGGTATTTTTCTCCATGCTGCTATAACTTCTTGTCCGAGATAATCAACACTCTCTCCTGATCCATCCTTATCAGCTTGAAGCACAGACTGCATAGGTAGGGCAATATTACCTTTAATAAGACTATCCAGCTTAATTGTCTGATTACGAGTAGGCTGAAGTGGACTGATGAAGATTATCTCATCTCCGTGAGGAATACCAATAAAGGTTTCACCCGTATTACCCAAACCTGTCGTGGTATGAACATAGTCAAATATATGACCAGCATCTATTTCAAAAACCAGTTCACCTACAAAATCATTAGAATGAGAAAAAAGTGGAGCAGTACAAAGCATCCCAAAACCATTTCCGCTTTTATAAATTCCACTAAAATAAGTTTGATGTTTTCCTCCCTCGAATGCATCTGGCTCAATATCAGAAAGATAAGTACCAATTTCGTTATTAGTATGTTTTGGGTTAGCAGTCAGCACAATCTTCCCGGCGCTATCAACCAACATAACATCCAGGTAGCCATAACTCGAGCGCACTGCCTCAAGCTGCGTTTCTAGTTCCTTCTTAGCATTACTAAGCATTAAATTGTTCGTTTGACCTAGAAGTTTTAAAAATATAGGAAAGTTTTTTTGCACCACCAAATTGGCCTGAAACAGCTTGATATCATCTCGTCGTTCTAAAAAAAAGGCATCGATTCTGGCCCGTTGAAGATCCACAATATTTTCTAATTGGATCATCCGCACATCTTTAACAACATTTTCCATGCGGGAAAACATTGCCATGATTCCGATAGTTGTTGGAATAATAATACATCCAAAGAGTATAAGAACAAGTTTGGATCGTATGGTCATCTATTACCCTTCCGGCATATTCCGATGATTATATTTCGATTCGTTTGTTTACCCTAATAGGAGTGACCATGGCAAATAATTATTGATAATGTTACAATTTAAATGTAACAGGATATAAATATGCCGCTTAAAATAAACCCAATTGTAACCATTCTTGATGATGAATTAATTGAAGATTTTGTGCGTTCCAGTGGTCCGGGTGGGCAAAATGTCAACAAAGTCTCCTCCGCAGTGCAATTACGCTTTAATATCAAAGATTCACTATCTATTTTGGAAGATGTCAGAACAAAACTTTTAACAGCTTTAAAAAATCAGTTGACCAAGGATGGGGAGATTATAGTGGTTGCTAAAGAATCCCGTAATCAAAAAGACAATCGCCTTCTAGTCAGAGAAAAACTGGTTCTCATTTTGCAAAAGGCTTTATTCGTCCAGAAAAAAAGAAAAAAAACCCGACCAACTAAAGCTTCCCAGGAGCGCAGGCTGGCATCCAAACAAAAACACAGCATTCATAAAAAAATGAGAGGGAAAGTTCAAGGGGATGATTAATCCCAATGAACCACTTCAAAACAGATTTACAAAATATTTAACAATTCTTTTTTTAACCTATTTATCTTAAAGTAGATGGTCACACCCGTTACAAGTGTTAATAACAATACAATAAAATTAATTAAATAAGCCTTAAGTGAAAACAATTTAAATTCGATATTTCTTTTTGCATCAATTAAATTGGTCGTAAAGTAATAGTTGGTTCCATTGATTGGAATTTCAATCCGAGCAGGAATTCCCTCAAAATCAAATTGAGATGAATCATCTGCTAATTTTTCTTGTTCAACTATTTCTTTAGGTGCCGCTGCTTCCCCAAAAGACATTTTATGCATACTCCGTTCCATCATGGGTGCTTGGTAACGATCCTCGACATTGCTGACCATCTGGCTTGCTGAATCTAACTTCTGCAATGCATTTTGCGTGACATTGATTAAAAAATGATAGCTTATAAAAAATATTAGAATTAAAACAACCAATGCCGCAACTTTGGTTAAGTTCGTTTTAGTCACCGATACCCTTATTTTTTCCCGATATCTTACTAGTAGTAATAATCCAAGAATAAAATAAAATGAAAAAGCATAATTCGACTTAAATAATAACAACAAGGATAAAGGAATCAAAATGGGAACAAAAAGATTCTTTGGCGTTTTTAAAAACGTAAATAATATATAGGCAATAATAAAAAACATCAAACTGCTAGATAGTTTCGCAATGCCTATCAACGACTTACTATCTGAGGAAAAATTTGCAAAAATCAGGTTCCAGGCTTGATCAAATCTAAGGTTGAAGGAACTATTACTAATAATCGTATCAGGCTTCGCCAGCTTTAGATTGAAAACTCCACCAAATACACTGGCCTCTTTGTTAGGTAGATACTGAAATTTTACGTCATGGTACCCAGGATTCATGGTTATTAGTAATTGATTAAGATCGTCTTTTAACATTGGTATCGCCTGACCATCTAACTCCGCATAGAGAATATCACCATCTATTTTAAATGGTATTTCAGGAGTACCTTTGTTATCTAATTTGAAACTAGCTTCAATAATACCTCGCCCTTTTTTGGGAATATAAAAAAGATAATTGGCTTGAGAAACAGAAAAGCCCAGCGAACTAAACACATTTAATTTTTTAATTTCCCAAGAAATATTTTGCTCTTGATTAATAAAAAATCCTTTCGGGTTTGACTGAGTTGGATTTATACCACTTTCACTTGGAGAAATCCTGCGCCACTTTGTCTGAGCAAGCACTTGCACCAAGGGATGAGATTCAATGAGGAAAAATTGATTTTCGCTATCGAGGGGACTTACAAATTCACTTCCCTCTAGGTGACCATTAACCGTCACAAAATTTTCCCCAGGATTTAGCTCAATCGCAATACTTTTTTCCCCCTCTGTAACGTTAAGTCCAGATTCAATAGATTCAATAATCTCTGAATTTTTAAAAAATATCGTTAGAGGTTCCTTGTTTTGATTGGGATTATTAAATTCAAATGCGTACTGAAAATTGGTGATGTTGGGATTTACCGTCACGCGGTATCTTCCATTGGCAATAACTTTTCCTTTGGTTTTTTTGGCTTCCGTATATTTTCTTAAAACATCAATATTAATTCCGGGAGGAGTGTCTTTTCGTATAATGCTTTCGCTATCCGCGATTTGGTTGTCAATATAAAGCACATTTAAAAAATTTAATGAGAAGTTGCCTGTCTTAGAAAGTTCAATCTCACAACTTGCCTTAAACATATCTTTTAGTGGCATAAAGAAAACTACGCTATTTTCCAACGTAAAGACTCCATCCCCTGAACAATTTTTTAATCCGTCTGTAAAATTATTTAGAATAACTTCTTTTTTTGATTTTCCAATCATCCGACCATTAAGTTTCATCTCAAATTTTTCACCCTTAAAACTCCCCGCAAGTGTTAATTTTTCAATTACCATGACGTTAGGAATTTCAAGTTGACGCCGCAAATCTTCGTATTCTTTAAGTGGGATTGTTACACTTTTCTCATTAGTCTGTGCGAACACATTAAAACAAATTAATAGTAATAAAAGCATTTTCATTGCAACCCCTTTAGAACAAAAAATATTAAGGAAGTGAAAGTATATCTAGATTAATTAATCATCGTCAAAACAACTGCATATTTTGTTTTCCTCTAGTTTTATTAACGACAAAATCAAATGAATTGTAAAATATACACAACACTCCGCATTAGTCTATCCATGGGTGTATGGTGCACCCACTTCAAATATGTTCTGTTAGACATTTTTTAAAAAAAGGGAGGAATTTATGGTTAAATTAGTTCAAATGCTTTTTGCCTTTACCCTTGTCTTTTCGGCTTACGCTGAATTTCAAGGAAAAACATTCCGGTATAGCACTTCTTATGACAGCTTTGATCGGGTTGCTTACAACCATTATGGCTACTCAGAAAATTTTTCCTCACAAAACTATTGTGGTGGTTATCACACCTGTTATCACCCATCTCTTCGAACTGAGCGAGTCTACATAGAAGAGCGAATTGTTGATTATAGATATGTAGATAATTACAATGCTGATACTAGAATTACCATTTACACTGACCGGCACTATTCAAGACCTTATGTAACATACCACACTCACCGTGGAAGAATAGTTAATCGTTCTTACCACCACAACAACCACTACTATGGTTGGCATTCCGGATACAATCACCATCATGATTATTACTATGGTGATTATTACAACTATCACCAACACTACTACTATACTGCCGACTGGAGTACTCCAGAAGGCAAAATCATTACTGGTCTCCATTTTATGGCCACTGGCGTGGAGATGATGGCCTTATGTAGTGACGTTGATGATGATGGGTTAAGGGCCATTTGCATGGGTTTTGGCGCGGGATTGGCCGCTAGCGGTTCTGCTTCCTCTGCCCAAGGTATTGATCAAGCTATTCAAGAGTCAAAACTTTATAAAGAACTTGAAAGAGATGCTCAAATTTACGGAGAAAGAGATCTTGATATTGAATAAATATCTTAATGGTAAAAGCTTATCAATGCTTGCATCAGCAAGTATTGATAAGTTTTTTCAAAAGGTAGTCATGAAACAACTAATTTTTTTCATTTTGTTGTTTTACTGTGTGGGTATTTTAGGAAAAGAGACCTATAACTTTTCTCTTAATCTGCAAGACCAAAATCTCGATAAAAAAATCAAATATTACTTTCTCATGATCGAAAACAGTATTTCAAACGGTATCCGTCTGGGGACCAATCAAATAATCAATATTGAATTTGAAAAATTCAATCACGATCCGCTTACACTTAACTGCCAAGAAAATTATTTATCACATTTGACTTATCCCGATTTAAGTAACCCTACCATATACATTAATCAAGACATTCTCAGATTGATAGAGTCTGATTTTATTTCCCAAAGGAATAAAAACTGTAGCTACTCCGAAATTCTAATTAAATCTCTTGAACAATCCATAATGACTTTGCAAAACGCAGCTGATTTATCTGTACCATATTCTAAAAAAAGAAAAAAACAAGTGCAACGTTGCCGCTTGGATGAACTAAACAATTCCAAACAAGGCGTTTACAAACCTACCCTAGCTAATTGCCAAGAGATTATTAACTACGATAATAAGAAAATTAAATATAAAAGGTTTAAAAAGATTTATGTCAAAAAATTGCTTTACTCAACTGATGCTTCCAAAATTGTAGTTGATCCATCTTCTTTATCAAAGGAAGGTCTTCAAAAATTTAATGTATGTGCGCAGTCCTATCAGCCAGATCTGTACACTACACAAAATCTACCCGTTAAAATTCTAGGATTTGCCATTGTATATATGGCCCCTGCTTTTAGCTCCTCGCAATTTGGTCATGTTGCTGAAAGATATATTTACTGCGTTGAAAATAGAATGGTCGATACACTTTATGAGTTTGGCCAGTTTCGACCAACTAACTTAAATGATTTTAAAGATCGATATAGAGAAAATTTAGATTTTTTATCTGAAGGTTCTAATAAGCTTACTGAATCTGATGAAGCTTTTATGATCTCTCTGCTTAAAAAAAATTACATTCAACCTAGGTCAAACCCAGCCAGTTATCAAGTATACGGAAAAATGCAGCTAGAAAACAATCGAGATATTATTGAAGTTTGGTTAAATGTTGACCCGCTTTTAATTTATGAAAATTACTTAATGTCACTTCGCCTTTATAAAAAACAAAAAGAGCTTGTAAAAAACAGAAACTCAGTTGATTGGCCAAACTATGATTTGTTTCATAGTAACTGTACTCACCCCGTGAGAGAAAAATTAAATCATATTGGCGGTGAATTCTCTATAAGTAACTTTGACGGTTTTCTACCAAGTTTTATTTATAATTTTTTAAAGAAAAAAAAGGTTGCTAAAATTATTTTTTATCCGGCCCAAAAAACTTTACGACGATATCAAATGCTGGATATTGGAAAATCTATTAATTTTGAAAATATAACTTTTCTCTCTAGTACAATTGATCAAGGTCAAAACAAATTTATGCTAATTCAACCAGACTTTAAGGGAGGCAGCGGCTTTTTTCTAAACAGAGGTGCTGGAATTGTAAATTTTTTTAGTGCACTTACAGAAACTACTTGGGGCGTGATAACTTCACCCGCTTCTCTATTCACTAATTCCAACGAGTTGGGCTTAAATAGTATTAAAAGCGGACTAAAAAACTCACTCTTTTCGCTAAGTGAGTTTTTTGGCATTGTGCGGATGAGATTTCCCGAACCGACTGCTATAAGACAAGATGAAATGAATTATTTATTAAACGTTCTTCCCCATAAAGAACCTGCAATACTGAGTTATCTCTACAACAAATTTTAAATTATTGTAAAAAACACCATGCTTTTCAATTAGCTGGAGAAAATTTTTTTTTATGATATAAGAACACACAGTTGTTTATTAGGGAGTAAATATGAAATTTATTATCACTTTATTATTACTAGCGTCGTCTTGCTTTTCCTACGCCAATGACGAGATACTTGATTCTTGCGAGCAAGTCCGAGACGAAAAAATTAACGCATGCAACGTATCTTTTAAACGATGTAATGCACATAATCCAGATTCCGATATATGCATTTCAATATTAGACACTTGCACAACGAAAGTTTATCTAGAATATGCCGAGTGTTTAGAAAATTAAGAATATAAATTCACTAAGGTATTTTGGTTATTCAATATATTGCCTAATTTTTAAAATGCACCTATTCTAAATAGGTGCAAGATGTTTAATCAAAACCAAGGTACTTTATGAAAATTGTATTTTTTATTTTATTTATATTCCTTTGCGTTTTAAATATTCAGGCTAAAGAGCAGGCAACCATTGCCAATAAAGTTTCAATTTATAACGAGAATGCCTCTAACCTCAGGTTTTGCTTTGATCGTATTCAAAACAACCAAAGCAAAAATATTATAAAAAATATTATTGAAGGCGAAAAAATCACTGCCTTATCACTTATCGTTGATCACAAAGATTATTATCAAATAGTTGAAAAAAATCTCGATATCCGATTTGACAAAAATGTACTTAAAACCAACCAATTTATTTATAAAAATTTTAAAATAACCCTTCCAGCAAAACTAAACACCGAAACCATCAAAAATAATTTAGAAAAAGTAGAAAGCAATAAATCACTTTCTAATCGAGCTACTCTATACATAACTTGCTTAATAGACCCTGAAAACAATACTACTAATATAACCAAATTTAAGACTGATTCAATTGACGCAAAAATCAGTGAATATAATAAAAATGTTCAAAACCCTCAGTATTTTTCTAATAAAATCGAAGATCCTGAAGATAAAAAGGTATACGAAGATTTGCTTAAAACAAGCAAAATTGGCGAACTCCCCCCCATCGAAAAAAAAGGGAATGTGTATCAAATGAAACAAAACGGGATAACCTTAGAGTTTGATCAAGATTTAATAAAACAGGGCAAGGTTCGTATTAACAATGAAATAATTGACTTAAGTAGTGCTACAAATGCACAAGAAATTACTGAGATTATCCAAAAAGCATTTAAAAAATAATTTTTTCTATACCCTTGATCAGGTATAATAAGTCTTAATAACGTATGCTTTATTTCACGGATAGAAATATTCCAAAAGAATATGCTTTTTCGTCTTTTTAATGGAAAGAGGGTCATTAATGAAAATACTTTTTGCAGAAGATAATCAAGACATACGGGAATTTTATTGCTCCCTTTTTTCCGAATGCATTCCTGGAATTCAAATTGTTGAAGTAGAAAATGGAAAAAATGGTATTGCAGAACTCCTAAAAAGAAACAATTCTTTCGATCTTGTAATCACTGATTATTTTATGCCTAATGGCCATGGAGATTTAATTTGTAACTACCTATATAAAACCGGTTCAAATATACCCTTTATTTATTTAACTGCTAGGCCATATGAAGAAATCATGACTAAAACCACGTTTTTCCCCATGAGAAAAGGGCTAGATCATTATTTAAAAAAATCAGGCAACGTTAACAACTTTTATCATAAAATGCATGACATCTGTTTGAGTATTATAAATTATTATAAAGAAAGTAATATGAGTGCGCCTGACGGGTTTCCACAAATTTCGGAATATTTTTTACAAACGATAAAATAACTAACCTCATAAGGAAGAATTAAATGATGGCGCTTCAAAATTATTTTAACGAACTTCCGTCTGCACTTACCCTTTCAGATACAAATGGAAAAATTCTTTATATGAATAATAAGGCAGTAGAAACATTTCAAAAGTATGGGGGAAAAGATCTTATAGGAAAAAGTCTCTACGATTGTCATAAAAAGTCATCTAATCAAAAGATGCTCGAGATGCTGGCCACAGGAGAAGGCAATATTTATACTATTGAAAAAGATGGGGTAAAAAAACTTATCTACCAAATGCCGTGGAAAAAAGATGGGGTCACTCTAGGACTTATGGAGTTTTCTATAGTACTTCCTGATAATATGCCACATTTTGTTCGCTGAAAACGCTCACGAATTAAAGGATAAGATTCTCGTTTTTAAAAATAATCTTTTCCATTCCATTAACCGTTTCTCCCAATATCCAATATTTTTCTCCCATTCTGTCCAGGGAAGTTGTCAAACATTTTGGATTATCAGTTACAATGGTAAGCCCTATACCCATATTAAACGTCTGATACATTTCTTTTAAGTCCAAATTACCTAGATTTTTTAATATAGAGAAGATTGGTGGTATTTCATCGAAATCTGGTAGATTTTCAATCACATAATCAAAATTAGAATTCATTCGACTAATGTTCAAAAAGCCACTACCGGTGATATGAGCTAATCCTAAAATATTCTCTCTATGTTCTTTTAAAAGAGTAGACAAAATTTGATGATAAATTTTAGTGGGGGTGAGCGCCATATTAAGATGGTCATTTTTGCTAATTATTTTTCTTACTAGTGAATATCCATTTGAATGCAACCCGGAAGATGGCAATCCAATAATGGTATCACCTTCTTTGATTTTTTTTCCATCGATTAGATCTTTTTTGAAAACTTCACCTACCGCAAATCCCGCCAAATCGTATTCGTCATCCTTATAAAATCCTGGCATCTCAGCGGTTTCCCCACCTATAAGCGCACATTGGCTTTGTTTACATCCATCCACAATTCCATCAATCAAAGACTGGCTAATATTCAAATCAAGTTTGCCGCAAGCAAGATAATCTAAAAACAAAAGAGGAGTTGCCCCTGTACATAGAATATCATTTACACACATGGCGACCAAATCGATTCCGATGGTATTATGAATTCCCAGATGTTGGGCAATTTTAAGTTTCGTACCAACTCCATCTGTTCCTACTGAAAGCAATTTGTCATCGGTGATTTCATAAAGAGCCGCAAATCCTCCCACTCCTTCATAAACCCTTGTTCCGTAGGTGGATTTAACCTTTTGTTTTATAGACTCAACCAGTTCATCACCTTTATTAATATCAACGCCACTCTCTTTGTAGGTAACCATACCGCCTCCTTAGTGTCTAAAATGTCTGGTGCCTGTAAACACCAGCGAAATATTATTTTCATTACATGCTTTGATAACCTCATCATCCCGAATACTTCCACCTGGCTCAATTATATATTTGATGTTATTTGTTTTAGCCAGTTCGATGCTATCTGCAAAAGGAAAAAAAGCATCTGAAGCGAGCACCATTTCACTGAAATTAGTTTGATTATTTTCTTTTGCCTTATTGATCGCTTCTTGCAAAGAAATAACCCGGTTAGGATTACCCATTCCAGCTCCTGCTAAAGCAAAACCTTCAGGGGTATCACAAACTAAACCTATAGCATTACTTCTTAGATGTTTTGTTACCATAATTGCAAAGTGAGCCAGTTCTTTTTTTTCACTGGGAAAAAGTGTTTTACTGACTGTTTGAAATTCAAGATCGAGTCCTAAGTCTTCTGTTTGTACCACAAATCCACCAGAGATTGACCTTACTACCAATTGATCATTATTAATCATGCTCGGATCAATAGGAATCAAACGAAGATTTTTTTTCTTGGAAAATAATGTAAGTGCTTTGGCTGAAAATGCAGGTGCTATAATGACTTCCACAAATTTATCATCTAACCAAAGAGGAATGTCTTCATGAATTTCTTGGTTGAAACAAATAATAGAACCAAAACTACTTATGGGGTCACCATTCCAGGCAAGCTTAAGTGCATCCAAGGGTGTTTTGGCCAAAGCTGCGCCACAAGGGTTCAGATGCTTAATAATGGTACATGCTGATTTAAATATTGAATGATTTATTTGTGAAATATCCTGATTGGATTTTATAGCTGCATCAGCATCGAGATAGTTATTATGTGATAGTTCCTTACCTTGAATTGGGTTAGCGTAGGCTAATCCCTCATCAGTCAGTTGGTTTTTATATAGCCATGCTTTTTGATGGGGATTTTCACCATATCTTAATTTTTTTGTATCGGTAGAATTAAGATAAATTGTAGTATTACATTGATCTAATCTTTTTTCAAATGTTGATGCAATAAATGAATCGTAAGCAGAAGTAAGCTGATAAGCAGCTAAGGCCATTTTTTTTCTAAAACTTAATGTTGTTGTACCCTTATTTATTTCTAACTCTTTGGCCAATTCATCGTATTGATCTGAATTAGTTAAAATTGTAACGGATTCAAAGTTTTTAGCCGCAGCCCTGATCATGGTTGGCCCGCCGATATCAATATTTTCAACCAGCTCACTCTCCAAAGCATATTTGTCATTTTTAACCACTTCCATAAATGGGTAAAGATTGCAAACCACTAGATCAATTGGCTGTATTCCAAGCTTCTGTGCTTGGGCTACATCTGAGTCAGAATTTCGATTATAAAGTATTGCACTTAAAACTTGAAAGCTAATAGTTTTCATTCGACCGTTAAACGCTTCAGGATTGCCTGTTATGTTTTCTATTGGAATATAATTGATATCTAAATCCTTTAACACTTTTCCCGTTCCTCCAGTGGAAATAATTTGGATATTGTATTTTACCAGCGTCTGTGCCAATTGCTGCAAATTTGATTTGTTGCTAACGCTTATAAGTGCTCTCATATTGACTCCTAGTTACGCATTTTTTAAATAATGGACAATGCTATCAAATATTAACTGGCCTTTGGCTTTTTTAAAAAATTCTTTTTGATGAATATGATTTAAACCTTCATACAAATAAGCTTCAGGGTGAGGCATTAATCCAAAAATAAGACCAGTAGGATCACAAATGCCCGCGATATTTTCATATGATCCGTTAACATTTTCATTATATTGAAAAACAATTTGTCCATTTTTCAAAAGATTATTATGTATCGTGGTTTCTAAATTTTTCTGGTAAACGATTCTACCTTCTCCATGTCTTATCGGTAAATTGATCGAAAGATCTTCTAATAAGACTGTCCATTTGCATATGGTTTGGGGATGTTTATAAATAGTTACCCACCGATTAATAAATTTTCCGGAAACATTATGATCAAGAGAAATCGTGCGTTCTTTTTTATAATCTGGCAGGAGTCCAAGTTTTAGTAGCACTTGAAATCCATTACAAATTCCAATAACCGCACCACCTTTAAATATAAAATCGTTAAAGTGATCTTTGAGTTTATATTTTATTTTTAAAGAGAGCACTTGCCCACTCCCTAGTTCATCGCCAAAAGAAAACCCCCCGGGGAGAGCAAGGCCTTGAACATTTCGAAGCATTGTAGGGTTTTCGAGAAGTTCATTAATATGAACAATTTTAGCTTCACAATTTGAATTAGAAAAAGCCAGTTTAGTTTCATTTTCGCAGTTTATTCCATCGCCAGAAAGAATAATAAATTTAGGTTGACTCATTTAAAACTCCTTTTTCCATAAAGATGCCAGCGTAGAAATATCCTCATTAATAAAAACGTCATTATCGTTTTCAAATCTTAGTTTTGCATTTTGAGTAACCTGACCAAGTTTAAGAAAAGTTAAATTACCAAATTGTTTTTCAAAATCACCTTGATAAACTTTTGGAACACTTACAATAAATCTACCTGGCCCTTCGTTATACAATAAATTTATTAAATCAATATTTTCCCAACCGAAAATATTAAGGTGAGCACCCAAGTTATTTTCAAACATAGATTCCACCAGAGAAATCAACATTCCTCCGTCTGAAATATCATGGCAAGATGCTAAAAGATTTTGATTGATTGCCTTATATATTGTCTTATAAAGTTTCAAGTTTGATTCAAGAGATATAGGTGGAATAACTAGATACTTTTTATTAATTAGATCATATTCTTCAAGATATTCACTCCCTAGCAACCCGGAAGTATTATTTCCCACCACATAAATCACATCACCAGCTTGCTTAAATCCTGACGTACAGGTGTGATTTATGTTTACTTTGCTCATGGCTGTGACTAGCAAAGTGGGCAAAATACTTATGCAAACCTCTTTTCCATCAACCGTCTTTCCTCTGAAATCATTTTTCATACTATCTTTACCGCTGACTAGAGGTGTTTTATATTCATAGCAGATATCATAGAGTCCCTGACATGTACGCACTAATTGGCCAAGTTTATATTCACCATCTGGGTTTTTTAAACTTTCTACCGGGTCAGGCCAGCAAAAATTATCCAACAAACAAGTTTTTTCAGGATCACCACCACAAGCAACTACATTTCTCAGGGCTTCATCAACTGCATACTGTGCCATCAAATAAGGGTCGTACTGAGACAACCTTGGATTTAAGCCACAAGATATTGCAATACCATTGTCAGCACTACCACCATGCGGATATAACCAAATAACCCCACTGTTGCTGGGTCCATTTTGAGTTTGTCCCATAAATGGCTTAATATGAGTTGCTGCCTGCACTTCGTGATCGTAATGTTTAACCAGAGACTGTTTAGAAGCAATATTGCTTCTTTGCAAAAGTAATTTTAAAGAAGCAAGCAGATGATTTTTATCAAAATTTTCGATATATTCTTTATTGGAAGGTGTGGACCAGCTTTTATCTAATTGCGGCCCACTCCATTTAGCTTTAAGTGATAATCTAGGAAGACCGTGGTGTAGGAAATTAATATTTATTTGCCCCACCAATTCACTATTATAAAATACCACCAAATAGCCACTATCGGAAAACTCACCAATATCCGTTAAAATGACACCATACCTATCTGCTAACTTTTTAATTTTTTCAAGTTGGCCTGGGGAAACTGATAAAGTCATTCTTTCCTGACTTTCACTAATCAAAAGTTCATAGGGCGAAAGACCTGGATATTTAACCGGACAACGGGCAAGATCAATTATCGCTCCACCTGATTGGGTAGCCATCTCTCCCACACTGGAACTAAGTCCGCCAGCCCCATTATCGGTAATTGCGTTAAAAAGTTGTTGATCTCTGGCCACCATAATAAAATCAAGCATACGCTTTTGCGTTAACGGATCGCCAATTTGCACGGCTGTCGCTGGAGAATTTTCATTTAATTCGAGCGAACTCATGGTTGCACCATGAATCCCATCCGCACCTATATCGCCGCCAATCATAATAATACGATCATGCACTTTGGCTTTTTTTTGAAAAGAAGGAGTATAATCAGAAAGTTTTTGAGGTAAAACACCGACTGTGCCACAAAAAACCAGCGGTTTTCCTGCGAAACTGCGATCAAAATAAATTGCACCATTAATAGTAGGAATACCGCTTTTATTACCGCCCTCCTCAATACCTTTATGAACACCACGAAGAATTTGAGAAGGATGTTTTAATCCTACAGGCAGTTCAGCCAAAGAATTTTGATCAGGCCAAGTAGGTTCGCAAAAACAAAAAATATCGGTATTAGCAATTGGTTTAGCACCCATACCACAACCTAAAATATCTCTATTAACTCCTAGTATCCCCGTAATTGATCCTCCAAAAGGATCCAGTGCCGATGGACTATTGTGAGTTTCCACTTTTATACACAAATCAATATTATCATCGAAACGTACAATCCCCGCGTTATCATCAAAAACAGACACCAGCCAGTCGATATTGTTATCTTTGGCAAGTGCTTGAGTAAGCTTTTTAATATAAGTTTTATAAAGACTATCAATTAATACATAATTGTCTGTTGATTTAGCATCATCTGATTCGTAATATTCTATTTCAGCAGCAAATATTTTATGTTTGCAATGCTCACTCCAGGTTTGTGCGAAGACCTCCACTTCTAAATCTGTTGGATTAGTTGGCAGTCCTATATTCTTACGAGAGCTTTTAACATCTTCTAAATTATAATAATCCCTGAGGCTTTTTAATTCTTTTAGTGTCAAAGCTAAACACCGATCTTGATTGATTTTATTCAATTGTTCATCTGATACATTTAAATTTATTTCGTTGATTTCAAATTTTGCCTCAAGTTTTACTTCGGGCAAATGAATATTTGAAAAACGGTTAGTGTTTTTAAATTCTATAATGTTGTGTAAAACTATTGTCTCCACTAGCTCATTCCCCAACATTTCTCTGGCAAATTGTTGCATAAATTTAATAGTCATAGTCGATTCTATAAAGAATATTTTACCAGTAGAGACCTTGGCTTTGATTCCCATTAGGTGCAAAGCCTCTATAGTAGTCTTGGCTAAATTATCCGTAACACCCGGTCGAAATCCTATTTCTACAGCGTAGTTATAATTAGCAGGAATAGTGTAGTCCTTCTGATATATTTCTTGAATAATGGAGTCATAAAATATTTCCAGAACGTTCTGGTTTAACTCTTTCAAGCTATCAATATCCATTTTAAAAAACGAAATTTCTTTAATTGCGTTTATATCAAATTTCCCTTGGTTCTTTTTGAGCAAATAGTTATATTTATCGTTGGAATAAATATTAACAACTTCGATTCGTTTTTTAGTCATAAGTTTTATCCTTGTCGATATCTATAGAATTATGAGTAATCATTTTTAAAACTTGCGGATAAAGCAAATATTCAAGTTGCATGCCACGATTTTTAAAATCATCCAATGAATCTGAGTCCAATCGGTCAAATTCTTTTTGCAAAATAACTTCGCCGCTATCTATACCACTATCAACCAGATGAATAGTAACACCAGATTTTGACACTCTGGAATCGAATGCTTGCTGGTAGGCATTCTTACCTTTAAATGCGGGAAGCAGTGATGGATGTATGTTGATTATCCGCGATCGATCATCAGATAATTTAAATTGATTAATAAAATTAGCTGACAATATACGCATATAACCAGCTAAAAGGATCCAGTGAATATTTAAATTGGAAATGAGACTCAATATTTCTTTTTCATGGGAAACTTTGTTATTTTTAAACGGCACCACTAATGCCGGTATGCCAAACGGTTTAATTTTTTCTAAAATATTCGCACTTGGATTATCGCAAAGTAAACCAACCACCTTGATGTGATCATACTTTTTAGACTCATGAATAAGGTTAATAGCATTAGTGCCATTACCTGACGCAAAAATACATATGTTGATTTTAGTTAAGTGCAATGTCATTTCTCCAGTGAGCGTGATTAAATCTTATTTTTTCAACACATTTATAGCAATTCGTTCTGGCAGTTTTAACGTCAGCGCCGACACAAGTAATGCCAAGGACTCTGCCACCAGTATTTACTAATCTATCATTAAACTTTTTGACTCCAGAATAAAAGATATGAGTACCTGGTTGAACTAATAATTCGCTTGAAATGTGGATTTGTTCATTCAATTGCATAGGTTCATTATAATTGCTGGGGTACCCCCCGGATGCAAATGCCACATGAACAGATTTTAGTCTATTGTCCTTGAAATAATAATTGCCACCAAGTTTTTTATCGCTGGCATTTTTAAGTATAAGATAGAGATCTTCGGAAATAATTGGTAAAAGTATTTGAGCTTCAGGATCACCAAAACGTACATTATACTCTAAAACCTTAATCTGATTATCCCTAATCATAAGACCGGCAAATAGAAAACCTTTGAACGGGATTTTTGCTTTTAACATTCCGGCAATAGTTTTTTCAAAAACATTTTGCTCAATTTTTAAAATCAAATCCTCCCCAGGAAAATGCTCCGGAGTAAATCCCCCCATACCACCAGTATTAGGGCCTAAATTATTATCATAGAGTCTTTTATAATCACACGCATGACCAAGACTTATAAAATTCTCTCCATCACTTAAAGCAAAAAAAGAAACTTCCCGCCCTTCTAACTTTTCTTCTAAAATAATATTTTTAGAATTAATAGAGCAATTCGGATTCATCATAAAATCATATAGTGTTTTTTGAGCTTCCTTTCTATCATGTGTAACCACAACCCCTTTACCTGATGCCAATTCATCAGCCTTGATTACAATACCTTTTTTTTCAATCTCCCAATGAGAAAGCGCCTCTAGCGCATTTTCATAATTATCGTAGAATTCAAATGCTGCGGTAGGAATGTTATGTTCAATCATAAATTTTTTAGCGAATATTTTAGAGCTTTCAAGTTTGGCAGCATTTTTTTTCGGACCAATCACTTTAATATTCTGATTTTCTAGATAATCAACAATGCCTTGAGAAAGCGGTTTTTCTGGCCCGATAATAACCAAAGATATTCGTTTCGATTTGACAAATTCAGCAATTCTAGCAAAATCTGTTTCTAAAATATCAACCGTTATAATCTTATTTTGATCATCCATGCCGTCGTT
>MEPW01000036.1 GCA_001769975.1 Bdellovibrionales bacterium RIFOXYA1_FULL_36_14 | reverse complement strand
GTCCATAAACATTCTGCGCTTGGATAGTGATTTGCGCGGTAGCGCTAGTCGTAACATTAAGGGGATCTAAAATCACAAACCTGACGGCCACACTAGAAGCGCTGTTGTTATCTCTTAAGTCAATTCTCACATTGAGTTTGTCTGCTTCAAACATGCATGAGCTTAAAATTAAGCTAAGCAAAATGAGTGAATATATTTTTTGGATTACAACCAACTTATTCTCCTAGAGAGACAACGTGCCGCTAAATTAATCTAAGAGACACTATGACTATCCCATAAGTATAACGCTAATAGCTATTCTTTATAACGCACGTTGACCAACATATCGGAATTTAAAAATTTTCCTTTAATTTTAAGTTGTTAGATAACCGACGATTGTCCACTCTTTTTATTGATATTGGGGTTAATTGGGTTAATTTATAAAATAAATGCCAATTATAAGTGTTTTTTATTATAACCTTCTGAATTTATTTATTTTTTACTGACTAATTGATAATAATAGGGATAATTTTATCAATAATATTTATTTTTTAATTAGCTCAAGGAAAGTGAAACAAAAATCTTTGTACGATATACTTAAAGGCCCAGAATAACCATAAGTTTATCCCAATTATATATTCTGAACTTGGTGATAAGTAGCACCAGAATTACTACGCCAAATAATATGCCAACCACACCAAAAATTTTTGATTCGCTCCTTGCTTCTTGCACATTTCGAGGTCCTTCCGAACCTGTTAAGCTAGCGAAGTTCACCCGGAAAGATGCCAAACGATTTTGGGAACACAGTTGAAATCCCCCACTTATAATCAGAAGTATTGGTAATGCCATCGTAATTCTTAAAATCATTAACCCTTCCATTTGTCTTTTATTATATTTTTTTACTCGATGGGCCTGCGCAGGTTTGTCATCTGCTGTTTGCATAATTTGACTTTTATGGAAGGTGGAATAATCTTTCAAATAGTTTGCTACACTTGGAACAATAATTAATAGACCTAAAACCACCAGTGCGATAAAAAACCCAAAACGGCGTCTACTTGCTTCTGGACTCTCCGAGATCTTTGGATCAGGTACTTTATATTCTTTACTTTGTATAAATTTATAAAGTCCCTCAAATACATCTCTAGAAGTCTTAGCAGAAACAATTAGTCCCGCCACAATTGCAAATGGCATTCCAACATAAAAAATATCTCTAATTGTACCTTGTTCTGCAAATAAAAAAACATATCCCACATATAGAATAAAAAGAATAAAAGAGGTAAACGCTGTGCGAATTATAAATTTATTTTTAGATGAGACTGACATTTTTAATCCTCGCTACTACTAAGTTTCTTTAATATATTTTACAGAAATATATTATAGGACATAGATATTTATTAGCAAGATCATTTAATAACCAAAAAAGAAGGTATTTGAATTTGAAACATTTAAATATGTTTCGATTTGTAATGAAGCACTATTTTGATAGGCCAGTTAGGACTAAATTCTCGACGACACTTCTTCCTTGTAGGGTTTCCAACTACCGAACCAATTATTCAAGCTAGCATTGTGAATAATCCCAGTCTTTGGATGAAGATCCACCACAATATAAGTTAATTTCGCCACATCTTCATGTTTGGCCACATCCACCGAAGGAATAACATTCCAAGAACCACTATTAAAATATTGTTTCCCTTCTGGAAATCTGCGCCATTCTGATAAATGCACATGACCCAAAATCACGATGGAATATTGATTGGATTTTCTTAGGATTTTCTTGGCCACTTTATCGAACCGTGGATAGTGAGTAAAATGGCGAAGCATTTTAAAAGTTACAAAAAGTCCTCGGTTAAGTTTGGAATACTGAGATGAGCTGGCCTTAAGAAAGTGAATCGCACTTAGATAAACAATTCTCCAGAAAAAATGAAAATCATTTAAGATACACCACTTAATATATGCGCTTAAGGGTCTGATCTTATCAAAATAAGGCCGCTCTTTTTTAAGTTTGGGCAAAACCAAAATACAAAAAAGTGATGCCCAAGGAAGATTAATCACTTTCTTATTCCCAGGACCGATAATAAAATAATCTTTTTCATCCACAGTATTGACCACATCAAAACGATGTCCGTGCTCTATGTAAACGCCATGAATATTTTGGGAAAAAGAAAAGCTAATCCGTCCGTCCACAATTCGGTTGAATTCCTTTTGTGCCCCCTCAAAAATCATTGCTGCATCATGATTTCCGATAATATAGGTAATCGTTTTGTTGGGTTTTTTTAAAAACTCTTTAATGGCTTCAAAAAAAATGAGATGTCCTTTATGAATTGATTTAAGCGCATTAATGGTTAACTCTTCATCCACCACGTGGGTAAAGATACCGTCAATGTCAATTTGTAATAAATTTAAAATATCACCATTTAAAACCAGATGAATTTCTTTTAAATAGTTTTTTCCAGTGGAATAATAGGCTAAAAATTCTGCAAATTTTTCATCTTCAAAGAAATCTTCTAAAATATTTTTTAATCCGTTACTGAAATAGCGCCCTCTTCCCAAATGGAAATCACTGACCACCAAAATTAACATTTCTCACCCACTAAACAAACTTTGCCACGGCCTTGTTTCTTAGCGGCATACATCATCCGATCAGCCAGACAGATGATTTCCTTACTACTGGAGGAATCTTCCGGAAAGCGGGAAATACCAATAGATATCGACAATGGATATTCATTATCCACTGACAATTTGAACTTTTTATTTTTTACTCCATATAAAATCCGCGTGGCAATCTCTTTGACATCTATATATTTAGTATTGGTTAAAATAACTACAAATTCATCACCTCCGTAACGGTAAAGCAAATCATGATCACGCACCATTGTGGAGATTCGTTTAGACATATCCAAGAGTAATTTAGTCCCTACCAGATGACCGAAATTATCATTAACATCTTTAAAATGATCAATATCTATAAACAGCAAACAGAAGCATTCACCAATCCGTTTGTTTTTATCAATTAAAAGTTTAATATCTTCCAATAATTTTCTATGATTATAAAAGCCCGTAATATCGTCAATAAAAGCCAGCGCACATTGACTTTTAATTTTTTTAATTTCGAGAGCGCAACTGAAAGAATTTTTTAAATACGTATGAAGAAAATCAAATATTTTATTTTCAGCTTGTATTTTTTCAACGTTTACAATATAACCCCATACCATTTGATCATCTTGCATCCCATAGTAAAACAAACAAAAATATAATTCACCAATTCTGATCCTATGTATTTTATTCAGACATTTTTTTTTCTTCAAAACTTTTTTAACCATTGCGTAGAGTGTGTCAAAACTCACTACAGAACTCATCATATCCTTGTTCCAAACACTTCTAATTCTATTTCGACATGGACGTCCCTTAGCATTGACTCCGTTGGTAAAAACTCCATGGGATATTACTTTAAAACATTCCAGTAAAAAATCATCCACTTGCTCATACAAAATCTGTTCATCATCCCATGGATTAGCTTGACTGACCATTTTCGTCAGTGAAATGAGTTGATCCATATATGTAATATTACTCACCACAAATTACCTATAGGTTGTCTAGTCCTTTCAACAGATCATCATCTGGCCCGATATCCTCTTCTAACAAGCGTATAGAGCCTCTCAAAGTTTTCATAATTGAGCGGAGTCGCTCTTCTAATTTTTTCTTATCTTCACGGGTTTTTTGTTCCTTAAGAATAGTATTTTCCATATTGAATTCCAACGCATCAATTTTACGCTTAAGATCTAAAATTTTATTTTCCCGGTTTTGTACTTGATTAGCAGTATCCATCTGAACCAATTCCAATTGGTTTTCCAATTCTTTTTCTTTTCTTCTTAACTTTTCCAAATCAAGTCGCACCCGCTCTCCGACAAAACCAAGTTCTTCCTGGTTTTTCTTCAATTTCTCTTCCATGATTTTTTTGCGATCTTCCGAATAGTTTAAATTATACTTGAGTTCACGAATATCATCCTCATGTCGTTTTTTTATAATACTGAGTTCAATCTGTAATTCATCTAGCTCTGCTTTCAATCCAATATTTTCTTTTTGAATTCTCTGATTTTTAGTTTTCAAATCTTCAATTTCATCCACCAGACTTTGGCGATCCTCTCTTAATATCCGGATAGTAGTTTGATGCTTGAGCATCTTGGTTTCATCATATGAGGAGGATTCTTCGCTCACCGAATCGTTTTCCTGGGCAGTTAACTTAACCGAGGGTTTTAAAAGTCGGGTCGTTTCACTAGATACCGAAGATACCGAAAGTTCGCTTAAACTTTCATCTAGCTCATCATCAAACTCCTCAACGTGCTGATCTTCGCTTGCCACCACTTTAGTGATGCTCATATCATCAAAAATATCTTCGGATTTTTTGAGAGCTGATTTGGGAAAAGTTGGCAGTCTTTTTTCTTCGAAGTCCTGGGGGTTTTTCATATTATCAATTTTAGTGACCTCTTCGAGAGCATTTAAAGCATTATCATCACTCAAATCGAAGTCCTTGATTTCATCCACCACAAAACCTTTGGCAGTGGAATCGTTATGCATTTTGCTGGTAGCATTTGCTGCAATTTTATTATCAAACCCCTCGGGCATGGCATTAAAACTTGGTCCTTTTTGTTCGATAACATCTGATTCTATGCTAAACCCACCAATTGTTGGATCTTCATGTTCATTTTGCATTTTCTCTAACATATTTTTTTTATTAAGATCCACCATCGTTGGAGATAATTCATCATCTTCGATATTTTCAAATACTTCGTCCAGCGAAGCATCATCACTTTCCACTTCATCGGGAAATTCATTTTCGGCATCTTGTGAATTTTTTAGGGCGTCAATTAATGAACTTTTACTTTCAACCTTTTCTTCTCCTGGGGTTGGGGGTTCATTAAAATCAATATTAAAATCCAAATCCACGTCATCATCATCGTTTTGATTATCTTTACTGTTCATTGTTAATTCCTTTGCCGCTGGTTTAAAACTCTGAGTGTTACCAAACTCTAATTCCTCCATAGCAGTTTCATCACTCCAATCCTCATTTTCCAAATCAAGTGAAGGCAACGAGACTTCCTCCTTGTCAGTTAGGGGTTGCTCATTTTTTTTGTTGGGGTTTTCAGGTAGATTAATAATTATTTCTTTATGTTCGCTTTTTAAATGCTCCTTTTTATTTTTTTCTCCCAGCGCAATGCTAGTTTGTTTCGTGTCTTCATCAGTTAAAGATTTATCAAATATTTTTTGAATTTTTTGGTTACCAGTTGAATCTAATGTCTTGGCAAAGTCTTGATCATATTGATGCTTTTCAATAGTTATTCGTAATTTTTCATCATTATTTTTTCGTGACACAAGTTACCTACCTTCTATTAATTCATAATAAGGGTGTAAATCCTTTCAATTGGTGCGGGCATCATTAATAAAATAATATCACTAGACAAAAAAACTTCAATTAAAGGCAAATCATGACTAATAAATTATCTTTTTATTATTGATCATTCACATCATGTCATACTAGAATTATAGGGATTGGGCATACAATATATTTTTAAATATTCCCGAGTGAATTAGTAGGGATTGACACATGTTGAGCAAAACACTTTTTACCAATTTCGCAATTACCACACTCTTACTCCTTTTAGGGAGTTATCACGCAAAAGCAGAGGATTTTTTACCCTCGGTCATTCTTAATCTCAACACTTACTTATCCCACCATATATTGATCGCCGAAAAATCCACCCACAAATTATATTTATTTGAAAATGCCGACTCTAACCCAAAACTGGTTAAAACCTATCAGATGGCCACTGGAAAAAAAAGCGGTGATAAGGTTTTTCAAGGTGATCACCGGACCCCTGAAGGCGTTTACGTGTTCACTCAGTTTGTTCCTCGAGAAGAACTGCTTAGAAGGCACGGCAAGGAAGGGGAAATTTACGGGATAGGTGCATTCGTGATGAATTATCCCAATCCCATGGACTCCAGCGAACAAAAAACTGGAAGCGGAATCTGGTTACATTCCACTAACGATGAGACCCGCATCGAAAAGGGGCTAGATTCCAGAGGATGTGTGGTGGTTGCTAATAATGACTTAAAGGACCTCTCCCACTTTCTCGAAATCAACAAGAGTCAGATCATAATCGTAGAAAATATAAATTATTTAAATAGTTTGAATTGGAATAATTTAAAAAACACATTACTTACTTTTATTGATACGTGGAAAACATCTTGGGCAGAAGAAAATCTGGCTGAATACGAAAAACACTATCATCCAGTCGAATTCAAAGATCCTAGTCATAGAAATTTCACTACTTTTGTAAATTATAAAAAAATGGTATTTTCCAACCCAGGTAAACCAATTATTGAATTAAAATATATTGAAATACTACAAGCAGATAAATATGCTACCATCAATTTTATCCAAGACTATACTTCCAATACTATCAAAGATATTGGTAAAAAAACTTTATATCTGAAACAAGACGAATTTTACAATTGGAAAATTGTAGCAGAGAGGTGGACTAAAGCGGGAATTGAAGATTATAACAAATTAGATAAAGCTCCTTCATTTATTCCTTCTAACCGTTTTTTTGATATTAAATCAAATCACCCAGATAACCGGATAAGTAAAAATTAATGAAATCTCCCAATCCTTCTAAAAACCACCTGGCTTTTGTCGTTCATGATGAACATAACGTCCCGAGATACTACCAACTAAACAAATCCCTACTCAGATTATTCTTGATTGGGTTACCCACGCTCACATTTTTATCGTTAACCTGCCTCTTGATGGGATTAGTCTTTTATATTAATTTTACCAGTGATTTTAAAAAGCAGGATGCCCAGGATCAACAACTATCTAAAAATCAATCTGAAGATCTGACACAAAAGCTAAAATCATTACAAGATCATAACAATGAATTAGAAAAAAAATTAACAGCTCCCTCTACGGATAAGCTGGATATATTAAATCTAATTCGCTTCACTGCCGGTCAACTCGACCAATCCAAATCAGCAACTATTAGTATTGAAGGTGTAACAGAGAAGTTTATTTCTCCGGAGTTTGATGGTAAACAAACTCACCTGAAATTTAACTTGCTTAATAATTCTCCAGAAAGCAATAAGCAAGCCGGTTTTTTATTTGTCGTTATGCAAGTAGACAATTTTATTCAAATTTATCCACCCAATTCAATTGCCGACGATGCAATTCAAATTGTTTTTAACCGAGGCGAAATATTTGGGTTTAATAAACTGCGTTTTGTCGATGCTACTTTTGATTTCCCACTCAACCCAGGGAAAATGCAATTCAAAGTTCTTTTATTCAACAAATTAGGAGATCTCATTTTTCAAGAATCAATCCAATCTAAAAATCCAGGAAATCCCAAATGACCGACTATTTTACACTTAAAGAGGAATGTCATTCTATATTTGGACAAGGTTCAAAACTCAAGGGTGACTTTTTTCTGACTGGTCCAACCCATATCTCCTCTATCGTAGAAGGAAACTTAACCATTGAAGATGATGCTGATATTTGCATTGAAAGTGTTGGACAGTTTATTGGGACCATCAAATGTCACAACATCAAAATCTATGGTAAATTTCAAGGAACGATTAAAGCATCTGGAAAAGTAACCGCCTATCCCACCGCCACCTTAAGTGGCACTCTTTTTGCGAAGGATTTCACCTTTCATCCAGGTTCGACGATAAACGTTGATGGCCAAACCTACAACGAGTAGTGTAATTCAAAAACTATGATATTTTTTTAAAGAAATTTTTCAAATGAATGGACTTCAACTTTCCCGAATTTCTCCAATTTTTCTAATAATTTTTTTTCGCCTAAAATTATGATTAATTGATTATCCCAGGAAAAAATCTCCTTAATTTTTCTTTGTACATCCAACTTGGTATACTTCTCCATAATCCCTTTATATTTTTTGATTTGATCATAATCTTTTCCAATATGATCAAGAAATATTAATTGATCAAGATAGTTACTACCTTTTTCAAATTTAAATGGATAACTACCAATCATATAGTTTTTTATGCGATTAAAATCATTATCGTCTATAAGACCATTTTCGGTTTCATTAATTACCCTTTGAATTGCTGCCAAAAGTTCTTCCAATTGATCATCTTTGGTAGATGTCACTATAGCAGCCCGACCATAATATTTCTGATAGGCCGCATAAGCACTTACACTATAAACCAGCCCTTTCTTCTTTCTAAGTTCCTCCATTAATTTAGAGGTGAACCCTCCACCGAGATATCCCGCCGACAATTCGCTTAGTTCAGGAAAATTTAATTCATCCCCATTTAAGACTCGACCGATACGAACTTCCGCTTTATCAGATTTAGGAACTGTAATCAGATGAATTTTTTTAAGCCCCTGCTTTCCAAACGTTTCAGGGGTAGTTCTCATAAAATCATTTTTATTTCCCACAAATCTGCAATTATTTACCATAATGCTTTCCAACTCTTTAGTCATCTTAAGTGGTGCATTTACATAAATCTTTTTCTTAACTTTTTCTTTTAGAAACTTTAAGCGATCAAGTAAATCATGTTGGGTAATCCGATTAAGACTGGATAAATCACCAGTAACTGGCCTTGAAAAAGGGGTATGTTTTAACGTCAAATTTCTAAATGCACGATTGACCAACTCTGAATGATCTTGAATCATCTGATTGAGCGAAGAAATCATTCTTTTCTTGTCTTTCTTAAGTTCATCTTCCGGAAAATTTGCCTCGTTAAAGAGATGACAAATTTTCATCATGGTTGGAGATAGATCCTTAATGAGACCAGATACCCGGTAAGTGGAATATTCATGAAAGACATTAGCGCTATAAGAGCTACCAAAATATTCCAAATTATCAACAATTTCCTCTCTTTTATATCTTCTAGTTCCTTCTCCCATCAAGGAAAGTGCCAAATGAGTCTCCCCAGTTTTGCCTTCAGCATCGCCCAAAGCTCCTTCAGCAAAGTAGATCACTACGTCATAAGCCGGTAGGCTGGGTTCGTCCATCCACACTACTTCAATTCCATTCCAATTAAATTTCTTCAATTCATCTTTATCATTTATAAAAGCATAGCTGCTTGTAACTAACAAAAGACTTCCCCAAAGAAAAATATTCTTTATAACCTTCACCGCATTCTCCCTATTTATTCAAATGTTTTGCCCAGATGCTTATAAATATATGTTCATCACTAGAAAAAAGTTCATTACAAACGCTTACGACTTCTGCCGCAGTAATAGAATTGTAAATCTCAAATTCTTTTTTGTAATACTCAAAATCACCGTAAGCAATTTCTTCCAGACCTAAAAAATGGGCCACACCCTCGTTGGTCTTTAATTGATTGATCATTTGCACGAGATATTGGTTTTTAATTTTCTTTACCGCTCGTTCCATAGCAAACTGCTGATCATTGCATATTTTTTTGAGACTACTAATTAACTTAGTTTTATGAGGTTTTAGTTTTTGCTTGGGTAACATTTCACCACCGATTATAAAAACTCCATTTTTAAATAAAGCATAATGACCAGCATAGATATTATTGAGTACTGGTTTTTTTGAATTAACAAACTCCAGATTTAAATAAGAACTCTCTCCGCTACCTAGGATGCTAGCTAAAATATCCAAAGCAAAACCCCTGCGGGAACCCACTTTTTCCCCCTTATAAGCTAAAATATACATTGGATAAGGATTAATGCCATTTATTTCTATATCCCTATTATATCGGCCTTGATGTCGATAAAGCTTGTCTTGGTTAATTTTTTCTTTGTACTGTGAAAGATCTGCGGACGCTTGCAGCGGACCATACATTTGAGTAATTTTTTTCATGACGTCGCTTACGTTCACATCACCTGAAATAACGATAACAGCATTGTTGGGAGCATAATTAGCATGAAAATATTTAAGCATATCTTCGCGTTTAATATTCTTGATCTCCTCACTGGTACCAATAACAGATCTCCCATAAGGAGTTTTTTCAAAGATTGCTTCCATCATTCTTAAAAATAATAAATTGCTAGGATTAGAATCATAATTTCTAAGTCTTTCATCTAAAACTACTTTTCTTTCGGTTTCAAAGCTGACCGGTTCTAGCAATAAATTTTGCATCCGATCAACTTCTAGATCTATGATTTGTTCAATATTACCGGCAGGCATATGATTATCGTAAACGGTCAAGTCTCTGGAGGTATAGGCATTATTAAAACCGCCATTTCCTTCCACTATATTTTCAATAGAACCCGGGCCATATTTTTTTGCGCCTTTGAACATCATATGTTCTAAAAAATGAGTGCCTCCAACCAAATGATTAGGCTCAAAACGTCCACCAACATCAAAGAAAGTGTAATAGGAAAAAATAGGTAATTTGTGGTTTTCATGGATAATTACCCTCAATCCATTTTCCAGCGTATATTTATAGGCTTTAATATCAATCAAGTGATCGCTATTCTTCTTACTGCCAAAAAATGTGTAACCAAGTCCCTTATCCCCTTTGGATGAACAAGACAGTAAGGTTAGTAAAATAAACAGGACAAAAAACTTCCATTTGGTCGTATCCATTAAAAGGCCCTTGTAAAAAGTAATAATTTACACTCGATGAATAATTGAATTATTATACTTAAAAATGAATGGATTGAAACAAAATAATATTACAATTCTGGGTTCCGGTACCAGCACGGGAACACCTATTATCGGATGCCATTGTAAGACATGTTTGTCTGATCACCCTCATGATAAAAGACTGCGGGCCAGTATCTTTTTAAGAACCAAACAAAATCATCATATCTTAGTCGACGCTACTCCAGATTTGCGCTATCAATTACTCCGACAAAAAATTCAATATATTGACTTTGTACTTATTTCCCACGAACACGCTGATCATGTTCACGGCATTGATGATCTTAGACAAATTTGTTTTCAAAAAACAAAGCAGGAATTAGATATATATTGCGCTCAATTACACCAACCTTATCTGGTCGAACGCTTCCCTTATATTTTTCAAAGAGAAAAATTTTTTAACAAGGATCGACCAATTTTAGGTGGAGGAATTCCTATTTTAAAATTAAAAGCATTTGAATTAAAAGACCAAATCAAACACCTTGAAATTATGGGTGAACCCTTTACTTTTTTCCTACTACCTCACAACTACACCAAAACTGTATGCTTTTATCATGATGGTTTTGCCTATCTCCCTGATTGCCATGAAGTAACTGCTAACGTGATAGAATTTTTGACCCAGCAAAAGCTGCGGCTTTTAATTATCAATTGTCTACAAGAACAAGACCATCAAACCCACCTTACCGTGGAAAAATCTTTTGCTTATATCCATAAAATCCGCCCCGCTCAAGCCGGCCTTATCCATATGAATCATAATCTTTCTCACGAAGAATTAACCCGTCTTGCGAAAGAAAATTTTGATTTTCCAGTTTTTCCCGTTTATGATACCCAAAATCTAAATTATTAATTTAGTTAAATATAAACCTAATTTTTAATGAGCAAGCTATGACATTACCAAAACTATCCAACCACTTTCAAAACCGTCTACCATCCTCTATTCGTTTAGCGCAAATAGAATTTAATAAAAGAAAAGACTTAATAAATGTAGTTAATACCGCCATAGGCAATGTCTCCTTACCTATGCACCCAGCAATGCAAAAACGTATGTTCAACCTCGATCTGGATGATTCTCCATTTAAAGACGGCATTGTAAAATACACTACGACTAAAGGTACCGATGAGTGTAACGAAGCTTTTCTTCGAATCATTGAATCCAGCGGGTTCGATAGAAGTGGTTTATACTCACAAATAACCGATGGTGGAAGTCAGGCCATGGAACTGGTTATTTGTGGAACTTGTGGTGACGCCGGCAGCACCGAATCCCCTTTACTTTTAATTGACGCCGCTTATACCAATTATACTTCCCTTGCGAAACGGCTTGGGAGAAGAACTATTTCGGTATCTAGAACGCTTGATAAATCCGGTGTTTTTAGTTTTCCCGATTTAACCGAAATTGAAGTAGTCATTAAAAAAGAAAAACCGGGTGCCTTGGTGGTTATTCCCTACGATAATCCAACCGGCCAATTTATCGATCATAAAACCATGATTAATTTTGGAAAATTATGTGTTAAATATAAAATGTGGATGATTAGTGATGAAGCCTACCGCGAACTTTATTATACCAATTCTATGCCTACTAGCATTTGGGGCCTAACGGAAAGTGAAGTTCCGGGGATTACAGGGAGAAGAATCAGCATCGAAACCGCTTCCAAAGTCTGGAATGCTTGCGGACTTCGCATCGGTGCACTCATCACCGACAGCCATGATATGCATGTCAGGGCCATCAACGAAAATACCGCCAATCTTTGCTCTAATTCTATCGGACAATATATCTTTGGATCTTTGGCCCACGAAAGTAAGGAAGCATTACAAAACTGGTATAAAAAACAACGCCAATACTACTTTGAGATGCTCAACCATTTAAGTACAGAACTAAAAAAACAACTTCCTGGAATTATTGTTTCTAATCCCGACGCCTCTATCTATTCCGTCATAGATGTAAGAGACATTGCTAAACCAGGCTTTAAAGCCAACGACTTTGTTATGTATATGGCCAAAGAAGGCAGCATCTATATTGATGGACTCAAGTATACGCTACTGGTATCCCCCATGGCAGGCTTTTATAATACAAGTTTTGAAAATAATCCCGGACATTTTCAAATGAGAGTAGCCTTTGTGGAAACTCCCGAAAAAATGAAATTGGTTCCCCAACTATTTCACGCTTTGTTTAAAGAATACGAGTCCCGTAGATAGGGCCATACTTTAGTTTTTAATTTTGCCTAAATTTACATCATCATGATATAATTAAATCAAGTATGATTAATAAGCATATCGATAACTTTATTTATTTAATGTCTTTTTTAGCAACGGTAGGTGCTTTATCGGTGCTCGTTTATTTCCAATATTTTTATGCTCCACCACTGCCTAGCAATGCGGTTGAATCTCAAAAGTTTATAGATGGTGAAAAAGAAAATTCGTATCCTAAAGAATTTGAGTTAAAACAAATAATAGTGAATCTAAAATCCAAATCTAAAAGATTAAGATTTTTGGAAATTAAAATTTTCCTGGTACCTTATGATCAAAACCTAAAGAAGATTCTCGAGCAAAATCAGGACCTGATTTATGATAGTATAATTGATATGGCCAGCGGTATGGATCCCGACGAACTCAACACGCTGTCTGGAAAATTGATTCTACAAAGTAGAATTATATCTGACTTAAATAAACTTTTAAAATCCAAAGTCGTTAAAGAATTACATCTTGCTAGGTATGTAGTTATTTAGTTTTGAAAATCCTGGTTTTGTTCAAATTTAGAATCATTGCTTCTTGAAGAATATCGCAAATTAGATGATTCATCTTGCAAAGACTTAAAATATTCATCGATTTGAGATTGGGTAATTTTACCTTCGGCCATCAACTTATCTCTAAGTCTCACATCCAATAGTTTGTCATTTAAAGCTTTACTTAGTCTCATCTTGGCCCCTTATTTAAAATATAAAATCCTTATGAAAACTACATGTTAGATTATAATTTGTAAAGTATTGTAAAAAAAATGATAGTCTCTTCGTATTTGCTACGCATCATTGCCAATATTTAGGAGTTTTATCTTCCGATTTTTTTTCTCCATATAAAACTGTCAATTTTGCGGTTGATTTTCTTTTCTTAAGTTTATCCATTAAATCTTTAAAGGATCTTGATGAAATGGTCAAAAGATAGAGAAAACCAAAAAGCATGGCAGCCAAATGCCCCCACGCCAAGACTCCGTTAACTGAATTGCTCTCAATTACCCCCATATAAACTTGAATCAACACCAATAAAGCGCAAAAATATTTGGTCTTCATGGGAAAAATTAACATAAATAAAAAGGTTCTATTGGGATAGATAATTCCGTATGCTAAGCACATAGCATTGGTAATACCTTGCAGGCCAATCAACGGATAGGAATAGATTAAATTATTTTTAAAAAACAAGCTTGAAATAAATAGATATACCAATCCCGCTCCCACATAAGAAACACCCATAAATGAAAGATAGCGTTTCGTTCCCCAACTGGATTCCAATTCGCTACCAAGAAACCATAGGATTAACCCCCCGAAAATCACTTCCATAAGTCCCGTGGCCAAAAAAGGATAAGAAAGCAATTGATAAACCAGTCCCTTAAAAAATAAATTTGCCGAGAGTCCAAACACTATCATTAAATTTATTCCCAAGGCCTTACTAAGTAGCGACTGAAGAATAAAAATACTGCCTACTGCAATAATTAAAATTTTATTAACCTTGGTTAAGTGGGGTAATTGGATCTGGGTTTGCCCTGAATTGTTCATACGTTCCTCGTATAAATTATTTTTTAAAGATACGCTCTATTTTATTTTAATTATTAGCAATTGATAAGATTAATTCATCAAATACTACTAAATTCTGTAGGTACATCAAGAGCTTTGGAGCAATCAGGATTGTCCGGATCAGCCAGCACTGGAACCGCCGGAGTTGGCGGAGTAGCACAAAGACCATTTTTACACAAACCGAAGGTTGGTTTTTGGTAACATCTAATCCCGCACAATTGTTGCCCAGTAGTAGAGGTCCCCGTCTTATACAATTTGCATTCATTAATGTAGTGGATTTGGCACCATTCTCTGGCCACACAAGTTTGACCAGTAGGCTTATTACATAAAACTGGGGGATCTTCGCGGTTAGTATGTACCTGGCAACTACTCGTGGCCCGATTACAACATAAAGAGGCACATTCATAATCCGAACTGCATAGATCACCAGTTTGTCCGTTACCCGTAGAGCTTACATCTTCCAAACATCTAGAGACCAAGGTTTTATCCCAACACCTATCGTTGTAGCAACATTCCCCATTACCACAAGCGCTACTACTGGTACATTTCTTCATAGAAGTAAATAAGACTTCCTTGCCCAAATAATCCTTCATGCTTTCTCGAATAAGTTGCAGCTTTAAATCAGTGCTACTGGCAAGTACAGTTTCATCACCGGTATTTTGATCAATATTGATTATCTCTATTTTAGCCGTCACATTACAAGAAACAATGCCTTCATTGGCATAAGAATTATATTCCAGCATACGAACGTTACAACCATCAACATAGTCTGTATCTCCTCCGGATAATAGTGATGTTTTACTGCGTACACTAAGCGGAGTTTCTGAACTAAAATGATCTACATTTGAGGCCAAATTTAAATTCCCAACTCGGGGAAATAAAAATGCCCCATATCCCACATAATCCTTGAATAAATCCCCCGTGGCATTACCAAAAGAAGAAGTAAACAAACTGGAAGCAGATTGACTGGAACTAACTGATCCCCAAAGCGCATTGCCCTTGATCTCCCAATCTTTAGGATTAATGGCCCTATAAGGCCCTCGATATTCATAAACCGCATTATTAGGGAAAGTAATATCAACCCCAAATCCGCTGCCATTAAAGCTTAAATCAGTTACCCCCAGCACATCTCTTAAATTATCCCTGGAATTATTGTCAGGTAGACACTTTTTTAAATTATTGTCCTGGGATTCATTGGCGTAACCTTTTTTACTTAAATCTAATTGGGCTTCAGAAGGGTTAATCGCTTCCCCTGCTTGATTGTATAAACCGGTATCGGATATTTTGGCATAAGCATATAAACATCTGGCCCCTGAATAATTACAAAGCGGTCGATCAAGGGTAGGTACAAAGGTGTGATCATGCTCTAGCTTTAACCCTCGACAATATAAATCCGTGCTACGAGGATCTTTATTCAATGTAATCGATTCACCTACATCCAAATTACTACCGAATTCATTTCCACTATTGTCTCTATAATCGGAATAATCAAACAGATCGTATAGTAATCGAATTTTTTCAAACGGTTTATCTAAAATGTTTAAAATCAACACTTCAATATCTGTCTGGGGTACAATCCCTGGGGCCCTTCCCACCGAAGCTTCAATTACAATTGGTTCCAATTCACGACCAAAAGAAAAACGAACATGCACAATTTTATCGGTCAAAGACGAAATATTAAGTCCTGATATATATAGTCTTCCCGTAAAATTTTTAGGTAGAGTTAACTTGGTTTTATAAGTTCCATCAAAGGGATCAATCAAATGTTTGATTTCGGCTTCACCTTGCTGAACCACGGCTCCGGTACCAGAAATAGTACCTCCACCATTTTCCCCAGGAGCAGCGCCGGTTCCGCCAGCTGGTTTGCCATTCGCATTTATTACTTGATTATGACTGGCCTTGTTGCTTCTTTCTCCAGTAGTTGGATTGCACGCAATCATTAACGAGAAGATAATAATCAGCATGTTTAACTGTCTTAAAAATTTACCCACTTTAATCCTCCCATATCAACTCTTCTACTAATCGTCTTTTACCCATGAATGATTAATATTTTTATTGAAATCACCTCTTAGTCAATCACCATATTTCAATAAGTTAACAGCATAAAATAAATTCTCGTCCTTTGACACATTCAAAATTAGATCATAATTTATAAAATATAATCTTTTAGGAGCTAAAATGACTTTAAAACCCACTGATCTGGCCAAAATGATCGATCATACTTTATTAAAACCGGAGGCTACCCAAACTGATTTAGAGCAGCTTTGTAAAGAGGCCATCGAGTACGGTTTCTATTCTTGCTGTGTTAATTCCTCCAATATTCCATTTATAAAAAAACTATTAGAAAATAGCAGCGTCTTACCGATTGCCGTGGTGGGATTTCCCCTGGGAGCAGCTTCCAGTGTGGCCAAGGCCCATGAAGCCAAAGAAGCAGTCATAAATGGAGCCCAAGAAATCGATATGGTTATCAATCTAGGGGCCCTTAAATCCAAGGATTATAAAATAGTATTGGATGACATTTTAGCCGTAGTATTGGCTGCCAATAACCGACCGGTTAAAGTTATTATCGAAACTTGTCAGCTAACCGAAGAAGAAAAAATAATTGCCTGTACTCTTTCTAAAGCTGCAGGAGCGGCATTTGTTAAAACCTCTACCGGTTTTTCCAAAAGTGGAGCGACCAGCTCGGACATTGCTTTGATGAGAAAAATCGTTGGGTCACAAATGGGAGTAAAAGCATCAGGTGGAATTAAAAGTCGAAGCGACGCCATGAATATGATCAATGCTGGCGCAAATCGGATAGGAACTTCGTCAGGTATTGCGATTGTTAAAGGTCATGAGTCAGATTCATCCAACTACTAGTTTGCTAAATTAATCAAATATTATCAGCTAATTAAATTATTCTTTAATTTTTTTTTATGTAATGTTCACTGTACAATAATCCGATCTTATAAAATAACCAACTAAGAAATAAAAACATATGGGAATAAATTTATTAATCGCCGATCCAGATCCAAAATGGTCACAAGATGCCAAAGCTTTTTTTGAAAGCAGTATTTATGAAGTGTATAGTTTTCAAAATGGCAAGGAAGTCCAAATGGCCATTTATAGTCATAAATTTGTTGCCGCTATTATCAGTCAAAGCCTCCAAAATCACTCTGCCATCCAAATTTTAAACTATATAAAAACCAGTCGCCCGGAATTGAATGTTATTGTTTCACTGGAAGTCAACTCCAAGCAATCCGACATCCTCAAAATAGAAAAAATGGGGTTTAAATATTTTATTCAAAAGCCATTTTCATTCAACGATCTTCATAAAATGGTGGAAAATATCCAAGATATCGAAGAAGTTATAGCTCATATGCCTATGCGAGACGGTCAATCAGACGAGGAAGAAGTTAAAGTAGCTGATAGTGAATTTACTCAGATAAAAATTGATGAACTGTATAGCGGCAAACCGGTTTTGTTTGATATTTTCGTTCAGTTAAATAACAACCACTATGTTAAAATTCTCCACGAAGGAGACACCTTTAATATTGATCGTATTAACAAATACAAAGAAGACAAAGGTATTGAATTTTTATATTTCAAAACCAAAGACAGAAAAAAATATTTAAAATTTACCAATCACCTCGTAAAAAAACTGGCGCAGGAAAAAATAGTCACCGGGAAAGTCAAAGTTAGTATGCTAAAAACTGCCAGTGAAAAATTTCTGGAGGAAATCTGCACCGAAGGAATGGAGGCTTGCGTACTTGATGAAGGAGTAGCAGTCTGTCAAAACATCACTAACGTCATTGACCGTGAAGCCTCATTGCACCTTTTACTACGTGAATTTGTAGATTTTGATCCCCGGGCGGTCAGTCATGCCTTTGCGATCACTTTTTTTTCTTCCGTCATTTTAAAACAACTTAAATGGAATTCCAAAAAAACAGTGGAAACCATGAGTCTGGCCTGTATGTTTCATGATCTGGGAAAGAGCAAGTTATCTCCCGAACTCGTGGAGATGCGTCCCCAGGATATGAATCCTGAACAATTGGCCGAATATAAAACTCACCCGCAACTAGGATCGGATCTACTGGCAAAAGAAAAACACATCAATTCCACCATCAGACAAATTATTCATCAACATCACGAATACTATGATGGATCAGGCTTCCCCTGTAAATTAAAAGGTAGTCAAATTACCAATTTAGCCAAAATCATCTGTTTAGCTAACGACTTTGTCCATGTGGTGACCGACAATAATCTAAACCCGCTAGATGGAGTTAAAAAAATACTCTCCAGTGAAACCTCCGTAAGAAGATACGATCCAATTATTCTCGAAACTTTTATGCTAGCGTTTATTGATCCGAAGAAAATCGCCTCTTGATTTTAGTCTGATAACTTTCAATCATATTTTTTTCAAAATCTGCATTACTTTTATATTCATAATTAAAAACCTCCCTCCACAAATCCTTCTCTTCCATACACATATAGAAGAAAACTTTAGAGTGCCAGGAGATAAATTCATCATAAAGACTTTTAAACAGTTTCCGCTTTATCTCTTTGGGATAGGAATATTTTCCCTCAACCTCGTTAAGGGGTATTTTTAAGGCCAAAGTTTTATTCGCACGGGAACGTATTTTTTTGATAACTGGTTTGATATAGGTCAAAGTTCCAAAAGAGATCATGGCCACTTCATCGGGGTTAAATAAATTTATAATCTGCTGAGCAAGCGCTTGATAGTCCTTCTCACATCCGAGGTAGTCAATCATGGGATGGAAATGAAATCCCACCAACATTTTGCTATCAGCTACTTTTCTAGCTGCCTTTAACCGATCTTTTAGATTGGCCGTAAATCTTTCTTCATTATCTATAATCGTTTGTGGGTTAAGTGACCAGGTACAGATCACATTGGAAGGAAAGTTAAGTTTTAACAAATCTTCCACATTATTGGATTTAGTTTTTAATTCCAGGATGACATTGGGGTTTTGTTGTAAAAAAATTCCCAGGTCTGCCAGATGATTGAATTTATTTCCCCACATTAAAGAGTCAGAAGATTGCCCTGTGCCGATATGATATAGCTTATGCTTGTCCAACTTTAATTGATTCAGTTTCGCCAGTAGGTTTTTTTCTATAATAATTTCGTTGTCATGGAAATAGGATTGAATACAGCAGTAATTGCAATCAAAACCACAATTTCTCACCACATCCAAAGTCATGAGATTACAACATCTGGTTTTTTCGCTTGCCACTGGACATTGGCCTAAAATAACACTTTTAGCATCTGCCTCTTTAATTTTATACTTGGGGTTCTCTCTTTTATCAGGGACAAAATGATAATAATTGGCAGGCATGTTTTTTAATTCATCCCATCGTTTTATAACGGACGCCAAAAAATGACTTTTATGTTCATATGACTTGGTAAAAATATCCAATGACTCATTCCAAGTTTCAAAATCTTGGATTATGTCTATAGCTTGTCGGGCCTGTTGATAGGTCAACCTATAGAGTTGGATAATGCCATCGAGGATTATCTTGTTTTTATCTGATAAGTGATCCCAAGAGGATAACTTTTGGATTTGTTCAATTTTTTTAATCAATTTATCATTCATTGCATCAACCTGGACATTTTATAGCACAGACTATCGATTTTTGAAAACACCTCTGTTATAATGCTTTTTTTATTCTCATTTATAAAAGCATCTCTAAGGAGTATATCTATGGCAAACCTAACCACCCAATATGCCGGTCTCACGTTAAAAAACCCCCTAATTGTTTCATCATCAGGGCTTACCAACTCCTTACAGGGTATTAAAAAAGCATACGAAGCCGGTGCCGGAGCCGTAGTTATAAAATCACTTTTTGAAGAGCAAATCATCAAAGACTCTTTTAAAGAAATTCCTCAACACGCAGAAGAGTATGACTATTTAATGAAATACAACACCCATAGTTATCTCCAACTCATAGAGGATGCCAAAAAAGCGTGTAAAATACCGATCATTGCCTCTATCAACTGCACCACTTCTGCGCATTGGTCGGACTACGCCAAATCCATTGAATCATCCGGCGCAGACGCCTTAGAACTAAATATCATGATCTTCCCTGAACAAGAATTATCCCCCGTTACGACTTTTGAAAAATGGTTCTACGAAAATTATCCCTTCAAAACTAACGTTTCGAAATCCAAAATACAATCAAGCGAAGAAATTGAAAGAAATATTTATCAAATTGTAAAGAATGTAAAACTTAAATTAAAAATTCCAGTCACCGCCAAACTTGGACCTTACTTCACTTCTCTTGAAACCGTCACCGAAAAACTAAGTACCTTATGCAATGGGATTGTGCTCTTTAATAATTTTTATACACCAGACTTTGATATTAATACCGGAAAATTAATTCATAATATTCACTTTTCTCATCCCGAACAAATGTATAACACGCTGAGATGGATCACCCTTATTTCTAAAGAGCTTAAGTGTGATTTGTCAGCATCAACTGGAATTCATAATTATGAATCGTGCATAAAAATGATTATGGCCGGAGCAAGTTCGGTACAGCTTTGCAGTGTACTTTATCAAAAGGGTCTGAATGTCATTCCTGAATTTTTGTCCGCCATGGAAAAATGGATGAAGGAAAAAGGATATAAATCCATCAATGATTTTAAAGGCTCAATTCATAAAAACTTAGACAAAAACATCTTTAGTCGTATGCAATATATCAAGATGTATTCTGGACTAGATCAATAAGAGTTAATTTCGGTCAGAGATAGTTTTTAAAAACTTATTGGTAAATTCTTCCAAATGAATTTCTTCATTTAGATAATCTTCCATGCTCCTATAGATATCTGAACTCAATCCACATGGATTGACATTTCTCAGTTCTTTAAACATTTCCAGATCTTTTTTAACATTTAAGGCCAGTCCATGCTGGGTGATAAATTTTTTGATCTCAATTCCGACCGATGCTAGCTTATGTTGCTCTTTCCAAAGCCCCAGCAATTGGCGATTATAATCAAGTTCCGTTAGGTGATAATGTTCTTCAATGGTAACCTTCACATTCTCTAGCATAAAATAAATCAACTCTTTGAGTGAATGTCCGGGATGATTTAAATTTACAATGGGATACATGATCCATTGTCCTGGGTAATGGAAAGTCAGTCCTCCTCCCCTTTTAATCCTATATAACGGAAAAGGTAATCTTTTTTCCATGGATTCATCAAAATTAATCAAGGCCTTGGTATCTTCGCTTTTTGATTTTTGTAATCCTCTACCTAGAGTAAAAAGACGGGGATGGCTGGTGAAAATGAATATTTTAAGGTCTCGGTTTTCTGCTATGTACTGTCTTGCCTCTTCTTGAAACAGCAAAGCTTCATCATAATTCCAGTTCCATTTGATAAAACCATAGGTTTTATCATTAATTTTAAATAGCTGATCTTGATATTTATTTTGCAACATAATCCGCTTCCAAATATTTCATATAATCAGCGGCCCGATAAGAGCTTCTTACTAACGGACCAGCTGCTACAAATTTAAAATTTAATTGATAGGCAATTTCTTTCAATTCCTCAAATTCGCTTGGTTCATAATATTTGTCGACCTGGATTGATTTTTTAGAAGGCATCAAATATTGTCCAAGCGTGAGGATGTCAACGCCCACTTGTTTCAAATCTTTCATAGTTTGAATGATTTCTTCCTTAGTTTCCCCCAGCCCCAACATAATGGAGCTTTTAGTGGTAATCATGGGGTAATGAGTATGATAAAATTTCAAAACCTCCAAGGACTTTTGATATGACGCTCTTTTGTCGCGAACGTTCGGTGTTAATCTTTCTACCGTTTCAATATTATGCGCAATCACAAAGGGTTCGCTATTGGCCAAAACCTGCATGGAACTTTCGCTATTATTAAAATCTGGAATGAGCACTTCCACTAATACTTGGGGATATTTATTTTTAATAGCTTGGACGACCTTGGCAAAATGATTAGCACCATAATCTGCCAAATCATCTCGATCAACACTTGTAATAACAATAAAATTAAGATTCATTGTTTCCACCAGTTTAATGGCAGAATCAATTTCGCTTTGATCAATTAGTTGGTGTGGATTTCCTGTTTGCACATTACAAAAACGACATCCTCTCGTGCAAATTCCTCCAAGGATCATCATCGTCGCCGTTTTATTATCCCAACATTCATGACGGTTGGGACACTTAGCCTCTTCGCAAACCGTATGCAGATTTAAGCTTTTTAGTTTTTGGGATAAAATTCCAACATTTTCACCGCTGGGTATTTTTGATTTTAAAAAATGTGGCTTACCTGTGCACCTATTTGTTTTTTCCATGAACAAATATTTACATTTTATAAAAAGTAATATCAAGAATTATCTTTTTTTACTTTTTGCTTTCTTGATCGGTTTTTTCACAACAGGTTTTACGGGCTTCTTTTCTTCTTCTTTATTTTCAAGTGATTGTGCACTTTCAACAGGTACTTCTGGCTTTATTTCCTGGACAGGAACGTCACCTTCTTCGGCCAGCACTTCTGCACCATATTTTTTAATTAAATTCGTAAGAGCTTCATTTTTAAAATCCTCGCTCCTTCTAATCAATCCATGAATATTGGCATAATTTAATTTAAACCCTTGATCCAGAAGATATTGCACCATTTTAATATCCGGTATTGCCAAGTATAGAGGATTTAATTCTTCACCATCCCCCAGATTGGTGTCAGCGCCTTGTTCAATTAAAAACTCCACGAGGCTAGTATTTTTTTTCGTAAGTGCTATCATGAGCGGAGTGGAATTATTATTGGCCCTCCGATTAAAGTTAACTTTTAATTTGGCAAGGAGTTTCAACACCTCCAAATCATCTCTTTGAGTAAATAGCACCACCGGGTAATCACGGTTAACGAGGGGAACTTTGGATTTATTATCAAGACTGACTCCGGCATTACTTAGCGCTTCCAATGTGTCTAAAAATATTTTTCTCTCCCACTTACCATCTACATAAGAGTTTATTAAAACATTAATCAAATTCTCATTAAATTCGTTTAGCAAATCCAGTCTGGCTTTTTTCTCAATCAAATAATCCACCAAACGCTTTTGTCCTTCTCTTATTTGCACAAAAATGGGTGTTTCCCCTCTATTATTAATAAGATTAATGTTCCCATTGGCATTAACTATTTTCTCAAATGCCTCAAAAGAAATTTTACCATAATGCAAAGGGCTGTTATTATCGTGATCGAGAACATTTACATTAGCATTTTTACTAATAATAAAATCAATCATCTCAAGTTGGTTGTTAAAAACTGCACCATGAAGTGCGGTATAAAGGCTAAAATTTCCCACGGTAAATTTTTTATTAAGATTAACTTCCCCTTCCTTGATGGCCCTTTCAAATACTGCCACATCCCCTTTTAGTGCCAATTCAAATAAATCCTTCCCCATCGATATACCAAGTTCCTTGGCCAATTCGGGATCCACATCATTGGGATATTTACAAGTATCTTTAAATTGATCAACGTTTACCGGAGAACAGATATTAACTCTGGTCATAAGCACCCTTTCTTGCCCGATCTTTTTCCGCATACAGGTACACCAGCTCAATTCTTTGGGTTTATTGTCTAAGTCATCGCCTTTCACGGTTATGTAGATAAGTAAATTATATGGACTCTCCATGACGACATTCTTATCAATAGAATGAATGGTAGAAAACTCCTTATTGGCGTAGCGGGAAATACCTTTGATCGCGATCCCCTTGGCCACATGATCAGAGCAAGCCGATAACATAAATAATAGAACAATCAGAAATAAAGAGTTTTGTAACATAGCTCTACCTCATTACAACATGTAAGACCTATAATAATAAAATTGTATCAAGTATTTTATTATTTGAGTATCATTTTGATCTTTTGCACATCTTCATCAGTAAGAACACCAATATGTTTGAAAATGACCATACCAAGCTCGTCAATTATAAACACAGAGGGAACATAAATGACATTATACTGCGCTTTGGCCTGTCGCTGATTATCAAAGAAAAAAGGATAATTGATTAATTCCTGGTTGCTAGAAATAAATTCCTTAACTTTTTTTACATCGCGATCAATGGAAACCAGTTTTATAGTGGTATGATCACTGACCTCTTGCTCCAATGAGGCAATAATGGGCATATTCTGCATACAATACTTACAGGTAATCGACATAAATTCTAAAAGCAGATGCTTTTTTCCTTCCTCAATTTTTATAATATCTTCGTTTTTAATATCACCACTTACGGTCTGATAATCAAGATTCAAAGATATGGCCGGCTCACCTTGCTCAATCGCTGACAAATGCATACACGTAAATAAACTACACAAGACAAAAAACATTTTCATAAGCTCCTCCTTGAAAACGCCAGGATAACCTTACAAAAACATTTTGAGTAGTGATTTATGCAAGATAAATTAATAGAAAAACAGTTTAAAAAATACCCCTGTTTCGTAATACGCCAAAGTTGCATCGGCAATCAGCAAGCAATACATGGTAATAATAAATTTTCCCATAAGAGGGATTTTCCATCTACTTTTCATAAATACTAATCGTCAATTTAGAGCAACTCCTTTAAAATAGCTTTAATAACCACCAAACTTACACTGGAATGATAATGAAATGGTTGAGTGTTTTGTTTTTATCTTTGTTAAGTTATGAAATTCTCGCTAGTTATCCTTGGCCGCTCAATAATTTTAAGATTGGTCATACCATTAATTCCTATCAAAAAATTGATGGAGGTGCTGCCTATTTTCATCACGGTGTAGATATTGTGGCTGAAAAAAACGCCATGGTTTATAGCTGTACGGGAGGTATGGTTAAGCGCATTGGTAATTACGGAGATGACGATGATGAACTTTATTATGAAGTAGTCATTCAAGATGATCTCAATAATCTTTGGAAGTATCATCATCTTGATGAAATTAAAATATCGCCAGAAATTAAAAATGCATATCGCAATCACACTAGAATAGAAAGCGGGACCTATATTGGCAAACTTATTACCTGGCCATTTAAAATGCAGGGAAAACCTTTTCATCATCTCCATTTGGATATCATTGATAACAATAAAAATTATCTGAACCCAATGGACTTTCTGGATCCACTAATGGATCCAACCCCACCAGAAATTGTAAACCTTCAACTCGTTAAACTCAAAACCGGCTACACCATCACGCTTGAAGCTTTTGACTATATTGACAATTTTGATTTTTATCACCCTCCTTATAAAATTGAACTATCAGTCGATGCGGAACCAATGCGCACGGTATGGGATTTCAGTCGATTACCAGGAGGTAGTGATAAATCCAAATTTATCGAAGATTTTTACATGCCCAAAATAACTCAGGGAGATTACGATAAAAGAAAGTATGTCATCAATCTGGGATTTAACAAAAATAAAGTTTTTCAATTTCCCAGCACTCCCGGATATCATAGTGTGAGAGTGCTGGTATATGATTACAACCACCAAGTCACTCCAAGTGACTTTAGCTGGGAAATAAAATAATTAAAGACTACTTAAGATTAACCATCGGTGAGAAACCACTTCCAAGATTTTGTATCGAATGGTTATATTCTGATGTGGAAAAGAGATTCCAGGCCAGCATATAACTTCCCTTCTGCAAATATTTTGTTTTAAAAGTGCAAGAAAGTTCTGCCGGCATCAAGCGTGCATTAATGTTTGGATAGACAACGAAATGATCTCCAGGGAGTTGGCATTGAACCGCCATAGCACTATCATTGACGATTTGCTTGGTATTACCATCTACCACGTTTGCTATCAGCGATAATTGCCCATCAAGCATATCAAAAGACTTGATCTTCAAAGTTAACTCCAAACCTTGAGCGATGTCGTGAGACATATTACTTGGTAGTACATCCAGATTAGAAGTAACAAAATAGGATAATAATTTTTCGGCTGAAAATACATTTAAGGATAAAAGAAACAATAAACTAATAACCATTTTTTTCATAAAAACTCCTCTGACAACTTTGTCGTTTGGAGTTAACGTAGAAGAAATTAATTCTCTCGTCTATTAGCTTAATAATGTCATAACTTTTTTACACTGACGCCCAGCGTCTTTCAACAGTTAAATCTTAAAATTAAAGATAAAATCCCCACCAGCAAGTGGTTTACCAAACGGATCTTTCAGTTGCCCCGCCAGCGCTTTAAATTCATATTTTCCGGTTTTTAAAGCATGCCCAAATTGAAATTCTACTAAATTGGTCCCATAAAAATACTCTTCCATCATCTGGAGTGGGATCTTTTGGCCGGTGGAGAGGTTCGTTAATTGAAATGAATTTGGTTTAAACGATGCCTTTGAAAATACACTGTTAATTTGAATAATTATTTTAACTGGCGTAGTTTCTACTACCCGTCTAATTTTTGGGCCAGGCATTGCTTCTTGTAGTGATTGGAAGGAATTTACCCTGCCAGCTCCCAATTTGAATTTATATTTTGCTTTATTTTTGCCTTCAATATCATCACATCCTTGCAGCATTTTAGCTGCCACTTGCTCATGGGTGTAACTGGGGTGTTGGGCCCATATTAATGCGGCGACTGCTGCAGCATTAGGAGACGCCATGGAAGTTCCACTTTTTTCAACATAATCGCCTGCCACCGAAGTGGAAAAAATATTTTCTCCCGGTGCAAAAAGATCAACCCCCACACCATAATTGCTACCTCCAGCAATCACATCCACCTTGGATGATTCTATCTGGGTGCTTCCTACCAATAATATTTTATTAATTTCACTTCTCAAAGGATCATCCATTCCACTATTTCCAGCGGAATTAAAAACTAGCACCCCTTTGTTATAAGCATAATCCAAGGCCAGTTGATAAACTTCATCATGCAAATATGCATCAATGCTGTAGCTGGTGGTGATAATCTTAGCACCATTATCTATGGCATAAACATAAGCTTCACAAATCACTAGGGCACTCCAATTTCTGGGACTATCAAAAGATTCAAAAAATTTAAGTGGCATCATAATGCTCTCAGGCGCAGTACCGACCACCCCAATTCCATTATTCATGCGCGCCCCCACGATTCCAGTGACGTGAGTACCATGTCCCAAACGGGTTTCATGATTTTGGTTATTTAAATGAATAAAATTCCATCCTTTTACATCATCAATAAATCCATTTAAATCATCATCAATTTTATTTCCGGGAATTTCGTTTTGATTCACCCACAAACCCTCAACTAGATCGGGGTGATTTAAATTAGCACCATCATCAGTAATAGCGACCACAACTCCTTCCCCAGTACTTAAATTCCAAGCAAGTTCGTTTTGCATAATTTTATGATGATTTTGTTTGGCATACATGGGGTCATTATAAGAAATATTTTCGCGAGGATCCTCATCCCTTTTATGACCAAGTACCCGCTTGGCCCATAAAATATTTTCGCAACTTTTAAAACTGGTTAACACCCTTTCGGTTTCAGAACTCTTGACCATGCGAATGGCAAGCAAATTCACAAAAACATTATTTTCTTTTTCAAAACTGACCACCAATCTAGAGGTAAAAATTTGTTCATCAAATACAACGCCCGGAAAATATTCCTTAAAACTATCATCTCTATTTAGATGATCTGCAGTTAAAAAAGCTACAGTTAGTTCAGTGTATGCATAATCATCATCGAAAAAAATGGTATTGGCTTTTGTGTAACCAGCACTTAGAAATAAGAAAATAAGCAATAGACACTTCATAAGGACTCCTTTCCAAACGATAATCTATTGTAACTTTACTTTTCTTAACTGGTCTACCATAATGGGGGTGAAATACCCCATTGTGTAAATCCAGTTAGAGCGCGTCCCAATCTGGGCACTTTGCCAATTTTAAATAAGTTAACTAATACTAAGAAATCGGATTTTTTTCATCTAACTATATGTATTTATGAATAAAATATAAATAGTTATGAGTCAAAAGTCACTCTGCGTTATAATGACCCCAGATATGGCATTGAATATAAAAAAACTCCAAACTCCCGCGCACCCTCCAGTAACCAGCGTAAAATTTAGCTTGAAGGTCAGAGGTTTAACCACCGAAGAGTCTTCCCGAGGAGACTATGCCACAAAATCTCCCGACCCTAAAAAGAGTGATAAAAATGATGATTTAAAAACCCAAGAAGATATTCCCCCTATCAAGAAGCTAGATTTAATCTAATCTTGCGGCTATCATTAAAGCATGGCACGTTTTCTAACGATAATATTACTTCTCTTGCAGGTGTCCTCCTCGTTATGGGCAAAAGATGACATTAAAGAGAGTAATAAAAAAATAATAAGCATTGAATATCTTAATTCACTGTTTGGACACGTCCGAGTGCAACCAAGCCCCTATTCTGAATCCTTGTCTGCCATTAGTTGTGGACATCCCATCAAACTTTACGAAACCATCAAAGGGGACTTTCAATACTCTAAAGTCGGGCCCTATGAGGGCTATATAAAAAGAGAGCACCTATCCAAACAAAAACCTGAATGTCTACAGGACAGGTATCCTAAATTTTTTGAAGCCATTAATTTGGACATCACCGAAATGTATTACTGGGGAAAATTAAACGATCAGTACATTATTGGCAAAAGTAAGTTTAAATAGGCCCTAGCTGGCCTATGATAATGGGGTTACATTCAACAATAATCTTTATTTTTTAATAGATTAAGATCCGTCTAAAACAAACATTGATTTGAAGTTATAAAAAACCTTAAAAGAACCTAGCAGCCTTTTATCAAATGTGATAAAAATACTAGCTTTTATAAAATAATCATTTGCTTTTTAAGGAGAAAATATGACTACCCCTCTAATAATTAACGGTGCGAATCTTACTATCGAAAATGTTGTTGAAGTGGCCAGGTTTAATCGCCCGGTGGAATTATCAAAGGATTCACAAGAAAAAATTCTCAGATGTCGAAAAATGCTGGAAGATAAAATTGTGGCCAGAGAAATCATGTACGGAGTCAATACCGGTATTGGCGAATTTTCAGAAATTGTTTTAAACGACGATCAAATCAAAGATTTTCAAAAATACCTGATCTATAATCATGCCGCAGGAATTGGTGACCCCGCCCCGATTGAATATGTAAGGGGTGCCATGCTTGGTAGAATTAATGTTCACGCCCACGGAAATTCCGGTTGCCGTCTAGAAATAACGGCTACGCTAGTGGAAATGTTAAATAAAGGAGTGACGCCCTTCGTTTGTCAAAAAGGTTCAGTTGGTGCCAGCGGAGATTTGGCGCCTATGAGTCAAGTGGCCTTGCTTATGCTTGGTGAAGGAAAAGCTTACTATAATGGTGAACTACTAGATGGCAAAGAGGCCATGCAAAGGGCCGGTATAAAAATTCCAGGGCTAAACGCAAGAGACGGATTGGCAACCATTAATGGCTCCAATGTGCTAACTGCTATGAGTGCCATTATGCTCTACGATACCAATCGCTGGTTGAAACAAGCCGAAATCGCCGCCGCCATGAGCCTTGAAGCCTTAATGGCCAATATGAAACCTTATAGCCGTAAACTGCATGAAGCTCGCGGCTTTTCTGGTGCCATCAGAAGTGCGATGGCCATAAATAAGCTGGTCAAAGGTGGGGATTTATATGAAGGTAAAATCAAATGTAAAGTACAAGATGCTTATTCTATGCGCTCAACTCCCCAGGTAATTGGCGCTGCTCACGATGCGGTAAAATGGGCCAAGTCTCAAGTCGAAATCGAACTAAACGGTGTGGGTGATAACCCTATCTTTTTTCCAGATGAAAATCTGGCCCTTTCGGGTGCCAATTTCCAAGGCACTCCCGTAGCTCTGCCCATGGACATGATCGGCATTGCCGTCACCATGATCAGCGTTTTAAGTGAAAGAAGAATGAATCGTCTCAATAATCCCGCCTTATCAGTCGGGCTTCCAGCTTTTTTAACCAAAGGAGCGGGAATGTTTAGTGGACTTATGCTCAGCCAATACACCGCGGATATGCAAATTGTGGAACAACGAATTCTCTCAGCACCTGCGAGCATTCAATCCATTCCCGCAGCAGCTGATCAGGAAGATTTTGTAAGCATGGGAATGAACACAGCTATTAAAAACTTTCAGATTCTCGATAATGCTTACGGTATCCTGGGAATTGAAATGATGGCCGCAGCTCAAGCCATGGACTTTAGAGATTGGATTTTTGGAGATGGAACCAAAAAGGCCCATGAAGTGGTCAGACGTCACGTGCAATTTTTAGATATTGACCGCCCACTATATACCGATCACACCAATATGAAGTATCTCGTCAAATCTGGCGAAGTACTGGATGAAGTGGAAAAATTGATTGGTAGTTTGGAATAATTTTTAACGAGTAAAAGATTATCTTCCCAGTATTATGCTCAAACAACGGGCCAGTAAGCCTTTAAAGCTTACGATGGCCTTCATTTCTTTTCGATAACCAAATTTATTTCTAATTTCAATCATTTCATCCGGATCGGTAACCTTTTTCATAATGTCTTGCATAAGTTCAATATACGTGTGGCCAAAAATAGTTTGGTTTGCAAAGGCCTGATCCACCAATTCGGCTTTTTTTAAATTAATCATGGTCATGCGTTCAGTTGATTTTTGCTGATCAAGGAAATCAAAAAATTTATTGAAAGCGGCTTTAGTTTTATGTGTCTTGAAAAAAAGTTCGTCTTTAAGATAATAATTCAATAAAGCTTCGTTATAAGTGACATTATCAAA
>MEPW01000035.1 GCA_001769975.1 Bdellovibrionales bacterium RIFOXYA1_FULL_36_14 | reverse complement strand
TCACTCAATTTTACAGTCCCAACTCTTCGAAATTCAGCAAAATCTTATGGACGACATGCAAAAGAACAAGGGAGAAAATTCTAAACTAGATAATTGGACGTTCGCACCTCCTTCCACTTCTTTAAAATGTTGGTCAAGAAATGATAAAGAAAAAAATAAAACTTATGAATACAAACAACAGACTTGCAATTTATTGGCCAATGCCTATATAAGCGATAAACTATCCAGCGGCTCCTATAATCTAAATTTCATCTCTATCAACAACTTAAAACGCACCAAAATTCAATTTTATAATGTGCTGGAAACTTCCTATAACTCTACGACTTATGATTTCCGGGAAGAATCTTCTTTTATCACCAACAAAGAAGTTATTTCTAGGTATTCATGTGACAATCAAATCATTGTCAACCAGGCGATGATTCCTTTTAAAATAAATTTTTGTATAAATACCTATATTAAATATACTGGACTTTACAATATCATGGTCAAAGGCATTAGCCTTTTAAAAGGTGATGAGGCATTCTTTTTTGCCTTTAGCATGCAAGGTTTCTCCAAGGACAATATAGAAAAATTTATTCGTTACCAACTTGATCATATGAACTTCGAGGGTAAGCGATGATTACCCTCAAAATAAAAGCTGAAAATTCTTTAATTCCCACGGTCGTATCCATCCATACCTTCCCTTGCCGCATAGGCCGTTCTTTGAAAAATAATATTATTTTAGAAGATCCAAGTATTTCCAAAGAACATGCCATCCTTAATTTTGACAACCAAGGCCCTTACCTTATGGATCTAGGTAGTACCAATGGAATTTTTGACCAGGATAATGCCAAACAAGAAAAAATTTACATATCCCACGCTACCTGCTTTAGGATAGGTGACCTTCGCTGTGAAGCGTTTCTGGATCTCAATGATGAATCACTTGAAAAAACCAGATTTATTCATCTGCCCGCCTATAACCTTTCCAAACAACATTTTCGTTTCAATAAGAATTTTATAATTTTCTTTAGCCTCTTTTTTTTATTATCATTAACGTCGAAATACATTTCTGCTCCGATTGATAAAAAAACCTTTGGCCTATTACTACTGGAAGTAGTGCTTGGGATTGGTGTGCTTTATGCTCTGGCCGGTCTCATCTCTCTAGTTTCTAAAGTACATGTCAAACAATATCGCTATAATACTTATCTTATCTTTTTTTTAAAATGGGCAGTCTATTTTAGTGTACTTAAACTCTATCCCTTTTTCTCCTTCTCATTGATTACTAATGAATTGTTTTGGAAATATTTCAACATCACACTAAACTTTGGTTTTATTTTTCTCATTCTTTACCAATTTTTTATTCTCTTTTTAACTAAGATAAACCAGCGCAAGGCGCTGGTATATGCCTTCCTATTCACCTTAGGACTGGCTTCTCCATTTGCTATAAAAAAATACTTTATTCAAAGTGATGATGACTTATTCCAACTAAATGGCATTTTAGCCTACCCCCTCCAAAGCTTCACCTCTAAGGAATATCCTTCACAGCTCCTTTACGACAAACTCAACGAATCCATCAAAGAGCTAGCGGAACTCAAAAAAGAGCAAATTGAAGAAATCAAACGAGCTCAATAAACGATTGAAATTAAATGTTTATCAATTATTTCTTAAAACAATACAAAAGTAGTCATTAAATTTTTTGAATTTTTGACGAGAAGATATTGGAAGTTGAAGTGGAAATAATATGAGTAATGGTAAAAATAATAATTGCCCAAAGCGCCTGCTACGGCCCCTTAGTTTTTTAAGAGAGGGTCATCACCAAAATTCGTCAGGTATTTATAACATCGATTATGATTACAATCAGGAAATTCTTATTAACAAAAACATCAATATTGTTTTTCAACCAATTGTAGATCTATCCTCCCATAATTTTCACGCCTTTGAAGCATTATCCAGGCCTTCGGTAGATGCCCCACTGGCAAATAAATCACCGTTTGCTATTTTAAGTGAACAGCATCATCAAAAGTTGGATCTTATTTGTTTAGAACATATTTTTAAATCTATTGAACAATTTTCACACTTTGATGAGCTCAATCATCAAAAAACATATTTTTTCGTCAATTGCATGTTATCAAATGCACATTATCTTAAAAAAATGCAAATTTCCCAATCGCTTAAAGAAAAAACCACCATTGAATTTGATTTAAACCATACCTTTTTTGATATCAATCAATTTCTAAAAAATATTCACGACTTAAAAAAAGATCACTTTAAAATTGCGTTAGATGATATTGGAGAAACCCAAATTGATTTGCAAATTCTCAATCTGATAAAACCCGACTTTGTAAAAATAGATATCGCGGTGGTGCTGGGGATTTCCCAAAGTGATGAAAAACTTACCAAGGCCAAGGTTATTATCGAGCGGGCAAATCATCTGGGCTCAAAAATTATTGCGGAAGGTGTAGAAAATAAAGAGGATCTTGAGATTATAACTTCTCTTGGAGTTAATCTCATTCAGGGATTTCTTTTTTCCAAACCAATGCAGTTTGTGCCAGAAAAAAGAAAAGAAATTGATAATATCATCAAAAAAGCTGCTTAGATTATTGACTATGCCATGCAATTATTAAATCGGCCAAAATCTATTGTCATACCAGATTTTTTCCCGAATTTCCTGGTCAATGTTAACCAGATCATCTAAATGCCCTTGTTCAAATTCCGCCAGCCATTTATAAAGCTTCATTTCTTCTTGGTCCGTGGCGGTTTGCGACCTTTTTAGGTATAGGTTGAGGGAGTTTTTTTCCAATTTAATGGCGGCAGCAATAGCCGCGGCTTCGTAACTGGCCGAGACAATCTCATCTTTCAAATCGCTAGTAAATGCATCTATTGGTTCATGGGATTTTTCAAATTTAGTAAAATCCTCTTTAGCAAATTTATTATTCTCATTTAGTGATTTAAACTGCCTAGCTAAAATTTCCTCATGTAAAAGTTCTTCATTGGCCATGTGATTAAATAAATTTTTTACGGCCTTGCCGGAAGTTTGGTCAGCCACTTGCTTATAGAACTCATATCCTTTACGCTCAAATGAAATAGCTTGTTTTAAAACGTCTAAACAATTTTGCATATTCCCTCCCGATTCTGCCCTTGATCCACTTATCAGTGATTCACATGACCAGACAATTACATAAAAATGTCGCCTTAATTCGATCAACGCATATGGTAAGTACTAATCTAAAACACTATCCAATAAAAGGGTCGGATCTCCCTGTAAGTGCATCCATAAAAAGGTGTCTTTGATTTCCGCTAAATCAGAATAATGGTTCAACAAATGAAATTTTCCTTTTAAAATTGCCTCTCCCAAAGTTTGGGAAGTGAGTGAGTTTTGGGATATTCCTTGGGCCATAATGGCCGGTCCTTGCCAGGAGATACTAACCGATCCCCCAAAATATGAAGCCACCCCCACTGACTCACCTAATTGATTGTGAGTATTTAAAAAGCGCTCACCAAATTTGTTTATTGCAAAACGTCCATTACTGCAGGAAATATCAATCAAAACTGGTTTAATTGGATGATGTGGAATTTTTCGCATATCCAAAGTTGTAAAACTTTTATTATCAAACAAAGAAGTCCAAGCGTTGCCCGTGCCATGACCTAGATAATATATCCACCTTAAGTCACTTGAAAATGCTTTGATAACATTGAAAGCAGTGGTTTCACTATCTTCTTGATACATTTTGTTGATCTGGTAATGATCACTCAATGGTTGTAAAAGTGTTTCCATCAGCTCTTTGTCTGAAGGGTTTTCGCCCTCATCTGAGGCCAAGGCCAACAGATCCTTATGCAAATTATTTTCAGCTTCATAGGCCATAAACTTTGCCAGCTGCCCTTCAATGTCTTGTTCATTTTTTATAGTCATTCTAGAATAAATAACATCCGCCCAGGCATCCTGATTTTCTCCAAAAGTAAAATAATTATGATCGCTGGGAGTTTGATCGCTGGAAGACGTTTTAACGTATTCGGTAGGAAACATATTTTCATGCCCCACTAACATAGCATAACTAAAACGAGTTAGTGGATTAAGATATCTTTTTTTAAGGGATGCTTTAATTTCATCAAATTTATTCCCAAGCGTTTCTTTTGCAACCAGATCAACTTCAAACCCCTGACTTCTTTTATAATCAGCATAGGTGCTAAACTGATCTAAATATTGCCTTGGTGAAACGATAAGATACCTGTTATTTATCGTCTTATACAAGGTGGTTGGGTCAGATGAAAGCTTTCTGTGATATTTATCCGAAATAATAAATTTTATGTCAGGATAAAATAAAAGTCGCTTTTCTCTAATGCTATATCTGACGGGATAAACTATTACCCGACTAATTGGCATATTTCTAAAATCACCGAGGGTTTCTATCGTATAAAAGGGAGTCAATTTTTTTTGATGAAATTCTGCATCAGGTTCCAACGAATAAATGTGATTACCGCAACGATATTTTTTAATAGTCTCAAATTCAAGCTGACTGTCCTCATAAACATATTCATCCCCCAACTCATACTCTACTTTGATATCTTCCAACTTGCTAAAAACCGTAATTACCTGGTAAGGAAGCCTAGCTCTTTTGAGTGTGTTAGTCAGGTTGATATCTTTAGCAAAACTTACTACATCATCTGAATTTGTGCTGATATCATTTATAGATAAAGCAAAATTGACTTCAATTTGAGTGCTAGAAAAAGACACCCTTACCTGACGATTTTGATCAGGTCTATCTTCACTAGAAAATGCATAAACACATATAAATAATAACCAAACAATTAACCAAACTTTAGGCATGCCAATTTTTCGACAAACCAATACATCAGATTAATTTATTATTTATTTAATTTATTACAGGAAAATATTTATCTATTTATTTTCTATCGGTGCTGTGATTGGGTTAATTTGACATTTTCCGTCCGCATCTATGAAAACCTCAACGTTATCCAGTATCAGTTTTTGATTATTGGCCTTTAAAAAAGCCGTTAAATTAAAATATTTTCCTGAATGGTTAATGACTTTTACCTGTCCTTGCAATGTCAGGTGAGCAAAGTTGACTTTACCTTCCACTTCCAGCTGTTCAAGCTGCATAATGGAGACGTATGCAAAATCACTCAAGGTATTATAAACATCCTGGTAATAATCATCCTTTAAATCAACCATTGGAATATCTTCACTTTGATTGATCAACTTGAAATTTTCTTTATCAAGATAAAATCGATCAGAATAAAACTGCATCATAAAATCAAAACTATTTTTAATGGGTGAAAAAAAACGATCGCGATACTCGGTCTCCACATTTAAAAAGTGCACCAGAGGCTTTTGATATTTTTTTCTATAAAACTTATCCAGATTCAAAATGACCGATCCCAAGGCCCCTTCAATTTGAAAATACTTTCGCACTACTCCGTCTGGATCAACTTGTTTTTTTCCATTCACAATAAGATCCGGAGTAATTTCTCTAAAAAATTCCTTGATGCCAATTTCAAAAACTATAGTTTCAATGATGGGTATAAGCACATTGTAGTTGATCAGCACCATATTCGTGTTAAAAAAAGCATCTTTATCGTTTTCTCGAAGTCCCAATTCGTAAAATAATTCCAACTGATTACTTTGCTCTGCCTGTGCTTTCTCTATAATAGTTGCAAAATATTTATCGTCTTCCTTTAGGATCGAAATCTGCCCGCCTTTTAAATCATTTTTAGTTTTAGTGGTGGTCACCATCGCAATCGGTATATTTTCTTTTGACATCCAAGCAACCATTACTTCGTCCGGCGAACTGCCAAGGTCTTCACCATTTCCAATCGAAGAAATGAGTATTTTTTTGGTAATATCTGGGCGATGTTTGGGAACGATCGCGGCTTTTAAGGCCTCAATGCCAAATAGGCCATGCCCGGCCGGGGCCATACGATTAAAACTAAAACAACCATCTTCATCTATAGTAGGAATCATGTGTTGAAAGATTTTCTCGACGACCCCTAATCCTTCGGTGTTATGGATTATATCCAGATATTTTCGTCCCCCGTGCAACGCTGATTTTTTATTCCATATCTCATCAAGAGACCGCTCAGTCTCTTTACTAACGATATCTTGCAAAATTACTCCCGCAAACATTTTGCTTTCAGCAAGCTTAATCGCTTGTAAAAGTTGTAATTCGACAATACTTACCATCACATCGGGTTTTATTTCCACGTAAAGATCAGTGCCCTTGGCCCCAATCACCACTTGACCAAATTCCTTTTTAAACAAGTTAGATAAATACCTTCTTCTTTCAATGGAAGTGCCAGTACCAGCTTGCATTTTCTTTATCCACAATACCACGTCTTCACATTTTTTCCCTTCGTACTTCGCCAAAATTTCTTTGTAAGAAGTATGCGGAAGGTATTTAAGCATACTCTCATCTAAAATAGCGGTAGGCCAAGCAATGGAAGCATTGGCCGTAATCGATGAGGGTAATTCATCTTGGTAAATAAAAATCTGTTTTTTGTCTTGCCCAGCATTTTTATATTTAAAGGCCAGAGCTAAAAAATAATCTGTATTTAAATCGTCATATCCCAGATTATTTTTCAGATCCTGAAATAATCTTATCTTCTCTTGTTCATCTTCTTCCAAAAAATATTTATTAATCAAATCATCCAGTTTCATTGAAACATCCTTACGAACATGATAGTGATACTTTTACCTTGATAGATAAAATGATATATGAAAAATACGCTTATTAAAACCCTAAAAAACACACTTTCGAAAGCCTCACTACCTGGCCATTTATCACACGACTCTATGAGACCAAAAATTATTTCCGGAATCAGACAAAAGTTTGCAAATGATTTCAGCAAATTCAACCAAGCATCGGTACTGATTGCCCTTTATCCTGAGCAGAACACTCTGTTTTTTCCACTTATTGAAAGAGTGGTGGATGGTGGCATTCACTCTGGACAAATCGCTTTGCCAGGGGGAAAAATGAATCCTGGTGAAAATGAAATCGAGTGTGCTTTAAGAGAGGCCCACGAAGAGCTTGATATCGATTGCACCAGCATAGAAATACTGGGCCAATTAAGTCCAACCCCTATTACGCCCAGTCAATTTATGGTTTCCCCCATCATCGGTTATGTAGATGATAAACCTCATTTTCATCCCTGCCAGCAAGAAGTAAAAAATTTTTTTAATGTTTCACTCAAAGAACTAACTGATACAAAAAATATCAAAGCCCTTACCCAAATGCCTTATCTAGGGGCCATTTATGAAATCCCCTACTTTGACTTTCAGGGTAAAGTCGTTTGGGGTGCCACGGCCATGATTTTATATGAATTTTTATCCATCATCAAAAATGATATTATAAAGCTAGATGTTTAAAGTATTCCGCAGTTTTTCTCATCCCTTCACTAAAGCTGATTTGCGGCTCATATGGTGCCAGACTTTTTAATTTTCTGATATCTGGCTTTCTTTTTTTGGGGTCATCTTTAGGTAGATTATTATTGCAAACTACCTTAGATTTGCTATGAAGAACTTCAATAATTTTTTGAGCACACTCATATATGGAATACTCATCTGGATTACCAATATTGACCGGAGTATGACAATTGGAACTCATCACAATATCCATGGCACAAACCAGGTCATCGACAAAACAAAAAGATCTGGTTTGACTGCCATCCCCATAAACAATCAGATCTTCCCCTCGGAGTGCTTGGTTAATAAAATTGGGAATAACCCTTCCATCGTTGGGTCGCATCCGCGGCCCATAAGTATTAAAAATTCTGACGATCCGGGTATTAACATTTCTGTGCACATGATAATTCATGGTGAGAGCTTCCGCATAGCGTTTGGATTCATCATAGCATGAGCGCGGTCCAATACTATTGACGTTACCAAAATACTCTTCGGTTTGCGGATGAATTTCCGGATCTCCGTAGACTTCAGAGGTTGAAGCCTCCAAGAATTTTGCCTTTTTTTCCATTGCTAAATCAAGCAAGCGCATGGTGCCTTCGGAATTAACTCTAAGAATCTCCATCGGGAGTACTTGAAAATCCACCGGTGAAGCAGGAGATGCCAAAGAAAAGATTTCGTCTATTTTTTGATGTTTAAAATTGGGAAGTGATTCATAAATATTACATTCGTAAAATTTAAAATTTTTATATTGATTCAGTATTTCAATATTAGAGCGACTGCCAGTAATAAAATTATCAAGTCCGATTACTTCATGCCCTTGTTTAAGATAAAATTCAGACAACGTCGATGGAATGAAACCCGCGGCACCGGCAACTAAAATAACTTTTTTATCCATAACTATCACTCCATCACACATTTAAATTAAAGGCCAATCATATACTGGTTTAAAAACTCTGAAAAGGCTTCCTTGGCCCTTTTTGCCATCATTTCTTTTTTTATGTTTTTGTATTTTGAGCGGTGAATCCTTTTTTGATGATTCATTTCAATTCTGGGTAATAGTCCAAAATTTATATTGGTAGGGCGAGGCACCTCTTGAGTCATAATATGATTGATAAGGGCACCTATCGCGCATTCATGCGGCCAAGGACTGATTTCTTGTTGATACAGGTCCCTTAAAATTTGATAAGCGACGTATAAACCCATCGCGGCACTTTCAGTATAGCCTTCGACACCCATAATCTGACCGGCAAAATAAATATGGGAATTTTTTTTAGTGGAAAGATCAACATTAAGTAATTTTTTAGCATTGATAAAGGTATTGCGATGAACTGAACCTAAATGAATAAATTCTGCCTTCTCCAACCCCGGTATCATTCTAAAAATTCTTTTTTGTTCTGGATAGGTAAGCCTGGTTTGAAATCCCACCAGATTATAAGCATCTCCCAATAAATTTTCACGCCTAAGTTGGACAGCTGCATAGGGAGTTTTTCCATCCTGGGTTTCCAGTCCCACCGGCTTCATGCATGAAAAACGAGGGGTTTCCTCCCCTCTTTCTGCCATCAAATCAATCGGAAGGCAGCTTTCAAAAAAAACATATTCTTCAAAATTTCTGGCCGGAACTTTTTGAGCATTTTTTAATTCTATGACAAATTTTTTGTATTCCTCTTCGTTCATGGGAGCATTCAAATAGTCCGCCGAGCTCCCTTCAGTTTGATCTTTATAACGATCCTTAAAATATAGTTTATCATAATTTAAACTATCGGCATCCACCACCGGGGCAATCGCATCATAAAAATATAAATCATCACTGGAAAAATTATTTTTAATCCAATCAGTTAAGGCCGGGGTGGTCAGTGGCCCAGAAGCAATAATCATGCGCTGACAACCATGTTTATTCAGCATTTCGTGGGGATCTAACACTTCCCCATAAATCAGTTCAATATTTTTATGGGCAGCCATTTTTTCAGTAATCGTAGTTGAAAAAACCTCTCGATCAACAGAGAGTGAATCCCCGGCAGGAACTTTAGTTTGACGGGCCACTTGTAAAATAAGCGATCCTAATTTTTCCATCTCAAATTTCAGCAATCCATGCCCGGTCGATTCATTCACTGATTTAAGAGAATTGGTACAGACTAGCTCGGCCAAAGTAGATAATTTTTGGGACGGATTGGGGTTATTTTTTTTCGATTCATACAACACCACCTCAACTCCATGTTCCGCCAACATAAATGCCGCTTCACATCCAGCAAGTCCGCCCCCTATTATCAGAACTTTTTCTTTTAACATATTGTTTCCTTAAGCCAACTGGCCTAAACTATATTTAATGCCTAAGGTTTTATAGGTGACATGACTCTTTGTCTATAAGGTCGCAAAGTAAAAAGGTGTACATGACTGAAGAAAATAAGTCTATTTTAGAAAATATCCTGGTTCAAAAAACCCAAAGCATCATCTCATTTTATCAACAGAATAACGCTAAAGCGGTTACCTTAAGTTTCGGAGACCAACTACACGATCTGGCCTTACTCTTACTTTGCCCAGTGCTTTCTCAACACAATATTCCGGCACATCTTATTTTTATGCCGGACAGCCACACTGACACGCTGGTCTATGACACGATTACTAAACTGTGTGATTTCTATAAAATA
>MEPW01000034.1:6751-7213 GCA_001769975.1 Bdellovibrionales bacterium RIFOXYA1_FULL_36_14 | reverse complement strand
CTGCCCAGCTGTCCTCCCGCAAAACAGATATTTTTAAGAAAATAGGGAATTGGCAGTACCACGTTGTCAGCATCCAGATATTGCAAGGTAAATTCTATATGTCCCCGCTTGGAACTGGGATTGATTGTTATCTGTAAGTTAGGTGCGATTTGAGGGAGTTCATTGCAGGAATGGCCGTTTATGGAAATTTCTAGATATTCATTAAAATTATTTTTTTCCACCATGGATAAAAGTTTACCCAATTGAAGTGTTTCTTCGTTGATGATTATGTTTTTAAAAAAACTTTTCAATTTTTCAGGAATATGCAAAGCCGATCCGTCATCCCAATTGAATAAATACATATTTTCGAAAATGGAAATATTAGTGACAACTTGATTATTTAATCCCACATATTTGAAATTCAAACTGGCATATTCGTGACTCAAATTATCTATTTGTGCATCAATAATTATTTTTCCAATG
>MEPW01000034.1:0-6685 GCA_001769975.1 Bdellovibrionales bacterium RIFOXYA1_FULL_36_14 | reverse complement strand
GTGGAGTTGGGAAGCGCTCCTTGTAGTTTGTGAACGCTTTTAATCATTGTGCCGTACTCAAAAGGTGTTACCCCCAAAAAACCCTTATCTCTGGTGGTGTTTAGGAATATTTCCCGCTGTTCTTTTTCTATTGTATGATGAAGGTGATAGTAAAAAAACAAACTGGCAGCATGTCGGCAATGGTGTTCTTGATTCCACTCAATGCAATCACAATTAGAACTTAAAATTTCCGTGGGATTATTTTTATAGACAATTTTAGTTTCGTGAATGCGGTTTTCATTAACAATACCCGATACGATGAAATAGGTATCGACTCGTCCTCGCATATATGAAACAGAAATTCGTGATTGTTTTAGAAGTTCTAAGGCTTCTGAGATGACATGCTTGGAGAAATATTCCTTCGCTTTGACCCTGATAGGGCTTAGTATGTCACTTGACTCATTTGGTATCATATTGCTGATAATTTTGTGCTTCCTTTTAGGTTCATTATAATAAATGAACCCCAAATTTTATATGGTTAAAGTCTTCCGCGTAGAGAAAATGAGAGGAATGAATTATAATTATCGGGCTAATTGTCCAGATAAGCCTTGAGCATTTTCGCACGGCTTGGATGCCGAAGTTTTCTTAGTGCCTTGGCCTCAATTTGTCTGATTCTTTCCCGAGTTACAAAAAAGTCTTGTCCGACTTCTTCGAGAGTGTGATCTGATTTTTCACCAATACCAAAACGCATTCTAAGCACTTTTTCTTCTCTGGCGGTCAGAGTTGAAAGTACTGAACGAGTTTGGTCAGAAAGAGTCACGCTCATAACGGCTTCTTGGGGAGAGATAATTTTTTTATCTTCAATAAAATCGCCCAAACTTGAATCTTCTTCTTCACCAATCGGAGTTTCCAGAGAGATCGGCTCTTTAGAAATTTTTTGGACTTTTTTAACCTTATCTACGGGCAGTTCCATTTTTTCGGCAATCTCTTCAGGGGTTGGTTCCCTTCCTAATTCTTGCACCAATTGTCTGGAGGTTCTTACCATTTTATTGATTGTTTCAATCATGTGAACTGGGATTCGGATGGTTCTGGCCTGATCCGCGATGGCGCGAGTAATGGCCTGTCTGATCCACCAGGTGGCATAAGTAGAAAATTTGTAACCTCGTCGATACTCGAATTTATCAACGGCTTTCATTAAACCAATATTACCTTCTTGAATCAGATCCAAGAATTGTAAACCACGGTTGGTATATTTTTTGGCAATAGAAACTACCAATCGTAGATTGGCTTCAACCAGTTGCGCCTTGGCACGGTCAGCTTTTTCTTCACCCTTTAAAATAATATTATAAACATTTTCAATATCGTTAAATTCCATTCCGGCTTCGATGCTAAGTCTTCGGAGTTTTCTGATTACGTCTTCTTGATTTCTAATCAGCTGCTCAATTTTAGCATCAGTAGTGAAGAGGTCTTTGGCCAGTTTTCTCTTATAAACGTCATCATCAATAATTTTTTCAAATACAACTCTATATTCTGCATCGTTTTTAACTTCTAGAAATTTATAAATACGATCTTGTTGGTCAAAAAGTTCTCTAAATTGCAGATAATATTTTTTAACTGGTTCAACGAAACTATTTATTTGTTTTCTATTGAAAGTCAGATCAGCTAGGGTTTCAGAAATGTCATCAAACTTGGCTTTTTGCTCTTTGGAAAACTTTCGTAGCGTACCGTCTTCCAGTTCACTTTCTTTTAAAAGTTCTACAATGCGATCACAAACGTCATAGATTCTATTTCTTGTTTTATTGATTTCTTTTTGGGTTGATTCATCATCCAATCCTCGAACCAGTTCTTTGATGAATTCATTTTGATTTTCTTGGGTTTCAATTCGCTCTTTAAGTCTTAAAATTTCTTTAAGCGCATGAGTTGAGGTCAGGGCCGAAAGAATAATCTTTCGCTCTCCATCTTCAATTTCTTTGGCGATTTCAACTTCGCCTTCTCTGGTTAAAAGGGCCACGGAGCCCATTCTTTTTAAGTAAAGTTTCACCGGATCAGTGGAAGCTGATCTAAGTTCGGCTTTTTCTTCTTTGGAAAGTGCCTCTTCAATAATTTCGGTGCCGTCGAGACGGATACCTTCTTCAACTTCGTCGGCAACACTGTCTTTGACTTCAATTCTGGCTTCAAGAATTTTATGAATGACTTCATCAATTGCATCAGGATCAACAATGCCAGCAGGAATTGCTTCGTGAATCTGATCTGGACTTAAAAAAGCCTGGTCTTTTCCTTTTATCAAGAGTTTGGAAAAAACTTTGGAGTTTAAAAAAGCAGCAATAACCGACATTAAAGTCTCCTTATTGAGGTTTAATTATTTTTTTTTTGAAACTTTTAATCCCATTAGTTCTTTGTCCACAGAACTAATTTCTTGCATAAGTCTTTCTGCCTCTTCTTTGGTGGAACAAAATGGCTGATTATTTCTTAAAATATTTCTTTTTTCTATCAAAAGTTCCTCTTTAAGTTTCTTATTAAAATCATCCAAGAGACGGGAAATTATCTTATCATCCAATTTCGCCTTTTCATATTTAAAAAGGGCATATCCCACCACCTCTCTGAGACTTTGTGAGATTTCCTCTTGGGCCGTTAGCGCCTGAACCATTTGTACATATTCTATTTCATCTATCTCATATATGAAATCTTGCATTTTTAAAATAAAATTTTTGATATGAGGTGTATTTAAATTTTCCAGAACCGGGGCCATTTTAGGAGAAGACAAGCATTCCGGATGGCGGATAATTTCTTCAATCAATCTTCTTTCCGCCGTGGAGATGGTGAGCGAGGGAGTCAAACTCGTCCCAGAATTAGAAATTGGCAGTGTTTGATTATTATTTACAATTACTTGCGGCTTTGCGTTATTGGCATCATTTTTTGCATAATCACTGAGAAATTTAGCATAAAAATTAATAATCGTAGCCGAATCAGATTTAAGGCCCAGATGTTTGGCCGTCTCCATAATTCGTTCAGTGGCGGAAAGGGAATCCTTTAAGGGGGCAAGGAATGGGAATATATTTTTTAGGATTTCCAATTTTTTATCTGAAAGTTCGGGAATATCGCTGGGTATTATATTGCGGATTAAAATATCAATAAATGGTAAAGCCTTATCCCTTCTATCGAAAAATTCATCTTTAGTCCTATTTTCCAAGAACTCGTCAGGGTCTTTATGAGGTGAAAAATCTAGATACTTAGGAATGATATCGTTAGAAAGGCACATTTCGTTTATTCGCTGCATGGCCTTGAAGCCTGCTTCATCTGAATCCAGGGCGAGGTAAAAGTTATTGGTAAGCCCTTTTAAATTTTTTAAAGCGGCTTCACCCAGTCCCACTCCCATAACCGCCACCGCATTTCTAATGCCATTTTTAAAAAGGCCAATCACATCCATTTGTCCTTCCACCAAAATAACCGACTGATTATCCCGAATAGAATTTTTGGCCAGATGATAGCCATAAAGAATATTTTTTTTATTAAAAATAAAAGACTGATCGGAGTTAATGTATTTACCCTTTTGGCTTTCTTTAGTTTTTCTTCCGCTGAATCCGACGATGTCCCCAAAACTATTGAAAATAGGAAACATAATTCGATCTCGAAAAGTGTCAAAATAAGTATTCACTTTATTTTTATCTTTTCGAATAATTCCAATTTCCAAGGCCGTATCAATGGCCAGATTTCTTTCGTTTTTGCTCGGTATAGATTCGAGATAGCTGGTTAAAATATTATTTCCGGGAGCCAGGCCAATTTGAAATTCTTTGATGGTTTCTGGTTTTAAATTTCTAGTTTTGACAAAGGATGTGAATTCTTCTTTGGAATTATCGGTCGCGACTTTTTGGTAGAGCAGCGCCGCCTTGGAGAGTACTCGCTTGGCCATTTGCATTTTGGGGGGTTCTTCTTTGGGGGCATAGTACTCATCCCAAGAGATTCCGATTCTGCTACAAATATCTTTGAGCGCATCCATGTAACTTAAATTTTCTTTTTTCCTGACAAAGGTTATGGCGTCTCCCCCGATTTGATCAACAAAACACATGAACATGCCCTTTTGGTCATTAACTTGTAACGAGGGGCTGGAATCATTATGAAAGGGACAAAGGCCTAAGTGATAATGACCTTTTCTAGAAAGTGCTATGTATTTTCCAATAATTTCGGAAATGGGTATGTTTTTGATGCGAATTTTTAAATCTTCAATCCCGTCAGACATGAGTACACTCCCGTTTTAGGGAGGTTAGTTCAAATGCCTTGATTTTTATTCCTTGAGCCACAAAGATTTTTTCAAATTTAGTTTTAAAGGAGGAAAGAAAATGGGCGGGATGCTCTAGTCTTAAATCAGTAGTTTTTAAATCTATATTAAAAAGTTTTTGATTATCTAAAATCTTTTCCATCCACAGGGCATAACCATCGTGGTCGGTTTTAATATAAAATTTTCCACCCGGCTTTAGTACTTTGTAGGCAATTTCCAAAAAGTGAGTTTGAAAAAGTCTCTTTTTTTGGTGTTTGGTTTTAGGCCAGGGATCAGGAAAAAAATAAAAAAGAGTGTCGGCTTCATTTTCATCGAATAAAAAGCCGATGCGTTCTCCTTTGGCCCGTAGAAAACGAAAATTTTTATGGGTAAGCTGATCTAATTTTTTAGCGAGAGCGAAGGATCTTTTAAAGCGATAGTCCATTCCTACAAAATTTATGTCGGGGTTTTTTTCACAATATTCCATCATAAAGTGGCCATAGCCACTTCCTATTTCCAAACAAATGGGAGCCTTACGTTTAAACACATCTTGATTCCATTTTCCTCTCAGCGCTTCGCCTTGCTCGCCGCAAAAAACAAAATCATTAAAATCGCCTAAACGATCATTATAAGGATTTTTGGTTTTGTATTTAAAATCTTGTAAATAAGTGTGATCAACCATTCGATACTAGGTATCAAAAAAATGGAAAAACTACAATTGAAATACTAACTATCTACTGGCCAAAAATTCTTTTATAGCGTCACAAACGGTATTTATGTCGTCACTAGTTAAGAATGGGTTTAGAGGTAGACAAATACACTGGGCCGCAAATTGGGGACCTACTTGCTTCTCCCCAGCAGCATTCATGAGTGGTCTTTCCTCTGGAAGTGATTTTTCATAAAAGAGTGCGCTGCCAATTTCTTTTGCTTTTAAGAATTGTTGCAATGCGTATTTTTGTTCTCGATTTGCCATCCTTATGGGGTATAAATGCCATGAAGAGGTTTCAAGATATTTAGCAGGTAGAAGACCGATTTCCAGATTTTTTAATTTTTCATGATATTTTTTGGCAATCTGTTTTCTTTGCTCGTTTTGTTGAGTGATTTTTCTAAGTTTCAGATGAAGTACTGCCGCTTGAATGGAGTCACATCGGGAATTTTTTCCGGAGAGAATATGTCCATTCGGGCTTCGTCCATGATTTCTAATTGATTTGATTTTTTCGGCCAAATTGTCATCTTGGGTTAAGATAGCGCCAGCATCGCCAAACGCTGCTAGGTTTTTAGTTGGATAAAATGAGAATGTTGTTAAATTATTGGATGAACCAATTGGTCCATTTTTAAGGTAGCCGCCTTGTCCTTGAGCGCTGTCTTCTACGATTTTTATATTTAGCGGGCGACATATGGCCTCAAGTTCTTCAATTGGTGCAGGCATTCCGTAGATATGTACAGGAATAATCGCTTTAAGTTTATGTTCCTTTAAAACCCGTTTAAGAGATGCTGGGTCCATCAGTCCGGTTTCTGCGTCCACGTCGATAAAGACTGGGGTAGCTCCCTGGGTAATCACAGCTTCCGCAGTAGCAAAGAAGGAAATGGTAGGAATACCAACTTTGTCGCCGTGACCGATGTCGTAAGCTTGCAGAGCTATTTCGATAGCATCGGTGCCATTTGCTACTAACAAGCAATGTTTGGCTTGTTGCATTTGAGCAAATTCTTTTTCAAAAAGAACATTATATTCGCCTTCGACAAAAGCGTTTTTGTCAATAATTTCAGAAATTCTTCTTTTGGCTTCGGTTCGGAGTTCTTCATTGTGAAGTTCTTTAAAATTGTAAATTGGTACACCCATAAATGATCCTATTTTTAGTTGTTATAAAATTCACGTTTGGAGGATATTAGCAGAATTGGTTTAATTTGTCTTAGGATTTTTAAATCAAATTCCGAAAAATTGTTAATGGATAAGTTATTAATAGTTCTTATACTGGGGACGCTGAACGTCTTTTTTGCAGTCTATGCAGCTAATGAACCTTCAAAAGTTTGCACGATTACAATCAACTCGGATAATGAGGCTAATCTTTTTAAAAAATATTTAAGCTCCGGCGTAAATCAAGGCAAGTTTGAGTTTGTTGAGCTTACTAAAGAGGGGACAGAGGGCGATTGGTTTTCAAATGCTTGTGAAAAAAAGATTCCCTGTGACGTCTTGATTATTTCGGGTCATTTTTCAGGAGGCTTTTTTTCTGACAAGAATAATCTGAGTCTTCCTTTAGATAAGCTTGAACAAAAATCTTGCAATAAGAAATGTGACGATATTTTAATCAGGCCGACAGAGGTTTTTTTATTTGGCTGTAATACATTGGCCTCAAAAGATACTGATAGTAGGACCGCAGACGAGTATTTAAGAGTTTTATTGGAGCACGGTATGTCTTTGGAGGAAGCGGTTCGGTCAGTTCAGGATCGGTA
>MEPW01000033.1 GCA_001769975.1 Bdellovibrionales bacterium RIFOXYA1_FULL_36_14 | reverse complement strand
CAGTTTAGGGCCAATGATAAAGATTCCAAAATCACTGTTTACAATGAAATTGATAGCCCTTTAATAGATTGGTTTTTGCAGTTTGATGGTTCTTTAACTCAACCAAAGTTTTCTAACGTTTGTGAATATAACTCACCACTCATATCAGATAAAAACGGTCATAAAATTACGAAAATATTTGCCGAGAATTTATTTGTCAGTCGTGGTAGTAATTTTCAGGATGCTGTTTGGAATACGGAAAAGTTTAAGCGAAAAAATAATAGTAAATGGGGGATGGAGGGGAAAACTTCTGTCCATCACTTCATAGCGTTTTTATTCCAAAAATATAAAAATTCAGCAGGTGCGGATACTACTAATTGTATATCATGTAATCAACAAACTGAAATATCCCCGGCGATCGCCAAGGGGCTTGCTTCTATTGTGAATAAAAAAGAAAGAGATGATTTGAAAGCCGGAGTTATGAGACACTTCAAAGTTGTCCCCGGAAGTGAAAAAAACTACTTGTCTCGTTACCTTTCTTTTATGGATAAAATGACTGAAGCCGAAATTAAACAGCTGGAAAACCTGCTAAGTTGTTTTGATCCCAAATGGAAAGATGGAGAATTCTAAGTCATATGCTCTGCCATAGGTAAAGGACTTATGGCAGAGTGATTCGCTTTTTTTACACTGACAAATTATCTCTGATCGCTTTATCCATTTCCTGAGCAACACCATTCATATTTTCACTAAAATGGGCCACTTCTTCTACCATCCTGGAGTTATCCTGAGTGACTGTATCGATTTGGGTTACTGCTGTATTAATTTGTTGAATGGCACTATATTGTTGATTGGTGGCAGCCGATATTTCCAACATGATGTCATTAACTTTTTGGATACCTTCAGTAATCTCCTCTAATTTTTCTCCGTTAGATTTAACCAGCATGGAACCATTTTCCACTTTGCCAATACTGGTATCAATCAGGCTTTTTATATCTTTCGCAGCATCTGAAGATCTTTGGGCCAAGTCTCTGACTTCGATGGCAACTACGGCAAAACCTTTTCCTAGATCTCCGGCCTTAGCCGCTTCGATGGCCGCATTGATGGCCAGAATATTGGTTTGAAAAGCGATCTCATCGACCATGTCAACGATCTGGGCAATTTTTTGGCTACTGGTAGTGATTTCATTCATCGCAGTTTGGACGTTTTTAGAAGTGTCTGAACCTTCCTTGGCATTATCCAGTACTTCTTTGGTCAATTTGGAAGCTTTGCTGGTGTTATCGGTGGTTTGTTTCACGGTGGCCGTAACTTCTTCTAGCGTCGAAGCGGTTTCTTCCAAGGAAGAAGCCTGTTCTTCGGTTCTCGATGCCAATTCTTGGTTTCGGCTGGCAATATCTTGGGAAGTATGAACTACCTTGCTACTTGATTGTAAAAGATTTTGAGCGAACTTAAAAAGTCCTCTAGCACTTGTGACTGCAAAAAAGATGGAAGCCAATATAGCAACCACACTCACCACAATCAGCAGGGTAAAAACGAATTTAGTGGTATTTGCGACACTATGGTTTAGTCCCGTAACTTCCTCATTTAAAGCTCCCTTAATATTGCCTACTTTTTCTCGCACGTTTAGCAGGTGTAAAGCAGTGTGTTCAGCATAGTAAGTAATTGCTCCATGTCGGTTGGTGGCTGGGATAATATTGGATTGAGCGAATTGGCTGAGTAGTTCTTTGCCTGATTCATGAAGTAATTTATGCACTGGTTCCAGTTCATGAATATGTTTCATCACTTCAGGTGAGAAATTCTTATCTTGTAAACTTTGATAAATCCATTTACCAATACCGCAAGCGGTGGGATCAAGGGTGATATTGATAGGTTTTTCTTCAATCAATCCCTTGGAGATATTATCGGCCCAAAGGAGGTGATCAATTTCTTTTTCCGTAGTAAATTTAGCCAGCTGTATTTTTTCCTGTGTCTGATTAAACAATTTCACAAAATTGTTGAAGGAAAAAAAAGAGGTAGCGGTTACGGCAATGATCATAATAGTGATGGCAACAAAACCGAGCACAATCTTCTTATCAATTTTCATACTAAAATCCTTTTTGATACGTCTAAAAAACAATGTATATTATTATGGTTTCTGCAGACTATAGTTTATCAAACTTTTAAAAGCACGATATGTTTTTTTATATAAATATTATCAGATCAACTTTCTCAGGTAATTTCACGAATGACCGTAGTAGCACAAGGCTGGGCCAAAGGCAGTATCAAAGAGTCAGCTATGTTAACATGAAGAGGTCTGGAAATAATAAAATAAATTAAGTCGGCTATATCGTAGGGAGAAAGTGGGGTGAAGCCCTGGTAAGTCTTTTTTGCCATGTCTTGATTGCCTTTGAATCTTACCATGGAAAATTCAGTTTCTACTAACCCGGGGTTAATATTACTAACTTTGATCTGGTGCTCTGCCAGATCAATTCGCATGGCTTTTCCCAGAGCATCTACGGCAGATTTGGAGGCACAGTAGACGTTGCCTTTGGGGTAAACTTCTTTACCTGCAATTGATCCAATGTTGATGATATGACCGGCTTTCTTATTTACCATGGAAGGTATAATTTCCTGTGACACATACAAAAGACCCTTGATATTCGTATCGATCATTTTTTCAAAGTCTTCCATATCACCTTTATCAATAGAACTTAGTCCGTGGGCATTTCCGGCGTTGTTAATTAGGATATCAATACGAGGAACTAAATCTTTGATCGATAAAAAAGCACTTTTAACTTCGCTGGGTTTAGAAATATCAAAAGGCAAAATGTCCACTTTAACCAATTGTTCAAGTTCTTTTTTTAACATGTCCAAACGCTCTTTGCGTCTGCCACAAAGCACCAGATTAATGTGATGGCTCGCCAAGATTTTGGCCGTTTCACGTCCGATTCCAGAAGTGGCTCCGGTAATTAAGGCAAGTTTTTTTTCCATTTTTTACTCCCATTGAATTCAAAATTTTGACGGTAGTTGAACAAAAGGATAATATAAGAGCAAAGCAATTGAAAATTGATAAATTGAAGGTTTATGGAAAAAGTTTGGTTTGTATTTAATCAGGATCATCATACGGGGCCTTTTTCTTCGGAAGAGATGTTTCGTATGTTCTATGATGATGTTATTGGCCAACAATCCCTGGTTTGGAAAGAGGGGCTTGGGGGATGGGAGCCGTTATCACAGGTCAGAGAACTTTATAGCATAATTGATAGTAGTGACACACCAGTTGAAAGTGATGATTTTATTCCTATCTATGAATTAGATGAGAAAATAAATGGATTGGGTGAAACGTTGCTGGAAGAGCAGTGTCAGGAAAACGAAGTGAGCAATGTAACGCCACCGCCTCAACCGCTCCAAATGACAGCTAATGAAATTAGCATTCCAAAAGAGAAAACAGATTTACAGCACACTGTAGATATTTTAGTAGAACCAGCAGTAGTACCCGAAAATATTATAACCCCATTGCCACAGACATCTTTGTCGGTAACCTTTTCAGATGAATCAGTCCAGGATGAATCGTTGATAGAGCCGTTGTTGGAAAATGATTTATTAGCACCGAATAAGTATGCTCGTCGTAAGCAAATCATCGCCGCTTTAGCAATTATAGTTTTAGTGGTAGTGACTTGGATGATTGTTCCATCTGGACAAAAAATTAGGGAATTTCAAGGACTGACGGTGGATGATCATATGAGGTTGAAAGAAACTATTACTATGAAAAAAGGTTTTCAAGTTAATCTGGCCTTGCAAGATGAACAAAAATCGCTTTGGATGACAGCCAATAAAGATGGTAATTATTTGATTCATCTGACTTTGCAGTCAATCAAAAACAAAATTTTATCGGAAGATGAAGCAGTCTTTTTTAGCAAAGCTGTACTTAATAATCACATTGCCCGCTTTGAGCAATTGGAAATAGTTAAAGGTAAAAAATTTATCCCTGGCTACTACGAAGCTGAAATTTACGTGCATGAACTCGGATTAATGCCAACTCTCAAGCAGTTTTTAAAACAGATAAAATATTTTGATAATTATTTTTCGGATTATGAACGTAGTTTTAAAATAAAGAAAACTGTTTTATTGCAAGGCTGGTCACCCTCCAAGTTTAGTAAATTGCTGGAAGATTATATAGCTCAACGGGATAGTAATAAACAGCGTCCACTTCTAGAGCTTAGAGAGTCATATCGCACATTATTGGGACTTATGGATCAGATTTCTCTAATATTTAATAAAGTGATAACTTCCTCAACAAAATCTAAGATATTTTTAGATGACTTTAATCGGGCCTATGCTAATAATGTAAGTCCTGTGTTTCAAGGTATCATGAATGACAATAAGAAAATCCATGACGATATTTCTGATATCAGTCAGTCTAGAAAGAACATGTATAATGAATTTCTTACCATCGGCAAAGAAATGGGTGGAATTGTAGCCGATATTGTCGTCAAAACCCAAAAGTTTAATAACTTGACTGCAAGCACCAAGGCAACGCTTATAGAAGACTTGCAAGAGAAACTTGGTCGTCAAAGAAATATGGTTAATCGTCATATAGCTTATCTCGACAAGCAAACGGGCAAGGCTGAATAATTAGAGAAGCTCAATTAAGTGAAAGGTAGGAAATGCGTTTTTTAGAAAGTGATACTAAGCAATTATTGAAGGAAAATGGAATCAAGGTTCTTGATTATTATACCTTAAAGAATTTTGACAACGCTCGGGAATTTGTAAATGGCTTGCAGGGGGAACGCTTTTTTTTACGTCCTCATACCTATGAACGAGGCAAAGAGCGCTTTGGGGAGGTGGTAATTGCCAGCAGCAAGGAAGATGCGATAGATAAAGTCAAGGTTATCGTCGAGGAAAAATTGACGGCACTTTTAAGTGAGAAAAAGTTACCGGTGACAGAGATTATTTTTGAAGAGGCCATACCTTATAAAAAAGTATTTTATTTATCACTTTTTTTTGATGGTTCAAAAGCTAAAACAGTTTTTTTGATTTCTAAAAGAAGATTGATGCCCAAAGATTTTATTAATCAAGAAGGGGACGATCATATTGTGGTGGCTGTAGATTTTGCGGCAGGTTTTTCTCAATTTATTGCTCGAAAGATTTGCTTTTTTTTGGACATGGATAATGAAGCTATTAAAAAGGCCATTAATAATTTTAAGACATTCTATGTGCTTTTTTTAAAATTTGACCTTAAATTTTTAAATATGGGCCCGGTTTATTTAAGCGAAGAAAATGAAATAGTTATATCAGGTGCTCACATGATAATGGATCAAAACTCAGTGTATCGGCATTTGGATATGCTGAAATTGGCAACTGACAAGGATGAACTCCAAGATCTGGAATGGGAAGCTTATCGGAATGATATTTCCTATGTTATGTTTGATGGAGATATTGGGTGTTTGGTGAACGGTACAGGAATCGGCCTCGCCTTGGTGGATTTAATAAGACACAAGGGGGGAGACATTGCAGCTTTTGTTGACGTCGGTGGGGCAGCCAGTAAAGACCGAGTTAAAAAAGCACTCTCGATTATGTTAAAAGACAAACACATTAAGTTAATTTTCATTAATTTTTTTAACGGCATGGTAAAAAGTGATGAAATCGCTGAAGGTTTGATAGAAGCCTTGGACGTGGATGAAGTTGAAATACCAATAGTTGTTAGGATTGATGGGATCAACAAAGTGCCAGCGCTTAAGTTACTTGCCGGAAATTCCAAAATAACACTGTTTGATGATTTGTCTGAAAGTGTTGCCTACATTTTGGAAAAAGTTAAGCAAAAGAGTGAGGGATAAATTTGGGAATTTTGTTGGATAGAAATACACGCATGATTACTATTGGGTTAAACAGTTCTTTGGCCCAATTTCATACGACCAATTGTCGGGAATACGGCACAAACGTAGTTGGCGCAGTGATACCAGGATTGGGGGGGACTATCAAAGAAGGCGTACCTATTTTTAATACAATTTCCCATGCTAAAAGAAATACCCTGGCCAGTGTGGCGATGATGTTTTTACCACCCCAATTGGTTTTGGATGGTATCTTGGAATGTATTGAGGCGGAAATTCCGCTTATTATCTGTACAACAACTGGCGTGCCATTGCATGATATGCTCAAACTTAAATCCATTCTACTTAATGCGAAATCACAATTAATCGGACCCAGCAGTGTAGGCATCATTACTCCAGGTGAATGCAAAGTAGGAGTTATGCCGGGTTTTATCTTTATGCCAGGAAATGTGGGAGTGGTGTCTCGGTCGGGAAGTCTGCTCTATGAAATCGTGTCTGAGCTAACTAAGCAAGAAATTGGGCAATCGACCTGTGTGGGACTTGGGGGCGATAACGTAATAGGAAGTGATTTTATTGATATCATAAAATTATTTGAAAAAGATTATGCCACCAAGTTAATCTTGATCTTGGGGGAAATAGGAGGCAACTACGAAATTGATGTGGCTCACTACATAAAGAAATATATTTCGAAACCAGTAGTGGCCTATGTGGCAGGAAGTATGATGCCGAGGGATAGGCAAGTGGGACACTCCGGTATGGAAATCAATACCCTCATCCATTCGGCTGAGAAAAAATTGGAAGTTTTTGAAGAATGTGCTGTTAACATTGTACGTTCTCCTGATAAGATTGCTCAAAAAGTTAAGAAATTAATCTATGATAAAGAATTAATATAAACAGAGGGAATTTCGATGATGGTAGAAAAAACACTATGTATTATTAAACCCAATGCAGTTATTGATAACAATATTGGAAATATTATTTCGAGGTATGAGTTGGAGGGATTGCGAATCTCGGCAGCCAAATTTACTCATCTTTCTAAAGAAAAAGCAGAAGGCTTTTACATTGAACATAAAGGTAAACCTTTTTTTGGATCGCTGGTTAATTTTATGACTTCTGGTCCCGTTTTATTACTAGTTTTAGAAGGCGAAGAAGCTATTAAAAGAAACCGCGAAATTATGGGGAGTACTAACCCTGCAGAAGCTCTGCCTGGTACCCTTAGAAAAATGTATGCTCGCTCGTTGGAACAAAATGCGGTGCATGGTTCTGATTCTCAAATCTCTGCTAAAAGAGAGGTAGCCTATTTTTTTGATGAAAATGAGGTTTTTACCCGTTTTAAACTGGACTAGAACAATGGGGTTGATACCTATCTAGCTTTTTGAAATCATTGTGGCTTATTCATAAGCATTTAAACTGCTATTATCAAAGTTACATAACCTATTAAAAAAACAAGACTATTTTTTGTTATACATCCACGGTGGTAGACCAGTTAAAATTTACCACCATGCGTAAACCAATTGTATTTGATTTGTTGTATATTTTACAGATTGATTGCTTTTAATTTCGCTTAGCGGTATAAAGGCATTGTTTATTCATTATTTAGGAGCATTGCATGTTTAATATTGGAGATTATGCTGTTTGCCCGGGCCATGGTGTTGCTCAAGTATGCAATATTGAGGAAAGAGAAGTAGAGTTAGGAAAAAAAGCTTTCTACGTTTTGAAATTGATTTCAAATGGAATGACGATAATGGTCCCTACCGATTCAGATAATGGCATACGTCCATTGGTAAATACAGATGAAGTTTCAGAAGTTTATACTTTATTAAAAAATCATGACGTTAAAATTGATAATACCACTTGGAATAGAAGATATCGTGAATATATGCTTAAGATTAAGACCGGTTCATTACTTGAAATTGCAGATGTTTTAAGATCACTTTTTCTTTTGAAGACCAAGAAGAATTTGTCTTTTGGTGAAAAGAAAATGCTTGAAACTTGTAAAGATCTCCTGGCCCAAGAAATTTCGCTTTCCAAACAAGCTGAAAAAAAAGATATCAAGGAAATGATCGATTCTTGTTTTCAATAATCCTGCCTAAGTTGAGTTGATCATATATAAAGGTTTTTTTACAAAACCTTTTCAATTAATTGTCCATGAGCTAAACTTCCCTTACTTGAAAGACATCAAAATTAAAAAGGATCAACTTATGTCAGTAAGAGTTCGTTATGCTCCTAGTCCGACTGGTAATTTTCATATTGGGGGAGTTCGTACGGCACTTTATAATTACCTGTACGCTAAATCAGTGGGTGGAACATTTGTCTTACGAATCGAAGATACTGACGCAGAAAGAAGTAAGCGTGAGTATGAAGATCTGCAAATTAATGGACTGAAATGGCTTGGCATCGAGCATGATGAAGGTCCTGATAAACCTGGAAACTATGGGCCGTATCGACAGTCAGAGAGACTTGAGATTTACAAAAAAGTAACCAATGATTTAATTGATCAAAAGAAAGCCTACTATTGTTTTTGTACAGATGAAGAGATCACCAGGAAAAAAGAGATTGCGGCAGCCCAAAAGGTTGATCCTCATTACGATGGAACTTGTAGACATATCTCTAAAGAGGATGCACTTAAAAGAATCGCCAAGGGAGAGTCAGCGGCAGTGCGATTTCTAGTTCCTCCTAAATCCTATACTTTTGTGGATAAAGTAAAAGGTGAAGTAACTTTTCCCGAAAATATGGTGGGAGATTTTGTGCTTCTACGATCATCTGGTCTTCCAGTTTATAATTATGCATGTGTCGTGGATGATTGGATGATGAAAATAAGTCATGTTATTAGGGGAGAGGATCATGTTGGCAACACTCTCAGACAACTAATGATTTATGAAGCTTTGGGAGTGACTCCGCCCATTTTTGCTCACGTATCACTAATCATTGGTAGTGATAGACAAAAACTCTCCAAGCGTCATGGGGCCACATCACTTGCTTCTTATCAGGAACAGTCTTATTTGCCCGAAGCCGTCCTTAATTATATGTGTTTGCTGGGCTGGAGTCACCCTGAAGAAAAAACTATCTTTGATTTAAACGAAGCTGTGCGTGTTTTTAGTCTGGATCGATTTGTAAAATCTCCGGCGATGTTTGATAATGAAAAATTCAAGTGGACTAATGGCCAGCACTTGAGGAATTTTAGTGAAGAACGTTTGGTGCGTGAATTATCTAATGTGCTACCTAAAAATCACAAGTTCTTTGAATATGATTATGCCAATAAGACGTTAGTGGTTAGAATTTTTAAGGAAAAAGTTGAATTAATAGGGGAGATGATTCCTATGCTGGATAGAATCTTTGATCCGGCCGTTGATCAAACTCCTGAAATGGATGAAATAAATTCTTGGGAAAGTACACCTAAAATTAAAGATTATATGAGAAAAGAGTTAAGCTTGATGATTGCCAAAGGCAAAGAATTTGTAACCATCGATGAAGTTTCAAAGTGGATGGATGATTTAAAACAAAACTTAAAAATTAAAGGTAAGCCCCTTTTTATGGGGATACGAGGTGTCTTGACCGGAAGTGCTCATGGCGCAGATGTCAAAGAGCTGGTTTCGCTGACACCGATTAATGTTTTAAGAGAAAGAGTAGGATAAGTTATGGCCGAAAAAGTTCAAATCTTTAATAATTTAACTCGTTCAAAATTACCTTTTGTTCCAGTAATCGCTGGAGAGGTTAAATTTTATTCTTGTGGACCTACAGTTTATGATTTTATTCATGTAGGTAATGCTAGAGCTTTGATTGTCGGTGATCTGATTCATAGAATTTTCAAGACGCTGGGATACCATGTAACCTTCGTTAGAAATTTTACTGACGTGGATGATAAGATAATTAACAAAGCTAAAGAAAAAAATGAAGATGCGCTTGCTTATGCTAAAAGATTTATCAATGAATGTAATATAGATATGAATGAGCTTGGGATGCTTCCCGCGACTCATACTCCGATAGTCTCTGAAACAATCCCGGAAATAATTAACCTGATTGAAGATATCATTAAAAATGGCTTTGGATACGTGGTAGAAGGTGAAGTTTTTTTTCATGTACCGGCCTTTCGAAGTTATGGGAAACTTTCTAAAAAGAAGTTGGAACAATTGGAACATGGAAACAGAGTTGAAGTGGATGATAAGAAAAAACATCCATCCGATTTTGTCCTATGGAAACCGGCTAAAGAGGGAGAAATTTTCTGGCAGTCACCTTGGGGGAAAGGGCGTCCTGGTTGGCATATTGAATGCTCCGCTATGAGTAAAAAATATCTTGGAGAAACATTTGATATCCATCATGGTGGTGTGGATTTGATGTTCCCTCATCACGAAAATGAAATTGCTCAATCGGAAGCAGGAAATGGTAAGACTTATTGTAATTATTGGTGCCATCATGAGTTTTTGAATTTTGGCGACACTAAAATGAGTAAATCTCTTGGTAACGTGGTTACGATAAGGCAATTTACTGACAAATTTGGAGGTGTTGTGCTTCGTCAGCTGCTGCTATCGGCACATTACCGAACCGTAATGGTATGGTCAGAGCAGGCGATTGAAAGGGCCATTTCAGATGTGGAGCGGATTCATAAATTTGTTATCCATTTTAAGATTGCTAAATCTAAAAATGTTGATTCTTCAGGAAGTGATGAACTTACTGGAAAAATTGCAGACCTTGTTAATAAAATGAAAAAAGACTTGAGTAATGATTTCAACGTACCAGGGGCCATTGCGCACTACTTTTCCATGATAAGAATGATTAATCGGGATTATCTGGATGAACAGCTAGATTTTAGTCATAAGAAAAAACTAACCCCCGACTTGATTAAAGCAATTGAGGAGATGACTTTGCTTACCAAGAATGCGGTGGGAATGATTTATGATAACCCTGAAGAAGTTTTAAAAACGGTGGAGCGCGCAAAGAAAAATATTTCCAAACAGGAACAAAAATTATCGAGTGAAACGATCGAACAACTGATCATCGAGAGAAAAGAAGCACGGATTGCAAAAAATTGGTCCAGAGCAGATGAGATACGAAAGGAATTGGATGCTTCGGGGATCATTCTTAAAGATTCGCCAGATGGTACGGTGACCTGGTCTTATAAATAGATGAGTAAATTTAATCCAAGTCTGTTTAAACTAAAATCCCATTATTCACCTTGTGGGGATCAGCCTGAGGCGATCAAATCGCTTTATAACGGATTTTATGAAAATAAAAAGTTTCAAACCCTGCTAGGAGTGACGGGGTCAGGTAAGACATTTACGATGGCAAACTTGATTGCTCAAATGGGAAAGAAGACTTTAATCCTGGCCCACAACAAAACTCTCGCTGCTCAGCTTTACGGTGAATTTAAAAGTTACTTTCCGGATCATGCTGTAGAATATTTTGTATCTTATTACGATTATTATCAGCCGGAGGCTTATGTTCCTGGTACGGATACCTATATTGAAAAAGATTCCTCTATTAATGATGAAATAGATAAATTAAGGCATAGTGCTACCAGAAGTTTGCTCGAGAGAGAGGACGTTATTGTTGTATCAAGTGTCAGTTGTATCTATGGAATTGGTTCTCCCGAAGAATATAATGCTCAAAAGACGACACTCTTTGTAGGTAATAAAATTGATCGAGATGAATTTTTAAAAAATCTAGTTAGCATACAGTACGAAAGAAACGATTATGATTTTAGAAGGGGAACTTTTCGAGTCCGTGGTGAGGTGGTAGAAGTTTTCCCGCCTTATGAAGATAGTCGGGTGGTTCGTCTTGAATTTTTTGGTGATGAAATTGAAAAAATATCCATAGTTGATCCTCTGCGGGGATTGGTGACTCAAAATTTAACTAAGATTACTATTTATCCCAAAAGTCACTATGTAGTTGGCGAAAAAAGATTAAAAGATGCAATTATTAATATTAGATTGGAACTTCAAATCAGATTAAAAGAGTTGGAAAAAGAAAACAAACTTTTGGAAAGACAAAGATTGGAACAAAGAACTCTGTATGATTTGGAAATGCTCGAGGAAATCGGGGTTTGCTCTGGTATCGAAAACTATTCTAGGCACCTAACTGGCTATAAAGAAGGTGAACCTCCACCGACCTTGATGGATTTTTTTGGCAAGGACTACCTTTTAATTGTCGATGAATCACACATGACTTTACCTCAGGTCAGGGGTATGTACATGGGAGATCGCTCTCGTAAAGAAACGCTCGTTAACCATGGATTTAGACTAAAAAGTGCCTTGGATAATCGCCCCCTTAATTTTTTGGAATTTGAACAAAGACTTGATCATGTATTATACGTTTCGGCTACTCCTGGGGAATTTGAATTGGCCAAATCCGGTGGCGAATACGTGGAACAAATAATAAGGCCTACAGGGCTGCTTGATCCCGTGGTAGAAATTAGAGATGCCACAACTCAAGTAGATGATTTGCTACTGGAAGCTAAAAAAATAATTAAATCAGGTAATAAAATTTTGGTCACCACCTTAACCAAAAAATTAGCCGAAGAATTAACTAGCTTTTATGCAAGTGTGGGCATGAAAGTAAAGTATCTTCATTCGGATATAGATACTATAGAGAGAATTGAAATCATCACAGATCTGCGGATGAATAAATATGATATTTTAATTGGGATAAACTTGCTTCGTGAAGGGCTTGATATTCCAGAAGTTAGTTTGGTGGCCATCTTGGATGCAGATAAGGAAGGGTTTTTGCGATCTCACCGTGCTCTTATACAAACGATTGGTAGGGCCGCTAGGAATGTTGATGGAAAATGCATTCTCTATGCTTACACTAAAACCAAAAGTATGGAACTTGCGATTAATGAAACACTTCGCAGAAGGAAAGTCCAAAACCTTTATAACGAGAAAAATAACATTACTCCTAAAAGTATTATAAAAGGTATTTCCGGTGGGCTACTGGATACGATAAGAGGGGAAAAATCAACTAAAAATAAAAAAATTGATAAGACTAAGTCTTATCAGATAAAAAATTTCAAAGATATTGATGGGCAAATTGTTAAGCTCAAGGAAATGATGAAGGAAGCTGCTAGAGAACTAAGATTCGAGGACGCAGCCTCCCTTAGAGATCAAATCAGGGAATTAACCGAGGTAAGATTTCTTCTTTAAGCTGGTTTTGGGTGTTTTTTCTTTCTAATTATCATTTTCTTTTTTATAATTAACTAAATCAAAGAACAAAGTAAAATGGTTATGGGAAAAAATATTAAGAGTAAGGATTTAATAAAATTATTGGAAGAAACCAATATTTTAGGCATGCTGGATGAAAACGCTCGGGTATTGCTAAGTAGTTTTTTAGAGAAGGTCGATAAAAGTTTTTTGGAAATGAGTTACGACCAGACATTGCTTAGAGATAAAATTGAAAAATTACAAATTATTGCCGAATTAGCGCCTTGTACGATTTCTTGGGTTACGGATAAGCTCGAATATCAAGGAGTCAATCGTACTTTAAGCCAAGAGTGTCCTGAATATAAGGGGAAAAAAATTGGATTTCAAAGTAAAGATAGTAAATTTTACGAGTTTGCTAAAGAACTTTTTAAAATTCACGAGGTTTGTTTATCCCAGGAAATTCTAAGTGTCATTGATGGAGAAAACCGATATTTCAAAGTGGTTGGGAAAAAATTTAATAACTTTGAAGAGGGAGTTATTATAGGCAGTGAAACCACCTTACTGAAAAATACAGAAAAAAAATTGAGAGATACCGAAAAATTAATTGAGATTGATGACTTGACCGGTCTTTATAATATGCGATCCGTTTATCAAAAGATTGAAGGAGAATTGGCCAGAGGAGAGCGTTTCGGTCACTCGGTAGGTGTTATCATGTTGGATATGGATCATTTCAAAGACGTTAATGATGATCATAACCACTTATTTGGTAGCCATGTTTTAAGCGAAGTTGGGAAAATTTTAAAACGCAGCATGCGAAATATTGATTTGGGTGCTCGTTTTGGCGGGGACGAATTTCTGGTAGTGGTTACTCGAACCAATCTGGATGGGATAAAAATATTTTGTGAAAGGATAAGATCAGAAGTTGAAAATTATCATTTCAAAATGGGTAAGGATGAAACTAAAAGGACGGTGAGTGTGGGTTTTTCTATCACCAGGCCTGGGAGTAATAGCGTGACGGCCAAGGGATTGGTGCGTGCCGCGGATGAGGCAATGTATCGGGCCAAGAGTGCGGGAAGAAATTGTGTCAGAGGAAATAATGAAATGGAAAATCCCGTTTTATTTCAAGATGGACCGCTGCTTGAAAAACATGGATAACTTTTAAAATATTTTTTATGCTAGATAGAAATATAAATATCAAAGATCTTCAAAAAATTGACACTTGGTTATCTACTCATTTTGATAGGGAGAATTTCAAAGGTGATTTTAGTCGGACTCAAAAAATATTTGAAAGTATTTTGTTGGAATTTAATCAAAGAGAATTTCAGGTGGTGACGATTGCGGGAACCAATGGCAAAGGTGAAACGGCTTTAAGTTTGGAATATCTTTTGTCTCACCGAGGCATGAGCACGGCTTTGTGGACTTCTCCTCATATTCTAGCTGCCAACGAACGTTTTCGATTTGATAGTGAGGAGCTCGAGATCACAAAATTATTAGAGAGTTTTCAATATTTATATGACACTAAACCGGTTTTAAAAGAAGCCTCATACTATGAGTTTTTGTTTTATGTTTTTTTATATGAGGTGTTGCAACGAAATGTTGCAGTGGTGATTTTAGAAGTTGGTTTAGGGGGAAGACTTGATGCAACTAATCTGCTGGATGCCAACTTAATGTGCATTACCTCAATATCCAGAGATCACGAAAACATTTTGGGTAAGGGGTATAAAAACATACTGATGGAAAAGTTGGGCATTACACGCTCGCAAAGATTTTTGATTACCAGTTTAGAGCTTTCTTATCTTAGGGAGATTACTAAAAAATATATTGTCGAAAAAGACATACCTTGGATAGATTTGTATGATTTAAATCAGCTTACCAAAAATCACTCATATCGTGATAGGAACCGAAATATGGCAAGGCATCTTGCTAATTGCCTGTTTCGAACATTCAAAGTTGATTTAGTGCAAGATGATGAATTTTCCTATTTGGAGTATCTGAATTTCAAGGCACGCATGGAGACTATTACTACAACTTTTGGAAAATATATTTTCAATGGTGCTCATAATGTTGACGGTATCAGAAAATATATTGAACAGCTTTATGTGTTACGGGAGCAATCTGATTTTGCCCCAATTGATTATACCTTAGTATCTTTTTCCAAAAGGCAGGAGCAAGATATTTTTAATATGCTTAAAATACTCAAGCAAAATTCTGCGCTGTTGGGTAATTTGCTATTATGTTGTTTTAAACATCCCAAAGCTTGGTCCACTCAAGCAGCGGCAGGAGAAGGTAATAATCATGTTCCCTTTAGGGATATTTCTGGTAAACTTATAGGTGTCGTTGAGGTCACATATATTGGAAACACGTGGGATAAAAAAATTACGGAAGGATTTTTCAAAAACAAATCGGTTATGGTGGTTGGTTCGTATTATTTTGTGGGAGAAGTTCAAAGAACTGTGCTTCAAAAAGTTACCAATTGAATTGCCTGTTTTTATATTTTGCATCATTGTTTTTACTACTTTTTTAAGTACCATGGCTTATTCCAGAGAATCCCTAAGCATCTCGATCGGTGATGAAGTTAGTATTATTTCAGATAAATATTATCGGAAGGTCAAAGAAAAGTATTTTGAAGCAATTGGAAATGTTATTATTACTCATAAGAGAAATTCCCTCTACGGAGAAAAAGCAACTATCTCACTATTGACTGGTGATATCGAAATCAAAGGCAACGTACGTTTCATTGCTCCTGAGATCACCATGTATGGTTCTGAACTTTATTACAATATCAAATCTCGCTATCTTTCCTTGAAAAATGCTAAAGTCATTACGAGTAATTTTATAGTTTTTGGAAAAAAAATATCCCGTATTAAAAAAAATGAGTTTTATGCAGAGGAAGCGGAATACACCACTTGCAAGGATTGTCCGGAGAGTTGGAGCGTCTATGGCAAAAAAGTCCAGGTTACCATGGGCGAATATGTAAGAGTTTGGCATGCCTTTTTTCGGGTAAAAGGGGTGGTCACTATGTATGTTCCGTACCTGGTCTTACCGATTAAAAAAGACCGGGAAACAGGCCTACTTTTTCCCCAGTTTAGCTTTAATGTAGAGGATGGCTTTACTTATCAACAACCATGGTTTTTTGCAATGAGTGATCAAAATGATTTAACGCTCACTCCTTCGGTGTGGGGAAAAAGGGGACTAGGTGGAGAGTTTGAATACCGTCATGTTTTGGGAGACAGAAAATGGTTTGAAATAGGATCTCTATCGTCCAATGATGAAATTTATCAATTAAAGAAAAAAGATGATAAACAATCTGGCGAGAAATTTTTTAGACATTTTTCCGATTATGAGCACCAGCTGACTTTTGGACATTGGTTTAATCATCACTTATATTTTAATGATGCCAAAGAGCTGGATGCGATTAGAGACTATCGAAACTACACAGATACCAGAGTAACTGAATTGGATTTGGGGGGGCAGTCTAATTTTAACTTTAGACTCGATTTTATAGATTTGGAAGTAGAAGCTTATCGTAGAAGAAATATGCTGGTTCCCGAGCCGCAGGAGTTTGATAAGGCTTATGTGCAGATCCTTCCCAAGTTAACCATGAATGTAACACCCCAGCGATTGGTAAAATCCGATATGTTTTTCTTTAAAAGTATTGTGGCAGGTGGTTCATCTGATTTTACCGTGTTCAGGCAAGACAAAAGGCAAGAAGATACCTATATTAGAAATGCCAATCGATATAATTTTAGACCTTATATAAACTGGAAATATTTTGATTTAGGCCCCGTGGAATTTAAAACCAGATACAGCTTAGATCATCAAGCATATCGCTTCCCTTATGAAAATGAAAAAACATTTTCAAAAAGTGCCTATCAAATGGAAAATGAAATTTCGTTTGAGTTGGAAAAAATTTGGGGATTAGCTTACAAAGGTAGTGTGCCTACTGAATCAATTTCTCTGCCACAAGAACAACAAAAAATTAAAAGTCAAAATGCTAATAGTGAAATAGTGGGGCACCTGCCGCCCTTTAATAATCAGTTAACCAAGGACCGGGTTGATTTTGTTAATAATAGTTATCGGCATTCTCAGATCTATCGTTTGAAGCATTATCAGATCTTTGATTCAACTGTTTCTGGCAACGACAAGTTTAAGAAACAAATTGCAGACGAGCAAGGAGTATTTGACTCTTGGGATGTTCGCAGAGAAAGAGAACATGAATTAAAGGATGTGGCTTCTCGAACCTCAATCCCTAAGGGTAACGCCATAGAGTTGCGCTGGGAAAATTCTTTTTTAAAAAAAAATCCAGATTTTTTTAATCCCTACGAGGATGGAAAATATTTAAGGCAGAATTTCCACTACAGTACTTTGGGGTATTTTAATGTTTCGCAAGGGTATAATTTAAACACCCAGGAAACCGAGTTTTACAAGCAGCTCACTCGTTTATTGGTGGACACCGGGATCACTATTTACAAAACTACTTTAAGTTTGGCAGATTATTATTTTTATACAGATCATAAACATTATCTCGTTACGACCTTGACTCAAAAGTTTTTGCTAGGAGAGGCTTCAATCGGCGTTAATTATGATCCTTCAAGCGATCCAGTTCATAAAAAAGTTTTGCTAAGTGGGAGTCTGATGCCCCTGTCTATTATTACGCTTAATTATGAATTTATGTATGATATGGAAAAAAAGCTTGAAGATAATCAAGTTTATAAGTTGATTTATTCTCCTAGCAATGACTGTTGGAAGACCCAAGTGGCATATACCAAATCTCGACTGGAAAAAAGTAAAATATCATTTAATTTCATATTCAATTATAACAAAAATAGCTTTGGCGGTTTTTAATAAGTTATGAAGGAAAATAATAAGCAGATTTTAGTAGTAGATTTTTATGATAGTTTTACTTACAACATTGTTTCAGAGTGTAAAAGATTACTAAAGCGCTATCATCTAAAAGTGGATATTCAGGTTTGCGCCTGGGATAATAAGGGTTTTTTTTCAACTCATAATGCCAGAGATTATCAAGCTATGATTTGGGGCCCAGGCCCTGGCATGGTGTCTGAGTATGAATCCCTTGATCCTATTATTGATAAATGTTTGAGAGATCCAAACCTCTTTAATTTGGGTATTTGTTTAGGACACCAGATTATTCTAAAAAAATTAGGGCATAATTTGATTCGGGCCCAAAGACCAATACACGGCGAAAATGTGTCTATTAGCTTGCCTGCCTGGAGTATTTTTCCATCGGAGTTGCACGGGAAAGTTATGCATGTTCAACTCTATAATTCTTGGGTAATAGAGAGAAATATTCAAGTCAAAGATTTAGAGTATCTATATTATCAAGATGGAGTTATGAGTGTATCCGGTTTGAATCTTTTAACTTATCAGTTTCACCCAGAGTCAATTGGGACTTCATTTCCAGAAATATTTTTCTTACCTCTTATAAATAAATTATGTAATAATGGATCAATCTAAAGTAATTGCTGGAGTTCGTTTTAATCATGAGTTCAAGAATAAAAATAGATGGGACTTATAACCAATATACTATAACTATGTTAGAAGAAATGAAGATTAATGATTTTTCTTTTGACTTAAGGCCTAAAAGTTTTAATTTTGTTCAGGAATATGTTTTGCTTGATATCTTGAAAGAAATCTATCGACCTTGGAATAGGTATTATTTGCATTTCGAAAACGAAAAGGAATATGTTATTGAAAAAATTTTAAATGATGTAAAAGCATCAGCGATCAAAACTGATAATACCACCGATTTGATAGAAAATATTTTACTGGAATTTTCGGATGGATTACCAGTTCAGTATTACGAATCTTTTAAAACCCCTTATATTTTTCATTTGGATGAAAGACATAGATTGGAAGATTTTTTAGCGTGTAAATATTTAAAAGCAGTTAATTTATCTTACGCCTATTTACATCATCTTCATCAAGGCGGAAAATTGGGAGAGTTCGCCGGAAGTTTTTTAAAGCTTTTAAAAAGGCTGGAGCAACACCAAAAAATAGAAGTGATGCTATTAAGGGATTGGGATGAGGATATTTTTCCTTCATTGTTGCATTATTTCCAGTTTCACGTGACTTCCTTTCCTCTTAATCACAAAGTGGAATTATCCTACCGAAATCTTAATTATGAATTATTAAAAAAATATATAAAAGGAATGATATGAATATTTTGATCACCAATGATGATGGAGTCCATGCTGAAGGGCTTTTGAATTTAAAAAGTGAACTGGATAAAATTGCTAACGTTTTTGTAGTGGCACCACTGGTTGAGCGTTCAGCTTCTGGACACACCATCACTTTACATGACTATCTAAGAGTTAAAAAAATTGATAAAAATATTTTTGGTTGCAGTGGATATCCCGCCGATTGTGTGGTGATGGGTGTTAAACATCTATTTCAAGATGTGGTAATCGACTTGGTGATCTCTGGCATTAACCGGGGTGCCAATATGGCCCAAGATATTTATTATTCTGGTACCGTGGCAGGAGCGAGAGAAGGAATGATTTTAAAAATACCTTCCATCGCTATCAGTTTAGCCGTTAAATATAATGAGTTTTTCCAAGATGAGACCACTAGTGAGACTTTTTATTCCACTGCTTCAATATTTATAAAAAAATTTATTGAAAATGGTGGGATCTTGGAGATAAAAAAAGATGCACTTTTAAATATCAATGTACCAAATTTGCCCTATCAGGAGTTGCAAGGAATTAAATATACCATACCTGGCTTTATTGATTATCCTAAAGACATTGAAAAAAGAGAAGATACTCGAGGCAGGGCCTATTATTGGATAGGTGGTAAAAAAGGTAAAGTAGAGGGAATACCTGAGAGTGATGGTATGGCAATAAAGCAAAAGCATATTTCTGTATCAGATCTTAAACTTTCATATTTTTTACCCGATGAGTTTGCATGTCGCTCAAAAATATTTTCTAAATTTTTATAAACCATTTTTGAGCATTTTGATTTGTTATGAAAAAATTGTGCCTTTTAATATTATGTACGTTGATAGTTTATGGTTGTTCCCACATTAGAAGTGGCCAGTATGTAAAACTGGTTAAGGATAACGATCTATTAAACTTGTCGGATGCCTATGATGTCCCCGTTTGGATTATTGAAAGTGCCAATCCGGGTAAAAAATTTTTAAAGGGCGAATGGGTATTTGTGCCGACCACTGTCGGTTTAATGGGGGGATATGATCAATGGGGGCTTGCCGAAAGCCCGACTTATCACATAAAAAAAGGTGAATTTATCTGGCCGGTGCCGGCAGGTAAACGGATTTCAAGTTCCTTTGGAAAACGTCGTGGTAGTCAACATGAAGGAATTGATATACCTGCAAAGAAAGGCAGTCATATCCTTGCTTCGCGAGAGGGCGTAGTTGTTTATGCGGGCTCGGAACTGGGAGGGTATGGTAATATCGCCGTCATTTCACATAAAAACGGTTTTTTTACGGTCTATGCTCATGCTAAAAAACTTTTTGTAAAAAAGGGCACTAAGGTTCATCAAGGGTCAGTGATTGCTCAAGTTGGTTCTACCGGAAGGTCCACTGGGGCCCATTTGCATTTTGAAATCAGACACAATTCAAAAGCACTAAATCCACTAAGTTATGTAGAGACTCCGTAATATTTATAATGTAAGTAATTTAAAATAAAGCTTGGCCGTGTTGATGGCATCTTCCAAAGCGGTGTGGGATACGTCGCCCAGATTGAAATGTTTCATTAGTTCGCTGCCGGATAAACATTCTTTAGGAAGTTTTTTCATATCTACCAGCCCCATCACTACGCTAGATAAATCCAAAGTTTGATGATTAAAATATTGTCTCATAAACTCAAATCCCAGATCTCGGTTTAAAAAAGGCAGATCTATGGCATTGAGTGATTTTCCAAAGATAGTAATTTTGTTTTTGGGGTTAGGCGAGAAATAATTTTTTACTTCTTCAGATTGTAACCAGCATTCTAATTCATTTTTTAATTTATTTAAGCTTATTCCGGTAGTATGGGCCTTGTTAATAAGTTCCTGGTTGTGTTCAATCACCCAGTTATCTAAATTAGGTTTTAGTATTTCAAAACTTGGGCATTGGATAAGAAAGTTTTTAGCCAGCTTATTTTCAAAGGAATGGGTTTCACTACAAAAAGGTATCATCGCAAATTCAATCATTAAATCTTGAGCGCCAAGGCCGGTGGCTTCTATATCTATAGATAGGTATTTCATTTTGGTTGTCCTCTAAATAAAATGTTGAGAAAAAAGTATACGATTAATAATAATAAAAGACTATTTTTTATTTAGCGATTGGATCGGTGCTGTTTATGTAATAATTTTTTCGCGAGTCGGTGACGATCCCGTTTTGCTGGGGGTTACCAAAGGAAGCGAACAACCATAGATTACCAATGGAGTCGGCATGATAGATTGGAAAATTCATAGATAGGAAACGATTAAGTTGTTGATTGGAGCCCTTTTCTGATTCATATACCATGCGAAGTGGCTCGATTAAAAAAAGATGCCTGGGAAAATTGAGATATTCGCTGGTTTCCAATAAGTTTTTTGAATTGAAAATTTCATATTGCATGAGATGATATATAAGCTGACCGGGGTCTCTCGAGTCAGTGGAAACTAGGGCAAATTGACTTTGGGCCGGTGTATTTTTTATAAAACACACTGCTAGTGTATCTGTATGTGTAGCTCCCGTAATAAAAAAAGTTTCTTTGAGTGGAAGGACATTGGTTAAGCTTTGGGTAGAAATACCCATAATGTAATGACCCGATTTGTCCATTATACCAACGGAGAGATTGGGAATTTCCTGCCTGTGAATATTATATTTTGCCTGGTCATAAAGACTAAAATCATAATTACAGAAAATTTTAATATCTTTCTGTACGAAATTTCTAAGTGGTAGCTGGTACAAAATGAGTGCGTTTGAGTGATTTACTTTTCTACTAGCTGAATTTAAATTTTTTATCAGTCTAGTATATTGAATATTGGGTAGCGTTTCGTCGACACTGAGTGGTTGCTTGGCCTTTAAAAAAGTATTTTTGAAGCTTGGATGTTTTTCCAGATTATCTTTTTGTTCCTTTAAAAAATGGGCCAATTCATTTCCTACTTGTTTGGGCTGGGTAAAATATTGATCTAACCATTTGGCAAATTGTAATAACCGATAAGGGGATCGATGATTGATTAGCAAGTCTTCTAGACCGGTAAGATAAGGCCACGAGAGGTCATTATCTCTCAGATAGGCGTGGTATTGCTCGCTTTTAGAAAGGTTAGTTACAATATGCAGGTGGGAGGTGGGAGATGCCAAATCTGGCCTTAAATTCATTTGGATCAAGGAGATTAGCACAAATTTTTCAACCGTAGTTAAAGATTTTCCTAGTTTGGACAAAACATATTGATAGTGCCGATAGATTTCCTCATCGGTAGTAGCGACTAGATCACTGGATCTGACTGATCCTAGAATTGATCTTTGAATATCATGATGATCGAGGGGAAGATTATTATCAAGGTTATCCATCTTGATAATGAGACTACATGCAGTTATTACCAATAACCCGACCAAGCATAGGGGGCAACGAATTAGTTTAAGACCGCATTCAATCAAGATAATAAAACCCCTCGATTTCTTTGCCCCCCTCTTTGGTTTCATGTTCGTCTTTTTCAAACATGGGGGGAGGGTAGTCCAAATCAGCATTGGCACAAGGTTTGGAGGTTTTGAGTTCCAAAATAACCCACATACCACTTTGGTGATGGCAGTTTTGCGTATGCATGGAGATGAGTTCATAACCTTTGTTATTGAGCAGTTCAAAAACAATTTTATCAAATTGCTTTTCCCGATATCCGCTTTTTCTTTCAGGAGGGGCAGGGATAAAGTAAGTAAATGTTTGATAGGCAAATTTTTCTTCTGACCATACTTTTTTAAATATTGCTCCGATCGTTTTTGTCAGACTCTTGGCCATGTACCTTCCCTTGCCATCATTGTTACTCTTATTTCAATATATTAGCCTGATCATTCGATGCCAGTCAATTGAGGGTAAGAAAATGTCGAAAGCGCACAAAACTTGATTAAATGTTTCGGCAATAATTTCCATGAAAATTTTTAATGTTCCAATTTGAAATATTAGTTATAATGAAAGTGTGGATGAATAGGATGTCATCTACATCAAAGAGGCAGGAAGCCGAAAAAGAAGGGGGTCTTTGCAGAAGGCCCCCTTTTTTTATGCTATTGACTCCAGTGTAAAATCAAAAATGTCATAACGTTTTAAGGGCCAATTTAACAAAAGTGCCAAGATATTGAGGCAGCTATTGTACTATCAAAATGTTATGTTTTTCGAAGGAAAAGCCCTAAGTGCTAAGAACTCAAGTTTAACAGATTAATAATACTTTATTTATTATTTTGGTTTCATTATTTTTTAAGTTAGAATGAAATAGAGAGTATTATATTTACAATCGACACTTTGGTTCACTTATTTTTTTCACGTCTACTTTTGACGAGGAAGTTATTAGGAAAATCAGGGTGGTTTTAGTTCAGGTTGAAGTATTGTCCTCTCAATGGATGTATTTTCAACAATAATGAGTAATTAACTTTAATTACTTTTAAATGGAGGTTTTATGAAAAATTTTAGATTGAATGAAGGTTTTACGCTAGTAGAACTCATGGTCGTTGTTGCTATTATCGGTATTTTATCCGCAGTAGCTATTCCCAACTTTAAAAAGTATCAGGCTAAGTCCAAAACTTCTGAAGCCAAGCTTCACTTATCTGCGATTTATACCGCAGAACAAGCCTTTGCTTCTGACTATGATACTTATGCGACCTGTTTATCACAGATGGGATATAACCCTTCAACTGAGGCTGCCCAAAGATATTATGCGACTGGTTTTACGGCCGGCACTGCTACAGCGGTAACTATTGCTGTTGGTAACGGAGCTGCTTGTGGTGCTTATGTCAGTGGTAACGACACCGCCAATTTTGGTGCACTTAAAAAAATAGGTGCTACCACGGCGGCTACCAGTGCTAACTTAGTCACTGCTCAAGCGGGTATGACTGCTTCTGAAAGTTCTTTTACTGCTGCAGCCCTTGGCTATATTGTAGCAAATTATATATTACCTACTACAGGTGATGCTTGGACTATTACAGCTAGTAAAGCATTGACCCATACTCAAGTTGGTTACTAATAAAATTTTACTTATATTTGTTGGTTAAGCCAAAGGCCCACTTTTTAGTGGGCCTTTCTTTTTTATCACGATTGTTTTAATATTCTTCTGTGGATTCGCTGGGGGAATTGGAGGGTTCAAAAGCAGGGTCTTCTTCATTCTTTTTATTATTGGGAGTGGGGGACACTGCTTCATGGGTCTCATCTTGCTCTTCGTTTATTGCATTGTTGGTTTTTTTCCTATTTACTTGATCAGAGGAATCCTGGTCCAGGGTATCCTTGTCGATTTTGATATCTTGCCCATCAGGTGTAATAATTTCCGAAGGGGGTTGTCCATTTTCAGAAGTAAGACTCGCTTTGGAGTCCTTGACGTCCTTTTTATTTTTGGACTCTTCTGCTTCTTTAAATTTTCTTTTATTTTCGGGAACCAGTTCTTTGATATGGTCGGGCAGAAGTGCCATGAGTTCATTTTTAGTAGGGCCTTTTTTGGATTTTTTATTTTTTTGATAATAAATCTCTACCGCCATCAGCAAATCTTCCATCAATATGCCATAATCATTTAGCTCTTTTCTCATTTCCACGAGCATACTTTGTGTTTCATCACTGATGGTGAATTGATTGCCGTTACGGGATGGATCAGTATAGGTCATGGTTTTAAAGGGAGTCTTTTTGGGCTTAACTTCCTCGAGGTGTTGCCTAGGACGGCGATTATAATTACTGGGCTTTCCTTCCTTGATTGGACGAAAATCAATGGAGGAGGGCCGATTTTTATTTGCTTTAGAAGATGAGCTGGTGGGGAAAAAAAACTTAAGACCGGTAATTAGGGCCCACACGATAATTAAGATAAGTAGAACCTTACCTAGATGGTATCTTATCCAGTAAAATACTTTCATATATTTATTGTATAAAAAAATGGTCCAAGTATCAAGAAACGATTTAAGATATCTTGCTACTTCATGGTTTCCGTAAAACTTATGTGTTCTTCAAGCGTGCATTCATTGATCCATTCATGCCTTTTTCCATCCAATATAGACTTTGCCAAAGCGTAACCATCTCCAGGAGCACACATGAATCCGTGTCCTTTTTTAGCTATATTTAGCCAAAATCCTTTGACGGGGGTATCGCCAATGATTGGTATACCTGATTGTCGTCCCACATAGTGTTCGGCAAAATTACGAATAATTCCAATATCGGCCATAGAGGGTTGGCACAACAGCATGGCCTTGGCCATCCTTGCTAGAAAGTAAATATAGGAGTGAGTATTAAATCCTATAATAGGATTTTTAGAGCTGTAACAGGCCACAATTTCTCCTTCATCTACGCCCTTTTCCATTCTTTTTTGTTGCCAGTAACCAGAGAGCTCAGGGTGATAAGAAACCACCAATGGATCTAACCACAGTGGCATTTTTTCTGTAATAAAGGCACCATGTCTTTCAATGGAGACTTGCCCGGATAAATCAATGCCCACCATTTTGGCCACGCGAACTGAGCTGGTGCCAGCGCAGTTAATCACGTGCTCACAAGCAATATTTTTATAAATCTTCTTTTCTTTGTCAGAAATAATTACACCACTGACTTGCTGATTATTTTTTAAAATGTCGATAACTTCGTGATTGGTATAAATTTTAACTCCCATACGCTGAGCATCTTTGGCAAACATATAGGTTGCTCTAAAGGGATTGGCCCCTCCTGATTCTGGAAAATATACCATGCTTGAAACTCTTTCTGAATCGACTCCTGGGACGATTTGATTAAAAGTATTTTTATCAGTTAGATATTGAAAGCTGACCTGGGCCTGATTCCATGTGGTAAAACTATCGTTAAAGAGTTTATTGGTAGCCTCATCAAAAGATAGATAGGCATATCCTCCTTGATACCAACCGACGTCTTCCTGGATTAAATCAAAGGCATTTTGGTAAACTTCCAGTCCTTTTTGGGCCCGTTTAACTTTACCCTTGGTATTAAAACCTGTACGGATGCCACCGAGGCAAGCACCAGTTTGTCCTGATGATAAAAAGTTTGATTCAATGACGGTGATATCTGATGCTCCCAATTTGGCGAGCCACCATGCTGTAAAGATTCCAGTTATTCCACCTCCGATAATGACATATTTCGATTTAAGATTTTCGCTAATTTCAACCTTTTGGGCAACAAAAGTGTTGATGATTTCTTGGGGAATGGTCCGCACGGTTTCGATGCCCTCAAAAAGTTTGATTTCTTCCTTGGAGAATTTTAATTTAGCGGCCTCTCCGAGGGTGATTCGCTTAATTGGTGGCCGATACATGGTTCTTCTATTTTTTTTGATGTTAAGGATATGCTCCTTACTTTGTTTGAGTTCTTGCTTTAAGATATTTTCAATCACGCTAGTGCATGAGAGACCTCGGCATTGCCCCATTCCTACGCGTTTTAGCCTTTTAATATCATTAATGTTGGTGACACCATTTTTAATTAAGTCCAGCACATCCTGATAAGTCACTTCTTCGCAGCGACAAACATAAGCATTTAAATCGAGAGATGGAAGTTGATTCTGGAGGGTAGAGGTATCTTCTGAAATCTTTTTAGGCTGGTTTTGTATTATATTGAGAGTGACTCCATCAAAGGCGTAGGCTTTGGGCACAATAATAGAAACAGTTCCGCATCCAGTTTTATCTTTGGGAGTCTTGGTGGTTTTTATTTTGCCTAGGCACAGAAATTGTCCCTGTTGATCCAGCACTTCCACCGGTGCATCTTCTTCTGGGAAGGGATAAAATTCAAAAGGAATAGTGAGCAAGGAATTTAGATTATCGTAGTTGTATTGAACCAGTCTAATGGCCCGTCCAGGACAAGCTGTAAGGCAAATACCACAACCTTTACACACCTCATGATCAATGGAGGGTTGCTGATTTATTTCATTACCAATCTTTATGGCACCCAGATGACATGAGCCTTCACAAGGATTGCAGGGAATATCCTGATGGCAATTAATAAGAATTTTTTTCTCTTTGCCTTTGAAGTCCTCTGCTGTGAGTTTTTGTTGATATTTTTGAGGCTTAAAATTTTCTTTAGGTGCAGATGCCGTCAGTTTGTTTTTACCAAGGCCTAGGCGGTAACCGAAGCTGCCGGTTTGGATATTATCCAAAAGATGAAAAGCTTCATCTAATTTTAGATTAAAATCAGGGTGCGGGTAGGAAAGATCAAGCGACGCTTTTAAACCAGCGATTCGACCTTCTAATCTAGCGATGGATGCCTCTCCAATAACGGCACAATCTCCCGCAACAAAAATATCTCGGTTACTGGTTTGTCTAAATTTATCAAATAGAGGAACTTCCCCAAGTTCATTAGAATAGGCAAATTCACAGCCGGCCTGCCATAACAATTCATTTAAAGGTGAAAGCCCGACTGCCAGACAAATGGTATCACAAGAAAAAGTTTTTTCAGTATTTTTTATGGGCTGCCAATTTTTATCCAATTCAACTATCGTGGCACCTTCGACACAGTCTTTGCCTTGGGCCTGCTTGATGGTGTGATTGGTGTATAGAGGAACTCCCAACGCTTGCAGTTTTTTGACATGCACTTCATAGGCACCCATTTTAGCAGACGCCTCAATTACACAGGCCACTTCAATGCCTGCTTGAATAAGTTGGTAGGCGAGGATGACTCCGATATTACCTCCCCCCACTACTAAAACTTTTTTTCCGGGCTTCACTCCATGAATGTTCATAAATGTTTGAGCACCGCCAGCACCCATAACTCCCGGAAGGCAATTGCCTGGGAAGGGGAGGAAGCGTTCACTAGCGCCGGTGGCGCATATTATTTTATTCGCCATTATAAAATTAAGTTTATCTTCATCTCTAAATCCAATCATGTTGAGCGGGTAAAGACCAACTACGGTACTTCCTAGTCTGATATCAATATCAGTGTTTTCAATTTTTTGTCTGAGATGATTAGCGATTTCATAGCCACGGATACTAGCGCCTAAATCTTTATTTCCAAAAAAGGTATGGGTTTGTAATCTTAATTGCCCACCCAGATATTCCTTGTCATCGAATAGAACGACACTTTTAACTCCAGCTTCTTTTGCCATTAAAGCAGCTTCCATACCAGCAGGGCCTGCACCAATTATAGCAAGTTCGCATTTGGGAGCTTTCTGGGAAAATTGCCCGGGAGAAATATCAATTCTTTTAGTGGGTAGTTTTTTAAAAATATCCATATCTAATTCATCACCCATATATTTGACACTCATGCCTTCTTTAAGGGGAGTGACGCAAGTCATGACATTAGGTTTTTTATCTACGGTCATCGCACAGGAACAGCAGCGACCTTGCATGCAAAAAGGGCCATAGGGAGTATGCTTTTTGGTGCCCTCTTTTAATTTAATAATTCCACTGGCCCGTAGTGAAACAATAATCGGCTCACCTTCCAAACCTTCCACTTCTTTACCGTTAAAAGTAAAGGTGACTTTGGGTTTGTTAGTAGGAAAATCAATAACTGGATGATCCGTTATCCGATAGTTCATAATCAGCTCCGCAAGAAGGTATTAATTATATTTAAAACACAAGGAATATAGCTGATTTAATTTAAAAGATCTAATTGAAAAATCTTTCACAGCTGGTGGCGTCAAAAATGATTATGATAGCGGGTTTATTTATTTAAAGGTTGGTACGCCGTTTAGTATTTTTTTACCATTTTGGTCTAATGGTTTTGCATTCTTTGGATTGATGGTGGCCGTAACATTCTTTAAAATGGCCAGCAATTCGACAGTATAGTTTTGTTCAGCAACTTTCTCGTTTTTGGAAATCATCTTGATTAATCCAAAGGGTTTGGAATCGTGTGAAATCCAATAATCAATATGTTGTCCATTATGGACTTTGCGGTAATGATGGGTTCTGGCCTTTCCCGCAGCCATCAAGAGTTCTTCTTTTCCAATCAAGGAAGCCTTTAGCTGCTTTTCATCACTAAAAAAGAAATCATTTAGTTCTATGCCATTGCTGTTAGTAAAAGATTCGGGATTCATCCTTTGGGGATATTTTTCGTCTGGTCCTTGGATATAGCTCTCTTTTATCATTAAGCTGCCGTCAGTATTTTTGGCAAGGAGAAATTGTTGGTAAAGTTTTACTGGAATTAAGGTATTTTGCGCGTAAATAAAAAATTCCACAGAGATACTTTCTTTTTTAACATCCGCAAAATAAATGGAGATTTCGGAGTCGGGGTTATCTTGCATTTTCATATGATATTTAGCCCCGTCACCCTTCTTATAAATTTCAAAACCTTGGGCAAAAAGGTTAGCTGGTAGAAAGATGCAGATAAGTATTATTACTTTAATCATAATGGGTGCTCCTATTTATCTTCTTTATCAAGTTCTTCAAGAACCTGGTGGTTTTCTTGAATCTTTTTTTTGTAGTTTAGCAGGTCCTCTTGTAACTTTTTTTGTTCTTCAGGATTTATATTTTCCTGACTCTTGGTACTAGTGTCAATAACCGTGTTTTTTAAATCTTCAGTTTTAAGCCCTGATGCAAACGTGGAAAGTGAAATAATACAAAATAAAGTGATTGAAAAACAAATTTTCATAATATTATCCTGGAGGTTTAAATGGGATTATAAGATTTTATGAATTCACAGTCTACTTTGAATTTTTTTTCAATAAGTTTCATTAACGCAAGGATACCAAACTCCTCGGTGGCGTTGTGCCCACCGGCAAAGAGACAAAGTCCTGCCTCTTTGGCATCAAACCAGTCATTTTCGCTGATTTCTCCGGTTAAATAGGAGTCCAATTTTTCATTGCTAGCATATTTGTAAAAAGATCCTCCCCCTCCAGTGACAATACCTATCGTGCGTAAGCTTAAGGTCGTAGATGGGGTTGATACAATAATTTTATGATTAAGTACGTGTTCCAGCCTTTTTTCTAAAACAGCAGGGGAGGTTTTACTTTTAAGACATCCTTTAACGCCAATAAAAGATCCTTTGTATAGACCAAAGGGCTGTACTTTTAAAAGTCCAAGTTTGGCAGCAATGACCGCGGCGTTACCAATTTTTTTGTGTCCATCCAGAGGCAAATGGTAACTGAATAAATTGATATCATTTTTAATGAGCGGGGCAAGCCGATTTTTCAGTGGACCCTTAAGGGAGTCAACGGGATTGTTTTTCCAAAAAATTCCGTGGTGAACAATCATGGCACAGGCTTTCATTGATACGGCTTTTTCTATATTCTCTCTGGATGCTGAAACACTAAAGCATATTTTTTTGATGGGTTGTCGTCCTTCCACCTGCAGTCCATTTAAGCAATAGTCATCAAATTTTTTTACATCCAAATACTGATTGAGAAAAAGATTTAATTTATCTCTGGTTAAAACCATAAAACGTCCCAATTATTTTATTGTAGAGGTGCATCTTCGAGGAAAGTCTCTTTAGCATAGGTATTTTTTAAGGATGATTTCAAGCGGTTGATGGTTTCGGTTAATTCCTTATTGTACGGGGTAAAGGTCAAGGCTTTTTCAAACTCCATAAGGGCCTTGGAAAATTCTTTTTTGTTAATATATGCTTTCCCGGCGTTGATGAAGGGATATTCTCGGTGTTGATAGTTGCGACATTTTTTGGCCAAATCAAACCATTTGAGTGATTCATCCAGACGGTTTTCAATAAGTAAGTAGTTTCCCATATCGTTGTAGGGGGGGCCAAAATCTGGATCAATTTTTATGGCCTTTAGGCAGTATTCCCGTGCTTTTTGTATATTACCTGTTAAGGAATAACTCCAACCAATCAAGGTTAGGACTTCTGCGGTGGCGTTATAGTTTGCCGCTTTTAGAAAAAGGTCTAAAGCTTCGGGGTATTTTTTTTCAAAGATTTTCTGGTGTCCATCTTTGATAAGTTCATTACAATGATCAATTCTTTTAAAATCTAAAGAAAAGACTGGTGTGTTAAATTCATCTATTTGTAATTTTTGGTCATCTAAAAAAAACAAAGGCACTACTCGATCGGGAGTTTGGTCTTGCATTTGGGTAAGGTTCACTCGCGGATAGTCGATAGTAAGATTGGTCTTTTTGAGGATTTCCTCGTGTAGCAATTGGGCATATTGATAAATTAAATTAATAAGTTTGGTTACCGTTTTTATGAGATATTCCGTGTGGAGATTCATTTTTAGCAAGTATTCGATAAGTTTCATGGAAGCTTGAAAGTGTTGAAGGGTTTCCCGAGGTGAGGGGTTTTGGTTTTCCTCAGTTAAATACAAATTCTTGCTTAAAATATTGTCGGTGAGCGAGACGAACAAGTCATCATGCATTTTTACGCAAAGATTCAGCACATTTATATCACTAGAAAGTGAACTGTAATGAACAATAGCTTGTAAGATGCGTTCTTGGTAACCAGAGGCGTTGATAAATTCAGCAAAAAGTAAGTTGGTTTTGGTTCTTTTCATAGTTTATAAGGTAAAAAAGGAACTCTTACCAACCATCTTAGATGGTCAAATGCCAACACGCAAGACCTTAGTTTCTATAAATTGATGCTATGATGCAAGCAAAAGCATGATAAAAACAAGAATAACGATATGGAAAGCTCTTTTAAGTAGTTTAATATTTTTAGTTTCCATGAATGCCCCTCCGTGATTCAAAGATCGGCCTTCAACCTGGTCTTTTATCTTCAAAGAGGATGCCAATATTGCTTAAAAATTATTTAATAATTACAGTCTATTAGAAAAATCGTGCAATGATTTTAAACGAATACAGGTATTGCTAGGGACATTTTGGTGTCAAAAGTCGGTGTCCATAGAGTTCTCTATCGTCTCTGGGTCAAGTAGCTGCTTTTTTTCGGCTGCTTTTGAATAGCGATCAGAGATAAGTTTCCATAGCGAACTTCCTTCTTGGGAAGCGATACTTCTATTGCTAAAATTTAACTCTTGATTATTTTTGGCACTTTCTTTTTGTTTAAAAAAATCGGCTAAAGGATTTTTATCATCGGTGGATTTCGCTTTATCCACACCTTTTCCTCCCAGATAGCTAAAGTCTGCTCCACCGCCAGCATATTTGGGGATCTCTATTTTACTGGTGGTGTCTCTGGGGGGAGCAGGATTGGTGTTACTACCGCCTGCTGATAGCCCTCCGAGTCCGCCACCATCCACTGAACCGCCTACGCCGCCGCCGCCGCCGCCCAGATCTTTAAGGGCACCAACAGAAGGGGGGGCGTCTAAAAATCCTGAACTTTTATCAATTGGATTATCGCCGATAAATACGGCACCATCGCCTTGATTTGGACTGGCTCCTGTAGCTGCTGTATTTAAGTTATCTGTTCTTTCTGAAGCACCTATTTCCGTTGCCAGTCCGGAACCTCCGTCAAAACCAAAACCGCCACCATCCCAATTAGTCCCTTGATAAGGATTGGTGAACCCTGAACATTTAGGATCGTTGGGGTATTGTTCACAATATCTGCGTAGCACGGCTTCGGGTTGCAATCCGGGTAAATCTTCGGGTGTAAAGCCATCAATACTGGCGATGGCATCGTCCAAACGATCCGCTTGTTTGTTTAAAATACTGGCGGTCAATCCTTCTGAAGCCATATCAATTCCAGCAGTTAACATAATTTCTTTGAGAGTATCTTTGACGGGCTGATTTTTAAGCAAACTAAATTCGCCAGAATCAATGACCGCTCTGCAAATATCATTAGGTGTTGAGTCGGAAAAGATTTTCTCCATTTTTTTATTTTGTGCGTCCATTTTTTCTATATTGTGTTTCCAGCTTGCTTCATCTTGGACACTAACACCAACATCTTTGATGTATTGATGAATACTACTACTAACAGCGTTGCGTATTTTGACACCTATATCGCCCCTGATCCCTGATTCGGAACAGGTTTTGATCATTTCACTTGAAGTAGGGAAGGTTTGATGAATTGCAATCATGGCAGCCAGTTTAGCACCATGAAAAACTACTCTCTGTTGTGCAACTTTTCCTTGCTCTTCAATGCCTGCTTTTTGGGCCTCAAAAGCATTTTTAGTAATATCAGCTGCAGAAGTAGCGGTTTTGCTCATAAGATCCATTTGCTTGTCCATCAAATTGTCTTGCACAATAACACCTTGAACGACTTCCAGTCCTTTTTGTCCGATTGCAGCT
>MEPW01000032.1:3403-36751 GCA_001769975.1 Bdellovibrionales bacterium RIFOXYA1_FULL_36_14 | reverse complement strand
CTGGCGAAAATTCACAGTATCACTTTTTCACGACAAGGATTTATGGGGAAGGAGATGATGGTTGGGCATGAATATGATGACTTCGCAGTTTTTTTAAAAGGTTTTATTTTTAAGACCATTAGAATGCTAGAAACTAAACCTGATAGAATTGATCAAACAACTCTTGTACGACTGGTTCGGTTAATGGAACAACATTGGTGCATTGTTGAAGAATGTAAATTTATAAATCAACTCGTGCATACTGATTTCAACCCTAAAAATCTTTTGGTGTCAAATGACTCTGAACCTCATTTACTAGCAGTCATTGATTGGGAATTTGCTCTTTCAGGGAATGGTGTGATCGATTTAGGTAATTTTTTTCGTTTTAGTTACGACTATGAGACAAAGTCGGATGAACTATTTGAACAAGGATACCGCTCGATTAACCAGGCTTTACCTTCAAACTGGAGAGAGGTGTCTAGATTGCTCGATCTTGCTAACATGTGCTCATTTCTTGAACGACCAGAAAATTATCAAAAAAGTTTTTCTACTGCAAAAGATGTCATTCAATCAACCTTAGACCATTTTAAGATTGTTTAAATTAATCTTGAGTAATTTGGTTGTAAAACACCACTTGCTTTCAGTTATCTAAAAAACCAAATAAAACCTTACTGCAAGTTATTCCTCAGTATTTTTAAAAATAAGTTAATATTTACTTAACTATTCCGATGGGTTGACAGAGAGGTTAACCTGTTCGAGGTAAACGGCAATGTCATTAGTTAAATTTTTGCTCGCTATAGTGTTCATAGGTAATGTGTATGCAGCTACAGATGATAATTGCCCTTACGTTAGTTCTCTTTTGCCACCCAAAAATAATCGTATGGCAAATGAACTTTTAACCGCTCTTCCAGCTCTTTTCGAAATCACTAAATTTGAAATTCCATTTGATCAGAAGGATGGTGTAGCTAAAAGTGATAAATTTAGATCAACAATTTATTGGTCAAGAACATATCAGTCTGTAGAAAAAAGTAATTCTGCAAATCAATTACTTGGAGATAAGGGAAAACCTATAAAATGTCCAAGCACGGGAGCAGACATATTTCTTTCTAAAAAAAATATGCGTGAGCTAGCGATGCAGGGTACGGGTAGAATTCAATGTGATAAAAATCATGGCACCATCACTTTGGCTTACCACTCAAAAAAGTCTTCGCAAACGAGATTTAGGATTTTAGATAATTGGTGGGGTAATGGTGCTTGGGGTGGTTCAGCAATACCATTTAGGACCATAGCCGTTGATAGAAGTGTTATTCCCCTTGGGAGTGTAATTTATATTCCCAGTATGAAGGGAAAAGATTTTGTGTTGGAAAATGGAAAAAAGGTAATCCATGATGGCTTATTCTTTGCGGGAGACACGGGTGGTGGGGTGAAAGGAAACCATCTCGATATCTTTGTGGGGAATCTCTCTAAGGCTGATGAAAGTCGGATATTAGAACAATTTTCAGTAGGAAATAAAGAGGGATTTAAAGTCTATCTAGTAAAGGACAGAAAAATTATTGATGGATTTCAGAAGATGCATAAAACAGCCTATAAGAAAGGTTATCAAACTGGTGCATAGTAAATTAGTGGTAGCAATTAATATTTGTTAAACCGATCTAAAAGACTGTAGATACTAGGAACAATGAACAGTGTTAGTAAAGTGGAAATGATTACGCCACCAATTACTGAAAGGGCCATGGGAATTCGACTTTCTGCCCCTGGGCCAAAAGCCAAGGCAGCTGGCAGGGCACCGACGATAGTAGAGATGGAAGTCATTAAAATGGGCCTTAATCGAATCGGGCACGCTTCTAGTAAAGCTTCGTGGGCGGACTTGCCGTTTTTACGAACTTGATTGGTAAATTCAACCAGCATGATGGAATTCTTTTTAACAATTCCCATTAAAAGGATCAGGCCAATCATACTGTAAATGTTCAAGGTTTGATTGCCCAAATAAAGGGCGATAAAGGCTCCGGAAATGCTGAAGGGGAGCGCTGTTAAAATCGTAATGGGATGAACAAAACTATTAAATTGAGAAGCGAGCACCATGTAGGAAATTAAAATACCAAGGATCAATGCGAGAATCAAACCGACAAATGATTCTTGAAATGTTTTGGCACTTCCGCTTACGACAAATGAGTAACCATCGGGTAAATTGGTTTGTAGAATTTTTTGCGTTTCTTCCATAGCAGTGGCCTGTGAACTGTGCTTGGCCACATTGGCGTGAATATTAATGGCTCGCTGCCTATCTTCTCTAGATATGGCCTGTAGTCCAGTGCGTTTTTCTACGTCAATAACTTTTTCCAAAGGTATAAGCTCTCCTTGGTCGTTTCTAACTTTTAACTGTTTAATAGTATCAAGTGAGTTACGGGATTTGGAAGGTAGTACTACTCTGATATCAGAACGACGACCATCTTGGGAATATTTACCCGCGACTGCACCAGACATCATGACATTTACCGTTTGGATAATTTCAGAAACATCTACGCCATATTGACGTGCCTTAACTCGATCAGGGACAATGCGAATTTCAGGCATACCGGCCTGATAATTTGTATCGATGTCAGTCATTAAATTAGTTTCTTCCATCTGTTTGGTGATATTTTCTGATAGCTCGATCAAGCGATCCCACTTTGGACCCCTGATGGTAAATTGAATAGGAAAACTTCTTCTACCGCCGAGTGCGGATAGGGAGGGGTCTTGAATGGTGACCCTCACGTCCTGGATTTTGCGCAATTCTTTGCGATAAACATCTGCTAACTCCTGAGCGCTCAAGCTTCGCTTGTTTTTAGGAGTCAAAGTTAAAAAAATGTTACCGGCATTCACTTGCGAGCTACCCATTCCTCCCACTGAACTAAAATAACTTTCTATTTCCTTGCGAGAAGAAAAATATTTTTCCACTTCTTGAACTTTATTATCCGTGAAGGTCAAGGAAGATCCCACTGCGGTTTGCAACCGGACACTCAACATGGATTGATCCTGGGTTGGTACAAACTCTTTTTTTAAGAGAGAGCTAATCATCCAAGTCCCAGCAAAGAATAATATTGCAATAAATAGGGTGGTCCAGGGACGTTTAAGGGTGATGGGTATAATTTGGCGGTAAAGGCGTTCTGAATACTGGAAAGAATTTTCCACAAACTTTCCTACCATAGAGGTTCTTTTTTCAACGGTTAAAAAGCGTGAACATCTCATAGGAGTCAATGTGAGCGCCTCTAATAATGAGATGGCTACCGCAACTGACAAAGTCACACCAAATTGAAGAAAAAACTTGCCGATGACTCCGTCCATAAATGCCACCGGAAAAAAGATAGCAATAATCGCAGCGGTGGTCGCCATAGCTGCGAGAGTAATTTCTTTGGAACCATCCAAGGCGGCACTCATTCGATCTTTTCCGCTTTCTTTATGTCTGACAATATTTTCCAGTACCATGATAGCATCATCAACTACAATTCCGATGGCCAACGAAAGTCCTAGCAGTGTAAAGGTGTTGAGTGTATAGCCAAGAGCATAGAGTGCAATAAAGCTTCCAATAATAGAGGTAGGGATTGCGAGAATAATATTGATAGTGGCAGAAAATGATCCTAAAAAAAACCAACAAATGATACCTGTTAAAATAGCTGCAAACGATAGCGTAAAAACTAATTCATCCACAGATTCTTTGATAAAAGTAGTGGCATCGAACCGGATACCCATTTCCATTCCTTGGGGAAGTTGTCCGGCAATTTCTTTCATTTTTTCTTTAACTAGCTTGCCCACTTGGATGGCATTGGCTCCCGGCTGTTTTCTTATACCAAGACCTACGGAGAGTTTGCCCTGGGAGCGACCAATATTTCTAATATCTTCGGTACCATGTTCTATTAAGGCCACGTCTTTCAAGGCTACCGGGGAATAATTTAAGGCACCACCACGTCTGCTAATGGTAATGTTTTCAAAATCACTAATAGTGGAAGCTTCACCCATCGCTCGAACATTCATTTCCTGATCGATCGTTTCAATTCTTCCGCCAGGCATTTCCGAATGCTCTCGTTTGATAGCTCCCATTACATCCGAAGCGGTCAGTTGATATTGATCAAGCTTGTCTTGTGCTAACCATACGCGAAGGTTTGGCGCTACATATCCAGCTAGAAAGACTTCACCAACTCCATCAATCATGGAAAATTGATCTTGGATATTATCACGCACAAATTCCATCAATTCTTTGCGAGCAAGGTTTTCAGCGGCTACTGCAATCCATAAAATGGGCATATCATCAGGGTTACTTTTTCTCACTGTAGGAGGGGAGACGTCATCGGGTAATCTTCGCTGGACACGACCGACGGCACTTTGGATTTCTGAAACAGCAGTATCAATATTTTTATCCAGATCAAATTCGACGGTGATATTCCCCGAGCCAGTTCTGGCGGACGAAGACATGCTTTTTATTCCAGGAATAGAGACTAGTCCTCCCTCTATTACATCGACTACATCGAGTTCCATTACTTCAGGAGAGGCGCCATCTAAAGTAACCCCTACGCTTACGGTTGGAAAATCTACGTTTGGCAGTTGGCTAATTCCCATTTTTTGGTAACAGATGGCCCCAAAAATAATAAGAGCAAACATTATCATCCAGGCAAAAACATGATTTTTTATGGATATTTCTGAGAGTCTCATTAATAATCCTTTTCATTTGTCATTAAGGAGTTAAGAGAAATTTGGGCAGTGGTAGCTTTTAACTGTGCCCAATATAACAAAGCTTGATAGTGTGTTCTATCGAAGGAACGTTTGGTTTCTTGATAGGTATTTAAAGCCGAAATGACATCTAGGTTAGTAGCTTGGCTGAATTTATAGTTTTTGGTTTGTTCTTTGTAATTTTGCTCAGTGAATTTAAGTGCTGATTCTAAAGCCTTATTCTGATCAATAGCGCTGACCAAACTGTTATAAGCTGTTCTGATTTCAATTTCAGCCCGTCGTTTGGAAGAAACTAGTAAATATTCAGCTTCAGTTTTTACGGCACTGGCTTCACGAACTTGAGCATTAACGAGTCCTCCGGTAAAAATCGGAAGAGTCAAAGTTATGCCTACATCCCAATTCATATTTTCTCTAGCGCCATCGCGCGTGGGGTAATAGTTTGCTCCAATATCAACTGAAGGCAGATGCCCGGCTTTAGCAGATGACATGTGGCTATTAGCGCTTTGGGCGCGGGCCTTGGCGGCTTTAATATCTGGACGCTCATCCATAAAAATAAGATAGGAAGCGATGGTTTCTGGTTTTTCAATCTGATCATGTTCTTCGAATAATTTTACATTGCGAGATAGCCCAGTACTGAGTACAAATTGATCAAGGGCCGCATTTAGTTCACCTTCTGTCGCAATTTTTTGGGCCTCTAAGACGGCAAGCTGTGCCTGGGTTGCCACCAATTCGATATTTCTAGATTTGCCAATTTTAACTCGGTTTTTTATTTCATTAACTCGTTCTTTGGCCAGGCCAATGGTTTTGTTTAGACTGACAAGTTCGACTTCGTTGGAGATAACTGAATAAAAAGTTTTGGCAACACTGATATAGGTCAAACTGCTTTCATAAAATAAATTTTGACGTTGGAGCTCACTGTCAAATTTACTAGCATCCCGTTGATTTAAATTACGCCATCCTTCGTATATTGATTGGGAAAGATGGAGTCGGGTGTGAGATTGTCTATCGCCCCAGATACCTGTTTCGGGAATCAACTTATGAGCCTTTTCTTGTTCCAGATAATTGGCTTCAAACGATAAGGACGGTAAAAAACGAGAGTTTACCTGATCACCTTTAGCTTGTGCCTGATTAATTCTGGATTGGCCAATAGGTACAGTCTCGGTTTTTTCGAGAGCAGATTTGAAGGCGGTTTCTAGCGTTATCGTTTCGGGGAGAGTGCTATGGTTACTGGAAAAAGCGCTATCACAAAAAAGGTGCAAACTGATAAGTAGCACAAGTGATGATAATATGAAGTTTATTGAAACTTGAATGGGAATAGGCAATTTACCAAACATTTATTTATCTCTTCAAAAATAATTATTTTGTGATGGTCATATTGTATTATTGACTAACTAGAAATAGCAATCTTAAACGGTTTTTTGGCAGGCTGGTTTTTTCTAAATATTTATTCGACACCGAAGGCTTGTCCTATGCCTATAGAGAGCATTTCCATTGAATGAACGATGCGGGCTTGACGACTAAGGGTTTCCACGGATTTGGAGGAATGCGGGTATCTGCTTTTTATTGCTTCCCACGGTGTGGTTGAAACAGGGGGTTGATCTTTACACTCGGCGGAGGTATAGATGTGAATGGGAATGGATTTAATTAAATCTTGTGAGCTTACTATGTATAACCCCATATTTTGCTTTTTCACTTGGGGATCAGCTTGATAATTGGCGTATTTTAAATTCTTAATGTCAGTAGTCCACTCTTGCAAATCAAGAATTCGATCTTTCGGTCTTTGATTAGTGCCATCTAATTTACAGCCTATGGTGGCTTTCAATCTTTTTCGTAATTCAGCCATTAATGCTCCTCCGGGATAGTCAGAGTAACTTGGATAGTAATTGGTAGGAGAATCTTTTGAAGTGGAGTGAATAAGACCTGCAAATTCGCCCTTATTAACTAAATCAAGATAGATGCCAGAGTGATCTGAATCATTTATCATCACAATATCGAGGGGCGCTAGAAATTGTTTATAATCGTTCATACTTAATATGTAGTTTTCATTTTTACATTCACTGTTTTTCCAATCCGTAGTCAGAGACGGACGGGGGGCGGGGGGACTACTTTTAGTTTCGTATTTTGCCTGTAATTCTTTGAATAGTTTTTTACATTCTTTGGTGTGAGTGGGAATTGGGGTTTTCCCCTCTGGAGTTCCATGTCCAGAAAAAAAGACCAAGGCAACTTTTTTTTGCCCTTTTTTTTCATTGATTAAGTTTTTAATTTGATCCTTTCCTCCCAATGTTTTCTTCTTTAGGACAAATTCATGTGAATCATCGACCAAAACATAATTGGTAATATGGGGCGCTACTTCGTAAATAAAACTCCGATCATATTGAACTAAGGGCAACGGTGAAACATCTAATCCTTCCATATAAAAAGGATTAATCGCATCTTTGTAGGAATAGGTGATGCCGATTTTTAATATATCGTCAGGTTTAATGGTGTTTACCGCTTTTTCCAAGTTAATATATCTTTCTTCTCTATCAATTAATTTATCTTTAGAATTTTCCAGAATATAGCTGAACTCCTCAGGAGTTTTATCATTAAATCCACCCCAAACGGAATGACATAGAAACAAAATAGCCAGCAAAAATTTTAATTTCATAGTAAAAAATCTTTTTGAAAATGGTTTATCTTATTTTAAACCATTGGAAAATGAAATGAAAGGGGCACCATTTTCATTTTGGTAAGCTTGCTTATTTTAGTCTGATATTGTAAGTGAATGCCTCTACGAATATGTTTCGTGCCTCTTGAAACATTTCTAAGGTAAGTGTACAAAGGTTATATGGAATACTTGGAATATATACTTAAAACATTTAGTTCAATTTTTATTATTATGGGTCCATTTTCTATAGTTCCAGTATTTATATCTTTGACTAAAGATAATACCGAAGAAGAAAAAAATAAAATGATAAAAAAGACGGGATTAACCGTTATGGGAATTTGTCTTTTTTTTGCTCTTTTTGGAAATGGGTTTTTTAACTTATTTGGTTTTTCCATTCATTCGTTCAAAGTGGCCGGCGGATTACTACTGCTGATCATGTCGATTGAAATGCTTCATGCTAAACGTTCTCAAATCAGACAAACCGAGCATGAGGAACAAGAGGGGATCGAGAAACAAGACGTATCCATTTTCCCTTTGGCAATTCCGATGATTTCAGGTCCGGGTGCCATTTCTACGGTAGTGTTGCAAGCTGGAGAAGTTGACTCAATGATAAAAGGAACAATTTTATTTTTTGCCATTGTTATCTCAACTATACTTATGTGTCTCATTTTAAAAACAGCTCATTATTTAATCCAAATTCTTGGACGAACTGGAATTAATATTATCACTCGATTGATGGGCCTTATTCTGGCGGCTATTTCGGTGGAATATATTATTCAGGGAATTAAAACTTCTTTTCTTTTGCAATAATTTCATCCAGTATTTTGGTGGCTTCTTGAACTAGACGGGGACAGATGTCTTCATCTAGATTTAATAGATCATTGCAGTTGAGAGATTGAAAAGTGCTTAAAAATTTTTCCACGAATTGCGAAATTATCTGATTGGTTTTGTCTTTACTAAGTTGATCGGATTCACTTTCTCTACCAAAGATGAGCCCTAAGACAATTATGGCGGAGCTAACTGCTCCGCAAAGATTTCTGGTGGAACCCAGGCCTCCGCCTAAGGCACATCCTATTTTCATTGCGAGGGATTCTGGCAGACCTACTGAGGGCCCATAACTTTTTAAGATAGCTTCCGAGCAACGGTGTCCGTTTAAAAAAAATTCAGAGGCTTGGGTTTGATTGCCGGTTAATTTCAGTTTATTCATATTTAACTGGCTTACAACAATGGGGATGAAAAAACAAATAATCTTTATTTTTTAATATGTTAAGATCCGTGTAATGTAACAGTTTAAATTTATTTCAGTTTTCGCTAGTAATTTCGCAAAGCTAGATAAGCACCACCCCCATTCTAGTAGTCCAGTTAGAAACGTGTAAATAGTACCGCCATGCATAAATAGCCTAGAGTCCTTTTTGGGTTTGAGTTATATTCCAAAATGAGAAATTTGGGAGTGAATAATGGAATTTAATATAGTTAAGGCAACCCTCGTGGATATTCCGGATATATTGAATATCTACTATCGGGTCTATAAAAATGATTACCCATTAAGTTTAGGTACCAATGCAGATGAAATCAAAGTTGCACTCTTGTGCCCTGATCGCTATTTGTGGCTGATAGCTAAAGATCCAACCAATCATAACAAATCGATCGGGTCTATTATATTTCAAATCGATAAATGCAGTCGCACTGGAAAGGTTATGGGCGTGGCAGTGATGCCAGGCTATCAAGGACGAGGTGTGGCCAAGCTTTTGATCCAAAAAGGTACTACACAACTTTTGGAACTGGAAAAGGATCTTGATGCTTTATATACCACTACGAGAACTGTGTCAGTGGCCAGTCAGTTGATGTTTTTAAAAAATGGTTATTATTCACTGGGGATTTTTCCAAATGCACATAAAATTCACTCTTTTGAAACGCTAACTTTTATGGGGTACTTTCGTAAAAATGTCCTGGAAAATAGACAGTATATATATACCATTTCTCCCAAACTCAAGCCGCTGTTAAAAATTTCCAATCGTATCCTTGGTAAAAAACGATGTATTATGCAGAAAAAAGAGGAGACTGTTAGTCATACTTATGACCTTAAGTATAGTCCTATTGAGAATGATTTTGAATTTATACTAGCACCGAGTTTTGTTAAGAAACGTTTTCAAAAAACCTTTCCTAAAGAATTTCGTGATAAAGAATTTACTCCTTTTGAGGATCCAAATTTGTTGATTGTGGCCACCGAATCGGATTTTGAATTATACGCCCATTTAAGCCATAAAGATCACTATTGCGCCATTATTGGGACTAATCAGGAAATTGATGAACTGGGTACCAATAATTTAAAAAGACTAATTTTTAATATGAAAGATTATGGTATTAACTATATAGAGGTTTTGATTAGACTCGATAATGATAAGACCATAAATTGTTTTTTAGAAAATCAATTCTTACCCTCAGCAATTTGTCCGGCATTTAAAAAAGAGGCTGACCAATATATGGATTTTATTTTTTTATCAAGGACTATGCAGCCTCTGGATTTTTCAGGTATGCAAGTAAGTGAGCATTTTAAAGGTTATATAGATCAGTATGTAAAGTCATGGATCGATATGCATGTCTCTAGCTTGGAAGTGGTGGGAGAAAAAAAATAGCTTAGAGATTGTTCGCGATGGTTTCCAGATAAAATAATCCGTTATTTAGATAATCATCCCAACTCTTAAAATTTTCATAATCTCTTCTTTTGGCGGGATCATCATCCAGCCGACCTAAGATAACACTGGTAGTATTTTCTTGGGTGAAATCCCCGGGTGTACTTTTGACCCGAACAATGGGCTTCCCGGTATCCTTATCAACTTTATTTTCAAAGCTTAAGGCCCTAGGAGGTTTGGCGTTTTGGTTCACAGTAATTGATCCAGTGTTGAACAATTCGCCTTGTTTTTTGATATGATCAGGTACCAAAAAATCTTCTACTAATTGGGTGGTCGTGGTGCCGTTTTTATTTTTGATGAGGTAGGGACTCCCTCCCTTGTATCCTGCTTTAGTAGGGACTACGGTAATAGATGTTTCTGCCCCTCCCATTACATGCATGGCGAGGGTCTCTTCCAAATTGCTGACTACTTCGATATTATCAAAATGATAAATTTCTCGTTTATGAACGTCCATCCTTCCGGAGTTTTTTAAATCGGCCATAAAATTTCCAGCACCAATGCTTGAGGGGGCTGAACCTGGGAGGAAGTCACCGGTGGTTGGATCAATCGCCAAAACTCCTCTTTGATGACCTAAAATATGGGTGTCATTTAGTTGATCCGACTTTTGGAAATATTCTGCAAGGGCCTCAATTATTTTTTTATTTTGTACGGGATCTTTATGAAAAGTTTTAAATTGAAAGCTGCTTTTGAGCTTGGTCAAGTAATTTGCAATATCCTTGTGGGTATGAGGCGCAGTTATAATATCAAAAGGGATGTAGGATGATGTTTTTTTTGAAAGCAAGGCAACGTTCATGAATTTTAGATCCAGAGGGTTGAGTCCTTTTTCAAAATCCGCAGAAGCATTTTTTATAATTTTGGTAAGCCAGGTTTGAGCTTCTTTTTTAATTAAATCAATATCGGTGGTATTGGATAATTTCAGCTTTTTAGCCAGAGCAATTATCTCGGAAGTTTCAGAGGTTGCTAATAATTTATCCAAATTTCTAATTTTTTTGACCAAATTAGGTCCGACAATTTCTTTGAGGTTATAGGGAACGAGTGCTTTTACAACGTTGATTCTACCTCTAGACCACTGCCCGGCGGCACTGGTTATGTAATGCAACTTGTGGGCATTTTCTTTGGCGATGGTAGCAAGTTTTATGATTGAATTTGAGTCTTGGTTATTTAAATCGAGGGAGACATCTTTTTTTTGAAATGGTGAAATACTATTTTCGGTATAAGTCTTTTGAGTTGATTTTTTTGCAGATTGATAACTGAGTTTGATTTGATCAGTTACCTCCTTGCTTTCATTTGCAAAATCACCAGCAGGTGAGGCATAAGTGGGGACTATGTTGGAAGTTGTACCTAATTCCTGAACTAAGCAAGAATTTATGTCACTAGAAAATAGATGAAACGCATAAAGTGCAAGAAAGATCGGTAGTAAAAATTTAGTTTTGATGGGAGACCTAAGCATTTACCTAGGTTATCATCATTAATTTTTCTTTGAAACTTAGGCAAAAGTGGCGGTTACAGCGGATTAGCTAATTCACTAGACCTATATAAAACTATTATTGGACTTTAATCGTCAAGTAGAGAGAATTAAAAGGGCAAAAGATGTCACCCTTTTAATATCAGGTATTGAAACTTACAATACAATCAATTAATAGATATTTATGATTAGGAGATCTATATGTTAAAACAACATAGGGATGTCTTTAGAAGTCTTACCATCATTTTGACAATTGGGTTGGCATCATATGCAACAGAGAAAATTGCTGGTGATAGTTTTGCTGATCCGCTGCTGTTGGCATTAATTATCGGTATTGCGCTGAGGTCGATGATCAATTTTAATCAAAACACCATCGACTTTTTTAAGCTAGCACCCAAATACTTAATTCCAGTGGGAATAATTTTTTATGCTTTAATAAATTTAAATTTTGTAAAATATTCAAAACATGACCCTCTGCTTATTTTAATAACCTTTGGAGTAGTCACGGTTTATTTTCTTTCCATCATCGTGTCAGGCAAGCTACTTAATCAAAAAAAAGAAATTAGTTATTTGGTGGCCACCTCTTCTGGTATCTGTGGTGCTTCAGCGATTGCAGTTACCTCCCACGCGATGGACGCCGAGAGTGATGATGTTTCGGTTTCCTTGATTGCGGTGACTTTTGTGGGGTTGCTCGCTTTATTTGTGGCACTGCCTTTTGTTGGCACCATTATGGGTTTGGATAACGAAGTGTATGCAATCTTTGCTGGTACAACCATGCAGTATACCGGTTTTGTTAAAGCGGCCATGGATTACATTCCTCCACTGGTGGAAAAAGTGGATGCCTTGTATGCAGCCAAATTGGCTTTATCGGTAAAGGCACTCCGGTATTTGGCACTCATCGTGGCGATTCCTGTTTTTGGAAGTGTTCGTAAAAATAAATTATATACTTTTAGTATTTTGTTTATCTTTATTATCGGAGGAGTGCTCGGATCTTATTTCTACGGCCATCACCGTATATTTTACGATGAAATGTTAAGTCCCACTATAAAACCGATTTATATGTTTTTATGGGCCACCGCCATGGCGGCAATCGGACTTAATGCTGATGCTCGAAAAATTTTAAGTGATCATGGACTAAAAGCACTTTTAATGGCTACCATTGGTTTTAGCTGCGCTAGCGTATTCTTTTTAATAATGATTAATTTTATAAGATAGTTTATTTATGGATAATAAAAATTATACAAGCATTAGAAATACTATTTTGGTGGCGTTTGTCCTTTTATCTTCTTTCCTTGGAATATTTACGAGCACTATCAGTCAGTATTTTATAAAAAATTTTTTAAATAATGAGCAAATTCCTCAGATGGCAGTTAATCAAGTTTTGGTTAAAATAATTGCGGTTGGCACTGGAACTACCTTGTTAGGGGTAATCTTAGTCATTTTAATTGCCATTAAAATTACTCGACCGCTGGCCCATTCAATTAAACAATTAACGGCTGCTATGCTAGAAGTTGATAAGGGAAATTGGAATGTCAAAGTATCTATTAATGATAACTCTGAGCTTGGTATTATGGCCTTGACTTTTAATAAAATGATTCAAAATTTAAATGAGACTTCGGTTTCTAAAAATTATCTGGATAATATTTTATCTACCATGCGAGATATGCTCATCGTCTTAGATAGTGAAGGATTTATTAAGTCAGTAAACCATTCTACTATATTTAATTTGGGGTGGGATGAAGCCGATTTGCTTGGTAAATCACTGCCGATTTTATCTGGCGATTTTAATAATCATGAGTCATGGGATTTACTTTTGCAGGGTAAAATTAGACAAAAAGAGATCACATTAATTAAAAAAGATCATGAAACCATTCCGGTATTGTTTTCCGCCTCCTTGATGGATATGGATAATATTATCGTATGTACTGCAGCAGATATCAGTGAAAAAAATAAGGCGGAACAAATTAAGGAAGATATGCAAAAAAAATTGGTGGAAGTGTCTCGGGAAGCAGGTATGAGTGAAATTGCTACAGGCGTACTTCATAACGTAGGTAATGTTTTAAATAGCATTAATATTTCCATCGGGGTCATTCAAAGTCGCTTGAAAAATGCCTGTTTAAACGATTTTTTTAAAGTGATGGAAGTAGTTCAAAACTCCGGAGATAACTGGGTCTCATTCGTCAAAAACCATGAACAGGGGCAAATGTTTTTTCCAGTATTACTCGCTATAAGTGAAGAAATGAAAAAAGAACAACAAGAAGTTGGTCGTGAATTTATGGAATTAGAAAAGTATGTGGAAAATATTAAAAATATAGTTTATATCCAGCAATCAGTGGCCAAGAAAGGTGGCATGATTGAAAAATTTAAAATAAATGAAACTATCTCTCAGGCAATTAATATTAATAAGAATGCTTTGCAAAGGCACGAGATTGAAGTTATCGAGGAAAATGCCCAAGAGTTTACAGTAGAAACTGATCGTCTTAAAGTGATCCAAGTTTTAATCAATCTGATTACCAATGCCAAAGATGCCTTAAAAGGAATCAGTAACAAAAAAATTCATGTGTCAGTTAGGAAGAACGATCAAATGATTCAGGTCATTGTTAAGGATAACGGTATTGGGATAAGTAAGGATCAACTAAATAAAATTTTTCTTTATGGACATACCACCAAAAAAGAAGGGCATGGTTTTGGGCTTCACAATTCTGCCCTGGCTGCCAAGGAAATTGGTGGACAATTGGAGGTTAATAGTGAGGGCGAAAAAAGAGGGGCGGAGTTTATTTTCACTTTCCCTTGCAAACATCGCTCAATTCAAGGAGAAAGAAGGCAAGTATGAATAATAATATAAAAAATAAAATCCTAGTTATAGATGATCAAGAGATTATACATAACGATTTTAAAAAAATTTTAAGTGAAAAAAGAGTCAATGAAGCCCAAAACATGGTCAATAGTTTTCTAAAAAAGGAAGATCAAGCACGCGTTGTCTGTAAAGAATTTTGGGTGGACTGTGCCCTACAGGGAAAAGACGGATTTGAATTGGTAGTCAATGCACTTAAAAATAATGAACCCTATAAAGTGGCTTTTGTGGATATGCGGATGCCTCCTGGCTGGGACGGGCTAGAGACCATTAAAAAAATATTTGCCGTGGATTTAAATATTCATTGCGTGATTTGTACAGCTTATTCTGATTATACCTGGGAGGATATCACCAAAGAGTTAGGTCCAACTGATAGACTGCTGATTTTAAAAAAGCCCTTTGATGCGGTAGAAGTTCTTCAACTTGCCTATACACTTTCTCAAAAGTGGGATCTTTCTTTGTACAGTAAGTCTCAACTGGAAGGGATGACGACGCTGGTAGCGCAGCAGAGTGAACAGGTAAAAACTGTGGAAAATCAATTGATCCGCTCATCTAAATTGGCTTCTATTGGGACCCTGGCAGCGGCGGTGGCCCATGAAATCAATAATCCTCTAACCGTGATTCAAGGTAATATGGATATATTGAAAACAATTGTATCCAAGCATAAATTGCATGATCAACAGTTTAATTTGATTTTTGACCGGCAAAACAATGCCATTAGTAGAATCATTAATATAGTTTCAGGACTTCGCAGTTTTGCCCGGGTAGACGGTGAAGCTTCGGAAGCATTCGATGTGCATGATTTGATTTTAGATTCCATTAACTTAATTGAAAATATATACCAAAAAGATGATATAAAGTTTCAGACCAATTTTAAGGCGAGCACCCATTCTATCTACGCTAATGTGGGTAGAATTCAACAAGTTTTTATGAATCTTTTTTCCAATGCTAGAGATGCTATGATGGAGAAACCATTTAATGTTGATGACCCTAATAAATTTATCAAAGTAAGTTCCAGACTAGAGAATTCTCATATAATTATAGAGGTCGAAGATAGTGGACATGGGATATCTAATGAAAATTTAGAAAAAATTTTTGAATCTTTTTTCACCACCAAGGTGGCGGGGAAAGGTACCGGTCTGGGGCTTTCAATCTCTTATAAAATCATCAAGGCTTTTGGTGGGGAAATCAACGTTAAGTCCCAGGAAGGGGTCGGCAGTAGCTTCATAGTCACTTTACCGATCACCAGCAAAGAGCTCAAACCCAAGCCAGTGCTGGGTGATAATAAAATAATCAAAATGAAAGGGAAAGTTTTAGTGGTGGATGATGAAGAATCCATAAGAGATATATTATGTATGCTTTTAAAGGAAGCCGGTCTAGAAGTCATTACTGCTCAAAGTGCTAGTGAAGCGATGGGATTTATCAAAAACAATAATTTTGATTTTGTGATCACCGATTTAATGATGCCTAAAATGAAAGGGGACGAATTCATAGAAAAAGCTCGTAAAATAAAAAATTGTGAGAATACTAAATTTGTACTGATAACTGGTTGTATGTGGGGTGAAGAGGATTTGAGTCTTGATGAGACACACCTTAAGGCTGATGCTCTGCTTAGAAAACCGTTTCCCCAAAAAGCCATTATTGCCTTATTACAAAAATTGAAAAATTAGCTGGTAGCCCCACGTGGAATCGAACCACGAATTGAGCATTAGGAATGCTCCGTTATGTCCATTTAACTATGAGGCCTTGAGGTAAATAATTTATCATAATCGTAAGTTGAATGATGTCAAGATTATAAATATAATCAACATGACTCTTTGCGCATGTGCAAGATCACTTAATTTTTGATAAGTTAAATCGTATTTTTCCATATCAGATAGGACGGAAATCATGAAAAACATCAAAAATTATCCAACTCAACCTCAACATGTTTGGGAATGCTTTTATCAATTAACCCAAACCCCCAGGCCTTCTAAAAAAGAGGCACAGGTTATAAAATATTTAACCACTTTTGCAGCTAAAGAAAATTTGAAATACAAAGTAGATGGCGCCAAGAATGTCATTATTTATGTGCCAGGTACTGCCGGGAAAGAGCAAAATGTCCCCGTCATTATCCAAAATCATGTGGATATGGTCTGTGATAAAATTCCTGAAAAGACTTTTGATTTTGAAAAAGATCCCATCGACATTTATGTGCAAGATGGCTGGATCCATGCCAACGGGACCACTTTGGGGGCCGATAATGGTTTTGGTTGTGCCATGGCCTTAGCCGTGGCTTGCGATAAAAAAATCGCTCATCCTCCGCTTGAATTACTTTTTACCACGGATGAAGAAACTGGTTTAAATGGGGCCTTAAATCTGGATGCTTCCCTCCTTAAGGGAAGAAAAATGATAAATTTGGATACCGAGGAGTGGGGGGCAATTTATATTGGTTGCGCTGGGGGTATTGATGCTAAATTAAGTGGCAAAACTCATCAAGTTGTGACTCCTAAAAATCATCTCTCATATGTTTTGGAAATCAAAAATTTAAAAGGTGGTCATTCCGGTCTTGACATTCATCGCGGCAGATTAAATGCGATTGTGGTGCTGGCCCAAGTGTTATGGGAGGCCCAAAAGTTGGATTATTCAATAGCCAGTATATCCGGAGGCAAGGCCCATAACATTATTCCTCGGGACGTAATATGCAAATTGACCATTAAAAAAGAGGATTACAAAAAGTTTCAGACGATCTGTACCCAGATTTTGGTTGATTTACAGCAAAATGCTTTGCCTGAAGATCGGGATTTGCAAATCAATTTGACCCAAGATCTCGACAAAATAAAGAAGGTGTTACCTAAGAAGCAAAGAGATCGAATCGTTAATCTTTTGAATTTATTTCCACATGGGGCATACAATTATGATTGGAATCTCTTAGAACCTCTGGTCACTTCCAGTTCCAATCTGGCCATTGTGAGACTGGAAAAAAATGATATTTTTATTGAGACTTCCATGCGTTTTATTGATCCGGTGGAAGTTAAAAACGTCAAAAATAAAATAGCCGGATTAGCCGCTAATTTTAATCTCATGCTGGAAATGAATGAGGGATATCCTAGTTGGAAGCCGGTGCATGATAACAAACTACTGGATTTGGCCAAAGCTAAATTTCATGAGATATACGGAGAAAAGCCGTCCGTGAAGGCCATTCATGCAGGATTGGAGTGTGGGATTTTAAAAAACAAATTGGGTGAAATGGATATTATTTCAATCGGTCCCAATATATCAGGAGCGCATTCCCCTACCGAACGGCTGGAGATAAAATCTGCTAGTCAGTTATGGGATTATCTAGCTGCAATATTGAAGGAATTGTAAATTTTAAATTAAAGTTAAGAGGTTAAAGATGATTCGTGCGATACTTAACATTTATATAATGCTACTGATTGTGGATGCGATTTTAAGTTACTTTCCGCAATTTAATCAAAGTAACTGGGCAAAAAAAATTAAGATGCTGGCAGATCTAACTTTAAATCCTATTCGAAAATATATTGTTCAAAAATTACCTATTCAGGATATTCCAATCGATATTTCACCAATTATTTTTATTCTCATTTTAAAAACGATCGAAGCTCTGTGGTGATACTGATTGTCAAATCAGACAGATTAAATATAAAATAAAAAGGTGATGTAGTTTTTTTTCATGATAAATGAAAAGGTGTCAGTGCTATGGACATGGATTTTGGTCTTTTGGCCCAAGAAACCGTTGAGCTTTCTAATATTTTAAGGAAACAAAAGCAATTATTAGATGAGATAGATCCTGTTTTTGCGGATGTTGAAAAGAACCATTTGGAACCCTCGACGAGCAAATCAGAAAAAAATTTCACTCCATCTGCCAAACCTGGTATTATTTTTGTGCTGGAAAAAGGGGGGCATACTTTTTGTGTTAGAGGTTTTGCTACTTCCAATCTGCGGTTTCGTTATCAACAAATAAATAATTATCGAGACGAAGAAGCTTTTTATCGCCTTAAAATGGACAAGGATTCAGATCCAAACGAAATTCAGTATTACGAAACAGATACGGTGGAAAAGGCCGATAAAATCGTCAAACACATGATTAATAGAAGATTTCCTATTCAAGAGGATGTTATTTGCAATATTTCTGATCCAGGATTTAGTTGGTGGTACGATGATTCGGATGATCGGATCACTCTTTTTTTTAAATCTCATGGAATCGATAGAGCACAAAATTTGATGCAACTGGGACCGGTGGGAGACCATCGTAAGGCCGGAATTTATTTTAACCAGGTTTTTAAGCTATATGGACTTTTATTCCCGGTAAAAGAATTTTCCTGCACCTCAAAATCTTTATCCATCACAACCAGCGATCCGTCTTCGGTCACCTTTAGAATGTTTAGAAGAATATTTCTTGAAGGAGTTAACGAATTTGATTTAGATTATCCTTTCAATGTCCCCATTTATGCTGAATTTTGGCATTATTTGGATCAAATCGCCGCTTTTAGAAAATTTTGGTTACATGTTTTTGATCTGGTTCTTGAAGATGATCAAAATGGTCAAGCATATATTCAGTAGAAAATTATTTTATTGAATATAGTTCCTCCAGTGGTAAAATAATAATAACAGGATGTTACAAGGTCAAAACCTTAATATACAAAGGATTGTATTTTGGATTCAAATCACACAAATTATCCCGAGGGTGTAGGAAGTGATCGGTTACAAAAGGCCATACAAAGAAACCGAGATAAACTTAGTCGAAAATCAGAAATAGGCCCGGCACCGATGGCCTCGTTTGCCTCGACTAGTAATAAACTTTGGAATTTAAAATCCCCCGGATCTCCATCCCCTGCATTGCCGAAAGCTCCACCGGTTCACAATATGAATAATACGTATCAATCCAAGCGCCAGAGCGTAGCAACTCCCGACAATGTTAAATTTACTAACGGACTAAGCGATGTCACTAAAAATAAAAAAAGCCTGCTGGGGAAAAATATTTTACCCAAAAGTTTTAACGATTCGACGGTTAAAAAAATCAGTGACCATACAGGGTTTAATTGGTCCAAAATCATGGTTATTTCAGGCTGGTGCTTTTGTTTATTTTTACTGTTAAGACTTATTTTCGCGCAAAGAGGAGTGATGGATTACTATTCGAGAAAGTCTTCTTTTAATCGTAAAGAAATGTTTTTTAAACAACTGATTACCGAAAATAATAACTTGGAAAAAGAGATAAAATTAATTCAGGACAATTATCAATATCAAAAACAATTAGTTCGGGATCATTTGGGTTTTATCGCGAAAGATGAGCATCTCGTATTGTTTGATGCAAATCCTTAGAGTGTAACCATATAAGCTTCATTCCCTTGGTAATCTTCTTAGCAAAAGGTGAGTCAGCTCTCATTTCCAGGACATGGTGGGCAGTTATCGGGCGTGTTCGTGGAATCCTTTGCGGATGATCAAAGCCTGGATAAAAAGGCATGTTTCTTTCAATGTCCAGCACCGTAAGATCGCCGCTTAGAAAAAAAATATCCAGGTTAAATCTGGTGTCGGGCATCCAAAAAACCTTGATTTCCTGTTTTTCGAAACAAAACAGCATACCTTGATCTATTTTAAAATCTTCCGATTTAACTCCGGATAAACCCTTTTTGAGATCTTTTACGGTGACGGCAAGTTCTACTCTTATTTTTTGGTCCGGCGGGATTAAAAGCGGGTACTCTACTTGGGAAAGTGCATAGGATTTTAGAGAATGTAAAATTCCCAGAAAAAAGATAATAACTAGATTTTTGATGTGGATTTTAGTAATGTTTGTCACTTATCCATTATAATTTTTTTTATTGGTTTTAAAAAGAGGGATTTATGAATCAAATGCTACGAACCCATACTTGTGGTGAACTTCGGATGGAAGATGTTAATAAATGTGTTGCAATATGTGGTTGGGTAAACAAATATCGAGATCTTGGCGGTCTTCATTTTATGGATCTTCGGGATAAGTATGGGATGACTCAATTATCTTTTGGAGAGTATCTAAAGGATAATCAGAAATTAGAGGAATTAAAAAAGGTCTCTTTGGAATCAGTTGTGCGCGTTGAAGGAATTGTTCATCCTAGACCAATGGATGCAAAAAACAAAAATATGCCTACCGGTGAAGTCGAAGTTTCGGTGACTAAATTAGAGCTGCTTTCTCGAAGTGATATTGACAGCATCCCTTTTCTTCCCTTTGGTGCCATCGAAGCTACGGATGATTTGAAACTTAAATATCGCTACCTGGAACTTCGAACAAATAAGTTACAAGATATTTTAAAATTAAGAAGTCAGGCTTGCTTCATGGCCAGAGAAGTTTTGATGAATGAAAATTTTGTAGAAGTAGAAACTCCTATTTTGTATAAATCCACTCCGGAAGGGGCCAGGGATTATATTGTTCCCAGTCGGGTTAATAAAAATAAAGTCTATGCGCTACCTCAATCACCTCAAACTCTAAAACAACTTTTGATGATTGGGGGAACCGATCGATATTTTCAAATTTGCAGATGTTTTAGAGATGAAGATCTTCGGGCCGATAGACAGCCTGAGTTTTCGCAAATTGATATTGAAGCCAGCTTCATTACCCAAGATTTTATTAGGGAACTGGCCACTAAAATCATTAAAAGAATTTTTAAACTGGAAGCTGATTTTAAACTGCCAATGATGGATTTTAAAACCGCGATGGATCTCTATGGCAGTGATAAACCGGATATTCGTTTTGGATTAAAGCATATGATCGTTACCGATCTGTTTAAATCTACAGAGTTTGGGGTTTTTAAAGATGCTCTAAGCGGTGGTTTAATCAAGGCCATGTTTGTACCTGAGAAGCTGGGTGTGTTCTCAAGGAAAATGATCGACTCCTTTGTGGAAGTAGTGAAACCTTATGGTGGAAAAGGAGTGGCCTGGTTTAAGCTTGAAAAAAATCAAAGAACTGGTGGTATTTCAAAATATATTACGGAGGAGATTTACCAAAAGCTGGATTCGTTGAGTGAAGATAAGGGGGATGGAATCTGGTTATTTTTTGCGGATAAAAAAGAAGAAGTGGCGCATGCCAGTGCTGATGCACTTAGGCGCCACCTGGGAAAAGAACTCAAACTTCATAGCAAGGGGTATGCCTTTTTATGGGTCTATGATTTTCCTCTTTTTGAGTATAGCGAAACAGAAAATAGACTAGTGGCAAGACACCATCCATTTACCATGCCTAAAAAAGAAAATCTTAATGATTTTTTAAGTGATGATATGGAAAGACAAAAAAAATGTCTGGCAGATGCTTATGATCTGGTTTGCAATGGATATGAGATTGCTGGTGGATCAATGAGGATTTTTAATACTGATGTTCAGTCTCAAATGTTTAAGATTTTAAAGTTCACCGAAGAAGAAACCAGAAATCAGTTTGGCTTTTTTATCGATGCACTTAAATATGGAACTCCACCTCATGGTGGTATGGCCTTTGGGCTAGATCGGCTTATTATGCTTTTATGTAATACAGATAACATAAGAGACGTCATTGCTTTTCCCAAAACCACATCAGCTTCCGATTTGATGGCCGGTTCTCCTTCTGCACCAAGCGTTGCCCAGTTGGACGAACTTAACATGCGTTGGAAGTAAGTATTAGAAAAATTTATGAATAGGATGATGATTATCATAGCGGCCCTGCTTTTTTCCACGGCAGGTGCGGCCATCAAGGGAACTACCTTGACCGGCTTTCAAGTGGCTTCTTTTCGTTCCCTGGTAGCGGTGATCTTTCTATTTATAATTTTACCGAAAGCCAGAGTGTTACCCAGTAAAAAAATATTGATGGTATGTGTGGCCTATGCCATGACGGTTATTTTTTTTGTTCTCTCCAATAAACTAACAACGGCTGCTAATTCTATTTTTTTGCAAAGTGCTTCACCCCTTTATATCATGTTACTCGGTCCATTATTTTTAAAAGAAAAAATCAAAAAAACTGACTTGTTTTTAATACTTCCAATCGTCGCAGGTATGATGCTTTTGTTTGCGGGTACGAGCGCCGGTGGAGCACTATCCTCTAATCCCATCCTTGGAAATATACTTGCTTGTTGTGCAGGGGTTTGTTGGGCCATGTTGATTATGGGGCTTAGATTTTTAAAAAGGGATGATCGAACCAATCAAGGTATCATTTTATTACTTTGGGGTAATTTGTTAGCGTCAGTTATAGCTATGCCTTTTGCCCTTCCCGTTTTATCTTTTCAAATGAGTGATGTGTTTTTAATTCTTTTTCTTGGCATAGTTCAAATTTCGATTGGCTATTTGTTTATGCTCAAAGGTCTGTCCAAAGTTCCGGCCTTCGAAGCGTCGCTGCTGCTTTTATTTGAACCAGTTTCCAGTCCAATCATTGCCTGGTTGGTTCACAAAGAGCAAGTTACCTTGATAACTTTATTAGGGGCGGGACTCATTTTCCTGGCGACGATTTTAAAAAGTTACTTCCAGCACAATAAAGGTTCAATTTTTAAAAGTTGATGAAAACAGTTTGATTTAAAATGGTAAATCATTTTCGTTCCAATCCGATTAGAATTAGGTGAAACTGATTATTTTATTACTTTTTTTATTATCCTTTTCTCATGTTAGTGCCTATGATCCTGACATTATCGAATGTTTAAGAAAAATGGGAAATACCTTGGATGAAAAAGTTTTTCAGCCAGCCAAGGGCATGTACAAAGATTATGACAAAATAACAGATTTTTCTTTTCATGGAAGATTGATTCGGGTGTTTGAAACGGTCGATGAGAAAGATTTAATCACTTTGTTTGATTCGAAAAATGGATTGATAAAAAATAAAGCTGATTTGGAGGAGCTTGTTGCCGCGGTTAGAAACGGTGACGTTAAGGCTGACTCAGGGTTTGAACAGTTTGTTGAGGATTTATGGGATTTTGCTACCAGAGACCCGGATTATAACGGAGGATTATGGCTAAACGATGGTGATGGAAAAGCCTACGATATTATGTCCCTGCTCAAAAATGCTGAAAAGGATATGGATTATATAAAAGACTTTGATGCCAGCGCAAAACATACGGCGAAGGCATTACAGGAAGTTGAAAACACTATTATAAAAAGAGTCATATCTGAACATGATGGAACTGGAAAGTATAATAATTTAAAATTTAAAAACAGAGTTTTAAATTATTTTAATCCTCACTATAAACATATTGTAAATATGGTTGAGGAGTTTAATAGTTTGAGAAAAAGTATGCAGCATATTTATCTTGCTGATACCCCCATTCACCATGCAATCAATAAGTATATAAGAGAACTTCATTTCACCAAAGAGGAAGTCGATCAATTAAAGGCCCTCTATGGAAATACTGGGGGACAACTTAAACTGGTTAGAGAAAAAATAAAAGAAGTCTTTGGAAAAGAATTATCGCTTAATGATTCTATTAAAATTCAAGATGTTGATCCACGAGAAATTTATAAAAAATTAACAAAGCTTAAAGCAGAAACCAGTTTTGATAAAATTGTTTTGCAAGCAGAAGAAGATATGGATAAACTGGATGCTATAGTTGAAGCTGCGAGAAAACGGACTTTTGAAAGAACTAAAAATCCCAAGTATGCTGATCCTGTCAGACCCACCTCAGAGATGATTCCAGAGCAATTGCAAATCAGATTTAATAAATATTTAAAAGATACTCCTAGATTGAAAAATGTATATGATGAGAAACTGGCACGACCTTTTAAGAATGCAGATTTTAAAGTGGAGATTAAGTGGGAAGTAACCGTTACTCATAGTGTACCATACGAAGAAATGGAATCTGTAAGACAAGCCAACGGAAGTTATACGAACGTAATGGTCACCAAATATAAAACTGAATATAGTTATTATGATTTGAAGAGGACGGATACGTTAAACGCTTCCTATGAAGATATTATAAATGGAAAAGTGGATGTAAGTATTGATGATTTACCCCCACTTCCGCCTGCACAGACGAGTGGGGCACACGCTGTTTCCGCAGATAATGGGATACCTGAATTTACTTATATTCCCCACGATGAATTGGATCAAATGGTGAAAGATGGGGCAAAGATGCGGATGCATGAAGCTCCTTTGCGGGATAAGATGGAAAATGTTTATAGTTACATGAATCAATTTGATGATGAGACCTATGAAAAGATTGTTAAAGATGAGCCTAGTCGGATTAAAACTATGGATGAGCTTATGGCAAGAAAGGCGGAGCTTGTAAAATCAAAAGAGACTTTGAGTACCTATGCCAAGTTGACCGATGAAGAAGTTCTTCATCAATGGGGAAAGGGGACCAAAAGTGCTGATAAAGTAGAGGATTTTCGAGCAAGAAATGCTGATTTGATGGCCCGATATAATAGTATGATTCGAAGGATTGATCATTTACATGAACAATTTAATCAAAAGGTAGCAAGTGGTGATACCGAATATTCACTTCCTGAGTATGCCAAAGAGATTGAGAAGCTTCGAAAAGTTCATATGAAGTATCGTATTCAACAGGGAGTGGGGGCAGGGACTGCGGTTGTCGGTGGGGCTGGATATGTTTTTAAAGACGAGATCAAAGAAAAAGCGCAGGAAGTACAGAATTGGTATGATCGAGAGATAGCCAATAGAACTTATAAGCCATAATATCAAGGCGTATAGTAAAGTGTTAATGTATAATAATTATCGATGACGGAAGATGTGATTTTAGTTTAGAATTACTATATGGAGTACGATCCAGCTCAAATTAGGAGAGTATAAAGTGAAGATAGTTGTTAAGGTTTTATTTTTTGTATTAGTCTTTAACCAAATTTTTGCTCTTGCCAATGACAGCACACCAAAATTATCGACAGATACTTGTAGGGGCTTGTTTTCCAAGATTATACAATTTGCTTTTAATCAAGATAAACTCCAGTCTATGTATGATATGACTTATGCCAATTATTTGGGTAAAGTGGGCGATCTTGCTAATAGCAATTTAGCGCAATATTGTAGACAAGATGAAATAAACCTCGACGGGCTTCGCACGGAATTTAATTCAAAATGTACTTCAGGTTGCCAGCTTGAAGCATACGGGACTCCTTCAGGAGGCAAGCATCAGAAAGTTTGTGAGCAGATTTGTGAGGACGCATTTAAATTATTTAAAATGTTTACCAAATGTCATGATGAAAATAAATCGAAGAACTGTATTGAAGAGCTAGAAAAAAAAGCAGTTACGGGATTTGCACATTTTTCTAAGGCCATGGATACGCAAAAAGGCTGTCTTGAATGTGAAGAAAGCAATCGAATTGTAGGTAAAGATGGCAAGTCAATTGGGGCTGCGGTCAGTCCTGCGGGCACACAGTCACAAACAGCTCCGGTCGGGAAGAAATAATTATTCGATGTTATTATTTATTTGTCTGAACAGGTGAAGAGTTTTGAATGCTATGGTCTTGGGACGGAATTGTTGATCCTGGTTTCCCTTCAACTCTTTGGCCATCCACAATAGATTCCAGTTCCTCTATAGTTGGCATAATTGAAAGATTTTCAGGTAACGGTTTATCTTTAGATGTTTTATATGACATTCGCGTGAATGGGTCTAATGAGCAAAACATTAAGCTTTTGGTAATGATTGGCTTATTGTCTTCAAAGAATTTTTGATTAAGAGTGATGGTGATACTTTTGTCCTTAAATGAGAACTTCTGTGAGGGTGTGTCTTTTTTTTGGGTGGATAAATATTGTACTAGCTCTGGAGAAAAACCGGTAAAAGTTAAAGTGATGTCTTGGTATTGATTATTAACTAAGTTGTGTTCACTAAAAAATTCCGTCATGGTTTCTTGGAAAAATTCGCAAGGGTTAGGAAAATCAGCCACCATAGTGTATTCATATGGAGTTTGAGAATGCGAGTTTTTTATCGAAACCTTAATATAACCAAATTCGGGTGTTAATGTATTAAAATCATTTACATTAAAGAACGCTCCCAGCAGGGGCTTGGCATATTGGTGTGGATACTCATCCCTTAATAATATATATTTAAAAATAAAGTCCTTTACGGTAATTGCTTGTAGTGAGAAAGACATTATAGACAGATTTAAAAGTAGAAGTAGAATTTTTTTCATATAATTTTAAGCTGATTTCTTATCTTCAGATTCTAAAGGAAAGAGTTCTGGCTGTACGAACGGGATAACATTGCTATCAATTGCAGGAACAAAGTCTTCGTATTCGACAAATGTTCCAGACATCCAATCGGGTATGCCTTTTTTACTTTTATTAAAATAAGGGATGACAAAGAGTACTGACAAGGTGATAAAACAGCAAAAGTATCCCAGCGTGCGAAGCGTGGATTCCTTTAGAGTGGGATATTGATTTACACCATAAATTCGAAGACCTAAAAAAACTTTGCCGGGTGTTTGACCGTTTCCGAGATAGTAGGAGGTGATAAAATACCCCCAAAAAACAATGAATGAAATTAGTAAACTGGTGTCTTGAACATTGTTTAAGGCTTCTTGGATAATTTTATCTGGTAGGTGAAATAGAAAATTGGTTAAAAATGCACTAAAAGAGAGCATGATGGATTTATGAATAATCATGATTAAAAAATAGTCGATTGCAAAGGCAATACCGCGTTTTTTTAAGATAATTTTTTTTCTTTGTAAAAGATCCATTAATAATTGATCGGAGAGTGGGATTAATTCAATTAGCCAATTATTGTAGGGGTAGATTTTTCTTAATTTGATCTAAAGTGCTTAAGGCCTCAATAGGAGTCATTTGTAAGGGATCGATACTTTTTAAGATATTTTCAATATCAATTAAATATTGTGGAGTTTTTTGCTCAGGAATGTTGTCAAAGAAACCAGGTTGTAAGGAGGTGGAAGATTTACGGTTATTAACCGGATGCACACCTTCCAATTTATTTAAAAGTTCATTTGAGCGTTTTAAAATGGATTCAGGAAGGCCGGCCAGTCCCGCTACATAGATTCCAAAACTCTGGGTTGCCCCTTGTTCAATTAATCGATAAAGGAAGTGTACTTTTCCATCCTGGTTGATAATTTCGGTGGTAAAGTTTTTAGCGCCCGCCAGTTTGGATACCACATCAATGAGCTCGTGATAATGAGTGGCAAAAAGACAAAGAGCTTTGGTTTTTTTCACGAGATGTTCGGTCAAGGCCCAAGCGATGGCGAGACCGTCGTGGGTTGATGTACCTCGGCCTAATTCATCCAGGATAATCAATGATTGATTGGTGGCATGTCGGATAATTTCCGCGGCTTCGGTCATTTCCACCATAAAAGTCGATTGTCCCTTGGTGATATCATCGCTCGCTCCAAGTCTGCAAAAAAGGTAGTCACATAAAGAGAGTGTGGCCTTTTTAGCTGGTACAAAGGAGCCAATTTGACCTAGGAATTGGATAATTGCCATCTCTCTCATGACGGTGGTTTTACCGGCCATATTGGGACCCGTGATGAGTCCAAAGTAGCTATCTTGGTTCAAGTTAAGATTGTGAGGAATAAATTTTTCTTGAATAAAATGTTTAATAAGAGGATGAAAACCACCCTGCACTTCTAAAATTTTTTTATCGTTTAAAAAAATGGGTCGCGTAAAGCCTTCCTGATCGGCCACAAAAGACAGCGCTAAGAAGGTATCTAGAAAAGCTAGGTTATGTGCCATGATCAAAATATCGCTGGCGAGGTTTTTAATAGCATTTAGCAAGTTATTAAAAATCTCCCTTTCCATTTTTTCTAAGCTATTTTTAGCGGTCAGAATTTCCTTTTCAAATTGGATTAATTCATCGGTAAGATAGCGTTCAGCATTCACCAGGGTCTGCTTGCGTTTGAAATGAGCAGGAACTTTGTCTAAGTGGGATTTGGACACTTCAATAAAATAACCAGCTACATTGTTATATTTAATTTTAAGATTTCCGATGCTGGTGTCTTTTTTATATTGGTCTTCGATTTTTTGTAATTCAATTTGAGTATTTTGACTGATTTTTTTCAGGTGATCCCGTTGCTTATTATAACCATCACGAATTAAATTTCCCTTGTCCAGGGAAGCTCCGATTTCATCGTTAATGGTTTTTTTAATTTCTTCTGCCAGATTTTTTAGTTCGACTAAATTAGAAGGAGTGAGATCGCTTATGGGAGACTGGAGAATACTTTGCAAATTTTGATTTATTTCCGCAAAGGCCCATATAGTTTGCATCAGATTTAAGGTATCGCCGGGGGTTGTTTTTCCCAGGGTGGTTTTAGCTAAAATGCGCTCGATGTCTCGGACTTGTTTAAGTTGTTCCCTGGTTTCCTTTAAAAAAGTTTTATGGTTACTAAGTAGTTGCACGAAATCGAGTCTTTGGTTTATTAAATCAACGTCACACAGGGGTGATAAGAAAAGATTTTTTATAAATCTTGCTCCCATGGATGTGATGGTTTTATCCAAGTGTCCTAGTAGGGAATATTTATAATTTTCTTTTTGGCCGGGTAAAATTTCAAGTCCTTTTAGAGTCGCTAGGGAGATTTTCATTTTACCTTTTTCACTAATTAAACTAAATGGCCTGATGTGATGAAGTTGAAAGAGATCTTGGGTGGAGGTGATATAAAAACCCAAAGCTCCGATGGGCGAGAGTATTTCTTTCGAAGCGCTGAGGGTCTTGTCCCGTTGGTAAGATGGAATTAATTTTTCAACATAAATACTGCTGTGGGAAATATCAAAATACTCACAGGAAAGATGGGTCCTTAAAATATTTTGAGTTTTGATATACTCTAAAACTTTAGGAAATTGATCAAACTGCCCCATATAAGTAATCATTTCTTTGGGGGCATATAATTTTAGTTTTTCTAGAAATTCGTCTTCATTACTTATGAGGTAACCTCTAAAAAGCCCGGTGGTGTAATCAAGCAGCACTAATTGAAAACGTTTGTGTTGATAATTGGTACAGGCAATAAAACGGTTTTCTTGGCCTTCAGTCTTTTCCAAATCATAGGGCATGCCAGGTGAAACTACTTGGGTGACGGCCCTTTTGACGATACCAATGGCATCTTTAGGGTCTTCAATTTGTTCACAGATAGCGGCTTTCAATCCTCTGGAAGTAAGCTTATCAATGTAGCTTGAGGCGGCGTGGTGGGGGATGCCTGCCATGGGTATTTTGATCTCACCAATACTACCTCGGTGAGTAAGGGTGATATTGAGAATTTTGGAAACTTCCACGGCATCTTCAAAAAAAACTTCGTAAAAATCACCCATGCGGTAAAGTAGAAAAATATCAGGGTATTGTTTTTTTAACTTATAATATTGCTCCATCATAGGAGTTAGTTTTTGACCACTTTGAATTATTTGATCCAATGTTGTTAATGACAAAAAAACCCCTGGAAGCTACGATAATACTTATTGAAAATGGTCGAGTTTAGCATAGTATCGATTAATCATACAGGCCAAAAATGTTGAAGAAGCTAAATTTTTTTGTTGAAACTAGGTTTATTATCGTTGAATTACATATATAATTGGATAAATATATTATATTTACCAAAGGAATTTAAGTAATATAATGGTTATCTACGAACGCACTAAAACCTTTCTATTATTTGGGTTTGCAACACTCACGCTAGGGGCATCACTTTATTTGATGTTAGCTAATTGGGGCGAGAGCTCACCCCTTGATTACAACAACAACGACGAGAAAAGCAAAGGGGCTAAAAGTTTTTTGTCGTCAGTAGATTATTTTTTTATGGAAAATGAAAAGCCCAAAATGTTTTTAAATGGTGAAATTTTGGTTATGTATGAAAATGGTAATACTGGAAAAGTTATAACTCCCAACGGCTCGGCTTACATGGAAAATGGTACAGAAATAAAATATGCTGCGAATGAAGGGATGTGGGATCGGGATAAGGATCTCATTGAACTCTCCGGTGATGTAAAAATGAAGACGGTTGATTCACATATAGAATCAAACAAGGCTAAATATAATTTGAAAAAAGAAGTTTTAAGCTACAATGGAAATGTGAAAACTAAAACAGTTTCCAAGGAAAATGGGGATACCATATTTGTTAATGCGGATAATGCTACTAGTTGGCTTAATTTGAGACAATCCAGGTTTCAAGATCAAGTTAGTGGTCATATTGTTCGCAAAAGGGTTTATGAGGATAGAGTTTATTTTTCTTCAGATCTTTTAAACTTTGATCTATTTACCCATATAATTGATTTGTTGGGAAAAGTTACTATCAAGCACCAGCAAATCACCGCCGAAGCCTTAAAAGGCGAAATTCACTTAAAGGAATATAACAAAAAGCTCAAGTATTATGCGCTTTCTGACGATGTGAAACTACAACAGATTTTGACGTTATCACATAATAAAAAAATAACGAGAAGGGCCTTTGCGGAAAGACTCGAAGGCATTATGAGTGAGGAAAAGATCATTTTAACTGGTAACCCCAAGGTATTTCAAGAGCGAGACGTAGTTAAGGGGAACCGAATTATTTTAAGAGGTGATACCGAAACGGTGGAAGTGGATGATGCAATTACTAACGTGATAGTAAAATAGTGAGTATTCATGAGTTACTTGGAAGCTAAAAATTTAAAGAAAACCTATGCTGGCAGATGTGTAGTAGATAATGTAAGCGTAAAAGTGGAGCAAGGTGAGGTGATTGGGCTGCTAGGCCCAAACGGTGCTGGTAAGACCACCTCCTTTTATATGATAGTAGGCCTTATTAAAGCCGATGAAGGTGTCATTGATTTTTCTGGAGAGGATTTGACCTTTGCTCCCATTCATGTGAGGGCCTTAAAAGGCATAGGATATTTGCCTCAGGAAGCATCAGTATTTCGAGATCTAAGCGTGGAAGCCAATATATATAGTGTGCTGGAAAATCGACTGCTTCCCAGTGCGAAGCGAGTGACTCTGCTAAATTCTTTGATTAAAGATTTTGGTCTGAGTCAGGTAAGACATTCCAAGGGTTCGGCTTTATCAGGTGGGGAGCGCCGAAGGGTTGAAATAGCCAGGGCCTTGGCACTGGAGCCTAAATTTATTTTACTTGATGAACCTTTTGCCGGGGTTGATCCACTGGCGGTTAATGATATTCAAAATATTATTAAAGATTTGAAACGCAGAAATATCGGGGTTCTCATAACCGATCATAATGTTAGAGAAACACTTAATATTGTAGATCGGGCATACATTATGAATAGTGGTGAACTGTTAGTACAAGGTACCCCTGCAGAAATAATTAATAACGAAAGAGCAAGGAAGTTCTATTTAGGAGCGGAGTTTAGGATGTAACTCACTTTTATACTAGGTGGGATTAAAATGGCCATGAAGCTTTCGCAAAGTCTAAAACAAACTCAACAGCTCATGATGACACCTCAGCTGCAGCAGGCGATCAAGCTTTTGACCTTAACACATTTAGAAATGACCAACGTTATTTCCCAAGAAATGGTGGAAAATCCCATGCTTGAAGAAATGGATGGTGGTGAGCCAGCCGAAAGCAAAGTGGAGTCTGATTACCGGGAAGAGAAGTTGGTCATGCAAAATGCAGAGGCTAAAACGGAAAATTTTGATGCTCCAAGCGTGGTGGGTAAGGACGACTTTGATTGGAGCTCTTACATCGAAAGTTATAACAATACCACTTACACTTCTCCTTCGACGAACTCCACTGATTTAGATGATCTTCCGAATTATGAAAATATTATTTCGAAAGGAAAGAATCTTCCAGAACACTTAGAGTGGCAACTGCGTATGGAAGATTTAACTAAAGAAGAATGGGATCTGACTCAAAATATTATTCACAACATTAATGATGATGGATATCTCTCTATTCCGTTTGAGGAAATACTTGCGCAATCTCCCCTGGAAAGAGAACATGCGTTTGAGATCTTATACAAGGTTCAATCACTTGACCCGGTTGGATGTGGTTCGGAAAATTTAAAAGATTGTTTGCTGGCCCAGGCTAGAATTTTGGACATTCGCTTTCCTTTTTTAGAAATATTAATCAACAATCACCTCAAGGATTTGGAATGCCGAGATTATGAAAAAATATCGAAAGAAACTGGCGTAAATGTTTCCAAGATCAAAGATACCGAGATTATTATTCAGCAGCTACATCCTAAACCCGGCAGGCTGATTACATGTGAAGAAACTTTCTATGTGGTCCCTGATATTTATGTCGTTCAATCAGGCAAAGAATTTGTCGTCAGGATGAATGATGAGGGGGTGCCTAATTTAAAAATCAGCAAGTACTATCAAAATTTATATAAAGAATATCAAAAACAGGGCGATAAAGTGGCCAAAGACTATGTGGAAGATAAACTAAGAGCGGCGATGTGGCTCATTAAATCTATTCACAATAGGCAAAGAACTATATTAAAAGTGGCCGAAGCGATCGTTTCCAAGCAGCAGGATTTTTTTAAAAAAGGTGTGAATTTTTTAAAGCCGATGATTCTCCGAGATATAGCTAACGAAATTGGTATGCATGAATCAACAGTTTCAAGAGTGACCACCAATAAATATATGCATACACCCACTGGTCTCTATGAACTGAAATATTTTTTTAATTCTGGGATTGGTGGAAAAAATGGAGGAGTGGATATTTCAAGCGAGGTTTTAAAGTTAAAACTTAAACAGTTAATTGATAATGAGAATGCGGCTAGACCACTTTCGGATCAAAAGATTGCTGAATTGTTAAGCCGGGAAGATGTGGCGGTGGCCCGCAGAACGGTTGCGAAATACCGGGAGATGATGGGCATTCTGGGGTCATCCAAACGAAAGAAAAGAAAAAGCGCGGATAATAATTAAAGAATAATTTATAAACGGTTTATTAAAAAAAGGAGGAAAAAAATTAGGGTATTGTTTAGTTATAAAAAACTCAAGGAGTAAGAAATTATGAAGCGACAAATTTCGTTTAAACAAATGCATAAGAATACTGATGGTTTGGAAGAAAGAATTCATGGTGAGGCGATTAAGCTGGATAAATATTTTGAAGGCGAAGCCGAGCTAAAATGGACCTGCTCCAAACATGGAAACTTTTTTGATGTGGACGTTCAATGTATTGCTGCTAATTTTAACAAACATGCCTCTGCGCGTAGTGAATC
>MEPW01000032.1:0-3375 GCA_001769975.1 Bdellovibrionales bacterium RIFOXYA1_FULL_36_14 | reverse complement strand
CATGCCTCTGCGCGTAGTGAATCATTTGATAAATCTTGCGAATTGGTCGTTAAAAAAATGGAAAAACAGCTTAAAAGATACAGGGAATTGTATGGTAATAAAATGCATAGAAAATGTAAGAATCCTGAGATTTTAGATCCCGAAATGGCCTGGGCTGATTATGATGAAGATTACTTCCAGGACGTGGGATAAGTATTATAGAGCATTTGACGCTCAAGGGCTTCCTTCGGGAAGCCTTTTTTTTTGGCAAATGTAAGAAGGTATTAGATATTGGGTGCCAAGTGTGAGCCTTTGTAAGTTGTATAGGGACGTTAAATTGTCATAGAGTGGGGCATGTTGAAAGAAAGCAGGATGCTTTATCTAAAAAGGGAGCGAAGATGAAACATGTCTTGAAATCTCTTGTGGCTTTATTCTTTCTGATAGCAATCACCAGATTATCTTTTAGTGCGCCAAAAAATCCCTCAGATGATATAAAAGTAGTTCATGGACGTGATGGTAGGATTGATACCTTTCATTTGGCAGGAACTGTTTGGGAAGAATTAAGTCGTTCAGTGGCCATGCAAATTAAAAATTCTGATATGATAAGTAATGATGAAGTGTCGACTAAATTGCTGGGATTAAGTCTCAGTAAAAGTCTAGAGCCAGCGTTATGTGCGGATGAGCAATTTGCCACTCAAATAAAAGTTGGGAGCTGTTCGGGATTTTTAGTGAGTGACAGCCACATAGTTACTGCAGGTCATTGTCTATTATCGCAAGCTGATTGTGATAATAAGTCCTGGGTATTTGATTATGAGCTGAAATATGCTGAAGATCTGGATTACACCGTAGTACCTTCTAGAAATATTTTCAAATGTAAAAAAATAATCTCACAACACGCTGATAGCAATACCTTCACCGATCGATTGGATTTTGCCCTGATCCAATTGGATCATTCAGTAATAAATCGGCGACCTCTTACTGTTAGGTTAGAGGGAAAAATAGAAAATAATGCTCCTTTAGCTGTTATTGGACACCCAGATGGAATACCTAAAAAGTTCGCGGATGGAGCCAAGGTCATGGAAAACGATGATGAAGTGTTTTTTTCCACGAACCTTGATACTTTTCATGTCAATTCCGGCTCTCCCGTTTTTAATTTTGAAACAGGTGTGGTGGAAGGAATATTAGTCAGGGGAGCACTGGATTACGTGTTTGATGCAGCTTCTAACTGTTCACGAGTGAATACCATTTTTAATGGTTGCAAAGATAAATCGTGTGCATTGGAAGATGTGACCAGGATTTCTCAAGTGGAGAAATTAAAAGAGATTCTCTCTAGCTATTGATCGCATTTGAAAATGACCCAAATATTCGATTTAGTTAAAAGACCGTACGGGTTGTTTTCAATCAGCCAAAGTGGATAAGTTGATTTTTGGGGAATACAATTTTCTAGGGCCTTGGCGCTATTATATTCGCTGTAATTTTGGGCAAAAAGATATCTAACAGTTTGGTCTTTCCGATATTGTTCAATGTGGATATGGGGTGGAAGCAGGGCCTTTATTTCAAAAGGGTTTTGCTCGGATAAGGTGTGAATGCTTTGAATATTTTGATTATATATATATTGATAAATGCCAATGGGTTTATACAGAGGAACAAACAAAATAGGGTAGGCCAAGAAATTACTGATCATAAAAGTGGTAAAGAAAGGTTTTTTATAATCTTCAATGAGTTTGGCAAAGATAAAGATAAAAAATGGTAGCAAGGGATAGAGAAATCGAAGCTCCTTATGACCGATTAAATGGTGGATAATGAGAAATGGGATAATGAGAATTAAAAAATCTTTGTATATACTGGCTTTTGGGAAATTTTTTAAGGCCCACAAAAGGCCACTAATAAGTGCAATTCCCCAAAATGGCAGCAGCTTGGTTAAGGTTTTATAGGCATAAAAGAAGACGGAGTTGGTACCAAAAGAATTGACTTTATCTTCAAAAATATTCACTTTTAAATAATTAAGTGGCGTAATCACCAGCTTTTGGTATTGGCTGGAATCGAGGTAGATGAATATTAAAGACAACAGCAAAAAACCTGTCCCGATTTTTAAAAGGCCCTTTAAATTGTGACGGAAAAAATAAAACAGAGGCAGCAGAAGAAAACCAGTTTGAAATCTAATAAAAAAAGCGGTAGCTAAAAACATGCCGGCTTTGTACTTATTTTGTTCATGAAGCAGCAAACCTAGGGCAAGTAGAAAAAAGGAAGTTGACCAGTTCTCAGAATTGGTGCGGGCGTGCATGAGTAGCAGCGGCCAAGCCAAAAAGAGCATCCAGAAGAGTTGAGGGGGATTTTTAAAGAAATATCTTTTTATTACTTGATGATAAAAATAAAGTTGGCAACCAAAAGCAAACAGCGATGATAATGTCCTGAAGATTAGGGACAAAGTATGGGGATTATCGATGCCAAGTGCTTGGAGGGGCCAGGCTACGCAATAAAAAAGCATTGGGAGGGTAAAGGATCGGATGCCCGCCAGGTACTCCCATGACTTTTGATAATTGACGATCATGTTCAACTTTTCAAAAGTAAAATCCAAAACGTAGTATTGTTCATCGGGGTGTAAAAAACCTGATGAAAAAAAAGGTACTATTGTATGCAGCAGCAGAGCTATTAGTATAAATTGTATTCTAGTTTGAGAAAAACACTTCGTTATTTTATTCATAAGGATTCTCACAATAATAGCTGAGTAGATGATTGTAAACTTTTTTATACCTAGAGTGGAAGCTCTTAATTTCCGGGTTTTTAAAAAGTGGTTTTTAAGCGATTATATAGAAGAATGAAAATAACTATACTTTTAATTTGTCTTTTGTTTTTAACATCTGCTTGTGAGTATTTGCGCAAAGAAAAAATCAAAATTGGATTGATGGGCAGTTTTTCTGGCAAGTACTCTGATATGGGGAAAGAATTCAGATTTGGCAACATGTTAGCGCTTAAGCATTTTAAAAATAAATATCCTAATGCTGCTTTTGAAATTGAGATTAAAACTTATGATACTCAAGGAGAACCTGAAACGATTAAATCACTTATGGAGACCGTAAAACAGGATGGAGTTAAGTTGATTTTAGGCCCACTAACTAGTAATATTGCTCGTGAGATTATTGATCGGCAGCAAATTAAGGATATTTTGTTTTTAAGCCCAACAGTATCGTCCGATTTTTTTAGCAATTAAGGATGATAATTTTATTATGATCAATGCCATGGCAAGTTTGCAAGGGGTGGCCATTGCGAAAGAATTACTAAATGATGGGATCAATTCTGTCGTGATATTGTATGATGGTGAAAACGCTGAATACACACTGGCGGTCAGGGATGGTATATTGCAAGCATATCATGGAAAAATAGCTTTTAAAGATT
>MEPW01000031.1 GCA_001769975.1 Bdellovibrionales bacterium RIFOXYA1_FULL_36_14 | reverse complement strand
GAGTGATCTGATATTTGCATCAGGACTCAATTCATTATGACTAATAACAATCAAATTGGGTATAAATTTTTCAGTCAACCGTTTAAAGTGATGTCGAATAACCGGGGAACACAGGACAATCATTTTTTCCCCTGCTCCAGTAGCTTCTTCAATCTTTTCATTTAAACTGGCCAATAAATGTTGGGTAACTCTTGGATCAAGAGATAGTTGGTGTCCCGTTTCAGTTTGCACAATATTGTTTGCCAAAGATTCCTCAATTGCCCGGTCCAAAGTAAACAGTGGTATGTCTCCTTGTTCGCTTTTTATATTTTCCGTAATAGTTCTAAATAATGCCTGTCTAACATACTCGGTTAAACTACTGGGATCTTTCATGGTAGTACCAAATTCTGACAAAGTTTCTAAAATAGTTCTTAAATCCCGAATTGAAACTCCTTCTCTTAATAAATTTTGCAAAACTTTTAAAATCACTCCCAGCGGTAATATCTCTGGTACTAAGTCGGTTACAATTTTGGGATATTGTTCTTTAAAATTATCAAGCACTGAGACTAATTCCTGTCTACCAAACAGTTCATGCAAGTTAGTTTTTAAGATTTCAGTTAAATGAGTTGCCACAATAGTTGATAAATCCACCACTGTATATCCATTATACTGGGCATCTTCTTTTTGTTCCTCATTAATCCAAACCGCTGGAAGTCCAAAAACTGGTTCAACTGTTTCAATTCCATCAATCTTTTCAATAACTGATCCAGGATCCATCGCCAACATATGATCATTGATTAGTTCTCCCTGGGCTACATGGATACCTTTAATTTTAAAAACATAACCGCCGGGACGAAGTTCTAAATTATCCTTTATTCTTATTGGTGGGATAATGATTCCCCAATCAGTAGCGAACTGTTTCCTGATATGGGTAATTCTTTCCAGTAAATCTCCATTTTGTTCAGCATCAACTAAATTTACAAGCCCGTATCCCACTTCCAACTCCACCAACTCAAGTGCCAGAAGATCTTCCAGCGTTTCTGGTTTAGACTTAACATCTTCAACTCCCTCTTTGGTTTTAAGTTGCTCTTCTTTTAAATTTGTTTGTTCAATTAAATAGGCTACTCCCACAAGAGACAATCCCACCATCACAAATGGCAGTTTGGGAAAACCTGGGATGAGAGCAAATACAAACAAAACTCCTGCAGCAATATAGATGGCCTTAGGATGAACTTTTAATTGCTTTCCTACCTGAAATCCCAGACCGTTATCGCTAGTATTCCTAGTAGCAATTAGACCGGCAGCAGTGGAAATAATGAGCGCTGGTATCTGAGTCACTAGACCATCACCAACAGTAAGTAAAGTAAACACTTGAGCAGCGGAACTTAGATCCATACCGTTTTGAACTGTACCAACAAAAATACCACCAATAATATTGATACCAGTTATTAAAATACCCGCAATGGCATCCCCTCTTACAAACTTAGAAGCACCATCCATCGAACCATAAAAATCTGCTTCTTCAGCAATTTCTTTTCTACGTCGCTTTGCCTCTTTGTCGTCAATCAAACCTGCATTTAAATCTGCATCAATGGCCATCTGTTTACCGGGCATGGCATCCAAAGTAAATCTGGCGGCAACTTCGGCGACCCGACCGGCACCTTTGGTAATAACCATAAAGTTTATAACAACTAAAATAATGAAAATGATAATACCAACGGCATAATTACCTTCAACAACAAATTCTCCAAAAGTTCTAATTATTTCACCAGCGGCGCTAGTACCTTCACTTCCACCTCTTAGTAAAATATTTCTCGTGGAAGCCACATTTAAAGACAATCGAAACAAGGTAGTAATGAGTAGAATTGATGGAAAAGTTGAAAAATCTAAAGGTCGTTTAGAATAAATGGACACTAATAAAATAACCACTGACATCGATAAGGTAAGTGCTAACAACAAGTCAAGCAGGAGTGGTGGGATTGGAACAATCATTACTCCAAGTACCAACAATACACCCAGAGCAACTGTCAAATCAGAATTTTTGGTCACTAATTTTAATTTATCCCAAACATTATTCATTCAATTTACCTTAATTCCAAAGCCCTATGTTTTTTCTTAAGTTTATAAACAAACGCCAACACTTCAGCTACCGCCTTATACAATGTGCGGGGCACTCCAGCCCCCACCTTTACTGTTTTGTAAAGAGTCCTCGCCAATTCCACATTTTCCACTATCGGGACATTATTTTCCTTAGCAATTTCTCTAATTCTCATGGCAATAACATCTGCACCTTTAGCAATCACTTCTGGAGAGATCATTGTTTCGCTATCATATTTGAGGGCAATACTTAAATGAGTTGGATTAGTGACAATGACATCTGCCTTGGGAACTTTTTCCATCATTCGTTTATTGGCCATTTCTCTTTGGATTTGCCTAATTCTCTGCTTAACTTCTGGATTACCTTCTTGTTCCTTGGATTCCTTTTTTGCTTCATACTTGGTTTGTTTTATTTTTTTTCTATAGGAAAATTTTTGATATGTGAAATCTGCCAAAGCTACTACACTCAGTCCTGCTAAAATCGAGAAACAAAGTTTAACAACCATCCACTTCCCATGAAAAAATGACTGAGTCAGTTCGGTATGCAAAAAACCTACATAGGTATTTAGATCATCTTTTACAAAATAATAAACAATAATCATGATAAAGATAAATTTTGCGACCCCTTTAATGGCTTCCACTAGCGAACGCATAGAAAAAATTCTTTTAAACCCGTTGATCGGGTTAATTCTTTCTGGTTTGAATTCTAAAATTTCGGGAGCATATAAAAAACCAATCTGCATAATATTTGCCAACACCCCTACACATAACACAGTTAAAAAGACCGGTCCTAGACACTTGATAAGAGTTATCCCGATTTTATTAATAATTTCTTTTTGAACTTTAGGAGTAAAAGCCAGTTCGGGATTTAAGGAATAAAGCCATTCAATGAAGATTTCCATGGTTTCATAAATATAAACAATAGATACGGTAATAGTTAAAATACTAGCAGCTAAAATTAGCACACTGGTTAACTCGCGAGATGAGGCGACCTCACCTTTTTTACGAAACTGATCTATACGATACTGCGAAGGCTCTTCGGTCTTTTCGCCTTGATCAATATCTTGTTCGTCAGACATTAATTACCCCTATCCTATAAACTGGAACCACTCGCCCAGTCCATCTGTATAGATTTTAAATGCCACTTGAAAAAACTCATCGCTGCAACTTAAAAAAATCAACAAACCCAATCCAATATTCACCACGAAGCTGACCATAATGATATTCATCTGAGGTACCAGCTTTGCGATAATGCCAAGGATACTCATGATAAAAATATTGCAAAAAATTAAAGGTGACGCCAGGAGCAGGGAAGATAAAAAAATATTTTTGAAAATCATGACAAAATATTCGCTAGAATGTGCCATTTTGCCTACGTTATAGATATGTATGGAAGAAAAAGACGCAAACGCTCCTTTGAACATCGGAAGGAGTGCTCCACTGGAAATGATTAAAATAAGTACCGTCCATTGTATCAATTTTTCAAAAGGACCAATTCCTGTTCCAGCTGAAGGATCAAAATATCTGACCATCGAAAAACCTACCTGTTGAGTGATAATGGAACCACCCCCAATAAAGACTTGCATAATTGCTTTTACAAAAAACCCAATTAGCAATCCAATAACTGCATGAAAAGCCGTTAATAGCCAAAAATTGTCAACGCCCAGATACGTGATATCCTTTAACAGCTCCACTTGCAGATACGGAAAAAAGGCATAGGTAATAACCAATGACCCTAGAACTTTTACAAGTCCTGGAACTGCCGTTTCTTCGAAAATAGGAAGTTGAATTAAAATAGCACTCCATCTTGTAAAGCATAACCAAAAGGCAATCAGTACATTGTAATCGGTTATCTCAATATTCATCATGGCTATTTCCCCAACACTACACTTGGAATATTAAGTATTAATTCTTCTGTGAAATTCACCAAAATATCCGTCATCCACGGCGCACAGATGGCCAGCGCTCCTACAATAACGATGATCTTGGGTATAAAAGAAAGTGTTTGTTCATTAATTTGAGTGACCGCTTGAAAAAGGGAAACCAAAATACCCATGAATAATGCTCCCAGTAACATAGGAGAAGCCAGCATAAGGGTAATCTTGATTCCCTCTTTAGCAATATCTATATAAAAATCTTGTCCCATTTTCTCTCCTAATTAAACGACCGAAGTATTGAACCAGTAACTAATTGCCAGCCATCAACTAGTACAAACAGTAATAACTTAAACGGGAAAGAAATAACAACAGGAGGTAACATCATCATCCCCATGGCCATCAACACGGACGCTACCACCATATCTAAAACCAAAAAAGGAATATAAAGTAAAAAGCCAATTTGAAAAGCAGTCTTTAATTCTGATATTACAAAAGCCGGAATTAAAAAATGAATAGGAACTTCTTGCACAGTTGCCGGAGGAGTAGTTGAGGTCACATCATAAAAAAGCGCAATGTCCGCTTTTCTAGTTTGTTTATTCATAAATTCTCGAAGACCTAATTCGATTTGATCAAGGGCCACGGCAGTTGTGATTTTTTTATCCATATATGGCACAATGGCATTATCATAAATGGTCTTACCAGTTGGTTGCATAATAAAAATTGATAAGAATAGAGCTAGTCCTATCAGTAATTGGTTAGGTGGCATATTTTGAGTACCGATGGCTTGTCTCATAAATGCCAAAACAACTATGATCCGAGTAAAACAAGTACACAGTACTAAAATAGCTGGAGCAAGTGTAATAACCGTAAATAAAACCAGAATCTTCAAGGTGTCTACCAAATCCACATCTTTCCCAAAATTCAGTGATAAGCCCGGGAGGTTTAGATTTGTACTTTGGGCGCTTACTTCACCCACCAGGACAAAGCTAATTGCCATCACAACAAAAAACAGGACCAAAATTCTTTTTAACTTGCGAGCATCCATGCTCTCTCCCGATTTTAAATTGTTATTACTGCAATGATTTCAAGTTTTTTACCTTGCTTTTAATTTTATTTGACAGTTTGTCACTATCATCACTTTTTTTAGTACTTTTTAAAAAGCCAGCGAGTGTACTGGTTTCTTCTTTAGAAATCTCAATATTTTCTTTTATCTGCTGAGGTAGATTGTTTATAGCTGCATCCTGAAGATTAGTGTCGAAATTCGTCCCGGTCATACTTCGTTCGCCAGTTTTCAAAAGACCAGGCACATGATTAATCTCTGATAGAAAATGCATTCCTTTTTCGCTGTTACCCACTAGAAAAACCTGATCATAGGCTTTGATCATTATGACACTTCTTTTAGGTGCAATGTAGGTTGTGGATAATACTTCTACCATTTTTTCATTGCTTAAAAAACCTAATCTAGTTTTTTTAAAAACACCTTTCCTCATGAGAGTAGCCAAGCCATAAAAAACCAAAAGTATGCAAGCAAAAAAGGCTACGACCTTTGCGACAAAAGTTTGAATGGAAAAATTTGATTTCCAATTCTCTTTCTTTGCAGCAGAAGAGACCCGCACTTTAACCTGATCCTGGTTGGGCTTGGCAGTTTTATCTACCAGAATATTGCTGAAATCATTTTTCATGGCAACAGCAGCATTTTTTTTGTTATCTTCGCCTTTTTTATCTTTTAACAATTGTTCCAAATAAGATTCATCGTACTGATCTGAATTTTTTTTAGTAGACGCAGTTATCTCAGTAGCTGGAGTCACCGATTGAAACTCAATATTAATTCTATCTCCAACTAATTGCATTTTTACATTATCTGAAGATTGCACAGTCGAAAAAGGCAATATCGCACGCACTCTCACCACTTTCTTATCGTATTGATAGGCAAGCAACGTGGTATCTAAATCACCATTTGAAAGAGAAACTTTCTTTTCAATTTTAGGCCATACTATGGCATCTGATAACTCAACCTGGATAATGGAATCTTTGAATGAAAGTTTGGGACTTTTTTCAATCATTCCTTGAAAAGCCACAGATAACAACCAGGTACTCTCATTTACCTTGGAGAAATCCATTTGCTTAATTTGCACGCTAGCATAACTTATGTTTCCCCAAACCAGATGCATTGCTACGACTAGAAAACACAATATTGACATACATTTTAATTTCATAACCCTACCATCTATTTAAGAGTTTCAATTCTTTCTATCGGACTAATAATATCTGTTAATCTTATTCCAAATTTTTCATTAACTACCACGACTTCGCCTTTAGCAACCAATTTACCATTAACTAAAATTTCCAAGGGCTCACCGGCTAGTTTATCAAGTTCCAATACGGACCCTTGCCCCAACTGTAAAAGATCTTTTACAATCACGGTAGTTCTTCCGAGTTCAACGGTTACCTTCAAAGGGATATCCAGTATAAAATCCAAATTTTGAATTTTTAATTTATTAAGGGCATCATCCCCTGCCTTAATGTCATCAGCCATTTCTTTTACATCAACATTTTCAATCATGTTGGGCATTACCTTTTTTTTGTCTTCCATTGTTTGATTCATTTCGTCTACCATATTTAATCCTTTTAATTATTGATAATAAATTATTTCACCACACTTATTTGTACCGCTCGATTCCCCTTATATTCACCAATTATTCCCTTCATTTTTTCTACACCTTCAATCGTCAATACCACTTCTCCTGATGCTTCCTGTTTAAGCGGAATAACATCACCAATCTCCAAGGTGATTAAATCACCCACAGTCATTTCAGTTTCTCCAAGCTTAACTACCACGGAAGTAGCTACATCTTTTATGTGAGCATTCATGGCCTGAGTCCAAATACTGTCAGCCATATCGTTATCAGTTTGGAAACTGGATGAAAGTTTTTGTTTGATTGGTTCAATTGTTGAATAAGGAACAACGATCATGATAGTACCGGAAGCAGATTCAAACTCCACTTCCAGCGTGGTCGCAATTACAACATCACTTGGCGGCACCACCCCCACGAACTGAGGATTGATTTCCGTTCTTAAATATTGGGCATCTATTCTATGAACTGGTGCCCATGAATCTTCCAAATCACTTAGGGCCATATCCATAACTTTCTTCATAAAAGAAAGTTCAATTTGGGTGAATTCTTTGCCATCTATTTTGGTAAATGGCCGATCGGTTCCACCAAAATAAGAATCAATAATTGCATAAGCAAGTTTCGATTCAAAAACCAGAAGCGCTGGTCCACGAAGTTCATTGAAGCGCATAATACACATGCAAGAAGGAATAGGAAGGGTATTTACAAATTCACCAAATTTTAAAAGATCAGTTGAAATCATGGAGATAGTAGAAATTTTTCTTAAACTATTTGAAAGGGAGACGCGAAAGGCACGAATAAACCTTTCATAGATGATTTCCAAAATGGGCATTCTTCCACGAATAACCCGGTCTTGATTAGTGAGATCGTAAGGCTGAATATTCTCGTCGATCTTTTCGCCATACTCTACTGGTTGCTTGGAGTCCGAACCACTTTCCTCTTCCAAGTCTCCTTCGTTAACAGCATTAAGTAGAGCATCAACTTCATCTTGACTTAAAACTTGTGCCATCTTCCCCTCCTTGGGACAATAAACACTTTTTTACAGTAATGAATTAGTTGATTTGAAATTCAACATAATACACATTCATTACATGGCCATCAACCATAAGCGCGTTAATGGCTGCCTTTATCTCTTCCTTAAGATAGGCCTTACCTTCAACTTTTAAAAGATCTTCTGGTCTTTTAGAGTTGATCAAACTAATTATCTTATCGCGTATTTGAGGACTTCTGGCCTCAATTTCACTTTTCTTGGTGTCTTGACTAAATTGAACCACGGTTGTCATTCTGAGAAATCTTCTTGGACCATCACCTTGCGCAAGGTTAGCCGTAAAAGTTTTTAGCGGATATAAAATTCCGTCGGTCTTTTCGGCTTCTCCAAGTCCCTCTGCTTTTGCTTGATCATCTACTTCTTTTTCCAGCATCGCTGCCTTTACTACATCCTTTATAGTGGATTCTTGGGCCTTTTGAGTATGAGATTGATATTGTAAAAATGCTACAGCTCCCATCAATACTGTATTTAGAAATAAAACAAATGCCAGCAAATAATTTTTACTACCTTTAAATTCTTGTTCACTTGGTTTTTTGATTTCGTCTCTATCGGCCATCTTTCCTTCCGTGGTAGATTTTTCCCAAATAATGCTTTCCTCACCTTGAAAAAAAGCATCCTATGTCAAAAATTATACAGGAGGATCTGCCTTGGGGCAAGATAGCATGTTTCAGCTAGGAAATTTATACCCTTAATAGACTAAATAGGGAAAAAATTTCCTCTAAATAAAAAACTCTACTGTCAAAACGATGACTTATTTTTAATGGCGATCTTGCCAAAGATAAAGTTCTTCCTCTAAGGATATTCGAATGGCTTCTTGAAACTTCTTAAGTAGTTTGGATTGATCTACGTCTTGATTAGCGTTTTCCCACAAAACTTCCAATAATAGTGGTGATAATTGACGAAAAAAATCATCCAAAGACAAATTGATATCCATGTTTTTCTCTTCCACAAGATCACTTAGCTGGTTTTGGATTCGAAAAATATCAGAAATCATAACCTTAAGATCTTCTTCTCCTAAGAGTTTCAATAGATCATCACAATACCCCTCAACAATCTCTTTGTCCGTAAACTCACTGTAGTTAATTTTATTATTCGCCAAAAAAGTAGCCTTAGCAGAACGAACAACGTTGGAAGGTCGGGACATTTTTCTTCCCAGTTCCATATAAGATAAATCTGTCATAATCCCCCCCCACTTTCAAAGAAGTGAAAAAACTCAACTATGTTTTACACAAGTTGAAGAATAATTAAAAGAATTAAATGATTACTTACAAACCTTTAATTACTAATGAAGATTATAGTATGAAAATATTATTAAATAATAAGCTTTCCCGATTGTTTAAGTCGGCCAATAATACTTTCAAAATATTCAATAGGGTATGCCCCATAGATGGGAATACCATTCAGTAAAAAACCCGGAGTCCCTTGAAACTCGAACTTTTGGGCTTCCATTTGATCATTTTCCATTTTCTTTTTTACGCGCTCTGATTTCAAATCAGCAGATAGTTTATTTGCATCAATATTTAATTTTTTTACCACTGCTTTGAAAAAGGTCTCTCCATTTTGAATATTTCTTTGGTTGCTATAAAGTTCGTCATGAAACTTATATGCCTTCTCTACACTTTGCATGGCAATTGCCTCAAAATATTCCGCAGCTAGCGGAGCTTGGGCATGGCCTAGACTCACTAATGGCAAATGCTTGTAAACGTACCTAATTTTTCTGCCGTACTTCTCCCTTAGCTTATTTACCGTATTAACTCCTTGAACACAGTAAGGACACTGGAAATCGGAAAACATAACCAGCGTAATTGGGGCATCCTTCTCTCCCCTTATTGATTCTGTTTCTCCTATCTGGGGAGCCAGAGGATTATTAAAATGGGCTTCCAGTTTCTTCTGCTCATCTTCTCGAGCTTTTTTCTCTTCTACCATGCGCGTTTCATTTACTGCCTTTTGTAAGACCTGTACAAACTCATGAGGTTTTTTACTGATTGCATCTATTACTATTTCAGGATTTTCTTCAATTGCTTTTTTAACTTTTTCTTTAAAATCTTTATCGGAAACACAGCTGACTACCAAGAGCCCCATCACTAAAATACTAAAAACATTTTTAAGCTTGCTTGACATGAATCTTCCTTTGTAAAGTATCGAGATAAAAATAATACTATGAATATACTAGTTTAAAAAGGGCTTTTCACCAACTTTAATCATTCTTTACATTTATGTATTTCAACATTTTTTTGAATGTAATCCAGATATTTATTTATTTTTATTATATAATCCCTTAAATACCTCGATCCAATAACATGGATTCTAGAATCAAAGTTTCCCTTTAAAAATGCTCGCATGGTAGAAAAGACGGCAAAGGCTGGCCCAGATATCAAAGTATGAAAATGCATACATAGAAAAAAATTCAGAATCAAATAAATCACCATTACTATACTGACAATCTGTAAAAATATTTCTTTTTGTTCACTGAAAAAATACATTCCCACAGGTTCTGATTTTAATGCTTGTATGGATAAGGTAATCAAATCCATATATACTTCCACCGTTAAATAATAGATGCCAACGCCTACCGCTACAGATGCACCAAGGATCAGCAAAAAAAATTGAATAAAAAATAATTTTTCAAAGACTGGTGCATGAATTTTTTGATATTTTTTTAAAATATCCATAGGGGTAAAGGAACTATTTTTTAAAGCATTTTCCATATAATTGAAAAAATAATCACAAAATGAAGTAAGCAGTCTGACATCTGTAAAAAGATCTTGGTTATACTCCGGCTTTTCCCCTTTGCTTACTTGATCGCAATATTCACCGATTAGTTTAAAAGGTCTTAGAATTAAAATGGATACATACCATCCTAAAATGGCCATTATCGCTAACGCCAATAATCCCCATTTAAGGTTAGAAAAAAGAATTTGGGACAAATGCTCGTAAAAAGTATCCTCAAGTCCCGAAACTTGTACAAAACCGTTAGCACTAAAAAATACTAAATTAAGACTCAAGATAATCCACAACATGCTAGCCAGTATACCTAAGGTCATGAGAGGAATGCTTATTATCTTAAGGCTGGTATAAACCTTAAATAAGGTATCATCCTTTAAGGGCTTTTGAATTTGAGTTATCCACATACCCCAATTTTTTTTATTCATAAAACAGGTTAATCCTCTAATATCAGTATGTTAGTCAATAGCATCTTTTCGGATAGTTAGCTTCAAAACTGTAAACAAAAGATCAATTGTTAAAACTTTAAACACATTAAATTTATTTTAAAATGCTAATTATCTGAAATCATATAGAAATTAACCGACTCAATCACTCGCCTTTCTGGCATGCGCTATGCATAAAAAAGCCGTAAGAGGGAAAACATTATTTTACGGAGAGAGTTTATGAAAACGAAAACAATTATTCTAGTAGCTATGACATTATTACTAGTAAGCTGTAGTTCAAAAAAGAACACAGTAAATTCGCTAAGCAGTCCTTACTCCACCATTTCAGCTGGTGTTAGTGGTACTCAGGCTAACGAACTTAATCAATTGAAAAGCCAGTATCAATGCCAAAGAATCGCCGATACTACTTTTAGTAGTAATCAAGCAATTGGTGGCAACGGAGCATTACCTACAGGAGCATTACAAGCAGGAGGTTATGCAACCGGTAGCGTAACTGGAGTATTTGCAGGAGTAAGCGCCTATGGTGACCTTATTGTTATTAAAACTTTAAGCGGTGGTGGATTTACGGCAACTCTTTCTTTTTGCCACTACCCATATTGGATCAACGCCAGCTCGACAGTTACCGCTTTTATGCTTCAATCTGGTACCATCGCAAACGTAAGTGGTTGCTCGGTTGGTAGGGTTATTGCAAATAATACCCAAGCTGCAATTTCTAACTCGGGAACTATTCCCACCAGCTTTGGGCCAGTTCAATTATCTTGTCAATCTAGTCAATACCCCTTACAACAATTATAATTATTAACAAAGTAAAAGGGACTTAAGGAGTCAACCTCAAGTCCCTTGCTTTAAAAATGATCTCAATATTAATTTAACTAATTTGGCACATTATTAAGATTGGAAACTTTGATTCCATAGATGGATATCTCTCCCCTACCTCTTAAAAAGGGCAGAAAAACATTTTTCTGTCCTTTTTATTTTCTTAAATAGCTAATCACACCGTCTACCACAGCATTTGAATAGGCTTCTTGAAATTCAGGTGTCAAAACTTTTTTAAGTTCTTTAGGATTAGAGAGAAATGAGACTTCCAACAATATTCCGGGTCTTTTGGCCATTGCCAAGACGTAAAATAGCCCTGGTTTTATACCTCGATCTTTTATTTTAAATGATTTGTTAGTTTTCTTTTTTATTTTTGCATGAACAGTTTGGGCCAACAATCTTGACGCTTTTGCCGTTCGATCGACAATTAAATCTGTAATAATTTGTTTAATAATTAATTGATCTCCAGTAAGACCAACATTTTCTATATCCTCTACTTTCTTAATAGCAACATCATTGTGGTTATCCAAATAAAAGGTTTCAAATCCCCGCGACATTCGATTGGTGGAAGCATTCATATGAATTGAAATAAAAAGATCTGCCTTGAGTTTTTGAGCCAACTCTGCTCGACCATCCAAACTTATCTCATGATCATAGCTTCTGGAGAGGTGTACTAACACACCCTGCTTTTTTAATTTTTCTTGGATTTTTTTAGCAAAGATCAACGAGAGATCTTTTTCTAACACATGCAAGTTTCTTTTTTTGCCATGTTTATCCACATAAGAATAAAACATTTTTGCCCCAGTATCGCTGCCACCATGTCCTGGGTCAAGCAAAACCGTTACCGCATATAACTGGGTATTAAACCAAGCTAACAATAAAACTAATATCAATAATCTTTTCATAAAATCAATACATCTTTTTTAATCTAAAACCCGGATAATAATAAGAAAGAATTTGTTTATATGTATATCCTTTTTCCGCTAATCGTTTGGCCCCGATTTGACTCATACCAACCCCATGCCCACTCCCTTGTCCTTCCACTACTAAAAACCTATTTTTGAAAAAAACCACAAAGCTGCTCGATTCAAAAAAATTTCTTCCAAAATACTTTCGTAACAGTGGTTTCCGTATAATAAAAACCTGATCATCCAAATAAATCCGAAACACATGATTGGTTATTTTATCTGGGGTTACTGTAATAATGCTGTTATTGACAAATTTTTCAAAGTTTAAATCTTTACCTTTATTAAGATACCAATTAAAAAATTCTCGAATTTTGGATAAGGGAATTTGGGACTGCCATTTAATAGAACTTTCCAAATAGGGCATTGCTACTGAATAATAATCTTGAATGGTGTGATCCCACACTTCTTCAGGTAACAAGGTTCGGCCAGCGCTCTCTGCATGAAAAAAAATAGGGTGAAGTGCATTATCAGTTTTACTTACCAGTACTTCTCCGGAGGTTTCTTTTTGAGCTAAAACAGTTTTTTTAGTAGCATCTGCAAACGATCCCGAAACTTGATGCTTCTCCGAGTTTTCCAAATCATAATAAACTTCATGACCTTTAGTTTTAGAAACCTCTTGTGTTTTGATTTTATGTGCCGCATAGGTTCGGGCGGCTACAGCTTGCGCCTTAAGGGCTTCCAGTGGCCACGAGCCATGCATCTCTTTAGATAAAAGGGGAGGTAGATAGGTTTCCAGATCAACCTGATGAATGACATCACAACTCTCGCCGTTTGGATTAGTGGCTATCATTAAATTGCCTTTGAATTTTTCTCTTCCTAAATCTAAAAAACCGCTTGGCGAAGATAAATGGGCCAACAAAATAGGTTTACGTTTTTTTTGGGAAGTCAAAAAAAGTCCCTGGCAGTTGAATTTAATGCGTTTTGTCCCCTTGAAAGTTTTTTTACTATGTTTAGGATAAAGATATCTTTGAACATCCTCCCCTACAACATTTAAACTCGGAAGTGAGTTGTACACTTTAACTCTTATTAAAGGTGCCTGCTTACCCAGACATGAATCAGGAAGGCTTCCTAGACTGATCAAAAGAATGACAATGAACAATTTGACAAATAAATTCAATTTCCCGTCCATCCATGGCCTAGGTTAAACATATTGAAATTTACCCTCATCCTAGGGTAATCCAGTATTAATCATAACTGTAATCTAAAAAAATCTCAAGACATCAGTTTTCTTGACTTAAAAACTCAATTACTTTTTTGAGATCCACCCATGCAGTTTTTTTCATAGTAGGGTTAATTAAGAGATATTCCGGGTGAAAAATAGGAACTAAGGTGAATTCTCTTTTTTCGCCACCAACAAAATCGAATTGCTGGTGAAAAAATTTACCATGAATATCAGCCAATCTTTCTTTTTTTCCAAGCATCATCTGCGTGGCCAAGGCTCCAAATGAAATGACGACTTTCGGTTGTAGCAAAAAGATTTCGTTTTTAACGTGCTCAAAGCAAGTATTAATAATTTCCTTTTTCAAATTTAAATCCAAATCCATACGATTACATTTTAATAAATAGGTTACATACCATTTGAGAGTAGGAAGATTCATGGCATGTACCATCCGGTTTAATATCTCACCTTTGTCAGCAGAAAAAGTTTCAAAAATACTTTCTCCGACCAGGCGTGGATAATCTCCTACAAACAAAATGTCGATATGATTAAATTCGCTGGATTGAATTTTTTGATCCAAGAGTTTTTTCACTGCGAGGGTATCTTCACTAAAGCATCGACAACAAGAGGAAAGCTTATTTAAAAACTCCTGCAAAGGATCAGTTTTCAGGAGGTAATGCGCATCCCCCGCAACATCAACAGGTTGATGAGTCTTTTCAATTTCTTTTTTTACATATTCACCCAAAGCATTTAAAGCAGTCTCTTTTTCCAAACAAGTAACATTGGTTTTAAAAAGTTTCGGTACAGACACTTCTTGATTCATTTTTATTTTCGCTAAAAAGCAGGGAGCTGATTTAAATAGCTGTCCGGAAAAAGTTGCCATCAAGGAATCGGTATCAACCGAAGTTTCCTTGTTAAATTTGTTCAATTCTTTAAAAATTTCTTTTTTCAAAGGATTTACCATGCCTTAATTAAGGGGAAAAATATTTACATTACTCCCACATTAAAATTTATTAGTAAAGAAGAGAACACAGTCATCCGAAAAATGCATATGTCCAGAAAGGTGTAGCATTCAGGAAGAAAGGCACATGTGAAACAACTTTTATTTGGCCTCAACCACAGCGGGAGAATGCTATGTCAACTTTCGACTCTGATTATAAATTTGAAACATACGAAGAATTTTACGGCGACATTCAACAAGTCCAACAGCTCATTGATGCTTGTCAAATATGCGGCTCTCGGTTGATGATCAATCACTTAACTGATTATACCAATTTACTGGTTCAAGAGTCAGCCATATGCCCTGAGTGTGGAAATAAAAACAGAAAGAAAGTTCATGTATTAAATTAGTTTTTTCAAAATATTTCTAGCCACTAATTTACTTATTTTTAAATAGCTCACCAGCTCCTGTTCAGTGTAATTTTTTAAATCTTCAATAGGTTTGTCCAGATTTTCTAAAATCGATTTTTTTGTTTTGGGACCAATTCCGGCAATATCATCAAACCAGCTTTTTAGCACTCTTTGATGCTCGTGTTTATGATGAAGAGTCCGGGAAAAACGATGGGCCTCATCTCGCATATGAACCAGCAAATACATCAACTCTTTAGATTTATTCAATGAGTAGTAGTTTTTTCTACCAGGAATAACTAATCTATCCACTTGCTTTTGAGAGTTCACTTTTCCCGACCTTTTTTTAACAATGCCAACCACTGGAATATTACTCTTATTTTCTTTTAACACATCTAAAAGCTGCCTTACTTGCCCAACTCCTCCATCCACCACAAAGATATCCGGTAAATTTCCATGTTTGATCCTTCTTTCCATTAGCTCTCTCATCATAGCAAAATCGTTATTACCTTCAGGTCTTTCCTCTAACTCATACAAACGATAAGATGACTTTTCCGGCAATCCATCGTGAAATACTATTTGCGAAGCAGTGGGAGATTTGCCTTGCCAGATAGCCACGTCATAACATTCCAGATTTCGTGGAATTTCTTTAAGATTTAAAATCTCCGCCAGTTTAGTAAGTCCTAGGTACTCATTACCGGCATTATGGGCCCTAAGTTTCTGGTTCTCTCTCGCTTGATCAGTGGCCAGTTTTATAAGTGGTAAATATTTTGGTCGGTTAGAAAAAACTTCTATTTTTTCCGGTTGATACAAATGATTCAAGGCTTTTTTAAAAACTTCAATTTCTTCATGATCAAAAGATAAAATTATCATTTCTGGCAATTGACCAACTAAAGTTTCATAGTACTCATATAAAAAACTAAACAGGCTGCTTTCTAAGTCATCATCTTTAACTAAAAAATTATTGGCAAAATAAAAACCTCGACAACCAAGCAACAACGAATTCCTCACCATATGGATAACAATATCTGTTTCTTTTTCACCTTTAACATATGAAATCACATCTATGTTTTTATTTTTCTCGTACAGCTCAACATTTTGAGCAACGTTATATTTTAGAAAACTTTCAATTTTTACAAGATCATCCCTTACCTGGGCAGCGCGCTCAAATTCTTCGCTCGCTACCAGTTTTTGCATTTCTTGGTTTAAATAATGCTTTATTTTTTTGCCGCTACCTTTAAATACGTCTAGTGCAATATTCACCAACTCATGATATTCCTCTTTGGCAATTTTATCGCAACAAGGTCCCGAACACTGATTCATTTGAAATAAAATACAAGGCTGCTTTCGAGATTTAAATTCGTAGTTACTACAATCACGCAGCCGTAACGATTTCTTGATAATTTTTACAATCTCAGAAATATTACTACCCGTAACAAACGGGCCAAAAACCAACTGTTTTTTTTTCTTTTTAACATTCCGAAGATAGAGCAAGCTTGGAAATTCCAACGAGAAATCAAAAACCACGTAGGGGTAGGATTTATCATCCTTCAATCTAATATTATACTTGGGTCGATGCTTTTTTATTAAATTATTTTCGAGTACCAAGGCTTCAGTTTCGTTGTCCGTAACAATAAAATCAAAATCAAAAATGTTTCTTATCAAAAATTCGGTTTTAATATCTTTTTGTGAATCCAAAAAATAACTGGAGACTCTTTTGCTTAGATCCTTGGCCTTACCAACATAAATCACCTGCCCATCTTCTTTTTTCATAAGATAGCAACCTGGCTTTTCAGGTAGAGATTTTGCCTTTTGACAGAGTTTATTCATAGTATGTGCCACACAAAATACCTTTACTTTATACATAGAAAAGAATAGAGTGTCTTGTCCGTTTTTATTCCTTAAAACCAAAGAAGGTTATATGACAATTGGTGTTGGCAAGGACGTTATTTCTTACTGCACAAAATGTAAGCTCACCTTATCCCATCTTATTGTATCCATGAAAAATGAGAGTACCATAGGTAAAGTTAAGTGTAATACATGTGATTCCATTCATGCTTACAAAGACCCATCCAAAGTCAAAGCTAGAAGTAAAAAAGCCAAAGCTAAACAAATCAATCCCAATGAATCTATTGCTGATATTTGGATGAATGCTATTAATAGTTCTAAGGCAAAATCTCAATCCTATTCCATTCAAAAATCTTTTCAAATAGGTGATATCATCGACCATCCTCAATTTGGGCCTGGCGTTATTGATAAACTAATTGACACTGATAAAATTCAGGTCATTTTTAGGCACAATATCAGGACTCTCGTTCACAACAGATAAAGTTAATAATCACCATCTCTGAGAATAAGTGCTTCCGCCATTTGTGGAATCCCAGCTAGCTCCCCCAGTCCATCCGACACTTCCGCCGATATATCCCACTCCGTAAGGAGATCCACCGTAATATGCCCCTTGTCCTGAATAGAGACTTCTTTGAAGATTTTGTCCAGCACTTGCATAATCTTGATAAAGAAGTTGATTATTTCTTTGATTGACAACTTCATTACCTGACACTCTGGCCTGATAAGAATATTGTCGATTTTGCTGTTCTTGCAAATACTGCTGATACTGCATGTATTGTTGATACTGTTGATTGTACTGGGAAGATTGATTATTCCATCCACCGGTTTGATCCCAATAACTACCCTGTCCACTCATGTAGGGGTTATAGCCAGTCAGACCATTAAGTCCATATTGCATGCTTGGGCCACCCCAATAAGATCCACCGCCTCCATAAGGATTATATCCCATATAAGGACTTCCACCACCCATATACATTCCGCCATTCCCACCAAGTAATCCACCTAAATTTATCCCGGCGTATGCATTAATTCCGGCGCCAGCTCCAGTATAGGGCATTCCTCCACCCATATAAGCTCCGCCACCCATGTAGGGCATTCCTCCACCCATATAAGCTCCGCCACCCATGTAGGGCATTCCTCCACCCATATAAGCTCCGCCACCCATGTAGGGCATTCCGCCGCCCATATAAGCTCCGCCACCTATACCTGCGCTAATTCCAGGAAATCCCATGCCCATTCCCATGCCGCCACCAATACCAAGGCCAATGCCTCCCATTCCCATTCCACCCATTCCAGGAAATCCCATAAAGGGCATTCCACCACCTATTCCAGCTCCACCCGATAAATAAATACCAGCTCCGGCACCAATGCCTGCTCCTATTCCCATACCCGGGTAACCGCCTCCCATGTAAGCGCCACCACCAGCGTAAGGCCCAATTATTCCACCCATAAACCCTGGTGAATAGCCCCCTGCTAAATATGGATTCGACACTCCACCGTAACCACTTCCAATCAGACCATTCATTCCAGAAAACATGTTGTAACCATAACCGTTACACTTATCCATTAAGCTTCCCAGTTGATCAGAGGTAAAGGGGTTCGATCCCCTTGTCATATTATAATCAAGGGTTGAATTGTATCTTGTGGTACATTGTTCAACGCCATACTTGTAAGCGCCTGTCTCGTTATCACTAATCTTTAAAACCGTATTTGCCCAACGGGCCTGAGTATCTTCGTAAGCGTTAGCCGTAACCAAAGTACTACCAAAGAAAGCGGCAGGCCATGCAGCATTACTTAAAAAATCCCAACCGTTGGTTGCAGGTTCTTCTGGCATATATGTATTCATGTTACAATCAATGCAATCAACACCTTCTTGGGTTAAATAAACCCGATTCACGGTTTGATTACAATGATATCTCTCTTGAGCGCTTAAAGACGAGCTTGAACACGCAGACATCCCATTTGCGAAATTGTTATAGGGATTACCTCCGCCATAACTTTCCACGATTATTTCGGAGCTACCTCCAAACAATGGACTGTTGTTATTTTGATAAAAGTCATCATTTCTATCACCATTCTCACCGAACACACCTGTTGTTCTCACAACAACAAGGATTAGCGAAAAGGCTAAAGCGAATGTCATTCTACGATTATTCATATTTATCTCCAACAAACCTTAAAAGTGGTTGCCTCTAACACCCACTTATTCCCAAGATTTATCGGAATTCACTAACTATTCTTTAATTAAATAGAATATCATTTTGATAAAAAATAAAAATAATTTTTATTTATTTAGCCTCTTTTAGGGCTAAATCCTCGAATTATGTTGACCAAATAACTCTGAATTTCGTCATCACTGCCAAATACATCGTCGATCAGCTCTTCCGTTAGTAGATAATCGGTCAAACGAACTGATGCCTTATGCAAAGATTCAACTAAATAAAGTCCCGCAATATTTTCTCCGGAAAAAGCTTTGATGATTTCTTTTCTGGCATGATTATACATTTCAGATTCGGTGATATCCTCTGGAAGATTATCTTTTCCCATCTTTTCTTCGACTTCTTCAATAGCTTGATCTTTGATATCTTCATCGGTCGCAAAACTTACTCCCAGCTCTGTGGCCATAGAGTCAATGAGCTGTCCGCGCTTCTGTACATCAAAATCAATCATGTTACTTTCAATTAAGTGATTAATTGTATATGTTGCAAGTGTTTTTAATGTTTCAAAATCTGTTTTCATATACTTATCCTTTGTCTATCAACCTGTTTATATTAACTTATATGACCCAATAATGCCAAACTAATTATTTTCTCTTGACCATTTTCCTTAAAAATTTTCCTTCACCCGTAAAAAATAATATTAAAAAATAACTAAGCGAGCCGAGACAACCTATAACTACAAAAGTTATCAACTTGTTTATAAAAATAGTCTCATATGAAAAATAATTAAGCGTTAAATAATGAGTCAACGTCCCTGCAAATGCAACAGCTAGTGCTATTTTTAATAGCTTTAAATCTAGAAAAAATATTTTAGGTAAATCCAAATATCTGGTTAAAAAAACAATCTGCAATAACGTATTCACGATGATGGATATGCTCACTCCCATGGCTAAAATTGTATATCCATAGCGCGGGACAAAAGTAAGACAGACCACGATATTTACGAATATGGAAAAAAGTGAGATGAAAACTGGAACTTGAGGCTTGTCGATGGAATAGAAAGTGGGTGAAAATATTTTAAATAATCCATAACACGGAAGACACCACAAATAATATTTCAATAGTTCTGAAACGGCTAAAGTGTCTGACCTTAAAAAAGCACCTCTTTCAAAAATCAAATGGACCGTAGGAATACTCATCGTATATAACATAGTCAAGGCCCAACAAATCGTAAAAAGGGATAACAGATAACTGGATTTTAACAAGGTAAGCGCCTCTGATCTTTTACCTGCCTTCCAAGCATCCGAAAAGTGCACTAAGTTAGAGCCCCCAATAGATACTCCCAAAATCCCTAGGGGAAATTGGAATAATCTAAAAGCATAAGTCATCCACGATACTGCTCCCACCACGGTCCCAGTTGCCAATAAAGTATTAATAAAAATATTAACCTGACTGGCTGACACACCAACAAAAGCAAGCCCCATTCTTCCTGCAATCTTTTTAGTGTAGGGAGAGATAATTTTAACTGGTCCAAGCGGACCTAAGGATTTTTTTATAATCAAAGGGATCTGCACCACAATTTGCAAAAATCCACCCACCACTGCTCCCAAACCAAGGGCATATATACCCATAATGCCGTGCTTTGCAAAAACAGGAGGCAGACATAAAATCGCCAGAATCATAACTACATTATAGGAAGCGGGTGCCAGTGCTGGCACAAAAAATATTTTAATGGCATTCAAAGCTCCCATGAATAGGGCCGCAATAGATACAAGAGATAAAAAGGGGGACATGATTCTAAGCAAAGTGACAGTAATTTGAAATTTAGCGGGGTCTTCTAAAAATTTGGGAGCAATCTGGCTCACAATTTCATTCGCAAAAATAACCATTAAAATGCCAATAATAATCGTGAGTACTAACAATAATAGAAATACCGACCATAATAATCTTCTGGCCACGTTCGACCCTTCAATTTTAGCTTCCATAAAAACGGGAACAAAGGCTGGTGAAAAAGCACCCTCGGCAAACAAGTCCCTGAGCATATTCGGAATTCGGTAAGCGACATTAAAAGCGTCGGTCAGCCCACTGGCACCGAACACAGCTGCTTGAACTTGCTCCCGAACTAGTCCCAAAATTCTGCTTATTAAAGTTGCTCCGGCCAATTTTAATGAGGATTTAAAAACTCTCGAGGAGGTACTTGATGTTTGTTTATTTTCCATTGACCAGAATTTTACGAATAAATTCATGAAAGTTAAACCAAATTGTCACCAGAACAAACATTTTGACATCGCTTTTCTTACATTCCATCTTTTTTCTGTTAGACGAAATGAGTTTAATCCTCGTGAACAAGTGTGATTATAAAAATACAATTTATACATGGAGAAAATGAATGGATTCATTTTTCCCACACACACCAGGAGGCATTATGTTTATGGCAATCGCTGTAGAAACATTTAAGCACCCAGAAAAAAAATCTAATTATCGCATTTGGTACCTTGAGATGAATTCATTTATGGAAGTAGTAGGGATCGGGGTAATGTCCAGGGAAAATTTAATCGAAAACTTATTTGAACATCACCAAAGAACCGGCTCTTCGAATTGGCGAGTTTTTAAAAAAAATGAGGTAGTTTCTGCGCCAATTGAGATCTATGATTTTATTGCTCAAAATATAAATGAAAATACTCATTTTGGAAATTTACCAACACTCGAGGAATTTCAGGCCACTTTAAACGCACTGATGATGAGATTGGAGATTCGATCAATTGCATAAACTCAAAGGGGTTGGTGCGTTAAGGTTATTTTGTCTACCTTATTTTCTAAATGCGGTCCAATCCCGTTGTCTTTAGGACTAAAGCTGACTATAATTGCGCTGAATTTTTAAACCTATTCACAAGGACTGGAATCATTATGAAACCCTTTATAGTTATATCCGATGGTTTTGATAAAAGTCTTTTTAATCAATTAGTATCCATTGGTAATTTAGAAGTACACCCCAAAAGTAAAGTCACCCCAGAGGAATTAGAAAAACTTCTTCCAAAGATGAACGGATTAGTCATTAGATCGGCAACCACCGTCACTGCTGAACTTTTGGAAAAAGCACCTCAACTAAAATATGTTATTCGGGCCGGGGAAGGAACAGATAATATCGATAAAGTTGCCTGCCAAAAAAAAGGTGTAAAAGTTTCCAATACTCCTGGCTCCAACTCCAATTCGGCAGCGGAACATGCAATAGCATTAATGATGACCGTTCTTCGCAAAACAGCTTTTGCCCATGCTTCAATTAAAGCTGGAAAATGGGAAAAATCTTTATTCAATGGTAACGAATTATGGAAAAAGACCGTGGGCTTTGTAGGTTTTGGCAAAATCGCCCAAATTGTAGCTAAACGAATTTCTGGATTTGAACCCCAAGTACTTTTCTATGATCCTATCGTGAAACAAACTGATTTAAATTACGCCAAGCAGGTCGCCACACTGGATGAAATTTTTAAAAAAAGTGATATCGTAACCATCCATGTTCCACTGGCTCCCCAAACTAAAGATCTGATTAACCGGACTAATTTGGAACTAATGAAACCGGATGCTATCTTGATCAATTGTGCCAGAGGAGGCATTGTAAATGAAGAAGACCTCTATGTGCACCTTAAAGAGAAAAAAATTAAAGGTGCTGGCTTTGATGTCTTTAAAGAAGAACCAATACCCGCTAATTCAAAATTATTATCGCTGGATAATTTGGTTATGACTCCACATCTTGGGGCGAGTACTGATGAAGCTCAACTTCGCGTTGGTGAAATGGCCATGCATCAACTGCAAGAATTTTTTCTAAAAAATAATTTACTAAATGAGGTAAAAGCGTAATGCAAACATTAGCCATAATTGGCTCCCAATGGGGAGATGAAGGTAAGGGAAAAATTACTGACCTGCTAGGCGCCAAATGCGACGTAGTAGTTCGTTATCAAGGGGGAAACAACGCTGGACACACCATTGTAGTTGATAAAAAAAAGATTGTCCTACATGTAATTCCATCGGGTATTTTACACCCCCACACCACTTCCATTATAGCTCACGGAGTAGTCTTTGATCCCGATGCTTTTAAGGCAGAACTACTTGACGCCAAAAATGCCGGAATCAATCTCACCTTTAATAATTTAAAAGTTTCTGAAAATTGCTCAGTGATTACCAGCTACCACAAATTGCTTGATCAACTAAGGGAAACCAAAGGACCGGAAAAAATTGGCACTACAGGTAAGGGAATTGGTCCTTGTTATGAAGACAAGGTGGCCCGCAAAGCAATCAAACTAAAAGATCTTTTTGACAAGGATACCCTTATGTCCCGGCTCAAAAAAAATCTTATAGAAAAAGAGGCACTTTTTAAACACCTCTACAACTCTTCATTTCCCACTGTAGAAGAGGAAGCTACCAGACTCTTTGAACTTGGCAAAATGGTCAAACCTTTTGTCTGTGATACTTTCAGTTATTTAAGTAACTGTATCAGCAATCATAAAAAAATTCTTTACGAAGGGGCCCAGGGGGTTTTGCTGGATATTGATTATGGCTCCTATCCATTTGTTACCTCCTCCAACACCACCATAGGTGGCATTCATACGGGTGCTGGTCTAATGGGAAAATCAATCGATGAAGTCGTTGGTATCACTAAAGCTTATACCACCCGCGTAGGTGAAGGCCCATTTCCCACTGAACTTCATGATGATCTCGGAAAGAAAATTCAAAAGATAGGCAACGAATTTGGTTCCACCACCGGCAGGGCCAGACGCTGCGGATGGCTTGATCTGCCACTGCTTAAATATTCCATCAAAGCCAGCAACTTAACCTCTTTGGCCTTAACCAAAGTTGATGTTTTAAGAAGACTCACTGACTTGAAAATTTGTCACGCTTATCGCTTCCGAGGTGAAACCATTGATTGTGCCTGGCCTGGTATAGATATGAATGAGGTAGAACCCATCTATACAGATATGGCTCCCTTTCATGATACCTTTAAAAACGGCTCTCTTAGTAAGGAGCTGGGGGCTTATATCAAACTGATTGAAGATACTTTAAAAATCCCGATCAGCATTGTTGCCTACGGTCCCGAACGAAGTGAAATTATTTTTACGGGAGCTCGAAAGTTTTTTATTTAACGTTACTATAACGTAAACTTAATCTATCCCTTAATCATAATCAGCATCATTTTAAAACGCTCTATAGCATTAACCGCGTGAGGAATATTAGCTGGCATAATAATGCTATCCCCCGTTTGCAATTGATTTGATTTACCGCCAATAACAATCTCTCCCTGCCCCTCCAAAACCGTAATAACCGCATCAAAAGGTGCGCTATGTTCGCTAAGCCTTTGCCCTTTATCAAAAGCAAAAACAGTTATACCTCCAACTTTATTTTCCAATACCCGCGCAGATACGATACCTTCTAACTGATAATCAACGACCTTACAAAACTCAAACTTTTTTCCTTTCTCCATATACTCCCCCTCTTTACTTTTTAATTACTTCTTCTAATAAACTATAAAGCATAATATATTTTTTCTCTAAATTCTCTCCATTTAGTTGTTTTTCAATTTGGTCATACTCCAAATTGATTTTAGTTTTTTGCTCATCATTCAACCCCTGCTCGGCCATAACATATAACACATTATCCTCTTTATAAATATGTTCGGTAAGCAAATTGGCCCATGCCTGGGCATTTAACAAACCCTTGGCATAATCATGATTGACGATAGCGACCAAGAGCTCCCTAATAAAATGACGACCATTTTCATGATCATTCAACATAACCGGTAAAGGATTGCAATGAGTTAAAACCCCTGGTTCCTCCATAAATTTGAATAAAATATTTTCTTCCTTCGCATGATGATATTTATCCGCATAGTTTTTAATAAAATCCACAAAATCACCAAGCTTAACAAAAAGATCTTCTCGTTTTCTATCGTTTTTTATTTTAGTCAAGTAGAGCTCTAAAAGACTGATATATTTTATGATTAATTGGTGCTCATCCATTAATTTCTTTGTTACATTCATCTTTACTCCCTAATTTTTATGTTTTCACTTATACTGTCATGGATAAAGAAACACATCCTTGACGACCGTCAAGCTTTTACACAATACCCCTAAGAAGAAATATCTGAAAATTGATCACTTTTTTCTTATCCCCTAACTTAAACTTTGATACGATTAAGTATCAATTTAGTCGGGGTGTAGCGCAGCTTGGTAGCGCGCTTCGTTCGGGACGAAGAGGTCGCCGGTTCAAATCCTGTCACCCCGACCATTTGAACGATGTATTAGAAAAGACCAACGGAGAAAAATGCTATGCTTAGAACAAAACTTTTTAAATTATTATCAATTATTTTATTTGCAATTCTCACATCCACTGCTTTTGCTATTCCCACCCCACAAATTAAAATGTTAAATTCATCCAAGGAAGTGTTAAACGGAAAAGCTTTCACAAGACATTATATTCAAGTGATAAACTGGGCTGAATTTTCGAGGGATTTATTTAATGCGGCACCAGATTTACCACCTTGTGGAATAAATAAAAATTCCTCGCGGGTTTGGGTAGATATTTATGATGCTGATACTAATCAGAGAATTTATGGATATTGTGGTTTTCAAAGACCTGAAGACTTAAAACAGTTTTGGTTTGCTCAATCTCAGAAGGGATGTCTGAATGTTAAGGTTGAGATAAATGATAGAAAAAAACAGCAAAAGGTTTTTTCGAATACGATCAAAGTTCCATGTGTTAATGACTGATAATAAATGCTCATTATGAAGTTTCAGCAGGTTGAGTGAATATCGCTAGTATCACCACTTAATTTTACGGCCGGTATCAAAATAAGGATATTTGATCTTCGTAAACTGCAGCTCCTCTCGAAGAAATTATTTCCTCAACGAATATTGATGGTTGGATGGAGTATAAAACTATGAATAAAGCAGCAAAAAGCATTTTGGATGAGCTTCGTGGTGATAACAAAGAAAGGGTAATGTTTTATATCGATAAAAGCCTTCAGGTTAAATTCAAAAAAATTTGTAGCAATAAGAAAATAAGGATGCCCACAGTGGTGGAAAAATTAATTCAAAATTTTCTAGAAGAAATTAAGAGCGAAAAGTGAGATAAACCTTGAAAAAGTTACCAAACTCCCACCAAAATGCTGCCCATAAAATTCAATGTCGTAATAAAGATACCCAAAAGGCACAGGTGCTATTAGTTTATCCCAATGTTTCCAGCCAGGAACGATATAATAAAGATATCAATGCTATTGGTGGACATCAATTGCCTCTTGGTATTTATTATCTTGCTGCCTACCTAAGAAAATTTGGTTATGCAGTTACGGTTGTTGATGCGGAGGCATTTAATGTTTCCGATGAAGAAATCTGTAAACTTCTCACCACAGAAATTAAAATCATAGGAATATCATCAACCACCGTAGCTTTTAGAAAAGCGCGCAAGCTAGCCGAGCATATTAAATCAAAGTTCCCTCATAAAAGTGTAGTTATTGGTGGCCCACATATGACAGCCATGCCTAAGCAAACAATCGCAACAAAAGCTTTTGATTTTGGAATAATACAAGAAGGAGAAGCCTCCTTCTTGCAATTAGTAGAACACATCCTAAATGGAAAGCATGATTTAAAAGATATCCCGAATCTTTTTTATTTGGAGAAAGAGGAAATAAAATCCAACCTTCAACGGTTTATGATTTCAAATCTCGACACTCTGCCTTTTCCAGCCCGTGATTTAACTCCTGATCTAACAATCTATAAACCGCCGGTAGGCGCTTACCTTCAAGAACCGGTTGCCAGTGTGATTACATCTCGAGGTTGCCCTTACTCTTGTATTTTTTGTGACAACAATACTTTCGGAAGGACCATCCGATATTTTAGTGCCGAATATGTTGCTAAAGAAATTCAAGAACTTGTTACAAATTACGAAGTGAAAGAAATTTCATTTTTAGATGATACTTTTGTGGTTGACAAAAAAAGACTAAAAAAAATTTTTACTTTGCTTGCCCGGCAAAACATTAAAATCTCCTGGTCATGTATGACCAGGGTAAATAACCTAGATTATGAAACCTTGAAATTTATGAAAGATAATGGTTGTTGGCAAATCAGGGTAGGAATAGAAAGCGGAAATCAAGAAGTCATCGATTTTATCAAAAAAGGTATTACCCTCGAACAAGTAAAAACTGCTGTTGGCTGCTGTCGAAAATTGAATATAATGGTGACTGGTTTTTTTATTATCGGACATCATACCGATACACCTCAAACCATAGAACAAACTATTAAATTTGCTCTTTCCATTCCATTAACTGATGTAGTGGTAACCATAAATACCCCTATTCCGGGAACTGAATCTTATGAAAAAGCACAAAATTATGGAACCTATAAAGAGGAAGACTGGTCAGCTCTCAATTATTGGACACCAGTCTTTGTCCCACACGGCCTTACTCGTGATTTTATGCTAAAAAAGCAGGCAGAATTTTATAAGTGTTTCTATTTAAGACCCAGAGTCCTTATTTTACAAATGAAAAAAATTCGTTCATTTAAGACTATAAAAGTATTTTTAAAGAGTGCTTTAATGGGTTTAAACTTTATAAAAAATAAAAAAATGAGCCAGGAAGTAAATGGTGCACCGGCCAGATAATAACAAACATGAAAAAACCGAAATTACTCCTTTGAATCGACCAAAAGGTAAAGAGGGAGTTCGCTCCCTAATCGTTATCCCTGCATATCAACCCAATCAAGTGTTAGTTAACCTCATCCAATCCCTGGTCACCCAAAAGAATGTAGATATCCTGGTAATCGACGATGGCTCATCTGATTCATCTAGAGATTATTTTTTAAAAATAGAAAGGATTCCTCAAGTTGTTTTACTTCGCCATCAAATAAATCAAGGTAAAGGCCAGGCTCTCAAAACTGCCATTGAATATTTCCTACTTTCTTGTCCAGATAATTGTGTCGGAATAGTTACCGCAGACGCTGACGGACAACATGCCGTAGCCGATATATTGAACATGGTAAAACAACAAATAAAGCATCCCCATAATTTAGTGATTGGAATACGCACTTTTGATAAAACAGTTCCTTATCGAAGTCGCTTCGGTAATCAACTTACTTGCTACTTATTTAAATTTTTCTTTGGAAAGATGTTGATGGATACCCAATCTGGTTTACGAGCAATTCCAAGAAACTTCCTACCAGAACTTCTAACTATACCATCTCGTGGATATGAATTTGAATTAGAAATGCTGATAAAAGCGATACGACAAAACATTCAGATTAAAGAAATTCCTATTAATACTATTTATCAAGATAAAAACAAGCATTCGCATTTTAATCCCTTGATCGATTCTTTAAAAATATATTTTATTTTTATTCGATTTTTAGCAAACTCGATATTATCTGCGCTGATTGATTATATCGTCTTTGCACTTTTCATCTTTCAGACTCAAAACATGCTATTAAGTCTTTGTATGGCTCGTTTAGTAGCAAGTAGTTTAAATTTCTCCTTTAGTAGGTCTCTCGTTTTTAAATCAAAAAACAAAGTAATTTCCCAAGGCTCAAAGTACATATTATTGCTGGTATTCTTAATGGTAACATCTTATGGATGTATGTCATTTTTAGTTACAGTTTTAGGGATGAATGTTTTTATAAGTAAAATCATTGTTGAAGGAAGCTTATTTTTAGCAAGTTTTGCAGTTCAAAATATTTTTATTTTCAGGCGAGGTGCTATCTAAAATGAAAACAACCATTAATAAATATTTATTAAAATCACCAAAAGCACTTATATGGCTACCCTATTTTATTATTTTTTGTATTATCTTTCTCGTGTATTATCCCGTACTAAATAGTGAGTTTATCGGCGATGATACTTACCGGATTTATTTTTTAGAATCTTATCTTAAAGAAGGATTTGTCTCAGCAATAACGGCAATTATGCAAGATCGCCCAATCCTTATGTTGATCACTTTCCTAAACTATACCTTTGGCGGAACTAATCCTTTTTTTTACAAATTAACATCGCTCTTGCTACATATCTCGTTAGGGTTTCTTGTGTTTTCTTTTTTTAAACATTTTCAACTATATTATTTAAAAAAAACATCCACTTTACTGCCATTTTTGATAACCTTGTTTTTCCTTGTTCATCCCGTAAATACACAGACCTTAATGTCTTCTATTCAGATAGGTGTGATTTTAGCAGCCATAGGAATGATTGGCCCCATATTATTTTATTCAAAATATCTGCTTCAAGAAAAAAGAATTTATTTATTAATTTCGGTTTTATTTTTCTGTATAGGAATATTTTCCAAACCGAATATCATGACCCTGCCTCTGATGTTAATTTTAATTCTTCAAACTACTGGAAAATATTCCCTAACAAAAATTAAAACAGTTATTCCATACATTTTGCTTTGCTTGGTCCCAATATCTTTTTATATATTTAACAAGATTGACAATCAGATGGATGCTTTGAATTGGTATCACTACTTGTTAGTACAGCTGAGAGTTATTTTCTTTTATTTTAAACTTTTTATTGTCCCAACAAATTTGCATTTTAATTATGATTTTGATCCTAATTATCAGTTTTATTCTTGGAAGATGTGGGTCGCGCTCGCCGGTCATAGCGCGATATTTATTTCAACATATCTTGGCTCGAAACGTATTAATCACCTTTGGTTTGCCGTAGCTTGCTTATACTTAGCTTTTGTCCCAGAATCAAGCATTTTTCCCATACGACATGTACTCTTCGAACACAGAACTTATGTTCCTTATATATTTCTTTGTTTAATACTATTAATTTTTTTCAATCATTTCAAATTTGGAGAAAAAAAGTTATTCCTTCTATCATCATTAGGATTACTAGTTTTGTTTTCTTGTTTAACATGGTCCAGGATAGAAGCAGTTAATACATATCAAAAGTGGGCGATAGATAATCAACAATATAGGATACCCTCAATAAACAATGATCTGGATTTTTTAGCTTCCCTCTTTTCTTCCAGCGATTTTCCAGGCCATAATAAAGAAAAAACTAGAGAAATAGCAACGAAAATTGCCAATTCTTACCCTGAGAATCCACTAATAAATGCATACTTAGATTTATTATCGTATGAGAGCTACCCAGAGGTAAAACAGATTACTACGATAGAACAGGTTGCAAATATTTTATTGAAAAACACTTTGCCTCTTACAGAAATTACTAGGAATAACTTTTTGACATTTATCGCATTAAAACTCCCACATTTTTTTAAGGATCAGTTATCTCTATTTATAAAAATGGAACCTATTTTTCAAAGCCAAATCACATACTTTAAGCAAAACGATTTTTTTTATGATCATAAAAAAGCGCATATATCTCTTCTCATTTACTTAAAAAGTTATTATGAAAAAATGTCTAAAAATGAAACATTTAGCAATGAAAAGCTCGCTCATTATTTTGCCATACTAGAGCAGTTGGCTTATTTATTACCTGAAAACGCCAATGAGATATTTAAAGAGATTGGTTATTTTGAGAAAAAATATCCAGAACATAAAAAATATTTTTCTTTTCTCAAGGATAAATATTTAAATAAATAAAATTAATCCTAGGACATATTTTAAAGATCTTATTGTTGCTATACACGAAAAACGTCGAATTTTTACTCCAATAAATATTTAATTGCAGATATTATGAACCAATTCGGCATTACAATGTCATTTTTACAACAATGTTATTTTGTCTTTCACAAATTAAATATTTGAAATAATGTCTGTCTCATTATTACCATCACTTATGGAAACTCTACGATGAAATCAAGACAACTAATTCTTTTTTTAATGATGTGCTTTTTAAGCTTGGAAAGTTTTTCCGCTACAACTCAAACCACCATGACAACTTTAAACCTGACATACATGTATCCTAGTAAACATGAAGGCGGCTTGGATTTATTAGATTCCATTTTTACTCATCGCTATAAAATCTATATAAATATGCAATATTTTCATACGTTCGAAAATCTCAGCAAGCAAAACACATTTCCCACAACCCATAACGGTTACTTGATGTATGAAACTAAATTAACTTTTACTGGAGAAATTCCTTGCGATAACGAGAATCCAGTTGCCTTTAATGCATCCTTATTTTCGGACACCGACGGTGACCAGATATTTGACTGGGAAACTCCTAAATCAGAAACTCACTATTTAGATATTCGTTGCTTAAACGCTCCTCAAAACTTTACGATAGTTTTTTAGAAACCAAGTAACAAAATCCCGATTAAAACTCTAAAGCTTCTCGAAATTATCCTTATAATCAGCATCTTTCATTTCATCTGGAATAATTAAACTTTCAAGCTTGGGTTTGGCCAATATTTTATTTTCATTAGCAACCTGCTCACGATGCCCAGACTTGGTATTTCCAATCAAGCTTGCCATTTTAAAAATATTTGATTCTATCTTATTTCTAATTTCTTTTAAATGATCAACGTTGCCCAGGGTTTTTAAGGCGAGTCGATTGTTGTTTGAAGCAGCATCCCCTAATTGAGCAAGGGCCATGGAAGTTTGAACAATACCTTCTTGTTGTTCATTGGTTGCCCGAGTTATACTTATTACTTGTTCATCAACCAAAACAACGTTTTGTTTGATTTGTAAAAATATATTCAGCGCCGCCTGAGTAGTTCTTATTCCTGACTCCACAGATTTTTTTGTAGACTCAATAACTTTATTAACTTCTTTGCTGCTATTATTTAATAGTGCTGCAATTTCTTGGGCGGACTCCCCACTCATCTTGGCAAGGTTACCAACTTCTTCAGCAACTACCGAAAACCCTTTTCCATGTTGTCCGGCCCTAGCAGCTTCTATTGAGGCATTAAAGGATAATAGTTGGGTTTTAAACACTATCTCATTAATTATATCCGTCTTTTTTCCTATTTGTTCTATTATAAACCTCATATTGGTCATATCCTGATTGGCCTGCTCTATTCCAATCATTGAATTTGAAAGTTCTTCCATTATAGAATTACCTTCTTGAGCCTTCAAACTTACTTCACCTGCGGTTTGTTGGCTGCTTTGAGCATACTGATGAGTATGCCCTAACATAGATTTCATTTCTTCCATCGCCGCAACACTTTCCTGAGTAGCCGAGGCTTGCTCAGTGGAGGTCGATGACAATTCCCCGCTGGAAGCCGTAAGTTCGTCAGAAATTTTTGAAAGATCATTTTGATTTGCCAAAAGATCCTGCGCAATGTTTTTAATAGGATCAGAAATTGACTTGGATATCTTAAAAGCTGCTACTCCCCCCATTAGAATGACCAAAAGGAGTATAATCACTGTATACAAATATTGCTTTCTTTTTAATATGTTTTTACCTTGAATATCTTCGACAAATACGTAATAACCGCTGATTCCTTCTTTCTCTTCATGTATTTTTGAAAAGTTGAATTGATATGCTCCTTTTTCAGATACTTTTTCTTCATATTGAAAGTTACTTTCAATATTGGTATTAATTTTCATTTCCGTAAATAGGGACGAAGATGCTCCGAGGATTTGCCCATTTTGCACAAAAGCAACGTCATACTCCATCAATTTTTTTACTCTTGCAAACGCCCTATCAAAACTATATCCCAGATAGTTACCCCCTACCCGGTCCCCTTTCGTATTGTAAATAGGCTCATACAATAAATAATATGCCTTACCATCAATTGAGGTAAAACATTGTCCATCTGATTCACTTTGAATTAATTGTAAAAGACATGAAGTTTGCTTGCCAGACACATAAAAATTCAATGTGCTAGGTTGAATACCGGTTGATTGGTTTAATGAAATTGAAACTTGATTGTTATTTTTGTCAGTAATTAGCCAGAAAACAATATCATCTGGATACATCATGCGGGCACTATCCATGATTTTTTTAACTTCATCCTTATCACCGTTTGCAATTTTTTCAACAAAAACAATATTACCTAATTGCTTAGAGCCAAATTCTTTGATTTTTTCAAGGTCTTGCTTAATCAGTCTTTTTGAGATGCCACTTTTAATCAAAGCAGATTGTTCTTCCACAATAGTTATCAACTCAACTTTAAAATAGTTAGACATAATGAATGTACACAAAATACCAAGAAGAAGAGGTCCCAACGTAATCAATAAAACTTTTTTCTGAAGAGACATGTGTCCATTAATCATCATAAATATAACCGCCAGCCCTATAAATACTGATTTACAACCACTATATTTCAATTCAATACCTAATTATGTTTATTAATGAGAATTTTGCGCTGTAACTTAGTTCAATTTTCTCACATTATTTTTTTTTATCAAACAAAATGTATCTGTGAAATTTTAGACAATACAAATTAACTCTTATTTTTAATTTAAATAATTATAAAAAAGGCTGGATTATTTTAATTTCATAAAATATTTATTTCTTGTATTGCTTTGGCCCCCATTT
>MEPW01000030.1:35263-35873 GCA_001769975.1 Bdellovibrionales bacterium RIFOXYA1_FULL_36_14 | reverse complement strand
CCAAACTTTGAACTAAAGCTTTCAAGTCATTAATGGCCTTATTTTTCATGTCTGTTTGTTCAATATCCTTACCTAGTGTAATTGGAGTTGCGGCACCGATATTGGTTCCAGCGTTCATGTAGAGGAGATGCGCCCCGCTTGCGATAATTGCTCCAGCACTGGTTGCCGAAGCACCTTCAGGTGTCACCCATACTACAATGGGAATATCGCTTTCGCCAAACATCGTGAGTATTTGTTTGGTAGTTGTAAGCAGCCCACCGGGAGTATTCATTTTTATTAATATTAATTGATAACTATTCTTATGGGCATATTTAAAACCGCTTTCGAGGTAATTGGTGGTGGCGGGATTAATTGAAGAGGAAATATTTAAACTGAGGATTTTGTTAACGCTATAAGTTGTTTCAGCCCAAGCACTACTGAGCAAGAATAACCAAACAGCTAGGAAAAAAAGTTTTGGTGTGCATTGAAAACTTGTCATAGGTACTTCCTTACATTAAATAAAGAGAGTCAATTTAATGTAAGAGGAGTTACTTTTGCAAGACCCAACCTATAAAATATTTTTATGTGACTATATTAATCCTCAAACCGAAAAAAAGGCGACTTTGGTCAG
>MEPW01000030.1:31973-35216 GCA_001769975.1 Bdellovibrionales bacterium RIFOXYA1_FULL_36_14 | reverse complement strand
GTTTATATAAAATTTATGAGAAAGGTGAAGAAAAAAGTATTTTACCTAAATATTTTAATAAACAATCAGTAGAAGTCGTCCAGATGACTAAACTGCTGGCATTACCGGCTTTTTTTGATATGCACTTTCATTGGGTGCAAGATGGAGTTTGTCTCAGACCTAAAATTTCGCTCCTTAATTGGCTAAAAAAATATACTTGGCCCTATGAAGCAAAATTTAAAAATATAAAATTTTCAAATAAAAAAGCTTATGAATTTTCAAAGCTGCTAACTAAAGTAGGAACTCTCGGTGGTGCATGCTATTCGTCAATCCATTCTAATGCGTTGGAAGATGCGTTTAAAAATTTCAAAGGAGATTTTATAATTGGTAATGTGATTATGACGATTAATTCCCCGAAATATTTAAGTATGACATCTAGAGATACTGCTGCGCTTGTAAGAAAAATGGTTGCCAAATACCAAGGACGTTACGCACTTACCCCTCGCTTTGCATTATCGGTGGATGCCCCTTTGATGCGCGAACTTGGTGATTATATTAAAAATAAAAAGATATTTGTGCAGACCCATTTGTCAGAAACTAAAGTTGAAATTAAAGCGGTGCTTGATTTGTATAAGGCATTTATTGGTTTTGAAAAGGTGAAAACCTATACTGAAATATATGACAAATGCCATCTCATTGGGCCACGTTCGTTATTTGGTCATGGCATTTACTTATCCTCTAAAGAATTGAGTCTTCTCAAAAAAAAGAAGGCATGGATTGCCCATTGTCCGACCTCTAATGCACCCATAAAGGATAAGGGACTGGGTTCAGGTTTATTTGATTTTAAAAAAATTGAAAGAGCGGGAGTCAATTGGGTTTTGGCCTCTGACGTGGGAGGCGGACCGTATTTGTCAATGTTTGATGTTATAGAGTCGTATGTAAGTCAAAATAACAAAAAGCTGATTACCAGCGCAACATATATCAAAGGCCTGTATCATTCGACTTTGAAATCAGCGGAATTTTTGGGACTTAAAAAGACTCACGGAAACTTAGACGAAGGCAAATATGCCAATATGATTTTTGTTGCATCACCAGCCGCACAAGACCACGAGAAAGTTGAAGAGGTATTAAGCAAGATTATTTCCAAAAATAAATCAAACAGAAAACAATATAATGAGATGGTTTATTATACATATTATAAAGGTCATGAAGTTTATAGCTCCAGATCAAGGTAGCTTGGGCAGTGGTCGGAGCCCATGACCTCTGGTCCGTGCCAAGTATGACTAATCTTGGATCTTAGATCGTCTGAAACAAAAAAGTAGTCAAGCCGCCAACCTATGTTTTTTTCTCTGCTACTGTAACGATAACTCCACCAGGTATATTGACCATTTTCTTGGGGGTGTTGCTGTCTGAAAATATCGATAAATCCATGTTGAATTAGTTTATCAAGCCAAGCTCGTTCAATGGGTAAAAAGCCAGTATTACCTTCGTTAGATTTTGGATTTTTTAAATCAATCGGATGGTGAGCGGTATTAAAGTCGCCAGCAATAATAATTCCTTTTTTATGTTGGGCTTTTAAGCTAGAAGCTTTGGCCAATACAGCGTCAGAGTATTCCAATTTATAGGGAACTCGCGAGAGATCTCTGCCACCGTTTGGGAAATAACATGCAAAAAAAATAAAATCCTTGTAATGAGCTATAATGGTTCTTCCTTCATCATCAAATTTATTTATTCCAAGACCAATTTCTATAACTGGCTTTTCTATCAGTTTGTGAGTGTAAAGGGCCACTCCTGAATAGCCTTTGGTTAAAGCACTGGCATACCAAGTGTGGTAGTCATTTAAATTAGTAAGCTCTTCGGGAATTTGCGTTTCATTTAGTTTGGTTTCTTGGAGAGCAATAATTTGACAATTAGATTGTACCAACCATGTTAAAAAATTTTTTTGGGTTATGGCCCGAAGACCATTAACGTTCCAAGTAGCAAGTCTCTTCATTTTTTTCCCATCTTTTATTTTGCAAAAAACTGTAATACATTTTTATTGGTGAATATTAAATATTATTTTTACAAAATGGCTGCGTTAACTAACTGTAATTATATATAGTTGATTAAAATGAGTAACTAAAACATGTTTGGCCAGATTTGAATAATTTTGCTAAATTAAAAGTGTTCAAAGATATTAAAATAATGGAGTGAAAGGTGAAAGAGAAGGAGAGTATGCGTTGCTTTGAAAATATTGCGAAACTTATAAAAGACAAACGTCTGGGACATCCCAAGGGGTATTCGCAATCAGAATTATCTAATTTGTTGGGATATAAAAATGGACAGTTTATCAGTAACGTTGAGCGGGCCCTTTGTAATGTACCACTCAAAATGCTTAGACGGGTTACTGAAGTTTTGGATATTCCGGCCAGTGATCTTAAAAAAGCTATCTTGGATGATAATGAAAAAACGTTGGATAACTATCTTAATTTTGCCTCTTCACTAGAAGATTCAAAAGAAGAGATGTACGATTCGGACGGCCTTTAGCTAATACATCTAAAATTGTTTAATCTGATTATACTCTTCAAGCGTTCCAACGCTTTCTTGAGTGTCAGTGGAATAATCGGCTTCTTTTTGGGTGCTTAAAAGATGAGGATCTTTAATCTGGTAGTCATCAATAGGTTTTTCACCCTTTTTATTAAGCTCATGATTAGTGGAATAGATTGTATCTTCGGGGTAAATATTCAGCTTTTCATTTAAATATTCTTTTTGGGGATCGGTCAGCTCTTTTAGAAAAGTTTGGATATCCAAGAGTGTCTGATCGTAGGTGTTTTTTAATTTGAAAACAATTCTTTCATTGCTTTGATAAATGTTTTCGAAATATTTTTTGCGGGCCAAATTATGAAGTTCCAATAAATAATTGTAACGAGTATACACTTTGTCTAATGAAAAATGCTTCTCAGGTTTTCCCCGATAATTATTTCTTCTGGGACGGTAGTTCGGGTTGAAATGTTTATTAGAATTGGAATTGGTTTTCAGCGAATGAGATATTACAGCTACATCGGAAATGGGGGGTGCATTATGGTTATTGGATTTATTGGAATTGAATTTATTGAAACGGTTGTTACCTCGATAGTTATTTTTATTACTATTATTTGTATTATTTTTTGTTTGATTTTTTCTATCGTTAGAAAAATTATTATTCATCATAACCCCCACAAAAAACAAACATGAGTGCTCGAAAATAGCGGTTTGTCTTTTCCTATAAAACTAGCAGATTTTTAA
>MEPW01000030.1:0-31927 GCA_001769975.1 Bdellovibrionales bacterium RIFOXYA1_FULL_36_14 | reverse complement strand
CTTGAATCCAAGCATTGTCTGTATGAGGGGGAGGGGCATGCTAAAAATGATTAAAAATACCATGCAAATATGTATTTTATTTCTTATTTGTTTTTATCCCAATTGGAGTTATTCCCAGTGTCAAGCCTCATTATCGAATGATTCGGGACTATCTAATTATCGAGACGGGCAATTGCCAACTAATATGGTGCAACCAAAGCAAGATTGGCGTTATTCACTTTATGAGAATATCAAAAAAGATAATATCGATATTTCGGCTAAAGTACTCGGGCTTTTAACGGTACTGCTCATGTTTTTTAGCTTTTTTGCTAATAGAAAAAAAATCTTGCGAATCGGTTTGGCTGTTTATGCTGCACCGATGATCATTTACTATATATCCTTTGAAAAAATGCAGCTCACTTCTTTGGTGATTATAATTATGCTTACCCTAATGATGTTTATATGGGGGACCTGTTTTAATTTTAATTTAAAATATTCCAAAGCAATTTATACAAATCTAATGACCTGGGTATTAATGGGAATTTCTCTTACCATCTCTGTGCTTTATTTTAAGCCCCTGAATGCTTGGAATCATGTCCAGCAACTAAACTTGTATTTGGTGTCCAACGCTAATGAGCAATTAATTTTATTTCATGTGATTCTTTTATTAGGTGGCATAGTAGCTATGCTTGTTCATTACAGCTTTAATCAAGTCATAAAACCCACTCTAAATGATATAAGCCCAAATAAAACACACCCGAGTTTAGGGGTTAAAACCGTTTTATTTCTTTTGTGGGTGGGTACTTTTTTGTATGCAAAACCGCTAGGGGTTTACTTGTTAACCATATTTTTCTTAGGAAATATTTTCAGGGAGAAAGAAATTGTGGATGATATGATGGTGGGAATTAAAAAATACAGATTGTTTTTTATTTTTAGCTATGTATTAATGATTTTATTTGGCTGTAATGCTTTCATAAAAAGTCAGTTAGCTTATGATAAGGTTTTAGTCATGGCAGGGATTATTGCCTTAATCTGTTTGCTATATTTTGCGGTGATTTTGATTCTGAAAAAAATATTTATCAATAGAATTGATCTTTTGTTGTTGATGTCGGTGAATCCATTCTTTATGTTGTCATTTGTTTTATTTAGCAGTGAATTGGTAACTACTTCTTTGAAGAATTTCTTTTATATGAGTAGTATCGTTACCGTAATGGCGTTAGCCTTTATGGTTTAAAGGCCTGATTGTTTTTCTTTTTGTATTCTTCCAAAGAGTTAAAAAAGGTCCTTTGATCTTCTATGGATAAAGGCTTAATAGATTCAACATTTTTTTTCCTAATGCCGTTTTGCTGAATAATTTCATCCATCAATCTGATTTTAGCGGTAATTTTCTTGGCAATTCTTCTAAGCCATCTGGGTACTTGGGTTTTAAATTCAGCGGAGGGTATTTTTATTACCTCACTATCTTCTAAGGCTATAATGTGGGCACTACGATCCATATGATCAATAAAGGAGAGTTCACCTAAATATTCATTGGGCCCAAGATAGGCAATTGGGGTAATCTGCCTTTTTTGGTTTACACATATGAGTAGAGTTCCGGAAATGATATAGTAAAGATCATGGTTAACATCTCCGGTCATACACAAAACATCATTTTTCCTAAGCTTAATTTTGTATTTTTCGAGATTACTCAGACTGATTGACATAGGTAGATCCTTTTTTATATCTGAAAAAATTGTTTAATTAAAAGAATTATCTGCTGGCTTATTTCCTCGTAAAAAATAGGTTGGGGAAAAAATACATCCGAAAACAACACTCGTCTTTCAATACTTTTATTAACGTGTGAATGGAAATCAATATAATTAAGCCTATTTGAAAGTGCAGCTTGTTCAATTATCGAATTAAATACACCATTGCTTCTCCAAGGTGTGCAATCGAAGCTAGTGGCCAGATTGAAGGCCTTGTTTGATTCAATGGTTTTACCAAGTGAAAAGCTGGCCTGACCTAAAAGATGATACACTTGGGCGTTGGTGATAGCCTGCTTAGATAGTTCTTGAAGTTGGTTATAGGCAATTTTAGTTTTGCCCTCTTCAAGATAGGTTTTGATTTTTAAAAGATGATTGCTAAGTTGTTCGGTAGTTGAATTGGAACAAACACTGCGGGGAGCTACTTTAAAGTTAAGAGGAGTAGTTAAAAGAATTATCTCGGCATTGGTTTGGCGAATGGTTTTTATAAGCTCCATCAAATGATAATTATAAAGTGAGTAGGTAATTTCCATTTTATGCTGCAGCTGAAGATCAGTATAGGTTCTGGTGTCTTGTTTTAACTCTCGGAGTATTACAATTTTAGTGGGTTTGAAGATAAGTTTGGATAATTGCGGAAAAAATTCAAGGATAAGCTGGACATAGGGTAGATTAAATCTTTTGATGTTTAAAACAATGCGGGGATAGTCATCTATTTCGAAAATATTTTCATAAAACTCATCAGCACTTCCATGATAAATAACAATCGGTGGCATTTTATTCAATTTTTTAATTTTATTCAAAGTTCGTACAATACTTTCATTTTTTCTACACCAATTAACAATTTTAAGTGGAGATTGTAAATTTTTGGAAAGTTTTTCATTGATGTAGGGAATATAATGGGCCAATGCTACACCCATTTTATCGCCTATAAATAAGACGTGGGCATTAGAAGCCTCATTAATTTCTTTTGAATCCAGTATTTGATCACTTATTAGGTAGGAATAAGGATGATTGACGGATTGAGAGCTGGTCTTTGAATAAGTCCAGATTATCAAAACTATTAAGGTGATAGTAAACACTATCAGTCTCATTGAAACAACTTTATTTAAAATAGATGATATCTTTGTTTTATTTTTGGTCATTTTTATAAATTGATTTCTTTTACTTTATTCTATCCTACTTTTTTGATAAATGGCATAAATCAATTGGTGATTTGTTTGTCCGGGAGGCGCATGGCGTCAGGTGTTCCAGAATTAGTTGCTCCAGGTGGTAGTTTCGAAAAACTCCAAGTTGCCATATCCTATGGAGCTGATGCGGTTTATATTGCAGGAGAAAATTTTGGACTTAGAACTGCTGCCTTTAATTTTACCAATGAAGAAATTGGGAAAGCCACCCGGTATGCTCATAGTCGGAATAAAAAAATTTACGTGGTGATCAATGCCTTTTTGCATGATAAAGATTTACAAGGACTTTGCGAATTTGTGAAATACTTGGAAGATTGTAAAGTGGATGCCGTCGTGGTTTCTGATTTTGGTGTGATTAGTTTTATAAAGAAAATATCAAAATTAAATATTCATTTGTCGACCCAAAATACCTGCTTAAATTCCTACGGAGCTCTCCTTTGCAAGGAGATTGGAATTAAAAGAATTGTGCTTGGTAGGGAAGTCTCCATTGATGAGGCCCAAATGATAAAAGCTAAGTCTGGTCTTGAGATGGAACTGTTTATTCATGGTTCAATGTGCATGTCTTATTCAGGAAATTGTCTGCTTTCTAATTATTCATTTAATCGTGATAGTAACCGAGGCGGATGTAAACATAGCTGTCGATTTTTGTATCAAATAGATAATCATAAAGATTATTTTTATAGCTCCAAAGATTTAATGGGCCTTGAACATCTTTCATTAATTGGAAATTCCAATATTGATGCTTTAAAAATTGAAGGTAGAATGAAAACGTTGCATTATCTGGCAACTGTCGTCAAGGCTTACAGAGAAGGATTGGATCAATTAAAAGCTCAAAAAAGTATGGATCAATCGCAACTTTTTGAACTTTCTAAAGTAATGACTAGAGATTACTTTAGTGGAAACCTTATTACCAAAGCAGATGATCAAAGTGTTTTTGAAAAGGGTAAAAATGACAAAACCGAAGATATCGCCGGGATTGTTTTAGAAGTTAATGAAGGTAAGCACATACTGCTATCGGTAAAAAGTGCTTTTGATAGAAATGATCAATTGGAAATTTTACCATTTGTAGGGGCGGCTAAATGTATAGATGCTTTAGAAATGACCGATGTATCTGGAAAAAATGTTGAAAGAGCTAAAACCGCAACTATGGTAAAGCTGCCATTTACTCCAGATATTAAAACTGGAAATATTGTTAGGATTAAAAGAAAAAAATGAACCTGATATTATATGCTGATAATATAGATCAAATTAATGAACTTTTTATTCAAGGAGTAAAAGAAGTAATTTTAACTCCGAAAAATCTTTCTAGGTTTGGAATTAACAGCTTTGATCAAGTCAAAGAGTGTATAAATTTTGTACTGAACAAAAAGATGATCCCCGTTATTGAATGGGATATTTTAATGACCGAAAATGCCATACTTGCATGTAGCGAAGAAGTTTTACGCTATTGTGATTTGGGTGTGAAGATCTTCAGAGTCAAAGATACAGGGGCAATTTATTTTATTAAAGAGAAGACTCAGGCACAGATTGATTTAATCCAAGGTTATTCCAATCAAAACATTGATGCCATATTATTTTGGAAGGAATATTTAAAAGGCAGACTACGCCGGTTGATAGTATCTCAAGAATCCACTAAAGAATTTATTAAAAGTATAGTCGAGAAAGTCCAGATCCCTTTGGAAATATCGCTTCTTGGCAAGATACTAGTTTCCTATACTCCAAGAAGATTGCTAGTTAAATATTTAGGTGAAGCTGATGGGATCAAGGATGTTTTTTCGCTGGAGGAGGGGGCATCTCAATTTTGGGCCTTGCAAAATGTGCATGGTACTTTTTTGTTTTACCATAAAGATTTTTCACTTTTGGATTACCTGCAACAATTAAAGGATTTAAAAATAGAACATTTTAGAGTGGATTTAAGATTTTTTAAAGCATCGGATTTAACCTTAGATCTTATTAAATATTTTGATACCCAAGATGCCAGCGGACTTTTGAAGATCAAAGAAAAATTTCAGCACCAGCTAACTGAAGGATTTTTTGAATCGAATTCTTCGGATAGAGTTTTCGAAAAATTAAAAAATGAGCATCTGAAAATTAATAAAGATAAATTTGTAGGGGAAGTGATTGATGTTAAAAAAGATGAGTTTCTGGGGGTTCTTATAAAGGGTGATTATGAGATCAGCCAAAATACTCTTTTATCGATAATGACTCCAGATGGTAAGGAAAAATTTATTAAAATATTATTTCTAAAAAATACCAGTTGGGAAGACATCGCGTCTTCTAGTCATGCATCAATTGTTTATATTAATTATGTTTCAGGTATTACTTATCGAAGTTTGGTTTTTGTGAAGGATTAAAAAATTGACTTTGATCCCGCCGTTTTGAAAACTTATAACTTCGTTAATCAGATAATTTCTCAACTTCAAGTTTTTATAGTTTACGCTTTTGGGAATAATAATCCCAAAAACTATAGGCCTATAATTTTTAAAAATAGCGTCTAATATTTTTTGATAATATGAGGTGAGGTTTTCTTTAATGGTAATTCTTTTACCGTAAGGAGGGTTAGTAATGACACTGATTAGGTCTGCTTTTTTAAGACAGCCTTCCATAAACAGGTCTTGGCGTAGAAATTGGAAAGGGCGGGGGGATTTTAGATTTTTCAGGTTATGCTTGGCAGTTTCGATGGCATGCTCGTTAATATCAAGCCCCGTATAAGTTAACACAGTATCTTTTAAATCATTGGCCGTAGAAAGTAATGTTGGCAACGTCATATCTAGATTGAACAATTCGAAGGCAAATTCCCGGGTACTATTTGGGGTGAAGAAGGTGGCAGATTCAAATAGCAAAGTGCCGCTGCCACACATTGGATCTATCAGGTGAGTATGTGGAGGGAGATTTAGGGCATACACCAATGCAGCAGCAATATTTTCCCTGATTGGGGCAAAACCAATATGGGTCCGATAGTTCCTAATATTTAAGCGGTCCCCTGTCGTATCTATTGATAGAGTGACTAAATCATCTACCACCCTTAGGAAAATTTGCGGAGGCTGATTAAATTTCTTGTCCAGCATTTTTTTAGTGGGAGTGTTGGCCTTAAAAAATTGTTCAATGCCTTCAAGTACCGTTTGCTCGATTCTTTTAGTATTTAGAAGTCTGGAGGTCTGAGTTGATGCATGAATTTCACAGGCTGGTTGATTTAAGTACTGGGACCATTTAAATTTGGAGATTTTTTTATAAAGTCTGGGAAAATCCCGACATTTGAAGTGTTCAAGACGCAAAAGGATTCGGGTTGGAATTTTTAAGATTTTATTAAGCAAAAAACCAACTTCCAAAGTGGTTTCAATCGTTATACCTCCAATTTGCTGATCGATTAAAGTGAGATTGCAATCAGAAAGTGCAGAGGTCTTTTGCAAAAGTTCCATTTTGCCTAAATTTTCAAGTCCTGGAGGAATTATTAAAAAAAAGGTATAGTATTGCTTGCTCATCATCTTGTTTTTTTTTATATTACAAAAAAGATATCTTTACTAGGAAACAAAAGAAATGTTTGAAATAAGCATTCAAAAAGCATGGGAACAAAGATTTAAGGATTTTGGTCTTGGTAGAATGGCCTTGTTTATTTGCTTCTTTAATGCGTTTTTGTTTTTTATAGGAGGATTTTACTTTCAGAAATTTAATCTCTATATATTACTACCAGTACCTGTATCGTTTGCTTTTTATGCTTATCGACAAAAAATCATAGAAAAAGGTCATGTCTTCATTTTGATTATGAACGCCATATTTATGAATGTGGCCATTGGTTACAATTACTACATGGTTGGTGAATTGGATAGAATGGCAGGAGTATTGAACAGGTATGACGAGTTTATGTGGAAATTTGATTTATGGCTTTTTAAAGCACCACCTGCTTTGTTAATAGAAAATGTGTTTCAAGTAACTAAAATATATTCAACTTTCTTTTATGATTCGATAATTGTTTGTTATCTACTCTATTATGTCCTTCCTTATCTCGGTGGAATTCTTTATTACCTGCAGTTACCAAAGCATCTCAAGTATCGGGTAGGGCGGTATTGTTCTAATATCGTCATCTATTATTCCATCAATTATACTTTGTATTTTACCATCCCCGTGTCAGGCCCACAGTATTATATTAGGGAGTTATTTACAAATGATTTACCTTTTTCATGGGTAGGACGGTGGCTTTATGATTTCATCAAAGCTGGACAGTTAACTTACATAGACTGTTTTCCTTCAGGCCATGTGGGAGCAACATTCTTGGTGACTTTTTGGTTATACAAAATTAATCATCAACAACGCTTTTTGGTAACCCTTATCTTAATCGGAGTTGGTTTTGCCACTATTGCCCTTAGATATCACTATGTTTTGGATGTACTGGTATCTGTTCCGCTTGCAATTTTTTCTTATTACATCTCTGGATGGTTTTATCCAGCGCCAGTAGATGTAATCTCGCTAAGAGGAGGAACTCATGAAAGGTAAGCTTATTTTAGTTCCGACTCCTATTGATGAAAATAGTCCACTTGAGCCAGTGGCCAAAGACCTCATTATTCATGCGTGTAATTTGAAAAATTCAATTTTTGCGGTGGAAGAACTTAAATCAGGTAGGAGGAGGTGGATTCATTTTGGTTTGCCTAGAGAAAGTGTTGCTGATCTTATTTTATTTAATGAACATACCAATAAAGATCTTACTTTTGCTTTTTTAGAAGAGTTAAATAGAAGTAAGGATATCTATTTGATGAGCGATGGTGGATTGCCGGCATTTATGGATCCAGGTATGGAATTAGTTAGGGCCTGTCATGAAAATGATATTGAGGTAACGGCCACTCCTTTTTGTAATTCAATTGCTTTGGCGTTAGCATTGTCCGGGATTAATCACAAACGTTTTCTTTTTGAAGGCAGTTTGCCGGTAAAGATTGAAGACAGAGAAAGAAAGATGAAAGAACTTATGAACTTTAAGGGGACCGTGGTGTTGCTTGATACTCCTTACCGACTGAAAAAAACTCTTGAAGATTTGGCGAACTTGAATAGAAACATCTTTTTGGCAATGGACTTAAATTGTAGTACCCAAGAATTGATATTTGGTACGGTAGCCCACGTGATGGGTAAAATACAAAATTTTAAGCGAGAATTTATCTTAATCATTGAATAATTGTGCTTCGCGTGGTTAAAAATTACTGTGATTTTCATAATCTTTCTTTCTGCTTGACTGTGATGCGTCGTGGCGGTAAATTTCCAAATGTTTTCTCCATAACCAAGGCAAGATTTGAATAGAAAAATCGATCATATTGAATTGGCAAAATTTAACCAAGTTGATAAAAGTTTTTTGGACTATCGGTTTGCATATGAACCCTTGTTAGCAGGACATCCAGCTCATATAGATCATTCCCTAAATTTTTTAAATAAGCGTATGAAGTACCCTATCTGGATTTCCAGTATGACCGGGGGAACACCAAGAGGAAAGTTGATTAACGAGCGTTTGGCCTATATTTGTAAAAAATATCAATTAGGGGTAGGCCTTGGATCTATTCGTAAGTTAATTGAAGATGAAAAGCTGTTTGATACTTATGATTTAAGATCTATGCTGGGACAGGACATTCCTCTAATGGCCAATTTAGGAATTGCGCAGGTTGAACATATTTTAAACGAGAATAAAATCACTAAACTTGAGCAAGTTTTGAATAAGCTTCAGGTTGATTGTTTAATGGTACATGTAAACCCCCTCCAAGAGTGGATGCAAAAAGAAGGCGACCGCTATTTTGTTCCACCCTTCATAAGTATAAAAAAACTAGCTGACCAACTTAGTCTTCCCATTGGTGTTAAAGAAGTTGGTCAGGGAATGGGGCCTAAAAGTATTCAAAAACTTTTAACTTTACCGGTGCGAGTTTTTGAATTTGCTGCCTTTGGTGGTACTAATTTTACCCAAATGGAGCTGTTGCGCTTAGAAAATAAAATTTATCAAGAAACCCTTAATCCGCTTGTCACGGTTGGACATGACGCACTATCGATGATAAATACTTTTGAAAAAATTTCTCTACCCGAAAGCGGGGTAATTAGCTTAAAAGAAATTATTATTTCAGGAGGAGTTGAGTCATGGAAAGACGGGATGTATTTTATTGATAGATTTAAAGAGAATTCTTTTAAGCTTAGGATGGAAGTAGTTTTTGGACAAGCCTATCAGTTTTTAAAATATGCGGAAGTTTCAAAAGACGCTTTGGATGAGTATATGCTGGGGGTGATTCATGGAATGGATCTGTATAGAAGTTTTTTATCTTTGAAAGTTAGTGTCAATGGTGAAGAGGTTTAAGTTTGAAAGAGTTATGTGGATTTTCAAAACTTAGTAAATTGGAAAAATTAAACTTTGTGGTTGATGAGTATTTAAATGCTTCGGAACATGTAAAAAAAGATTTTCTAAGTTGTGCCTACGAAAATGAAAAGTTTCAAAGAATACATGAGCAGTTTAGCGAAAATACTATCAGTAATTTTCATCTGCCTTATGGTGTAGTTCCTCATCTTTTAATGAATGGCGTGGATTATTGTGTTCCTATGGTAATTGAAGAAAGTTCAGTGGTAGCTGCTTGTAGCAGAAGCGCCAAATTTTGGAAACGTCGTGGTGGTTTTCATGCAGAGGTGATCTCTAAAATAAAAACTGGCCAGGTGCATTTTTACTATAATGGACCTTGGAAGAAACTTAGAAAAATATTTAATGAAAATAAAGCCATTCTTTTAACGCATGTTAGAGAAATCAATTGCAACATGTCTAAGCGAGGAGGCGGAATATTAGATATTTCTTTGATTGATAAAACCCAAGATGAACCCAACTACTATCAATTAAGCTTAAATTTCGATACCTGTGATGCTCAAGGGGCCAACTACATAAATACCAATTTAGAGACACTGGCCTTTGAGTTTAAGAAACTTTTTTCAGACAATGAATTGGAAATTATTTTTTCAATTGTATCAAATTACACCCCAGATTCTCTCGTTAGGTGTTATGTCACTTGTCCTATCAGTGAATTGCAAGATGATCAGATAGAGATGCCTTCAGATCTTTTTGCTACCCGCTTTGCAAAGGCTGTTAGAATTTCACAAGTTGATATCACTCGCGCAGTTACTCATAACAAGGGCATAATGAACGGGGTTGATGCTGTAGCCATTGCAACTGGGAATGATTTTAGATCTATTGAAGCTTGTGTGCATGCCTTTGCTTCCAAAGAGGGGAGATATCGAGGGCTTACCAATATTAGTTTGGAAAACCAAAGGTTTTATTATGAATTAATTATTCCACTTAGTGTTGGCACAGTAGGTGGGCTTACCAACCTTCATCCCTTGGCATGCAATTCTTTAAATATGTTAAAAAAACCTCATGCCGAAGATCTTATGAAAATTATGGCGTGTATTGGTTTGGCGCAAAATTTTGCCGCCATTAGATCGCTGGTGACCAGTGGAATTCAAAAAGGCCACATGAAGATGCATTTGATAAATATATTAAATTATTTCGAAGCGAGTGAAAAAGAAAAAGAACAAACTTTTTTATTTTTTAAAGACAAACGAGTATCATTTAACGAAGTTAGAAGTTTTTTAGGTAGGGATAAGCAATTGCAATGAACATAAATAAAACAACAACTAATTTAAAAAAGCGTCTTGGCCAAAATGAGCAAACCTATTTTGGTAGAGGAAAATTGTTACTTAGTGGTGAATATTTTGTTTTGGATGGAGCTAGTGCTTTAGTTTTACCAACCAAGCTTGGCCAATCCATGACGGTAAGATATAGCCCTTCATTCAACCCCAAGTTGCATTGGAAAAGTTTTGATTCTAATAATGATTTATGGTTTGAATCAAAATTTGAGTTTTGGCATTTTGACTGTTTGGATTCAAGTTCTGATAGTACCGTGATGTTTTTGCAAAAAATACTCAGACAGGCGAGAAAACAAAATCAACATTTTTTAAGAGATGATGTGGATGTTTACGTGGAGACTAATCTGGAGTTTCCACTTGATTGGGGACTAGGTAGCAGCTCAACCTTGATTTATAATATAGCACAGTGGGCGTACGTGAGTCCTTTTAATCTTTTATTCAATATTTATAATGGTTCAGGATATGATGTAGCTGCTGCGTCTTCGGATTGTCCTATTATTTATGAAAAAGGAAAACAAGGGCCTAATTGGCGTCTTAGTAAATTCGATCCAGTATTTAAGGAGAATCTCTATTTTGTTTTCATGGGGAACAAAGCGGATTCATTCAAGGCCATTGAAGCTTATTTGAACAAAAAAATGAATAATAGTGCAGTAGTTAATGAATTATCTAAAATCAGTTGCTTGTTGGAAGAAGCGACGACTTTAAGACAGTTTAATTCACTTATTAAATCTCATGAACAAATAGTTTCAGAAACGCTGAACATGACCACCATGAAGGATGCGTGTTTTAGCGATTTTTGGGGAGAAGTTAAATCCTTGGGAGCTTGGGGGGGCGATTTCGTTTTGGTCACCAGCAAGAAATCTGCTGAAGAGACAAAAGAATATTTTTCACTGCGGGGTAATCAGGTCGTTATACCTTACGAAGAGATGATTTATAATAAAAATTCAAAAACCAATTTTTACCCATTACCTGTCGCTGAAGATACCAATAAAATATCCCATTTCCTACAGTAGGTTCAATGAGCAATAGCAAACAATCAGGAATCATCAAGTCCAGTGCTTCTTCAAATATTGCACTAGTAAAATACTGGGGGAAAAAAAATAATCAGATTCCAGAAAACCCATCGGTAAGTTTATCACTTAGTCATTGCAAAACACTTACTGAGGCAAGCTTTGAAATCAAGGCAGATAAATGTAGTGCTTCAGAAATAGTATTTTATTTTGAGGGTAAGGAAAATGTTGAGTTTCAACAAAGAGTAATTAAGTATCTTGAAACACTTTCATCCTTTTATACAATTCCAAGAAATATAAAATTAAAAATTAACAGTCGAAATACCTTTCCCCATTCATCGGGAATTGCCTCCTCTGCTTCTTTTATGGCTTCGTTGTCCTTGATTATAAAAAAGTTGGATGAGCTCATAAATGAGCAATCATCTGCCTCCCTAGATTCCGCTAAAGAAGCATCAAAATGGGCAAGAATGGGGTCGGGAAGCGCGTGTCGATCATTGTTTGGGCCAATTAGTTTATGGGGCAAGCTGGAGGGATGTAGCGAAAGTAGTGATGAATATGCTGTGCCTGTAAAAAATTATCACGATATTTTTTCTAATTACAGGGATACTATTTTAATTGTGGATTCTGCACCCAAAAATATTTCTAGCCAGAAAGGACACCAATTAATGGCAAAACATCCATTTAAAGAAACTAGATATGTTCAGGCCAGGGATAATTGTCATAAAATTCTTAAAGCTATCACAACTGGTGATTTAGAAACATTTGTTAAGATTGTTGAAAATGAAGCCCTGATGTTACATGGCCTAATGATGACCGGAGTGAACCCTTATATCTTGTTAAAACCCAATACTCTGACGATTATTGACAAAATCACTAAATTTCGCGAAAACACTCAGATCCCTGTGGCTTTTACACTTGATGCAGGCCCTAATATTCATTTACTTTATCCCGATCGTTTTCACTCAGAGATTTTGGTGTATATTCAAAGAGAGTTGCTACAATTTTTAGAAAATCGTAATTTTATTGAGGATCAAGTAAGTGCCACCCCTACAACTATTGAGTTTAAATAAATGAAGCAAAAGATATTTTATTCAAAAATTTTACTTTTTGGAGAATATGGAATTATTCATGACTCCATGGGGTTGGCGGTTCCCTACCCGTTGTTTCAAGGGGAGCTTAATTTTCAAACCGACTTTCGGATAAATCAAATAAATATTGATAACGAGCTTAAGGCTTTTTCTAAATACCTTAAAAATGTATCCAAAAATTTTAAGGAATTATCTTCCTTTGATGCAGATTCTTTCGAGTTTGATGTTTCACAAGGTCTTTGTTTTCAATCAACTATTCCTCAAGGATATGGGGTTGGAAGTTCAGGGGCGCTGTGTGCATCTGTTTACCACCGCTATTGCGCAGATTTACAAAACGATAGTTTTGAAACTTTTGACAAAAACCGATTAGCCGAATTAAAAAAAATATTTTCCATCATGGAAGCACATTTTCATGGGGCCAGTTCCGGGATCGACCCTTTGATCAGTTATGTCAATCAGGCAGTCTTGATAAAAGGACTCAACAATGTGGATATTATTAAACAACCAGTTTTAAAGAAGAAATCTGCGGGAGGAATATTTTTGTTAAATACCGCAAGACCCAGACGGACGGAGCCACTGGTAAATTTATTTTTAGAAAAATGCAAAGAAACCACTTTTAGAAACCTTTGTGAATCCATCCTCCTTCCGATTATTAATGGCTGCATTAATTCATTTTTGTCATCTGATAAAAAGACACTTTTTAATTTTTTTCAAAGACTTTCTGATTTCCAATATTGTCATTTTGATCCGATGATTCCTCATTTATTTAAAGAAGTATGGTATGAGGGGCTAAAAAGTGAAGTATTTTATTTAAAGCTTTGTGGCGCTGGTGGGGGTGGCTTTTTGCTAGGAATTACGGAAAATTTTGATGAGGCTAAAGATAAACTGCAAGGGCATGAGATCAGACCTCTTTATTTTTTGTAATCTTTATTTTTGACAAAGAAGTTTAGGCTTCTTTTACGACTAGATTCCTTTGAAATTTCAAAACTTCCTTGAATGCTTTAGTAGAAATAAATTCCGGTTTTTCTCCATTTATTTTAGCCTGCAGGGATTTTTTCCAATCAGGGTCAAACATAGTACCAAAAGCAAAGTTTTTTTCAAATTCTAGAGTATGATTGAGATCATTTAAGATTGGTTCAAGCATGCTTCTTTTAGCTTGCATCCTGGCTACTTGAGATTGTTGGCAGATTTGATTTAATTGATCTGCTATTAAGTTTTCATGATCACTATAAGATTTATAGATAAATCCACTTTGTAATAATTCATTCATTTTAATAGTAGTTCCGCAAAGGATCCAGTTTTTAGCCGTACTTTTTTGGATGATGGAACTTAAAAAACCGATGCCTCCACAACTGGGGATAAACCCCATTTCGAGGTGATTAAAGTGAATTGTGCTGTTTATGTGGGCGAATCTTAGGTCGGCTCCAATGGCAAGTTCACAAGCAGCTCCACTGGCCCCTTTTTTTAAATCTACAATGATAGTTTGTGGCAACATAAACATGGAATAAATAATCTTTTGAAATTTTAGTAAAGATTGTTGGATTTTATGTTCCGGGGTGTTTAAAAACTCATGATATTCAAAACCACTAGACAAAATCTCCAAATCCGATGTTAGCACAATTGAGTTTATTTCAATGCGTTCACAGGCCCAGGAAAGAATTTGTTCAAGTTCAAAAATCATTTCAAAGTTAATGGCATTTTGAGATTCTTTTCTATTTAAGGTAATGGTCAAGGATTTGGTGTCTTTTTGAAGATCAATATTTAGGGTATTGAAGTTGAAAAGTTTGGTCATTTATTACCGTCCTTGGATATAAACGTTGGACAATTAATCCGTTAATTATCCTGGCAGAAAGATTTCCCTGCCACTATAGATTGTTTCAATTTTCTAGGTTTGTTGTCAAAATAAAAAAATGCTTTTGCAAAAATAATTGAGCTGCTTTAAAAAATCACAAGCTTAGATAACCCAGCAAAAAAGTACGAGTATATTTTGTTAATCAGATACGGCCGTGTTCTTCTAAGTATTTTTCCGCTTTAATCGCACTCATGCAACCTGATCCCGCGGCACTAATGGCCTGTCGGTAGTAGGGATCTTGAACATCACCCGCGGCAAAAACTCCAGGTATATTAGTGCATGGCCCATTTTGGGTTACAATAAATCCTTGCTCGTTTAAGGTAATTTGATTATCTAAAAATGCGGTATTGGGTTGATGACCGATTCCAAGAAAAAAACCATCTGTTTTTCGTACAGTAGTTTCCTTAGTCTGGGTATTTTCTACTAAAAGTCCATTTAATCCTTGGTTGTCAAATTTTAATTCCTTAATAATGGTATTCCAGATGATTTCGATTTTAGGATGATTAAATATTCGCTGTTGCATTGGTTTGGATGCTCGCAGTTTATCTCGACGATGAATTAAATAAACTTGGGAGGCAAACTTTGCGAGAAAAGTCGCTTCTTCAATGGCCGTATCACCACCACCTGCCACATGTACTATTTTGTCTTTATAAAAGAAACCGTCACAAGTAGCACATGCGCTTACACCTTTACCAATTAATTCCTTTTCGTGGGCCAAACCCAGATATTTGGCAGAAGCTCCAGTTGAAATAATAACCGTTTGGGCCTCAATTTGTTCGCCATTTTCCAGATCAATTATAAATGGTCGGGTATTAAGCTTAGCCTTGATGGCCATGGTTTGAAGAAATTGTGCGCCAAAGCGCTTGGCTTGATTTCGCATGTTTTCCATGAGCACCGGCCCGGAAATACCATCAGGAAAACCTGGGAAGTTATCAACGTCTGTCGTAGTGGTTAGCTGTCCACCTGGTTCATGACCTTCTAGTACGATCGGTAGCATGTTGGCCCTGGCACAATAGATAGCTGCTGTAAATCCGGCGGGTCCTGTTCCTATGATCACCACGTCAGTTTTAATCATGAATCACTCTCCTTCATTATCCTCTTCAATGGCATTGGAATTATCTGATAAATTGTTCATGCTTTGTTCTTCTTCTTGTTTTAAAAGCATTTCTTTTTTTATTTTTTCTGGTCGATCGTCTTTATCAGGGTTTAACTCATAATAAGCATTAACCGAGACTAAATCCTCGGTGTTATTAATTTTTCGGGTCCGGAGAAATTTTTTTCCCGAAATGCTACATTTGTAGGCGAAAGTTATTTTGGTTTTTTTGCGGGCCATTTGAATATCCTTTTGATTATTTTAAATTATCTTTCTTCTTATATAAAAACTTGCTTAAGTACAAGCAAAACCTTAAGGAGAACGCGCGGCGTTGTTAGTTTTAAAATTTTTCTAGTCTGTGTTAACATTAGAGTAACAGTTTTTAACAAGAGTTTAAAGCCTACTTTTGAAAGCATTGGGGGTTGATATTAAAATTATTTTTTTCATAGGATTAGTAGTTGGGCTTGAAATATTTTTTGCATGCACCAGTTATGCAGAAATTGCTTATTCAGGAAAAATTCTCGATATCAGCTCCTCTGGGCAAAGTATCATTATAGATCGAGGCAAAAAACAAAATCTGGTTGAAAACGATCTTGCTATTTTTTACGTCTTTGAAAAACCCAATAAAATAATCAAAGATTATTTGATGAAAGAGATAGGCCGAGGGAAATCCGTTGAAGTTAAAGATAATTCATCGTATTGGTATTTACACCAAGTTGATGATCCTCAATTACTAAAGACCCAAAGAAAAATATATTTTATTACCTCCTCACAAATCTTACGGGGGCGGGCACCTACCCCCACAGAGCATGAGACCATTGTCCTTGGCAATAACCAAAATGTGCAAAGTTATCAAGCCACTAGAGAAAATGGGTTGGCTGATAAATTTGCCCGCAAAAAAAATGAATACCGGCAAGATGAAAACGAAATAATTATTGCAGCTGATGAAAACCCAAAGATTCATTCTAATTACTACAGTAGTTGGAAAAGTGGAAACCCGCAGGCAGTAAAAGATCTGAATAGGGAAATGGAGACGCGGTATTTTGATACCGTAACCGAAGAAAGATTTAAAGGCGAGATTGAGCAAAAGAATGAAGAGGATATTTTTTATTCTTCCGCGGAATCTTCTATGAATTCATTTAATGAGAAACAGTTGTATGGCGAAAAAAGTGATGACGATGAACAGCGACTTAACGAAGCCTCCATCCAAAGACTTAAGGAACCTGATTTGCGTTGGTCAAAGGACTTGACTGACGGAGAGCTACGTAAATTTTTTATTGAAAGTGGTACTTTTAAAGAACGGAAAAGGCAAAAATTTGCCTTACAAAATTCAATTGCCACGGAGATTGTGTTTAAATATGGCAGCAGTATGGTTAAACATGCAACTGAAAATGATCTAGGCCAAAAAGAGTTAACAAAGTTTTGGGGGCTGGGAATTGAGTATCATTTGCTTAGATTAAGTGAGAATTTTAGAAAGTGGACTCTAGATGCATATTATGAGCAAGCTGTTGGCTACTATGATATTGCGGAATTATTTTCCAGGGAAAATGTTAAGATAGTTGCGGAGGAAAAATATTATAAATTAGGAGTGAATTATTATTTTTATAATTACCCCTCGACCCTCTACAATCTTTTGGCCCATGTAGGAGTAAGGATGGGGGTAGGTTCGGCGATGGCCAAGTATGTGGAATACGGAGAAATGGATTCATATTCAGTAACAGTATTTCCGCAAATCCATATGGGACTTAAATATCGTTTTAAGGCTCAAGATGAAGATCAAAAAAGTAATATAGGATTTGGTCTGACCACACTCTTATCCTACGAGCTAATACAATTTAGAATGGATGAGAAAAAATCCGACAATAGTAGTGGATCATTTGACATTCATGATTTAAAATTAGCTGTAGGACTAGGAGTTTTTTTCTAAGCAAGGATGCGTATGAAACTTAGAATTTTACTTTTCATTTTATTTATCACTTTGATTGCGTTACACGCAGTTGCCCTGGAAATTGATGAGAAGTTGACTTGTCGGGTTTTACGGTTGTCTTCAACCAAAAAAACCATGTTGATTAATCGGGGTATGGAAGATGGTCTGGTGGTGGGAGATCATGCCAAATTTTTTATCACGACGGGTGTCGTGGCTAGAGCGGTGGTTTTAAAGGCTTCACCTTCTCGAACTATTTGGGCCATTTATCGCATGATTAATCCTAAAGAAATCAATGTGGATTCGGTAGTGAATCTTAAAATTTCTGCACCTGTTAAATTGACTAATGATTCAAGTCTCGCCTTTGGTGCTGATCAATATGATGATGGAAATTCGGAAAATCCCAATCTTGAAGATATGGGTAATAACGTAGATCTTGGTGGCCGATCCGAAGACGTACCGGTGGATTTAAGAAGGACCAATCCTCGCGCAGGGGCAAGAGGCAACGTAGAAAATGATGATAGTGATTTGGAAGATATGTATGCTACTAATAAAAAGCCGATTAAATCTACGCGAGGAAGAAATATTTTTTCTGATGAAAGTGGGGTAGATACCAGTCGTGATTGGGAAGCTTGGTCGCTTTATTCACTTGGTATATTAAGTACTTCCTCCGAAGAGGGCGATGAATCTAAATCAACCAATTACGATCTATATTTAGGAATTGAGAAGTATTTTAATAATCCATCAGCTTGGTTTAATAAAATTTCACCAGTAGTATTTATCCATACTAGCTCTAATAGTGAATTAAAAAATGAAGTCACTGATTCCAATTCTACATTTCAACTGGGTATGGGCGCGAACTACAATTTTTCAGCGTCACCTTTTGCTTATAATAGAATTATGGGATTTATTGGCACATCTTTGGCCTATGGGTCAGCCAATTCACAAAATGGTACTGAAGAGGCCAGCGGAAAAGCATCAACTATTACGGTAGGTGGCGGTATTAAATACTATTTGCCAATGGGACTGGGGTTTAGATTTATGTTGAATTATCAAAGTGAATCCCAAAGTTTTACTTTTGATGATAATACCAGCCTAAACACCACGACAACGGGCTTTGTGACCTACGCTGGATTAAGCTATCGTTTTTAGTCAATGAACATTTAAATCACGAACTAGGACAATATTACCAGTGCAAGTTATTTTATAATGCATTTCATCTTGTTTTTGCTTGGTGGAATTAGATCCAAGTGGGGTTATTTGGTAAGTAATTCCAATGACGGCATTACCACCTTTCTTCAAGGCTTTTTGCTTTAATTCAGCGGCTAAAAAGGCATAGGTGTCAGCCAGTTTTAGGACACAATTGGGTTGATCATTGCCGGTGGGGGGGGGGGCGTCGCTAACTTGAGAAAATTCTGTAAGTTCCAACTCCGAAATGGTTTTGGTGGCAGTTGCAATATCTAGATATTTAATAATTTCAAAATTTTGTAGTGAAGTCATTGTTGATAACATAATGGATTGGGCACTTGTCTCATTATTCACTAAACTATGATCCGTTTTATTTTGACGTAAATTATTTTTGGTCACTAATCCCTTGGGATGATCGTCGTAATATTTTGATTCAAAAATTTCTTTGGAAAGGCCAAATTCTATAGTTAGATCAAAACGACGGAATTTATGTGCCAGCATGATGGCCGAGTATTCGCTGATTTGAGAAATTAACAAAGAGCCATTTTGCAAGCCTTGTTGATAAGTTTTTTCGTTATCTGCGTTTAGTAATTCATACTCTCGCATGATTCTTAAAATATCATCCGCATCATCCTTATACTTAATGTTTCTAAGTAATATGGCAAATGGAGGATTGCCTCCGGCTGTGATTTTTCCGGGCTCAATGTTTTGACCAAAATCCTGGACGTCTTTAAATTTAACGGAACTATAGGTCTTATGTTCTGGTTGATCTGCTTTGGCAATTTTAGGTGGTGGATCGTCGTTTGATTTTTCAAAAGAAAAATTTTGATCGGGTAAATTGGAGTGAGTATTAGTATCTTCAACTACATCATCCTTTTTTGGAGACGAAGTATCAAATTTTTCTTCTAAGCTAAAGTCAGTATGGACAGGCAAACTATTTTCAAAAGAGGATTCAAAAGCGGAGGTGTTACTATCTGGTTCAAATGATGGTACTTCTGGAGAGCTTGGTTCTTCTTCAGTTTGAGATCCATCATTTAGCAAATCATCTAATTCAGAGTTATCTTCATCATGTAAGTACTCTTTCAGGTCTTCAATACGGGTAAGATCATTTTTTTCGTTATCTGTCATGAGTTAAGCTCCATGGCATTGTTTAAACTTTTTGCCAGACCCACAAGGACAAGGATCATTGCGTCCGACTTTGTTTTGTCCTCTGCGGATAGTTTTGCCACCTTCGTCGGTCATTTTTTTGATTTCCTTTGCCTGATCAAGTTGGGCCTGGAGTTGGGCCTGTTGCCTACGTTTTAATTCCTCAATTTCTTCAGGTGTGTAAAATTGAACTTTGAATATATGATCAACTACGGACTTTTTGACAGCCACTTTCATACTGGTAAACAGTTCAAAGGATTCTCTTTTATATTCATTTAGAGGGTCTTTTTGAGCATATGCACGTAGGTTGATTCCTTCTTTTACTGAGTCCATTGCTTGTAAGTGATCTTTCCAATGTTTGTCAAAAATAGATAGTAGAATTTCTCGCAAGGCCATTTTAACTTGTTCTTGGGCATAACCACTAAATTTTTCTTCAAGGCTTTTTTTAGCAATCGTTGCTATATATTCTTCAATATTTCCATCATGTTTTTGGGAACATTCCAATGCAGTTAGCTTGTAGTTAATATTAAAAGTGGTTTGTAAGCCATTTTGCATTTCATTCCAGGCCCAAGAATCAATAGGGACTTTTCTGGCCGGTCGATAGGCATCGACAAAATAATTAGCGACATCTTCAATCATTTCCATGATAAAACCCATGTTATCTTTGTCGCTTAAAATTTCTTTTCGTATTCGGTAAATGACTCTTCTTTGTTCGTTCATTACATTATCATATTCCAGTAAATGCTTTCGAATTTCAAAGTTGTAACCTTCAACTTTCTTTTGGGCCTTGGCAATAGCGTTGGTGATCATTTTATGTTCAATAGGTTCATCTTCATGCATACCTAAAGTATTCATAATACCTTGAATTTTTTTTGAACCGAAAATTCTCATTAAATCATCTTCTAAAGAGAGAAAAAATCTAGATTCACCAGGATCGCCTTGGCGTCCTGATCTGCCTCTTAACTGATTATCAATTCGTCTGGCTTCATGTCTTTCGGTACAAAGAATAAAAAGTCCTCCAAGTTCTTTGGTTTCATTGGGGAGCTTAATATCGGTACCTCGACCGGCCATGTTGGTGGCAATAGTGACAGCTCCTTTTTTACCTGCATCCTTTATAATTAAGGCTTCTCTTTCATGTTGTTTAGCATTGAGGACTTCGTGAGGGATTTTATCTTTTTTCAATATTTTTGAAATTTTCTCGTTATTGTCAATAGAGATGGTACCAACTAGTACCGGTTGGCCTTTTTTATGGAGTTCTTTAATCAGATTGACAACGGCACGGTATTTAGCTTCCGCGTTTTTATAGATGAGATCGGGTTGATCAATACGGATCATAGGAACATTAGTTGGGATGACCACGACATCAAGGTTATAAATTTTCATAAATTCTTCGGCTTCGGTATCGGCGGTACCGGTCATACCTGCTAGCCTGGAATATAATTTAAAATAATTTTGAAAGGTAATGGATGCGAGGGTTTGATTATCCGTTTTAATGGTTAATCCTTCTTTCGCTTCAATGGCACCATGTAAGCCATCGGACCATCTTGATCCTTCCTTTAATCTTCCAGTGAATTCGTCGACAATGACAATTTTGTCGTCTTTAACGACATAATCAACATCTTTTTTAAATAAGTGATGCGCTCGCAGGGACTGATTTAAATAATGCAAAAGACTGACATGTTCAATACTGAAGATATTATTTATATTCATCTTTTCTTGGATAAAATTGATGCCTTCGTCAGTATAATTAGAGGAACGGGATTTTTCATCCACTGTAAAGTGCACATCTTTGGTAAGTAAGGGGATCAGTTTGTTGGAGGTGGTATATAATCCCACACTCCCTTGACTGGGACCGGAAATTAAAAGTGGAGTTCTCGCCTCATCAATTAAAATGGAGTCAACTTCATCCACGATACAAAAATTATGTTGACGTTGAACATAATCTTCTAGCGAAAATTTCATATTATCTCTTAAATAATCAAAGGCAAACTCGTTGTTGGTTCCGTAAGTTATGTCAGCTTGATAGGCGAGGTGTCGTTCTTCTTCGGTAATGTCGGAAGTGATGCAACCGACCGTAAGTCCCAGCCAAGTAGGTATTTTACCAGTCCACTGTGAGTCCCTTTTGGCAAGATAATCATTAACGGTAACCAGGTGGGCACCGTTACCGGTTAGTCCGTGGAGATATAGGGGGAAAGTGGCAGCAAGGGTTTTTCCTTCCCCGGTTTTCATTTCCGCAATTTTACCTTCAAAAAGCGTGATTGCCCCCATTAATTGTACATCGTAAGCCCTTTCATTTAAGATTCTGAAACCAGCTTCTCTGACGGTGGCGAATGCTTCTGGCATAATTGATTCTAGGGTGGATCCATTTTTGAGCATTTCTTTGAATTTGTTGGTCTGGGCCTTGAGTTCATCATCGTTTAACTGTTTCATTTTAGCTTCGAATGAATTAATCAAGTCAACCATGGGTAGGAGTCTTTTTAAATCACGATCATTTTTTGTTCCAAAAATCTTTTTTATAACAGCCAACATTTTCTACTCCTAGAATTATTAATTATGAATAAGATCATAGGTTAATCCAAAATATAATAGAGGGGATCTACCGGGGTGCCATTAACTCTTATTTCGTAATGTAAGTGTGGACCGGTGGAAATACCGGTATTACCAACTTGGGCAATGGTGGTGCCTCTTTTTACTTTTTCACCCAGTTTTACTTTGGATGATTTGGCGTGGGCAAAAATTGTTTCCAATCCGTAACCGTGATCAAGTTGGACTAGAATACCAAATCCGGGTTTTTCGCCAGAATAGGTTACAATTCCATCAGCAGGAGCGATAATCGGGGTACCGATATCGCCACCAATATCTAGTCCTTCGTGCATTTTTACTCTACCCGAATAAGGGCTGGCCCGGTGTCCGTAATAGCTAGTAATCCAACCTCTGGCAGGTAGTAGCGTAGGCGTTGATTTGACAAAGGAGTCTTGGTCTAGAAGATATTGGTCAATTTGGTGGATGTCGACTTCCAGATCGCTGATGACTTCTTTTAGTTGTTGGAACTGGTAATCAAAGGAAGCAAATTCATGGGATAAAGCAAATGTTTTGCTGGCTAATTTGGACCAGGCTTTGGTAATTTTGTAACCGGTCTGCTGTCCAAAAGTTTCCGCAATTTTAAGTTCGTAGAGATTTTTGAGTTTATTATATTCTGCCTGCTTGGTATTATCTGAAGGGCCACTGAGTCCTTGTAAAATGGTATTGATTTTTTTGTCATGGTCTTGGTTCTTTTCACTATGTTCTTCGTGGTTATCACTCGGAGTTGAGTCCGGACTGCGGTAATCTAGGAAGCTTTTGGATTTATCAATATTTTTAAGCCCGGTAATAATTTTTAATTTTTCTTCAAAAGTGTGAATCCTTTTGATGTCTTCTGTTAGAGTATTGATTTTCATTTGGTTGAGTTTAATTTGTTCCTTCAGTAATCTATTTTCCGTGCGCAGATGTTTGTTTTCATAAACCTGTAAAATAATTTTCCAATAGTCATATCCAAGTATTCCCAGCAGTATAAAAAACAAAACAAACAAAAAGACAAAGGCCCTAAAAAAAAAATTGGGTATGCGAATAGATTTTATTCCTTTTTCTCTGCCGGGGATGATCATGACTGTCAGATATCGATCCAAAAAAGACTCCAATTATATGTAGGCTTTGATTATACTAACCATCAACTATTTTAGAGCTGGGAATAGACATTGGCAACTTTTATACTTGAATTAACTAATCAGTTTATTTGGCTACGATGAGAATGACCGAAATATTATCTTGCCCACCGTTCATGTTGGAGAGTCCTATGAGAGATTTAGTTGCCATATTAAGTTGGTCTTGGGTGGCATTACCTGGATCTGGCAGGCAAGTGTTTATAATGTGCGTAATATCCTGGTCATTTACTTTGTTGTAGAGCCCGTCTGAACAAAGCAGGAATATATCATTTTTAATAACTTTGTACGTGAATACATCAATTTTAGTTTTACTTTCGAAGCCAACCGCACGAATGAGGATGTTTTTTTGTGGATCAAGTAAGGCTTCTTGTCTTGAATATATCCCTAGATTAATTTTCTCCTGAACAAGAGAGTGATCTTTGGATAGTTGATATATTTTTTTTTTATTAATTAAATAACCACGAGAATCTCCTACATTGCCAATATAGAGGGTTGGACCTTTAAAATAAAAGGTCAAAACCGTGGTACCCATGCCTTTTAGGCGAATGTTTTCTTTGCTCTTGTTATAAATGGCAGTATTGGCACAGCGAATGGAGTGAATAATACTTTTTAAAGGATCTTCTGACTCATTATTCATTAATGATTTAGAAATTTCATCAACTGCCATATTGGAAGCAATATCACCACCGTTATGGCCGCCCATCCCATCAGCAACTATAAATATTCTTTTGTCGACATTTAAATAAATGGCATCTTGATTAGTCAGACGTAGCTGACCAACATCAGTCTGGCCAGCCGCTAGTAAGGGCATAATTTTCCTTTTTTTTCAATAAAATCCCTTATGTTGATCAGTGTTTATTTTGTGCTTGATTTGGTTTTCTGTCAATGATGCTAAGATTTTTTTGCTTACTGGATCAAACTGGTCGGATATGAAAATAACCACTGGTTTTTTAATTTTTAATTAAACATGGATAAGGTTATAATTAATATATTGGAATGAGCGGAATTTCCAAAGCTGGTTTATATATTTGGGAGGAATGAATGCAAATGGATATCAGAAAATTCATGGAAGAACATTATAAAACTCAAGATTTTACCCATCTTCATTGGGGCGGAGATTTTCAAGAATATTTGAACATAGTATCCAATAATCCCAAAGTAGCGAGAAACTCGTTTCAAAGAATTTACGACATGATCATGTCCTATGGAACATCCAGCTACAAGGAATACAAAAAAGATATTATCAGATATCATTTTTTTGATGATCCAAGTGGTGATGGACAAGATGCGGTGTTTGGCATTGATGTGCATTTGATGAAGTTAGTAAATTTTTTTAAATCTGCGGCCAGTGGTTATGGTACTGAGAAAAGAATTTTACTATTGCATGGGCCGGTAGGATCTGCCAAGTCTTCCATCGCCAGATTATTAAAAAGAGGATTGGAGAGATATTCACGAATAGATGATGGTGCTTTATACACCTATGAGTGGTTCGATGAAGAAGTCACAGATATACTTGGTGGACAGAGTCATTTCCCTTGTCCCATGCATGAAGAACCTTTGAAAATTATTCCAGATGAAGTTCGAGAGCAATTTTTGGAACAAATTAACAAGGGTAAAAAATCTTTAGAAAAGACTCATATCAAGGGAGTAGTGTGTCCCGCTTGCCGTTTTATTTTTAATGAATATATGAAAAAGTATAATGGTGATTGGCTTAAAGTCATCAAACATGTAAAAGTTAGAAGACTTCTTCTCTCTGAAAAAGACCGAATAGGCATTGGCACATTCCAACCTAAGGATGAAAAAAATCAGGATTCTACTGAACTAACTGGTGATATCAATTATAAAAAAATTGCTATGTATGGTTCAGACTCAGATCCGCGGGCCTTTAATTTTGATGGTGAGTTTAATATCTCCAATAGAGGGATTGTCGAATTTATTGAAATGCTCAAATTAGATGTAGCTTTTCTTTATGATCTTTTGGGCGCAAGTCAGGAACATTCCATCAAACCTAAAAAGTTTTCTCAAACTGATATCGATGAAGTTATTCTGGGGCACACCAATGAGCCAGAATTTAGAAAACTGCAAAGCAATGAATTTATGGAAGCTCTTCGCGACCGTACCGTGAAAATTGATATACCATATATCACCAGGCTTAGTAATGAAGTGAAGATCTATCAAAAGGATTTTAATACTAAAAAAATTCCTCACGTGCATATTGCACCTCATACCATCGAAATGGCTTCGGTATGGGCCATCTTGACAAGATTGGAAGAACCTAAAAAAAGTGATCTTACCAAACTCCAAAAGCTGAAACTATATAATGGAAAAACCTTGTCTGGTTATAACGAAGATAACGTCAAAGAACTTCGCAAAGAGGCAGTCAGGGAAGGGCTCGAAGGTATTTCACCCAGATATATCCAGGATAAAATTTCTAATGCCCTCGTAAAACATGGGGAAGTAGGATGTTTAAATCCCTTTATGGTGTTCAACGAGCTGGAAGCAGGACTTAAGCATCATGCTTTAGTTAACAGCCAGGAACAAATTGATCATTACAAAGATGTGTTGGCCCAAGCTAGACAGGAATACGAAGATACCGTGAAAAATGATGTTCAAAAGGCCATCAGTGTGGATGAATCAGCCATTCAAACTCTTTGTGCCAATTACATTGACAATGTGAAAGCCTATACGCAAAAAGAAAAAATTAGGAATAAGTATTCTAACAAATTAGAAGATGCCGACGAGCGATTTATGCGTTCTATTGAAGAAAAGATTGATATTGCAGAATCTCGCAAAAATGATTTTAGACGTGAGATTATGAATTATATCGGAGCGCTGGCCATTGAAGGCAAAACTTTTGATTATAAAATGAATGAACGGTTGCATCGTGCCTTGGAACTTAAGCTGTTTGAGGATCAAAAAGACTCCATCAAGTTAACCACTATTATTTCTAAAGTAGTTGATAAAGAAACCCAGGAAAAAATCGATGTCGTCAAGTCACGACTGATTAAAAATTTTGGTTATTGTGAAATTTGTGCCACTGATGCGCTTAATTTTGTGGCTTCAATTTTTGCTAAAGGTGATTCAGTAAAAAGTTAAAGAATAGAGGAAGTTCATGGGACATCCGATTAAAAGAGACCACTCCCGATTTCGTAAAATTATTAAAGGTAAAATCCGAGATAATTTAAGAAAGTACATTTCCAAGGGGGAAATGCCGTTACCCAAAGGAGATGGGGTCTATAAGATTCCCATGCCCTCCATTGATACTCCCAGATTTCGCTTTGGAGATAAAGAGCAAGGTGGAACAGGCCAAGGTGAAGGGCAAGTCGGAGATCCCCTAGGACAAGGGGAAGATCAACCAGGTGAAGGCGAAGCCGGTGAGGGTGAGGGCAAAAAAGAACTAGAAATCGATTTAACGTTAGAGGAATTGGCGAGTATTCTGGGAGAGGAGCTTGAACTTCCCAATATTGAACCCAAGGGAAAAAAAACCATTCAATCAGAAACGGATCGCTATACTTCCATTGGACTAGTTGGTCCTGATTCACTTAAACATTTTAAAAGAACTTATAAAGAAGCTTTGAAAAGACAAATTATGACGGGACATTATAATCCCGAAAATCCGATTATTATTCCGGTACGAGGTGATTATCGTTACCGGTCAGCTAAAAGTCATGTTGAATTTGAAAACGCCGCCGTGGTTATCTATATGATGGATGTGTCAGGATCGATGGGGGATGAACAAAAAGAGATTGTGCGAACAGAGAGTTTTTGGATTAACTTATGGCTCAAAAGCCAATATAAGGACATTGAAATTCGCTATATTATTCATGATGCTACAGCGAAAGAAGTTGATGAATATACCTTTTTTAGGACTAGAGAAAGTGGAGGCACTTTAATTTCTTCTGCCTTTAAATTATGCAGAGATATTATTAAGGCAGACTATAATAAAGATGAATGGAATATTTATCCTTTTCATTTTTCTGATGGTGATAATTGGTCAACTGATGATACCAAACAATGTTTGGAGATATTAGATAATGAAATTATCCCTGCTTCCAACGTGTTTTGTTATGGCCAAGTTGAAAGTCGCTACGGATCTGGACAGTTTTTTAAGGATTTAAAAGCGAAATATGGAGAAAAATCAGATGATGTGATTTTGAGCCAGATTAAAAATAAGGATGCCATTTTGGATTCTATTAAAGATTTTCTTGGGAAAGGAAAGTAGAGAATGAATAGAACTAAACCCATCGAAGGGGAACTTTTAGAATTAAAAGAGGAAATCGAAGTGTATGCCAGGGATTATGGCCTGGATTTTTACCCTGTTATATTTGAAATGTGTGATTATGATACGGTAAATATTTTGGCAGCCCTTGGTGGATTTCCCAATCGCTACCCACATTGGCGCTTTGGGATGGATTACGATCAAATGTATAAAGGCTATGCTTATGGTCTGCAGAAAATTTATGAGATGGTCGTTAATACCAATCCCTGTTATGCCTACCTTTTAAGTGTCAATAATATTGTTGATCAAAAAATTGTTATGGCGCATGTATATGGGCATGCTGATTTTTTTAAAAATAATGCCTGGTTTAGATCAACCAATAAAAACATGATGGATCTGATGGCCAATCATGGTACCAAAATTAGACGATATATGGATTTATACGGACAAAATAAAGTTGAAGATTTTATAGATAAAGTTTTATCCATTGATAACTTATTGGACATCGATGCCCTATTTTATAATAGGGTAGTCTCCAGTAAAAAAGAAGAAAATATTGAACATAGCTTTTCTGATGATTCGGACCTGAGTATCTCTTTGAAATCTTTTATGAAAAGTAAAGAACGGGATGAATTAAAGAAAGAAGCTAAGACCGCGCACAAAAGTGCAGATATCAAAAGAGTTGAATCAAAAAATTTACCGACTAAAGATATTATGCTTTTTCTCCTGGAAAATGCACCGCTGGAAGATTGGGAATCCGATGTAATTGGCATTCTTCGAGAGGAAGCTTATTACTATCTTCCACAGCGTCTTACCAAAATAATGAATGAAGGTTGGGCCAGTTATTGGCATTCTACAATTATGACCCAAAAAGCGGCTAAGCCGGCTGACATTGTTCATTTTGCTGATCATCACGCGGGCGTCATGGCCATGAGCAAGCAAAGGTTAAACCCATACAAAATAGGCATCGAACTTTTTCGTGATATCGAATTTAGATGGGATACCGGCAGATTTGGTTATGAATATAATAACTGTGAAGATATGAATGTGCGGGAAAATTGGGATACTAAGGCCATGCTAGGCCGGAAAAAAATATTTGAAGTGAGACAATCACATAATGATATCTCATTTATTGACGAATTTTTTACCCAGGAATTTTGCGAAAGGATGCAAATTTTCACCTATAAATATAACCCTCGTACTGGCAGAAATGAAATAGCTTCTAGAGATTTTCAGGCCATTAAACAAAAGCTGCTCAATCAACTTACCAATTTTGGTTCGCCGATGATTGAAGTGATTAGTTCCAACGATAATAATCGGGGAGAATTACTGCTTCGTCACATCTATATGGGAGTAGGACTTGATCTGGGGTATGCCACGGAAACCATGAGAAATCTTTATTATCTTTGGAAAAGACCTATCAATTTATTAACGATTGATGAAAATCATGAAGTCAAATACCACTTCGATGGCAAAGAATTAAAGCAAGTGGAGGGGCGTCCATTACCCAATCCCCAAGGTAACTTGGCAGGAAATGCTTAAGAGATTGTAATGAACTCAATCTTTAGCAGGTCGTTGATAAAGTACTAATAAATATCTAGATTTTCAAAGGTTGGAAACGAATATCTAACTTAGGAGAAAGAGTAAGATCAAAAAAAGGAGAGGATTTATACCACCTCTCCCATTCTATAATCTATAATCAAGTTGTAACTATGCTTTATAAATCAGCACATTTGGTAAGATCTTCAAGTCCTTCTGAAGTCAAATACAAAGACGCTTGATACCCATTTTTGACCACATAGGCCCTAGCACTTTTACTAAATGATTTTGCTTCGCAATCTGTGCCTTTTATGATTGTTTGAAAAGCATACTTTGAAACTTCAATAACATTATCTGCATTCAATGTTTCGGCAACCTGAGCTTCTGTAATAAATTGGATGGCCATTAAATTTAATGATAACCCTAGTAGCGATAATGAAATAAATTTTTTCATGATAGACTCCTTTTTATTGATATTCTCAAAACTGTTATGGTTATTAATTTCCAGCTTTGAAGCATCGTTTGATAATGATGCTCAAATATAGCTCCTGTTGCCGCATGGAGCCATAGCTTTTTATAATCCATGTAAAAAGTAAAACGGTTTGGGAAAATCACATTAACAGGATCACAGTAATTCTGACGAAATGGTTGTTAGTTAATCCTTTAATTTTAAAAGTTTAAGGGTATTGTAACTAGTTGTTTTTACAACATTTATCTTATTGAAAACATTAAACATATAACTGATTCTACCACTGAATTTAGAAAAAATTACATAAAAAAAAACCACTATAGCGCATTGCGTCTATATAGGCTATAATCTCATCCATTAGTTTTTATGGAGACAAAAATGAAACACTTATTAATTGGTTTGAATCTGATTTGTTTAACGTTAATGATCACCGCTCGGAATGTATACTCCTTTGAATTTAATGATCTGGTGATTCTAAAAAATAATCCTAGTATCAGTGAAACGGAACTCGGCGAACAAGTTGATGAACGCAATGAGGTCTATGATAAAATGCATCCACACTTTGTTGAAATGTGTACGGCCAGCCAGTATATACCTGAAGAAGAAATTTCCTTTGCGGCAAAAGGTGGGACTGGAGGTCATGCCACATTGTTTATCAGCAGTGCATGTGTTGATGGAGAAAAAAACTATCCGGCCCTTAAAATGTGTGATGAGCAAGATAGCGTAACAGATGAACAAACCAGAGGTGTTGGTATCAGCTTAAATTTAATGTTTTCCAATATTCGTTTTGTCGCAATTCCTGGTAGAGATAATTTTTATAAAGGCCCGCTAGCCTGGGGAGAAACGATCACGCCTTTAAAAGTAGAGGAAATTAAAAAATATTATTATGATAAGCCTTGGTTTAAAGGCATCAAAATGGTTGAAAAACAAATGGCAACTTGTCGATGTGTTGGTAGCCAATGCACTGAAAATGAAATCATTAAATGTTATATTGATAAAAATATTGGAATTGATTTTGCCTCTTCACTTGCCAGGACTTCATACTGCGCCAGATTACCAATACCCCAAGCGGGTATCGAGAGAATGGTTAAATATTTAAATCAAAGAAATGAGGATGCGCAAAAAAATGGCTATAAGTATGATGTGATTTTGGATAATTGTAGCCACATTATTCATAATGCCATTGCTCAAACCGGTTTTTTTGATATGAAAAAACAGCTCAATTCGAATCGCTGGAATCAGGTTCGAGGAATATTATCTGAACCATTTGCTGATATTCCACTAAAGAGGATTAGAAATTGGGTGGGCGGAGAATTTGGTTATATGTCTGTGCCAACTCACAATTTATATAGATTAGTGAATCGATCAATTGATTTAAATTTAAATGATCTAAAGAAAGTTGTGAAAAATCAAAATTTAATTGAAACACTTCTTGATCCAGATTATTCGTGGTTGCCGACGGGGTCTGGGGCATTAGTGACAGTTCTTGCCCAACGTAGGAATAATGAGGCTTTTTTGAAGGGGAAGGCCGGAGTTAAATTGTTTTCTTTAAGAAGAGGTGAGTTCCAAAAATTTACCGGTCCGGATTACGAGGATTTTAGAGATTATTATTCAAATCTTTATAAAAATTTAAGTTATCATCGAAGAAAAATGATCGAAGCTGTATTAAAAATTGAACGTCTTTCAAGTGAGGAGCTACAAGAGCTAAAAAGCGTTGATAAGTATGAAATATTGGATTTGCTGAAAGTGAAATTACATGAAAATATAAGAAAGATTGAACAGGATTTAAATTTTTTGGAGCTGTACTAACTGCCCCACAAGAGTGGATTCGGTGTATAACAATTAAAATATTTTTGATTACTTTAAATTTTTGAACGATCTTGGCTTCTTGCCTTTTATTATTAATACATTAGCCGATCTGTTTTTATGTTTTCTATGCATTGTTGAATGCCATGAACCCCGGCTGCCCTAACCAAGATTGCCTATTTTATAATAAAAACGACCAAGTCATTAAGGCCGGTTTTTATTATAGAAAAGATGACTCTCGACATATTAAGAGATTTAAATGTAAACATTGTTTAAAAAAATTTTCCCTTGCCACTTTTTCCACGGCGTACCTGCAGAAAAAAAGAAGAGTGAATCATCA
>MEPW01000029.1 GCA_001769975.1 Bdellovibrionales bacterium RIFOXYA1_FULL_36_14 | reverse complement strand
TCCACCATGTCGGATAGTGATCAGCGCATTTAAATCGTCTATTACATTTGAAACACAAGAAGTCTTTTCCAGCGGTGAATAGACTTCACCATCAGCCTTATCTAGAAATAAAGTGCAAGTTTCAGTATCCATACCTTTGGCCAGGTGATTAAGAATCAAATATTGCCTGGTTTCACCAACTACTGAATATTGCGAAAGATCATCTAATTTAAAATTTAATTCTTTAACCGTAGAGTCTTCATTTTCGCCACTCAAAATAAACCTACGCTTATCTTCACCTGATAATTGAAAAATTAACCGCACTTTATATTTATCGTCACCAGTGAATCCATCAGTATTCGTCAGTGCCTGAATGTTATTATATTTAAAAATTAAAACGGCTTCATCAAGATCTTCCAAACTTATTTTAAAAATATAAAGATCAAACCCCGCCAGGACTGAAAAAATAGATGATGAGTGCCACAACGTCTTAACATTCACTCCCTCGTAATCATTCTCTAATTTAATACTCTCAACGTTTGCCGTATCCGGTCTATATAAAATGATGGTTTTACCCTGGCCATTTTCATGAACTCCCACGGTAAATCCGGTTTGAGGATGCTGAGACAAGCTTATGATTTTTTCTGGTAAAAAAACTTCCTTTTTATTTTCTAGATCAATTAATTTTTGATTGTCAATCAACGCTATCCCGTTGGAACTTATTTGTAGCGATGATAAATTAGAGGCTAATTTAAGGTAATTATAATCAAATCGTTTACTACCCCATCTCTCCTCTTGAGAAACTCTGGGATCGCTGTTTAAAAATGGTAGAAAGCTCATCAAATCAAAAAACAAAAAATCTTCATTATTAACGTTTAAAACAAATTTTTCCATTGCTGAAACCAATTTTCTATACTCCTTATTAGAAAATATCCTTTGAAATTCAGCCACAATCTCATCGATTTTGAATAATAAACCATCCATTTCATAAGTATTGTACTTCCGCCAGTTAACATCTCCCAACTCGCAAACATTTGAACCTACACATTGTAAACTGGCTATTTGCTGATTAATCACTCGTGTTCTTTGCTCTAACGCATCTTTGGTTTTTTGAAACAGCATCTGGGCAATAACGTCAAGATTGGCCCCCCACCGTATGTTTATTGAATCACGTGGATCAAAGGAGTATAAATTATATTCCCACAAATATTTAATTTTTTCCAAACTATATTGCTGATCATTAATTTCCACGAATCGTTCTTTCAAAGAACTCTGCCATAATAAATTCAGATCATGATTATCCTGGCTACTAACAACAAAACGATCTATTGCACAGATAGCCTCCGATATTCTGTTATCTCTGCTTGGTGTACTCCAATTCTCGTAATTCAAAGTAGTTGGAGAACAATCTTCAATCTGGCAAATACGATAACCCTCTTCCACAATTTCAATTCTTCTTTTAATCATTTCCAGTACATCATCAATTTGCTTATTCAAAATTAGCTTGGGTTGATAATTTAAATTCAATCTTTTAAAAGTAGCAAAAGCAAAACTAATTTCTGATCCCATATAATCACTAGCATATTGTTCTTCTGAGTAGGCAGGCATTTGGGTTTTATTAACCAACTTCCAAGCACCTGAAATATTAATTGGCCATCTTATTTGTATAAGACCGCCATTATCGGAAGAAACATGGGTTGTCGGTGAAAACATCTCCTCATGCATATCTCTTATTGCCCTGGGCACTGTACCAGAAAGGAGTAAAATTGGAATCTGTTCACTATCTTGATAATTAGTTTTTGAAATTATTTGGGTGTGTCCAAACTCTCCATGTAAGGTAAGATAAATGATCCCTGAAATTAACACGTCAGTAGTGATTTTCACCGGGTAAGAATCGGCTAAAAGAGTATGGGTGTAGGTATTGTCCAGTAAATAATTAAGAGCCGCTAAAAAAAGCTCATCGTGGTGCCAATCGTTAGTAGTTTGCAAATTCTTCCACTCATCCTTGAAAGATTCGTGAGTAAACAACATACCAGAACCAGCCAGGGTATTGGCTGCTGGTAGATAATTTATCCTGAAAAATATCCATCTTAAGGCATAAGCAACATCTGCACAATCACTCGACACACCATGGTCTTTTAGATATTCCTTGCTAACACTTTCTTCAATCCAGCGTGCATACTCCTTTTCCCATTGTTCACTCCAAGTATTTTTAATCTTCCATATCTGTTTATTTGAAGCACTTTTTTCAATAGTAGAATTAGTCACCGGTTTATCAGTAGCTGATAATATTTCATCTAGCGCCAAGAAATCCCAAATTGCCTTATCAACAAATTGATTATAGTGCTTGTGAAGATATGTATTTAATAGTTTTTCGGAGGGAAAAAACAAATGATGAACCCTTTCTTGTAATTTTCCGTTGGGTGCATAATAATGATCCAGATAGTAATGACCTTCCTCCGAATAAGTCACTACATACGTCGTCCCCAAACTATTCTTAAAAACCCAGTCCTTTGCATATGAGTTAGAAAAAATTACTAACCATAGTATAGTGAGTGTGATTAACTTTTTATTATTCATACAAACGATGCGCCAATTAAAAACTGCACTCCATTAATCTCGTTCGTAGTCCAATCGGAAACAAGTGTAAATATAAATGTAAATTTTTACCTACGGATATCCTTATATCTTTTTTCTAAGAATATACTGAACATACTTAAATCTGATTTTTTCAACTAATTTTAAGCACTCCACTTTTTCTGGTTCAATATTTAAATAGATTGCATCAAACCCCAAATCCTTTGCAAACCTCTCAGCATGTTTAATAAGCCTTGTAGCAATTTTAAGGTGACGAAATTTTTTTAAAATATATATTTCATTGATCCAAATCGTGCTTAAGCAATCACTTTTTCTTATATCCAAATCAACATATCCCACTATCTTAGTATCAATCATTGCCACAAAACACAGATATGATTTACTCTTAAGAAGTTTTAAATAGCGTGCCTTGGTTTTTTCGTATTGAATCTCCGAATATGTTTTAAAATTGCATTTCAAAACATAGTCAACCACAAAATCAATATTAAACTCGTCTGCTGGGGTTATGATAATTTTTTTCATTGCTCTCTCTTTAGTGCCCCACAAAAATGAAAACACTCATTACATTTTACCAAGTACCACCCACAACACGCCAGCGGCAATCGCGGAACCTATAACTCCGGCGACATTGGGGGCCATGGCGTGCATAAGAAGATAATTTGTTGGATCATTTTTTAAACCTATATGGTGTGCAACTCTTGCAGAATCAGGTACTGCTGAGACCCCGGCAGCTCCAATGAGTGGATTAATTTTATCCTTGCAAAATACATTCATAATTTTTGCAAACAAAACGCCACCAGCCGTAGCTACCATAAAACTGAAAGCTCCCAACGCAAAAATAAGCGCCGATCTTCCTGTCAAAAATGTTTGAGCTTGAGTGCTTGCACCTACGCAAAAACCAAGAATCATAGTTACTGTATCAATTACCGAATGCCTTGCAGTATTTGCCAATCTTTCCGTTCTCGTACTTTCTTTTAATAAATTACCAAAGCAAAGCATGCCAATCAAAGTAAGCGCTCCTGGTGCAATAAGCACTGCAACTAAAAACACTACGATTGGAAATATAATTTTTTCTTTTTGACTCACAATTCTGGGCGCCTTCATGCGGATTTTTCGCTCTTCCTTAGTGGTGAGTAAATTCATAATAGGGGGTTGGATCACCGGAACCAATGCCATATAGGAATATGCCGAAACTGCAATCGCTCCCAGTAATTCAGGCGCCAACATCGATGATAGGAAAATCGCAGTCGGGCCATCTGCTCCGCCAATAATCCCAATCGCTCCAGCTTGCTGTGGCGTAAAACCCAAATATAATGCTCCCACAAAAGTCATGAAAATTCCAAGTTGTGCGGCGGCTCCCAGTAAAATCAGTTTTGGACTTGAGATTAAACAAGAAAAATCTGTCATGGCACCAATTCCAAGAAAAATGAGTGGGGGATAAATGCCGTTGGTCACACCTAGATAAAGATAATATAAAACACTGCCTTTATCATAAACACTAAGAAGCATTCCTTGAATCGGTGGGATATTACCAGCTATCATTCCAAACCCGATGGGAATAAGTAATAATGGTTCCCAATCATGTTTAACAGCTAAAAAAATAAAAATAGATCCAATAATCATCATTACAATATTTAAAAAAGTAATATGAACGAATCCTGTACTAGCAATATAGCTCATGAAATCCACAAATCAACTCCTCTATATGTTTATTCAAATTCAACAAGAACCTGATTTTGAATTACTGTCTGGCCTTCAGAAACGTGGATTTTTTTAATTGTTCCCGCTACTGAAGCATTGATGTCGTTCTCCAATTTCATGGCTTCTAACATTAGTACTTTTTGTCCCTTGGTCACTTTGTCTCCCGACTTCACCAATATTAATTTGATTTGTCCTGGGATAGGAGAAACAATTGTTCCACCAGTTATAGCAACTCCTGAGGTAGCTTCGACCTTGGTGTTTAACTTTGTTTTTAATGTATTGCTTGGAGCTATCGTGTTGATCACTTTTTGCCCACCAAGTTTTTGGATATCTTTTATAGCCACTGTGTATTCTTTATCATTAACCTCTGCATGTATTTCATTAACTGAAACATCTTTTAGTTTAACCGCATATTCTTTTTCATTAATAATCATTTTATATAATCTCACCGTCGCCTCCTACCAGCTTGTTCTTGATGATCTTCTGGAGAGATTATTTATCTTTCCAGATATCCCCCAGTTATTTTCAGCTACATCTTTTTTCCAAGTATATTGTTGATTATCCCCTAAATAACTATGCTCCAAATGAAGTGCTGTCGCTATAGCAACCATAATTTCATCTATATTTTCTTTACCTATATGGGCAGCAGATAAATGTTTAGGTGGAGCCATTTCCTTTTTAAAACGGATTCGCGCTCTTTGCCTGATTTTATCTTTGCGTTTACTTAAAAAATCCAAAAAATGCGGCAAAAATTCGATATATAGATATATCAAAACCAATCCTACAAAAACAATCAACATGCCCATCAAACTAAACATGTACGCATTGAAATCACCCACAATTGCATTTGAAAATCCCATATTCATTTCTTTTTTCCCTTACAATGGTATATTGCCGTGCTTTTTAGGAGGATTAGTGTCTCGCTTGTTTTCGAGTAACTTAAGCGCCTTAATGATTCTTATTCTCGTTTTTGATGGTTCAATAATATCATCAATATAACCCTTATCAGCGGCGGGATAAGGACTGAGCATAATATTTTTATATTCTTCTTCCTTGTTTTTTAAGAATGCACTAGCGTTTTCCACATTTTTAGATTCCTTGGCATACAAAATTTCGACAGCTCCCTTTTCTCCCATAACGGCGATTTCAGCAGTTGGCCAAGCATAATTTATATCACCTCTTAGATGTTTAGAACTCATAACACAATAAGCTCCACCGTAAGCCTTTCTAGTAACTACACAAACTTTAGGTACAGTTGCTTCGGCATAAGCATAAATCATCTTTGCACCATTTCTTATAACACCGCTATACTCTTGTTGAGTACCTGGTAAAAACCCCGGGACATCCGTAAAAGTTACAATTGGAATATTAAAACAATCACAAAACCTAATAAACCTTGCACCTTTTACTGATGAATTAATATCCAATACTCCCGCCAAATGAAGTGGTTGATTTGCAACAATGCCCACACTTCTTCCACCATATCTAGCGAAACCAACAATAATATTTTTAGCAAACTCTCCATGGACTTCCACAAACTCTCCGTTATCCACGGTTTTATAGATAACTTCCTTCATGTCGTAAGTTTGCATCGGATTATCAGGAATTAAATAATCCAACGATTCATCCGCTCTATCAAATGGATCCTGGCATTCAATTATCTCAGGATGTTCCATGTTATTTGGAGGAATATGATCGAGAATTTTTTTAACATACTCTATTGCATCACTTTCTGATTCAGCACTGTAGTGAACTAATCCAGATTTGGTAGCATGGACATCAGCTCCTCCCAGCTCCTCTGTAGTGACGTTCTCATGAGTTACTGTTTTCACAACTTTTGGACCAGTTAAAAACATATAACTATTATTTTTAATCATAACAACAAAGTCAGTTAAAGCAGGTGAGTAAACTGCAGCACCAGCACATGGTCCAAAAACCACGGATATCTGAGGAACAACGCCAGAAAGCATAACGTTTTTTAAAAAAACTTCAGAAACTCCAGCTAACGAATCAATTCCTTCTTGAATTCTGGCTCCCCCTGAATCATAAAGACCAATAATGGGTGCACCATTTTTTTCAGCATGAGTCATAATCTTACAAACTTTTTCGGAAAGAACTTTTGATAGAGATCCTCCAAAAGTAGTAAAATCGTGAGCAAAAACATAAACTGTTTTACCGTTAATAGTGCCGTAACCGACCACCACCCCATCGCCGAGTATTTTGCTCTCACTCATGTTAAAATCAGTACAATTATGAGTCCTAAAGGCATCAAATTCTTCAAAGCTTCCACTATCTAGTAACAATTCAATTCGTTCTCTGGCGGTCAACCTTCCTTTTTCATGGTGCTTGTCAATTTTATCTTGCCCACCACCAAGCAGAGCTTTCATTTTTAAATCCCGGAGTTCATTTTGTCTTATTTCTTTATCCATGTTTTTTCCTAAGCTAACTGGTTTAAAATTTTACTGGTTTTATCACTTGGAATATTTTCATTTTTATACTTTATTTGTTACATTTTTGAAATCTTTGATTTTTTATTTAAAGTTAAGATTCCATTATAAATATTTTTTATTTTCCGACTGAATAATTCCACAATCAAAACTTAATAGGAACTTAACTCACAATAGCTAGGCAAATAGATCTTTAATCGCTATTTAGATTAATGAAAACTTGATACTGAACACTTACTTCCGATAGGCTTCAATAATTTTTAATATTTTTTAATTTTTTAAAAAGGAGAATCTTGTGTCCATTAAGTATGTTTATTTTTTCGGAGATGGTAAAGCAGAAGGAACCGTTGATATGAAAAACCTTTTAGGTGGAAAAGGCGCTAATTTAGCTGAAATGAACAGAATTGGTATTCCTGTTCCTCCAGGATTCACTATAACCACTGAAGTTTGTACTTTGTATAATCAAAAGGGTGAAAGCGGAATTAAAAACGCCATCAATTCACAAGTTGAAGAAGGTGTCAAAAAAGTTGAAAAGGTCATGGGAACCAAATTTGGTGACAAGCAAAATCCCTGTCTTTTTTCCGTAAGATCTGGTGCCCGAGCTTCTATGCCAGGTATGATGGATACCGTTTTAAATTTGGGTCTTAACGAAGAAGTAGTGAAAAACCTTTGCGAAAAAACCAAAAATCCTACCTTCGTATGGGATTCATACCGCAGATTTATTCAAATGTATGGCGATGTCGTATTAGATATGAAACCTAAAACTAAAGAAGACATTGATCCTTTTGAAGAAATTATGGAACACATAAAAGAAAAGAAAGGTATAAAAAACGACAACGAGCTATCACCTACTGATTTACAAGAACTATGCAAACAATACAAATCAGCAGTTAAAGAAGTAACTGGAAAAGATTTTCCAAACGACCCATGGGAACAACTCTGGGGCGCTGTTATGGCAGTTTTTAATTCATGGAACAACGAAAGGGCAATCTTTTATCGAAAGCTTAATAATATTCCCGATGAGTGGGGAACCGCCGTCAATGTACAAGCTATGGTATTTGGAAATATGGGCAACACTTCTGCTACCGGCGTTGCTTTTACTCGTGATGCAGCTACTGGTGAAGATCTTTTCAACGGTGAATATTTAATCAATGCTCAAGGTGAAGACGTCGTTGCCGGGATTAGAACTCCTCAACAAATCACACTCGAAGGCTCAAAAAGATGGGCAAAACTGGCAAATGTAAGTGAATCCGATAGAAAAAATAACTATCCGTCACTTGAAGAATCTATGCCAGAAGCCTTCAAAGAACTCAATGCTACTCAACAGAAATTAGAAAATCATTATAAAGACATGCAAGATCTTGAATTTACCATTCAAGATAAAAAACTATGGCTACTACAAACCAGAAGCGGAAAAAGAACTGGTGCTGCTATGGTAAAAATTGCAGTCGATATGTTACAAGAAAAAATGATAGATGAAAAAGAAGCCTTAATGAGAGTTAACCCCTCAAAGCTGGATGAACTTCTCCATCCTGTATTTAAAAAAGAAGCTATGGAAAAAGCAAAAACCATTGCCAAAGGTTTACCGGCTTCACCGGGGGCTGCGACTGGAGAAATTTGTTTTTTAGCAGAGGATGCTGAAACATTCGCTAAAAATGGCAAGGAAGTAATTTTAGTAAGAATTGAAACATCTCCCGAGGATTTAAAAGGTATGAACGTTGCCAATGGCATCTTAACCGCACGCGGAGGCATGACCTCTCATGCTGCAGTGGTAGCCAGAGGTATGGGTAAATGCTGCGTTTCTGGAGCAGGCTCTATAATTATTAACTATAAACAACGGACACTACTCACTGGCGGAAAAACCTACAAAGAAGGTGATTGGATTTCACTAAACGGTACCACTGGGGAAGTTTACGAGGGAAGAATCGAAACAACTGAAGCTGGTATTTCTGACGATTTCGCTACCCTTATGAAACTTTGTGACAAACATACTAAGTTGCACGTAAGAACAAATGCTGATACTCCACATGACTCAAAAGTAGCCATTAGCTTTGGTGCGCAAGGTATCGGACTCTGTCGAACAGAGCACATGTTTTTTGAAGGTGAACGAATCATTGCTGTTAGAGAAATGATTTTAGCCAATGACGAAGCAGGTAGAAGAGTGGCACTCGATAAACTACTTCCAATGCAAAGAAGCGATTTTGAAGGTATTTTTACAGCAATGAACAATTTACCTGTTAATATTCGTCTCTTGGATCCCCCCCTTCATGAATTTGTCCCTCACGATGATAAAGGACAACAGGAGATGGCAGAAACTATGAGAGTTTCTGTGGCAGATATTAAACACAAGGTAGAGAGTTTATCCGAATTTAACCCAATGCTCGGACATCGAGGTTGCAGACTTGGAAATACCTATCCAGAAATTACGGAAATGCAAACTAGGGCCATTATAGAAGCAGCCCTCAATGTTAAGAAGAAAGGTATCGTCGCAAAACCTGAGATTATGGTACCGCTTGTTGGAACCGTGAAAGAATACATTATGCAAGAGCAGATTATAAAAAATACTGCGGAAAAAGTATTCAAAGAAAAAAGCGATCGAATTGATTTTATGGTGGGAACCATGATTGAAATTCCAAGGGCTGCTCTCGTCGCTGGAGAAATAGCTAAGCACGCTGAATTTTTCTCATTTGGAACTAATGATTTAACTCAAATGACTTTTGGATATTCTAGAGACGATGCAGGAAAATTTTTACCAGTCTATTTAGCTAAGGATCTGGTTGAAGCTGATCCATTTCAAGTTTTAGATCAAACTGGCGTTGGTCAACTCGTCGAAATGGGAACTCAAAGAGGTAGAAAAAGTAGACCAAACCTTAAAGTCGGAATTTGTGGAGAACACGGTGGCGAACCAAGTTCTATCGAATTTTGTCACAGAGTTGGTATGAATTATGTAAGTTGTTCACCTTACAGAGTACCAATCGCTAGATTAGCTGCGGCACAAGCAGCACTCAAAAATAAATAAGTTTTTATTTTTTTAAGTATACTTAAAAAAGAGGGTCAAACAATTTGGCCCTCTTTTTTTCACAGTATTCATAAATGTTACATATCTTTTGACCACGCCAGCAAGTCTTCTACCGAAGTCAAGGTTAAATCGGGTTTTGGATCTTTTTCAGTTAGGGGTATTAAATATTTGCTCCATGTAACATGAATTGATTTACATCCAAAGCGGCGTGCTCCTTCAATGTCATGGGCATGATCACCAATAAGAATAATCTCATCGGGTGTAGCGTTTAGTTCTTTCGCGATTAATTCAATCCCTTCTGAATATGGCTTATTATTGTTAACACTAGTACACCCAACTACCATTTTAAAAAAATGATCAATGTTATTCTTTTCAAGAATTTTTTTAGCTGACTCTGTGTCCCGCCCAGTCCATACAGCTAAAAGAAAATGCTGATTAAAATTTTCCAAAAGCTCAGGTATGCCGTCATAAAAAACGCTTTTTTCAGCATGTTTACTGGAAAACTCGATTAGCCTATTAAGAGCGGTTAATTCATCCTCGGGCGTTTTTAGATAACCAGAAAAAAGCTCACTTGGTGTTCTTGCTCTGATTATCTCAATATCGTCATTAGTCATTTTAATATTCCAGGGAGAAAGGGCGTGGTCAATACTTTTAAAAATCATATCCCCGGAATCGATAAGGGTTCCATCTAGGTCAAAAATGCATACTTTAATGCTCATAAACCTCCCCCTTTCTTGTGCTTGCTGCGTCAATCGGTACCACTGAATTAAAGTCACCCGGACTCTAGCATTTGCTCTTAACAATTACTATTATTTAATAAATAATACTCTAGATAACATTTTTTATTTAAATTGGAGTAACGATGAACGATGAAAACATTAAAGCTGAATTAGAAAGACTACGCGCTGAAAATGAAGCACTTAAAAAAACCAGCTCAAAGGGTCTCACCATGAAAGTCAGCCAAAAGGGCGCACTATCCATTTATGGAATGGGAAGATTTCCAGTAACTCTTTACAAAGAGCAATGGTTAAAACTACTTGATATGTCAAACGACATTCGAGCCTTCATCAAAGCAAACGAAGACGAATTAAAGACAAAATAGTTTTAAAAAATTTTACCTAAAGCGAATCAACTACTGCATCTTTGCACTTTGGCAAACTCACTTCCCCGTATTTAGGAGTTTTGCTAATTAGACAACAGCGATTTTTCTTGGCTTCTTTTTCTATCGCCTTTTTACACATATCAGGTGTTCTCTCTATGGGATCCAGCATAAGATGGCCATTTCGAATTCTCGTCGACTCCATACACCTAGCAATTTTATAATCCTCATAAATTCTAAATATGTACTCCCATTCTAAGGTCTTGCAAAAATAAATTGCTTCAACTTCCGGTGATTTATTGCTTGCGCATGCCCCCAGCGTAATCAATACTAAAAATGTTAAAACTTTCATTTCCAACCCTTTATCCATAGACTTTTAATCCCATCTTTTATATCACAATACATGTATTATAATAATTTGTTGAGTTGTTTAATTTGAAAAAAACACCATTAGATAATATTTCTTTTTTTGAACATTCTAACCATCATTGCCTGCTTAACAACATATCAAGGGGAATTGAAAGGGAGTGTTTAAGAATTAATCCAGACGGATTCATCGCACAAACTAAGCATCCCCCAAGCCTAGGTGCAAGCCTCACTAATCCATTTATCACTACTGATTTTTCAGAGTCAATGATTGAATTTATCACACCAGTCTTTAATACTCCTAAAAAACTTATTAAGTTTTTAAATGATCTTCATGTATTTACAGTAAAAAACATTGGGGAAGAACAACTTTGGCCCCTTAGTATGCCTTGCTTACAAGAAAAACAACATATTCCAATCGCCGACTACGGTAATTCAAATAATGGAAAATTTAAAAAATTATATCGCATTGGTCTTCACCACCGTTACGGCAGCAATATGCAGACTATTTCTGGAATTCATTATAATTTTTCCATGCCAAAAGAATTTTGGCCAGCGTACCACAGCCATCTTAAAAGTCGAAAATCCATAAAGGATTTCAAATCTGAATGCTACCTCAATCTCATCAGAAATGTTCATCAATATGGCTGGCTGATCAGCTATCTGTTCGGGGCCTCACCCAGCGTTTGTCCTCATTTTATCAGTTCCAAAGAGCAAGCAGAAAAGATGCTTTTGTCTGAAAATTATAAAAATCTTTATTTGCCCTATGCTACTAGTTTAAGAATGAGCCACCTTGGCTATCAAAACAAGGCCAGCACCCAAATTGCTATTTGTCACAGGAATTTAGATAATTACGTTGAAGATTTACGCCTTGCCGTTCAAACTAAAGATCCCAATTGGGAAAAACTGGGTATCTTTCAAAATGGCAATAGAATCCAAATTAGTGATTCTATTTTACAAATAGAAAATGAATATTATTCAAGTATCCGACCCAAGCGAAAAACTCTTCCCAATGAGCGTCCGACTACCGCACTACTTAAACGGGGAGTTGAATATGTCGAATTTAGAAACGTAGATATAAATCCCTTCTTTGCAATCGGAATTGGCGAATCTCAAGTAAAATTTTTGGACATTTTTTTGACCTGGTGTCTTTTACGTAAAAGTCTAAGCTGTAATCATGAAACCCAAACCCACCAAAAATACAATCAAGAAATGGTGGTTTTATCTGGACGAACCAAAGACCTTACTCTTCAAAGTGAAAAAAAAGAAATAAAATTAGTAGATTGGGCGTTAGAAATTTTTGAAGAGTTGAAGATTATTAGCATTCTATTTAATAAGGCAACTGATGATGAATATTCTGAAACACTTAAACTATATAAAACATACCTGCATAATCCAGAAAAAACCTACTCTGCCCTCCTGCTAAAAGAAACTCTCCAAGAAAGTTTACTCCAACTTGGACTGGATAAAAGCAATCTTTATAAAAATTATTTTCTTCAACAAAAACTTACAGATGATATGCATAAAATATTCACCACTGCTGCGATAGATTCATTCAATTTCCAAGAGAAAATGGAAATGGGAGATACTGAAACATTTGAAGATTATATTAACAACTATTTTGAAAATTAAATAATCACTTAAATATTTTATATTTATCAAATATCAAAATAACATAATGTAAAGACCGTGAGCGCAGCGCGTTACTATATTTTACAGATGTAAGACATATTTATAATAGAATTGTTGCGATATTGTTAGATTTAGATTATTTTTAACGCATGACGCCTGTAATTTACGGTTTTGAAAAAATTCATTTTTTGTTAAAAATATCTGCAGTATCGATATGCCTTATTTTCAGCTTTAGCGTTTATGCTGGGAAGACTTATCCCAAAGATGATGTCATTATCCTTCAAGGTTTTAACTGGGAATCTTATGCAAATCCGAAAGGGTGGTACAATGCTGTTAATTCTGTCACATCAGAAATTTCTGCAGCAGGTTTCAATTATATCTGGCTTCCTCCTCCCAATCTAGGCTACAACGGGGAGGGAATTTATCCTCACTCAAGAGGCTATATTCCATTGGAGTATTACAATCTAAATACGTCTTATGGTACCTATCTTGAACTTAAAAAATTAGTTGATAATTTAAAATCCAAAAAAGTTTATGCCCTCGCTGACGTTGTAATTAATCATCGTGGCAAACATGCCGGCACGCCTGAAAATCCAATTTTTATGAATCCAGATTGGGGTCTATGGGCATTTACAGGTGGTGATGGACTCATCGGTCAAGGTGCTCAAGATACTGGAGAAGCAACTAACTATGCTTACGACCTGGATCTTACCAACCAATACATACTAAATTATCTCAAAGACTGGATGAAATGGCTTATCACTGATGTAGGATTTGCAGGTTTCAGGTTTGATTTTGCCAAAGGCTTTTCGGGACGCTTTATTGGAGAAATTAACCAGCACACTATGCCGATTTATTCCATCGGCGAATACTGGACGGATATGGATTGGAGCTGCCCAGGGAAGAAAATCTGCTACAATCAAGATGCCCACAGAACTAGCATAATCAATTGGATTAATTCCATATGGCCTAGCTACATTGACGTAAGCAATGCACCGGATGCTTTTGATTTTACCACCAAAGGAATCCTCCAAACTGCCATAAAAGAAAATGAATATTGGCGACTAATTGATCAACAACAAAAAGCCCCTGGACTTATTGGCATTATGCCAGAGAAGGCAATAACATTCATTGATAATCACGATACAGGCTCAACTCAAAACCATTGGCCTTTTGGTGATAAAAACCAAATCATGCAAGGCTATGCATACATTCTTACTCACCCGGGAACTCCTTGTGTTTTTTGGGATCATTTTTTTGATTGGGGACTTAAAGATGATATAAAAAAACTTACCCTCCTTAGAAAACAACAAGCAATCAAATCTACCTCTACTTTATACATTAAAGAGGCTTCCTACGGACTTTATGCCGCCTATATCGATAACAAAATCGCTGTCAAAATAGGTCAAAGAAGCTGGCATCCTGATTTAAACATTTGGCGGCTTTATCATTCCGGAAATGACTGGGCCGTGTGGATTAAAAAATAATTTAAGAAAAAAGCTTATTTAACATTTCGATTACATCATCTTTGTTAAACGGTTTTAATAATGTGCCGTCAGCTATTGATTCTTCAAATTTTAAGCTTCCAGTGGAAACTACAATTTTTGCTATACTTGGTATTGTTCTAAGGATCTCTATTACTTTTTCACCCTTCATTCCAGGCATACTTAAATCAGTAACTACTAAATCAAAATTAGCCTTTTGCGCTTTCTGGATCCCCTCCTCTCCAGAAGAAGCCTCTTCCACCTCTACACCTTCGCTCTGCAAATAAAAATTTAAAATCTCCCTAATCTCCTCTTCATCTTCAATTATCAACGCCCTTTTCCCTTGAAAATTCACGTAGCACTCCCCCAAAATATGTCTTATTCAGTCAAATTATACATTCATTTAGAAAAATATTATATTTATTTTAACCTGACCAAATTGCTTAAATTAAATAAATCGATGTGACGTATTTTTGATTTTTCTAGCATAGGTATCTCTAATAATTATAAAAATATCCTTATATTCCTGGGTCTGATAATCTGGATAAGTCCAATTCCAATGATTAAATTTCCCGTCCTGATAAAATAATTCACTCTCTCCGTATATCCCCTTGGATAAATAGATTCGTTGTTGATGGTTTTTGGTAGTCGCTAATATAAGTGCAGATGCACAGATATACCCCGGATCTAGATTAATTTGTCTTACTAATTTATTATCGCGAAATGTATCTTCAATTTCGTTAGTCTTTATTTTAATATCAGGTAAATCCTCTGGTGAAATTAAATTTTTGAAACTGGCAAATTGTCTAAACAACGGCCCACCCATTTCTTTAACATAATATGTAGTGTGGTTGAAAAGAAGCTCTTGTGATTCAAAATCAAAATCTCCATAACAGATAATCAACTTTTCTTTTGCTTTTATAAGCTGCTCGTTGGTTTTATATATAAAACCAACTACTAAATTAACGGGAGGTCTTTCAATTATTTCACCCACAACAAACCTTAAGATATAATTTTAAAATCATCATAATCACAAAATGAATCTATTTTGACAACCTTTACGCTGACAACTTTTGCCATGGGAGGTCCCTTTTTTAACCAGTCGTGAAGAATTTCTAAATTCTTACTATCTCCTTGAGCTAACACCTCTACATCGCCATTCGATAAATTTTTTACATATCCCCGGATATCTAGATCTGTTTTCATAACAAAACGGACAGTATTTGCCCGAAAACACACTCCCTGAACTCTACCACTTATCACAAACTTAAAACACTGCAAGTAGCTACTCCTTAATCAATTCACTAGGAATAAACCTCGTAAGATTTTTTTCATTATAATACTTTAGCGCTCCCGCATGGATGGGAGCTGTTAATCCCATTAAGCAATTCTCAATAGTTAAATTTTCGTGAGAAGGATGGGATTTTTTAAACCTTTCGAAGTTATCAAAAACTGCTTTGGTAAGCAGGTACACCAAATGATCATCCACTTCCGAAGACGTTACCAAGGTAGCCTTAACACCAAAAGTTTTTAAATCCATATTTAAAACTTTGGGGTAAATCTTTTGAGGAATCTCTACCTCTACATAATATGAATATTTATCAACCAATCTAGAAATAGAGACACTATCTAGCGGAATAAGATTTATTTTCTTATTTTTTTTTACTAAATCAAGCACCACGTCGTTGGGATTACCAATCGTGTAAAAAAAAGCATCTATCCTATCTTTCAAAAACCGCTCAGTTGCTTCCGAAGCATTCAAGTATTCTGGAATAATATTTTTTTCACTAAGGCCATAGGCTTCCAGTACATCCATAGCATTACCCAATTGTCCTGACCCAGGATTCCCCAAATTAACTTTCTTACCTACCAAATCTATGGTTTTATATATCCCACTCTCCTGTGAAGCGATCAAGAGCACACTCTCTGGATGAATCGAAAAGATTGATCTCAGTTTTTTTTGCGGTCCCTTTTTTTCCCATTCACCAAATCCATTCCAGGCTAAATATTGTTTATCCGACTGGGCTATACCAAAATCCATATCACCAGATAGGACAGCATGTATGTTATAAACGGAACCTCCAGTACTAATATAATCTACTTTAACGTTTTCTTTATTTAAAATGGTTTCTAGAAGTGAGGCAATTTCTTTACCGGTCGGGTAATAAATCCCCGCGGTACTTCCTGTTCCAATTTTTATTATTTTGTCATTTCGAAGAATAAAACAAGCTGTGACCAAAAAGCCTAACATCATCATCAAAATTATTTTTACTTTCATTTAAAACTCATTCATAACCGATTTAATATAATGGATATTACCACAAACTCACTATCCATGGCCAAATGAAGCGATGATTATATATAGGCTATGGTCTGAATTATAGGCTGCTTTCTATACTTGGTAAGATCAACTCATGCATTTGATGATTATTTTGCAAAGAAAAATAAGCGGCTTTTTCAATTGTAAGCATTATATCAATATTTTCTACAAAAACGTGAGAAGAAACCCTCAATGGAATATGGGCAAAATTAACAATCGCCCGCACCCCCATGGGAACAATCAGATCGACAATAGGTTGGGCTTCATTTTCAGGTACCGCTAAAATAACTATCTCAATATTGTTTTTTTCAAAGACTTCTTTTACTTTAGAAGTATGGTAAATTGGACAAGGCAAATTAGAGTTAATTTTTAGTTCCTCATTTTTATCAAAGGCAGCTACAATCGGAAGATCCTGCATTTTCCCACCAAAATAGGAGAGAATCGCTTTACCTAAATTACCAACTCCAAAAATAGCAACTTCTTGCCGCTTTGATTTTCCCAGCAAATCTGAAATTTGATCGATAATTTCATTTACTCGATAACCACTCTTGGGGCTACCTGAATGTTCTAAAAACATCAAATCTCTTCTTACTTGCACGGCTGACAAGTTAGCAAATCTAGCCAGTTCATGAGAATAAATATTCTCTCTACCTGAGGCACTTTCGTAAGTGAGTAGTCTTCTGTACAAGCTTAATCTTTCGATCGTTTTATCCGGAATTAAAAATTGCATTACTCCACCTTAAAAAAATTAACTAATTCTTTACTAATCGTAATAGGTTTTTAAGTTTAATAAAAGAATAAAAGATGCTCTTCTAGCAAAGATAACAAAAAAATTGACTGATAAAATTTTCACATTAGGTGTGTAAAAAATAACACGGGAGCTAGCAGGGCCAGCTCCCGAAAAAATGAAAATCCACATTTGCTTTTTGAACAAGAAATTTACTAACTACATCGGAACCACATGAAAAATACAAATCAAAACCACACACATAAAACTCAAACTAAATTATTAAAGCAATTTGGATTTTTTTTCATATACCTAAATCTAGTCGCACGCCATGTATAACACCGTGCTGATTTTTTTTCATTCAAAAATTTAAACCATAAAATAATTACAATAGTAGTCGATTTAAAAAAATTTTGAAACATTGATCTTGTATTTATAATAAGTTATATGCTACTTAATTTTATAATTTAGAATGATCTTAAAGAGGAAAAAATGTTCTTAAAAATTTATCTAATTGGCGTTATATCAACTTTTATTTGGGATTTATTTTGGACTACTTACCGCTTATTTTCTAAAAAGTCACTATTAGATATCAATATGGCACGTATCGGGCTTCGAAGAAATATGCTCTCAGGTAATTACCGAGTCGGCGGAAACATTTATCGAGAACTTGCTGTACTTTTTCTTTTTATCATTTTTACGTCTTTAACTAGCTGGCTGGGCTTTTGCTTTGAGCTTGGAAATTCCATCCATAGCTTTTTAAAAAATCAAGGAGAACCCCAAGCTTTAAAAGAAATAAGATGGAAAATGAAAAACGTTCCTCTTAATCCTAGCGAGGTTGCACAACTGGATATCCGATGTGTCGAAATCCAGAGGGGACAGAAGTTCAACCCCGAACAAATTAAAAAAATTGAAGAAGCTTACAAGAAAAGAGGTTTCGATATTTCTCTTTCAGCCCAAGAGGTAAACCAATGACTTACAAAATCTACGCCGTCGGTTGGCTTATCTCATTCATTACAATATCGTGCACTCCAAATTCAAAAGAAATAATAAACGTAGACGGTTCGTCTACAGTGTTTCCGATTTCTAAAGCCATTGCAAAAGAATATAATAAGATAAATCCAAAGACAAAAATAAACATTAGTGATTCAAAAACGAGTGGTGGATTTAAAAAATTCTGCGCTGACGAAACAGACATCAACAATGCATCCCGGACAATTAATACCGAAGAAGCAATTCTGGCCAAGACCAATAATGTAAACTTTGTCGAATTACCTATCGCATATGATGGAATTACGATAGTCGTTAACAAGAAAAACACCTGGGCAAATGAAATGACCACCCAAGACCTATCCCAGATTTGGAACAGCGAAAGTAAAATTTTAAAATGGAGTGATATTCGTCCCAACTGGCCAGATAGAATAATAAAATTATTTGGGCCGAGTGCTGATTCAGGAACTTATAATTACTTTATGAAGGCTATCAATAGCAGCAATCCGCAAGCATCCCGAAATGACTATATCAAAAGCGAGAATGACCAGGTCCTCGCCACTAACGTAGCTGAAGAAATCGATGCCTTGGGGTATCTAAGTTACGCGCATTTTAATAACAACCAAAACAAATTAAAAGCAGTAGCTCTCTCCCATCAAAATAATCTTAGTGTCGTACCAAATATGATGTCGATCGGCAATGGTACCTATAAACCGTTAACCCGCACTTTTTATCTTTACATCAATACTGAAAAATTAAAACAAAAGAAAAACCTGCGTGATTTTGTGAACTTTTTTATGGAAGTAGCGCCCGGTATGGTTGGGCAAGTAGGTTATATGCAACTTAACGATGATCAATACAAACGAAACCTGATCATCCTTGAAAAATATGGGCTATAGGAGTCACTGTTTAAGCACCAAAAACCCAGTTTATAATTTCAAATCCAAAAACTTATGAATAAAATCAACCAACCCTTTTATGTCGCTAACTTTTTGATTCTCTTTTTCCATGTTTAAAATAATAGAACCACTTTCAAACGATATTCTCATAGGAGAAGATTCAAAATACCTAAATTTTGGCATATCCTTGTTACTCCTTGAGAGTAAAAAAGAATCTCGTCCCAAATATGCAGATATGAAACTAACCCATTCAATGTCTGTAATGACTATTGCTGATTCAATAATACCTACCTGTAATTCTGCAAAAGTTAAAAAGTTTTTGGGCATAAAGCTATTACTTGAATTTTGCGCTTTTAGTTCCTTTAAGAAATCTCCACTATCAATTAAGTTAACTTTGTTGATAAGAGAAATTGAAAAATTTTTTTTCTCGAACTCTAAAAACAACTTAAGTAATTCATTTTTATAATCTACAGTATTACTTAAAACGACTAGAATTTCCCGATTCTTTTTTTCATCTAACTTAGATTTGTATTCCAGAAAAGTTTTTACCTTATAATCAAGATAATCCTTGTTTACGTAAGAACTAAATAATTTTAAAAATTTTTCGTCATCATTTTCATTTGATTTTTTATCATCACTTTCCAGTTTATGTGACAGGAAAATGGAATTCATGCCTTTCTTATAACCAAGTTTGTGTTTAGCCTTGAATGAAAAACCCAAAAAAGAAGACTTCAGAGAATTTTCTAAATCTATAAAAATGTCAACATTAAATACTTCCAAAAGATTAACTGCAAAATGATGAACACCAATGAGATTTGACTTGGATTCAGGTAAAAAGAAAACATCTACTTTAAAAGATAAAAAGTTATATAAATTATTTTGCCCCTCATCTAAGACAATTGAAATTTTGGCATCAGGGTTTCTTTCTTTTATCAGATGTATGAGGGGAAAGCTAGATACCACTTCCTGATCTGTCGAAGGTCCTTTTATGAGAAAAGTTTCCATTAATTACCCGTCTTTGCAACATACCCCAAACTATTTCGGGTGTAGATTACGCTATAATAAATAACGGCAAGTGGATAACAAAAAAGGTTTATGACGGGTATTGATAATACAAACAAAAAAAGTATTCCTGATAAAGTATAATTAAAAAATAATGCTCTATAATTATTCAAACATCTACCAAGATTCAAATTATCTCTAGACCAATTATAGTCTATAAAAGTAATACTTAACAACATAGCAGAAAGCAAAAAACTAAGCGGTATAAGTAATGGAATAAAACTTAATAAAAAACTACAAATAGATAAAATAACTATTAAAATTATTTTCTTACTCTCATTTAGCAAGGTCGCAAACAACTTATTAAGCATACTTCTTATCGAAGAAGAAAGTGTATCTTTGAGTTCTTGGTTGATATGTTTAGATACTCTAGAAGAAATTAAGTCATTAAAAGGGCAGGCAATCAAAGAAACTACCAATACAAAGGAATAATTAACTGCAACTAGCAGTACAATCGTAACTAAAGTCACTAAAAAATAATAAGCTACTGTGCCAATCGTCCCCTCGGAAATTTTATCCATTACCCATTGTTTTCCTGATCCCATAATAAGATTGAACAACCACCCACCCACGAGACCATATAAAAATATACCAATTAATAACGGAATAATTGATAGTAATAATACTATTTTATCTTTTCGTAATATTTGAAACGCTTCGCGAAAGCTTTCTTTAATTAGTTTCATAAAGTTTCCTAAATAGTTCGACTAAATTTAACATTTTCAGGCATAACCGATAACCTTTTATCAAATTGCATACATATATTTCTTAAAAATGACTTTCCTTCCTCAAGTATTATGACTTGATCTCCTTCAATTTTCATAAGTTTATCATTGATAAAAGCTTGGACTTTGGCAATATCAATAGACTTTAATTTAAGTTTTTGTTTACACATAACCTCGTGAATTATACCTTCGATTTTTAAATCATCATCCGTTTTTATATGTCCTTTGATAAAAGGAATCATCCCTTTATCAATTAAATTATAATATTGTGAAAAATCTTTTGAGTTTTGCGCAAAGCTTTTTGGGGTTGAAGATATCGCACTAAAACCAAGACCAATCACTGTATCCACCTTATGATTTACATAACCCATAAAATTTCTATGCAAATTTCCATTTTCTAGCGCTTTAAACAATAAGGAATCTTCCAGCGCATAATGATCCATTCCAACTTCCCGATATCCGGACTTAAATAACAAGTTCCTTCCCGTTTCCAATAATTTCCATTTTTCAATTCCTTGTAACAAATCGCTAGATAGAATGTTATTTTGGTTGATAGCAAAATGCGGAACAAACGCAAAACTATAAAATGCTATAGTGTCTGGCCTGAGCGTAATTACTTTTTTAAACGTTTCTTCTATCTTTTGAATATTTTGGCCTGGAAGTCCGTAAATTAGATCAAAATTAATATCCCTAAAACCAATCATTCTAGCTTGTTTCAAAACTTCAGCAACATCTTCAAATGGCTGAATTCGACCTATTTTCTCTTGTACTACTTGATCAAAATCCTGAATACCAAATGATAATCGGCGAATTCCGTAATCAAAAATCTTTTGCAACTGCAAACTGCTTACATTTCTTGGATCAATTTCAATAGAACCATTTAATTTTGATTTATCCAAATCTTTAAGTAAGTCACTTAACAATTTATCTAGCTGTGAAACAGACAAAATACTAGGCGAACCTCCACCTAAATGAAGAGAATTGATTCTCAAAAGCGGACATTTCTTTTTATATAATTCCCATTCTTTTAATAAATAACTTATATATTTCTCAAGATCGATTTCTTCACATAATTTAATTCTATTACATCCACAGTAATGACAAATATTTTTACAAAAAGGAATATGAACATATAAATCAACATCTTTCCCTTGATTTATATGAGTTGGCCATTCATCTTGCGTAGGTGGATTTTCCCAACAGGGAAGTGGTGGATAGCTAGTGTACCTAGGACCTGTTACATCGTATTTTATTATTAAATCTAAATATCTCATGCTCCGTGCGTCAATCCTGAAATTACATCAATTTGTTGGACAGACAGATTATATGCTATAAGTTGAAAAAAAACGACTCTAAAGAGGAAAATATGAATTCAAAAGGTCACTTCAAGCACGCAGAATTGGTACCGCCTTACATCCAAAATTTAAAACCATATCAAGCAGGAAAACCTGCTACCGAGCTTGCGAGAGAAAAAGGGCTCACCAAAATTTCCAAAATAGCTAGTAATGAAAACCCGCTTGGTCCTTCCCCATACGCTATTAAAGCAATGACACAAGGGCTATGGGATCTTCACCAGTATCCTGATATGCACGCCTATCAACTGAAAACTATGTTAAGTGATCTCTATAAATTAAAGAGAGAAAATATCATTCTGGGTAACGGCTCCGAAGGCATTATGGCCAATATCTTTCGTACTTTTGTAAGACCCGGAGATGAGATATTAACTTCGGAGAAAACTTTTATTGGTTTTTTTGTTTTGGCACGTGGATCGGGCTCTAAACTTATAACCACTCCACTTACTGAAGATTTTCGTTTTGATGTGAAAAAAATTGCTGCTCAAATTCATCAAAATACCAAGATCATTTATATTGCTAACCCAAACAATCCAACCGGTACTTATATTACTAAGGAAGAATTTGATTATCTAATGAAGTTTGTCCCCAGTCATGCATTAGTCATACTGGATGAAGCGTATTTTGAATTTGCCCAAGGGCAGGAAGACTATCCTGATTCCATGGACTACCGTTATGACAACGTCATAACCCTTAGAACCTTTTCCAAAGCCTATGGATTAGCTGGAATTCGAGTAGGTTATGGATTTGCCCACGAAGGCTTAATCGAAAATTTAACTAAAATTAAACTTCCATTTGAACCCAATCTAATTGCCCAATTGGGTGCCTGTGCTGCCTTAAAAGATAGTCCACATCTTAAAAAAACGCTTAAAAATAATGAAAAACGATATCACGAAGCGTTTAGATTCTTGAAAAAAAATAATTTAAAACCTATTAAATCTGTTGCAAATTTTATCACCATTCAAACCGGCAGCGAACAAGCCAGCAACTGGATTTTTGAAATGCTCTTAAATCGAGGTGTTATAGTTAGACCATTAATTGCTAACGAAATGCCTGATTTCCTCCGTATCTCACTTGGATCAAAAGATGAGATGAATCATTTCTATGAATCCATGAACGAAATCTTGCCGGAGTATGAAAAAATTAAAAACCAGATCAAGAGTTAAAATTCAGATACATTCAATTCAGAAATAAGTTGTTCAAAAGTCTTTTCTTCTCTGATGGCAAACATGAGATTTTTTTTAATATTTTTTTCTGAATAGTAACTTCGAATCTGTTCTTTATCCATTCCTGATTGATCTGCAGTCTCTTCAATCTTTTTTTCAAAATCAGCATCACCTGCTTCAATTCCATATTTATTGGCTAATTTGTCTAAAATAAGTCCTGAAGATACTTGAAACTTCGCTTTCTTATCTAGATCACCGGCCCACTTATCCAAATAATCATTAACCATATTTTCGTTGAAACCCTGATATTTTAAATTTTTAGTCATATCTTCTTTCAAATATTTAAGTTGTTCAGCCAGCATAGCTTTCGGAACATCAAAACTATTATCCTCTACTAATTTTTCTAATACTTCTTGATGTAATTTTTCTTTTGCCTTTCTTTCTTTTTGATACATTAAGTTCTTTTTAGTTTTTTCATAAAAATCTTGCATAGATTCATACTTAAATTCTTTAGCAAGTTCATCACTGAATTCTGGTAATTTTTTTTCCTTAATTTCCAATAGTTCTACTTCAAAAGTAACTTTGGCATCCTTTAAATCTTCGGCGTGATAGTCCATAGGAAAAGTAACTGATAAATTCCTCTTCTCACCCTTTTTCATACCAATCATTTGCTCTTCAAATCCTGGTATAAAACTATTAGAACCAATCTCCAAAGAGTATTCTTTACCCTTCATATTTTCTGGACGCTCATTGTTTGCTTTAACACCTTCAAAATTAATAATTGCAATATATCCTTTTTCTAACGTCTTATCGGTATCTTCAATTGTTACAATCTCAGCCTTTGATTCCAAATAACTTTTTTTAACTTTTTCAATTTCATCATCACTAAGAACAACTTTTTCTTTAGTAAATGCCAGCGAACCCATGTCTTTTAATTCGAATTCAGGAAAAAGTTCAACTATTGCATCAAATGAAATTTTTTCTCCCGCTACATATTTCATATTTTCGAATGATGGATATCCAACGACTTTCAAATTTTCTTTGGTAATCGCATCAAAAAATTCCTTTTGTATAAACGCATTAAGGGCATCAGTTTCAATTTGTCCACCATATAGCTTTTTCACAACATCGATGGGAGCCTTACCTGCTCTAAATCCTTTTATATTTGAACTTTTTTGCTTTTCTTTGACTTGTTTTTCTACTTGTGATGATAAATCCAATTTTTCAAAGTCAAAACATACTTTCTTTGTACAACTATTAATCACAACAACTTTGTAAGACATAAATTTCTACCTCTTTAAATAACTTAATAATAAAATACTTATTGACGTGCAAGATAACTAGAAAGCTTGAAAAAGTCAAACCTGATTGATTTTGTCAAGAAATATATTGGTGCGCTAAAAACCATCCTTGTATTCAATTTTATTAAGATAAAGCCCTTCCGCAGGGGCAACTAACCCATAGTGCTTTTTAGGTTCACCATCAAAAGCATTATGCAGCTCACTTTCGACAAGTTTGCCCCGCCCCACAGCCCAAATAGCCCCAACAATTAACCGCACCATTTGTTTTAAAAAACCGTCACCTTTTATGCGAAGCATATAATATTTAGACGGTATTATATTTAACATTTCACTTATATGATGTTGCGTTAATTCTATTTCAAAAATTTCTCTAATGGTGTCAGGTGTCTCAGTTCCAACGCACCTGAAATTTAAAAAATCTTTTTTACCAGCGAAACATTTTAAAGCTGAATGCATTTTTTGAAAATCCAACTCAAAGCTAATGTTGCCAAAATAGTCCAGATTAAAAGGAAATGGTTTTTTTTGGTTAGTAAAATAATATAAATACTCTTTAGAAATCGCCTCACTTATCGGATTAAACTTGCCATTTACACACTGGCAGTCAATCACTTGAATAGCAGGATCAATCACACTATTAATGCCATTTATAATTCCCTTTTCAGGTATTTTTATGGGAATAGTGATTCTCGCGACCTGCCCCAAGGCATGTACCCCAGCATCGGTTCTGCTTGCACCAAGGGATTTAACATCATCAGACTTAGCAATTATTTTTAGGGCCTTATCCAACTCACCTTGAATAGTTTTACATTGCCCCTTAGTCTGCACTTGCCAGCCAAAATATCCTGTACCCTTATATGCTAATTTAATTTTATAAGAATAAGACATGATATCTTACTACATTAATAATTGTGAAATATCAAAAAGACTCAAACGAAAAACCTACCCCAAGAGAGGCTCCTGAAATCTGAATATCATCTTGAAAGTTTGAGTAGTTATGATATCTCGCCAAAACATTTAACCAAACTTTAGTTAAATTCATTCCATAATAGAGACTATGATAATATTTAGGGAAAATATTACTCATGCTTATTTTTAAAGATCCTTGACCATAATAACCAAAACCAACTTGTCTCCGTCTCTTCCCATATTCACCCGCATCGCGATCTGATCGAGATTGATAAAGTCCCATAGCTGATGGTCCTCCCTCCAAATTAAGTTTAAGCCATTTCCCGGGTCTTAAGCCAAAACCTATCGAAAAATCTGTTGGGAATGTTACTAAGCGAAAGGTTACATCTGATACTTCACGAGAATATATAAATACCCCGGGACCTTGATTATAACCAAATCCGATGTTTGCACCGACAAAGCAATCCAAGTACTCTTTCTTCACATAAAAATAGTTGTAAGCTATTTGTAGTGTTCCCGGGTTATAAGACTTAGGATCATCTCGATACACTTTATTAAAAACATCTCCTTTTGAAACATAATCAAAAGTATCCTTGTAATAATTAAGCGATATCGATTTTTTTCCTTTCATCTCGATATCATGTAGAAGAATTTGCATATCATGTTCTAAATAATTTTCGGCGTTATTAAAAGTGCCAAGAGGAGTGACTCCTACATCTGGGGTATTCTTATCTAATTTTTTCTCCATCAGCTGATCATCGTAACCACTTATAAAAGGAGATTTTTTATCTGTTTTTGAAAAATCAACTGTTTTAGCATTCTCTGGCAAGAATGTTGTATTGGTTTCAACATTCTTGTAAGTTTTTTCCATATCTTTATCTGGATCTGGCGTTTGTCCCATTATAAATTGACTAAAATCTGCACAGAATAGATTACTTGAAAAGGTTAAAAGAAATGATAATCCCCAACACTTATACCAATTAATCATTTTCCCAATCAAAGACATCCTTGAGCTCCCCTCGATGCGTAAAAAAATAAATTAATGAGCTAGTAACGTATATCAATATTACAGCTGGAATCATAAATTGCTCATAGATAAATGTTACTGCAATTATTAGAAAAATAATAATTAAAACTCTTTTTTTATGCATTCTCATCCATTCGGATTTTTTAAAGGAACAAAATGGTATGTTGGAGATCATCAAAAATGAATAAAAAACCGAGTAAGCCATCGCTACCAGCGAAATATCATTAATAAATAACAACTCAGTAGACAAAAGCACATACCCCCCTAGAGCCAAAGCAGCCACTGGAGTAGGAAGGCCTTGAAAAAAATTTGGGTGAACTCTATCAATGTTGGCATTAAACCTGGCAAGTCTTAAAGCACTACATAATAAAAAAAGAAATGCTACAACTAACCCTAACCGACCATATCCTTGGCAAAATCGATAATAAATCATTATGCTCGGGGCAACTCCAAAAGTTACAACATCGCTCATGGAATCAAATTGTTCTCCAAAATTACTTTGAGTCCCCGTTAATCTAGCTATGCGACCATCCACCATATCGAAAACACTCCCAAGTACAAGAGTTAAGCCTGCATAATAAAATTTTTCACTTACGGTAAGAATTATCACTAAAAAACCACATGCTAAATTTAAAGCTGTAAAAACATTCGGGAGAAAAAAGGCAAACTTTCTCTTATCGATAATAATTTTTTTATTTATTGTATGGTGAAACTTCTTAAGCTTTTTCAATTTCATTATCCTTTAGTAGAGTTGCGATGCTAGTTCTACCGCCTAATAATAAGCAATTTTCGTTGCTATTTAAAATATAATTATCCGAAATATAAAAAAATAGTTTTCCTCCCCAAGGAAAATACCCCATGGTGACCCCTCTTTTACCTCGGTCGCCGGGATAAACCCAAAGTTTCGGCAAAAACCCAAAAAAATTTTTTTTAAAATGAATAATTAAGCTTTCATCGTTATCACTTTTGAGATTGATAAATACTTCATTTTCATTTTTCACAATATCATAAACTTCTAATGTCTTCGGAAAATATATTCCTAAACCTTTAATCAAGTTATAACGGAGCTCAAGACATAAATAATTTTCTGGAATAAACACATGTTTTACATAGCTAATTTTTTTAATTTTTCCAGCAAATGGAGTTACCAAATTTTCTGGTTTAAGGTCATATTGTTCCAAAATCTCTTCAGTGCGAAACAACCATGCTATTGCTAAATATACAAAAGCAATTATACCAGCGAAGTAGATTCCAAGTAGCTCAAAAAATAGAAAGCATAAGATAAAAAATGGGAAATGAAATTTCCAAGGCAGGTAAGTATTTATCATACCCTAGATTATCAACAGGTCTCTAAAAAGTCATTTTTTTGCCGGAATAAATTCTTTGTCTTCGCTCCGGTAATATAAGGGTTCCACGCGTTTTTTCCGAGAAACTATATGCGAAAATATTTTCTGTGGAGTACTTTTTACCTTCTCGCCTGTTAAGATTACTTTTGAAGGGAACTTTATTAAAGAATCCGTATAGTCATTTTTGAAATGAGTAAATGCATTAATTTCTAAATCATTAATGCGTTTTACAAAAATTTCCTTACTCACCAGCTCTATTTCATCTGTTTCACAATTAAATAAAAAATACTCTCCCTTAAAGGCTTCTGAGAACCATACCCCGGAAGAATCACCAATTATTTTCGGTATTTCATAATGGTAAAAAGAATAAACATTGATGTTTTGCCACTCTAAGACTTGAGCAATGCCTTCAGAGACTCTCATTCCAGTATAAGAACCAGGCCCTGCGGCGAAAAGATAACCGTCCAGCTTTGTAAAATTTAGTTTATGCTTTTGAAGTATTTCATTTATCAAAAAATGCAAATCCGCTGTACTTTTTTGATTAAAAATTTCTATATATTCAATCCATTCGAATTTTTCCGATAGAATTCCCAAAACAACGTGATTAGTAGTATCTGTATAAAGCCAAGTCATCTTTTAAAAAATTCTGGAAAAATCGTTAAATAGCGCTAAGACCATTAATAACAACAAAAAAGATAATCCAAACTGCTGAGCAATTTCCAATTTTCTTCTCGATACTGGTCCTCGATTAAAAATCTCTATAAAAATAAACATAAGATGTCCCCCATCCAAAATAGGAATCGGAAAGAGGTTAATTACACCAAGATTAACCGAGATTAATGCCATTATTTGAAAAAAATAGGATAAAGACGTATTAAATGACTCTGTAGCTGCTTGAGCAATAGCGATAGGTCCTCCGACACTTTTTAGAGAAACCTCCTTTGTCACCAATTTCTTAAAACCATCTGTCACAGCTGTAATGCTACCAATGGTTTTAGAAAAAGCTCTTTGGAGTGCCTCGATAACACTACTGGGTTTTGTGAAAATATAATTGGCAGAAAGGATTTGCATATTACTTTCAACCCCAATTCTTTTACTTTCTTTGCCGTCAGCTTTCACAATTTCCGGCTTGATTGACTTCGTTATTAATTCTTCGTTACGCCAAACTGCCAACAATAACGGTTTTGAATTCTCAATCGTTTGTAGTTTAAGTTTTAGATGTTCAAATGAGTATAATTGCTCACCGTTAACCGAAACCAATACATCACCCGCTTTAAAACCCGCTATATCGGCAGGACTATTCATCATAATATTCTTTATTCTTAAATCCATTGCTTTATAGCCAGCGTTGGATAAAAGCTCAAAAAAATTCTGAGAGTTAGTCCAGGTTATGGGTAACTTTTTATATTCTGAACCGAGTTTAATATTTGACTCATTTTCGTCAAACTTTTCAATTGGGAAAATATAAAAATCATAATGAGTGAAGTTTTGCGCTACGGCTTCCAAAGATATCTTCCAATTAACTTCTTTTTCATGCAAACTTAACACGTAAGATTTGCCACTTTTATCAAGCAAAATAGGCTTCCTTAGTACTGGTGAATACTGACCAAATTCACTAAAAAAAGTTTCTGCTTGGATATTGATTGGCAAAACTTTAGTTTCTATCAACCGTTCAACGGTAATAGTTTCAATCTTATTTTTTCCCTCAAGCATCATGTCAGAAGGGCTCACAACTTCCTTGCCATTTATTTTTCTTAGGATATCACCCGATCTAATCCCGTAAGTATAAAATTGAGACTCCTCAGTTACCATACCAAATCTAATTTCTGGTAACCGCTCTCCTACCAATAACAAGGAAACAAAAATAAAATAGGCCAATAAAAAATTGGCAAGCGGTCCTCCAAAAATTATCCAAAACCTAGCAAGTTTACCTTGATAAACAAAACTATATTTTTTATCCTCTTCCCTTATACCTTCCTTGTTCAATGGATCATCACCAAACATTTTTACATACCCACCCAAAGGAATTAACGATATGGCATATTCTGTAAATCCCTTCTTGAATTTTAACAATTTAGGTCCAAAACCCAACGAAAAAACCTCTACTCTCACACCGAATAATCTTGCGACTAAAAAATGTCCTAGTTCATGAAAAAAAATCAAGGGACCTAAAAATAAAATAAAAATAATAATCGCTTGAAGGTAATTAAACATAAACGTCCTTAAAAAATGCTGTGGTAAAATATAACCACTAAATAAAAAGGGGTGAGAAATAAAACACTGTCCAACCTATCATACACTCCACCATGGCCAGGAATCAACGAAGAACTATTTTTTACACCACACTGCCTCTTTATTTTTGATTGAAATAAATCACCTAAATGCGACACTGCACCCAATAATGGAAAAAGTGCCACAAATATCAGTGTAGTAAATTCAAAAAAACATACATAATAAATGGTTGCCAAAACACCTGATAAAAAAACTCCGCCTATTAAACCCTCAATAGTTTTGTTGGGGCTTACTGACGGCCACAATTTGTTTTTTCCAAATCTTTTACCAAAAAACCATGCCCCTGTATCGGTCCCGAAACATAAGATAAAAAGGAGAGCTAAGCTATGAATCCAAGTCTCTCTTGCTAAAATTACCAAAAAAATAAACAGTACAATATTCAAAAAAAAATAAAATCCCCAAAATATTTTTATTTTTTTAAGCCAGTTTACGACAAATAAATCGCCTATTGGTTCAAAAAAAAGGTAAATCAACGCCAAGAAATTAACCACAATTGCAGTCGTCACAATTCCATAGAAAATACTTTCCAAAAGAAAGTTAGATTTTAAAGCAGGCCACCAAATGTCCGAGTTCAAATATTCAATATAAAACAAATTATATGGAACATAATAGGAATGCAAGACGATATTTGTAGATAATAAGTAAAAAAATACGTTAAAAAAGTAAGTAACTGAATGTCGTTTACATTTAAATATATTAACGACTGTTTCATCGATTAAAAAAAGTCCAATCAGTATTAAAAAAAATATAAAAACGTTTTGTCCTAAGAAAAAAACAAAAAGCAATATCGACAGGAGAATCACTGCAGCTAAAATTCTTTTTGTTGTATTAGACATTTCACTTACCATTTTTAGTTCCTAGTATCGTCTTATTTTCGACCGCCAATTGTGAAACCTTTTTTAGCTCACTAGTTGCATCTATAAACCCAAATCTTCGTTCTCGCTTTAAAAATTGATTATAAACATTTCTCAGGTTACTTGGCGCAAATTCTGGCCATTTGGTATCCAAAAAAAATAATTCTGCGTAAGCTAATTGCCAAAGTAGAAAATTAGAAACTCGATGATCTCCTCCTGTTCTTATAAGAAAATCAACATCACCAAGATCAGGAGCAAAAAAATTTTTCTCAAGCTTCTCCAAGTCCATTTCCTGACCCGGATTATTTTTTATGTGTAAATTAACCGCGGATAAAATTTCTGCCCTACCACCATATCCAAATGCTAAAGTAAGTTTTAACCCACCAAAATCTTTGGTCAGATCTTCCATTTCACGAATAATTTTTACCGTTTCCAACGGCAGACCTGTTAGATCACCGATAACTCTAAATTTAATTTTTTTATCCAAAGCCCTTTTTTTTTCCTTTAAAATAAATTTCCCCAGGAGTTTAAACAAAACTCTTATTTCGATTTCTGGCCTTGACCAATTTTCCGTAGAAAAAGAAAACAAAGTTATGGCTTTTAATTTTAAATTGACTGCTTCTTCGATAATTTTGCTAGCAACCGCAGCTCCTCGAATATGCCCCCAAAAGCGTGGATGCCCTCTTTCTTTAGCCCATCGGCCATTACCATCCATAATAATTGCCGCATGAAACGACGGTGCAGAGTTTTTTACTGAGTTGGTGATCATCAAATCGTCATGATCTCTTGTTCTTTTAGTTTTATAACTTCATCAATAATTTTGATGTACTTATCAGTTACGTCTTGAATTTCTTTTTGAACTTTTTTTGATTCGTCCTCTGATATTGTTTTGTCTTTTTCAGCTTTTTTTACCAATTCATTTTGATCTCGCCTTACATTTCTAACTGCCACTTTAGCTTCCTCAGCAACTTTTTTAACTTCCTTTACCTGTTGCTTTCGCTTTTCTTCGGTTAATGCCGGGAATGGAACGCGAATCAAGTTACCATCATTGGATGGCGTTACTCCAATATTAGCTGCTAATATAGACTTTTCAATAGCAGGAATCATGGTTTTGTCGTAAGGCTGAATTTGTAATAATCTGGCTTCAGGAATGCTCACTTGTCCCACTTGTTTAATTGGGGAAGACATCCCATAGTAATCCACAGTTATTCCATCGAGAACGGAGTCCGATGCCCTTCCTGTTCTAATTCTTGTGAGTTGATGCTTAAGGGAATCTATGGTTTTTTCCATAGAGGCATTTACACTATTCTTCATTTTATTCCACATTCAAATACTCCTTCATAACAAACTTCCACAATTATCCTAAAGATAATATGTTTTTTCAAGTCTACTTGGTCACCAAAGTACCAATTTTCTCACCCATTACGGCTCTTTGCATATTATTAGCCTGAAAGACGTTAAAAACCAATATTTCAATATCGTTATCCATGCAAAGGCTTACTGCGGTAGAGTCCATAACCTTAAGTTTATTCTTTAAAACATCGATATAACTTAGGGTATCGTATTTAACTGCATCTTTATGAATCATTGGATCTTTGTCATAGACACCATCCACCTTAGTAGCTTTCATAATAATTTCAGCATCAATTTCATTGGCCCGAAGTGCTGCAGCAGTATCTGTTGTAAAATAGGGATTTCCAGTACCTGCAGCAAAAATAATAACCCTACGTTTTTCTAAATGTCTAATAGCCCTTCTTCTGATGTATGGTTCTGCAATTCGACTAATTTGAATTGCAGACATTACTCGCGTATATATATTTTCTCTTTCTAAACTATCTTGTAGAGCGAGTGAATTAATAATTGTTCCAAGCATTCCCATATGATCTGAAGTCGTTCTATCCATACCAGAAGCTTTTGAACCGGCCATTCCTCTATGAATATTTCCTCCTCCAATAACAATCGCGATTTCAACACCCATGTTATATAAAGTTTTGATTTCTCTAGTAAATAATTTAAGCATATCTGGGTTTATTCCAAAACGATCTTCCCCCGCTAAAGCTTCTCCGGACAATTTTAATAATATTCTTTTATATTTCATTTAGATCTCCAGACGAAAAAAAAGGGACTATAAAGTCCCTTCAGGGTTTTTAATTATTTTGTCATTGCAGCTATTTCTGCTGCTAAATTATCCTCTCTCTTCTTCATCCCTTCTCCCACAACGAATTTATAAAATCTTCTAACAGAAATCTTCTCACCAATTTTTAATGTAAGTTCGTTAATTAAATCATTAACTGTTTTGTCAGGGTTTTTAACAAATTTCTGATTATAAAGACAAACCTCTTCAGCTAGTTTGCTTAATTTTCCTTCAACAATTTTAGGAATCATTTTATCAGGTTTACCTTGTTCTTTTAATTGAGCTGCATAAATTTCTGCTTCTTTGTTTTTAAAATTTGCATCCATTTCATCATCTCTAACAAATTTTGGATCAGCTGCAGCAATATGCATTGCTACATCGTGGGCAAAGTTTTGAAACTCAGGATTTTTAGCAACAAAGTCAGTTTCACAATTGACTTCAACGATTACTCCAATCTTGCTATTCATATGAATATAAGATCCAATAATACCCTCTGCTGCAATTCGACCTTGCTTTTTTTGTGCCGCTGCTAAACCTTTCTTTCGTAGATAATCAACAGCATCATCCATATTGCCCTTGCATTCTACTAAGGCTTTCTTACAATCCATCATACCGGCACCAGTTTTCTCTCTTAAATCTTTAACATCGTTTGCAGTAAAACTCATATCTTCATCCTTTTCGCTAGATAGTTCTATTTCTATAATTCTTCAACTTCTTCTTCGTCAACAATTTTTAGATCAATATCATTTTCATATTTTGATATAATTTCGCTCTCTAATGAAGAGTCCTTTAGGAATTCATCAGATGTCTTATCACGTTTAATACCTCTTGATCCCTCTACTACTGACTCTGAAAAAAAATCTGCAAAAAGAGTTATAGATTTAATGGCATCATCATTACCAGGTACTACGTAATCAATCCCAGTTGGATCACAATTAGTATCAGTAATAGCGACAACTGGAATTTTTAAATTATTAGCTTCTTTAACCGCAATTCTTTCACAATCTGGATCAATAATAAAGATAGCACCTGGAACCTTTCTCATGTTTTTGATACCACCAAGGTTTCTTTCAAGTTTGATAACGTCTTTATCTATTTTTGATCTTTCTTTTTTAGTTAAAAGATTAAAGTCACCTGTCTCTTTCATTTTTTCAACTTTACGAAGCTTATCAATTGAAAGAGAGATAGTTTTGTAATTTGTTAACATTCCACCCAACCAACGATGAGTCACGTAAAACGCGCCACATTTTTCAGCTGCTTTTTTCATAGTCTCTGAGGCTTGTCTTTTAGTACCTACAAATAAAATAGATTTTCCCGACGATGCCGTCTTTTTAAGAAATTCATACGCCTTGCTTGCTTGATCAACTGTTTTTTGTAAATCAATAATGTAGATTCCATTTCTTTCACCATAAACATATGGCTTCATTTTAGGATTCCATTTTTGAGTTTGATGACCGAAGTGCGCACCTGCTTCTAAAAGCTGTTCTAAACTTAATTTACCAGACATGATTGCTCCTTATCTTTTTGAAGTTG
>MEPW01000028.1 GCA_001769975.1 Bdellovibrionales bacterium RIFOXYA1_FULL_36_14 | reverse complement strand
TTAAACATCATATAACGTAAGCCCCTCACTTGAGAAGATACCCATCATAGGTTAATATAGGCCTCCAATAAAGTTTAAAAGGGATTATTTCATGAAAAAAAGGTTGCGCAATCCGTTACTTGTCCAAGAACTCGAAAAAAGAATACTCGTTTTAGATGGGGCCACAGGTACGGCGCTTCAATGTAAAAATTTAACTGCCAAAGACTTCGGTGGCGAAAAATACGAGGGATGCAACGAACATTTGGTTTTAACCAGACCTGACGCTGTAACGGATGTTCATAGACAATACCTGGATGCCGGTGCAGATATTATTGAAACCAATTCTTTTGGTGGCGCTCCTTTTGTACTGGCCGAATACGACCTGCAAGAAAAATATTATGAAATTAATTTTCAAGCTGCCACCATCGCGAGAAAAATTGCCGACGAATACACCAAGAAAAATTCCAGCAAGCCAAGATTTGTTGCCGGCTCTATGGGACCTACTACAAAATCGCTCTCTCTTACCGGTGGAATTACCTTTGATGAACTGGCCAAGAATTATTATCTACAGGCCAAAGCGCTGTATGAGGGAGGCGTTGATTACTTTTTGCTGGAAACTTGCAACGATACCCGCAATATCAAAGCTGGACTCATTGGAATTGGTAAACTTCTTGAGGAATCGGAAGTCGTAATCCCCATCGCCGTATCTGCCACCATTGAGGCCATGGGATCTATGCTGGCCGGGCAAACCATCGAATCCCTTATCTCCTCCTTAGAACATATCGACCTTCTCTATCTCGGACTCAACTGTGCCACCGGACCTTCATTTATGACTGACTTTATTAGATCCATGTCCACTTTGGCGCAAACTAGAATTGCTTGTGTTCCAAACGCTGGTCTTCCCGATGAAAATGGAAATTATCTGGAGACACCTGAAATGGTCTCCAAGGTTTTAGAGAAATTTGTCGATCAGGGGTGGATTAACTTACTCGGCGGATGTTGTGGAACAACTCCCAAACATATTGAGGCTATCAGTAAAATGGCAGCCACTAAAGAGCCACGCCAGACAAAAGGCATAAAATTATCCACTCTTTCGGAAATCGATTATCTGGAAATCACTGACGAAAAACGCCCCATTTTAGTGGGAGAGCGAACCAACTCCATTGGATCAAAAAAATTTCGCACATTAATCGCTGAACAAAAATTCGACGAGGCAGCAGAGATTGCCAAAAACCAGGTTAAAAAAGGTGCTCATATCATAGACGTCTGTCTCGCCAACCCTGACCGGGACGAATTAAGTGATATGACCAAATTTTTAGATGTGCTCATTAAAAAAATTAAAAGTCCGATCATGATCGACACTACCGATAACAAGGTCGTTTACGAATCTCTCAAAAAACTCCAAGGCAAAGCCATCATCAATTCGGTCAATCTGGAAAACGGCGAAGACCGTTTTAAATCCATCTCCAAACTGGCCAAACAATTTGGTGCAGCCTTAGTTGTGGGTACCATCGATGATAACCCCATCCAAGGTATGGGCATTACCAAAGAAAGAAAATTGGAAATCGCCACCAAATCTTTTGACCTCCTGACAAATGAATACGGCATGTCTGAAACTGATTTGTATTTTGATCCACTGGTTTTTCCTTGCGGTACTGGCAACGCCGACTATCTTGGCTCAGCGAAAGAAACCATCGAAGGCGTTCGTTTAATCAAAGAAAAATATCCAAGGTCCAAAACCATTCTTGGTATATCCAACGTTTCTTTTGGACTACCACCAGCTGGTCGTGAAGTTTTAAATACTGTTTTTCTCTACCACTGTGTAAAAGCAGGTTTGGATCTGGCGATCGTTAATGCTCAAAGTATTAAAAGATATAGTTCACTTTCCAAAGAAGAAATCATCCTTTCAGATAATTTACTCTTCAATCTAGGATGTGATCCCATAGGAGAATTTGCGGCTTTTTTCAGAGACAAAAAAGTTGATACCGATAAAAATACCTCTGACCTTCCCCTGGACAAAAGATTGGCTCAATGTATATTAGACGGGACCAAAACCGGACTCACCAATGATCTAACCGAATTATTAAAAACTCAATCACCTCTCAATATAATAAACGGCCCGCTGATGACAGGCATGAAAGAAGTCGGAGTTTTGTTTAATGAAAATAAACTAATCGTAGCTGAAGTACTTCAGTCTGCGGAAGTCATGAAAGCAGCGGTTGATTTTTTAAGGCCATATATGCCCAAGAACGAGCAAAAGCAAAAAGGCAAAGTTTTGCTGGCAACGGTTAAGGGAGATGTGCACGATATAGGCAAAAATCTAGTAGATATAATTCTTAGCAACAATGGTTACGAAGTTATCAACATGGGAATAAAAATCACTTCTGAACAACTGATCAGCGCCGCTAAAGAACATCGTCCCGACATTATAGGACTTAGTGGTTTACTGGTAAAATCAGCCCAACAAATGGAAATCTCCGCAGGAGATCTTCGTGATGCCGGAATTGATATTCCCATTTTAGTGGGTGGAGCTGCGCTATCTAAAAATTTTGTATTGAATAAAATCGACCTCGCTTATGGAAACGGCCGAGCAATTTATGCGAAGGATGCCATGCAAGGACTGGCCCTTGCCGATCAAATTATTAATCCTGAAGAATTCAAAAATCTGATAGAAATAATTGATGACGAGAAAAAAGATCTAGACCATACTTCTACCAATAAACCCAAGAGCGTCACTCATAGCACCACCAGATCAACTGAAGTCGAAATACTCACTTCTGCTCCTAGCGCTCCTGACTTTGAAAAACATATTTTAAAAAATACTCCGATCGATCAAGTTTTTAATTTCATCAATCCCATTATGCTTTATAAAAGACATTTGGGTGTTCATAAAGAAGAGGTAGATCTTCTTGCTAATAACAATTTTGATGAACTAAAGAAATCCCCCCAAGGCTTCAAAGCTCTAGAGATCTATGAAGAAGTTTTAAAAGTAAAAGATCAATACAAAGCTACTCACTTTATACCAAGAGCCGTCTATCAATTTTTTAAGTGTTATAGCGAAGGCAATACCATTCACATTCTAAATAACAACGAAAAAATTGTAGAAAGCATAATTTTACCAAGACAGCCCAAAGAAAATGGCCTTTGCCTGAGTGATTACGTACTGCCAAAAGAAAAAGGCATTGATAATGTGGCAATGTTTGTAACTTCAGTGGGCTTTAAGATCAAAGAACTTGCCAAGCAACTTAAAGACCAAGGTAATTATCTGCACTCACATATAGTGGCAGCTTTGGCCATTGAACTCGCCGAAGGCTATGCTGAATTACTTCATTCCAATATTAGAAACGCATGGGGAAATCCCGATCCAGTAGATATGAAAATGAAGGATCGCTTGCAAGCTAGGTATGTTGGGAAACGCTACTCATTTGGTTATCCAGCTTGCCCAAATTTAGATGATCAGAAAATTCTTTTTAGATTACTTGATCCGCTTTCGGCGATTGATGTTAACTTAACCGAATCACTTATGATGGAACCAGAAGCCTCTGTATCAGCAATTGTTTTCCACCATAAGGATGCCAGTTATTTTAATATTCCAATTACTCATAGATAATAGCTGTGCAAAATTAAATGGCCTGCAAACATCCATTGGCGATAGTTGAATAATCGGTTGCTCCCCAGATAAAAACTTTTTTCTCCTTGAGCTTTTCATTTTTAGGATGAATCTTTCGATCTTGTTCGATATTTTTCATAAAAGTTTCTAAATTGATTAAGTAGGTATTGAATATTTTTTCTTCGCTTGGGGTTAACCAAATTTTTCGAACCTTAATATCCACATTTTTTTGATCCTGCTCAATTTTTTTAAAATATTCATTAATCATGGACGTAAATAATTCACAAACTTCTTCTTTTATCTGTTTTTTATCATTTATTTTTTTAAGTTTTCCCATGATTTCATTTTTATTAAGTGAGTAAACTCCTTTTTGATATTTAATTAAATTATCCATCATAAAATTGGATAAAATATTTTTCAAAATCCCTGAATCTAAACCAGTGTCTCTTTCCATCTCGACCAAATTTTTTTCCTTCTTAAATAGTGACTCCAGCACCATCCTTTCAATTACTAATATTCCATCACGCATATACCGCCTCCTTCGAATCATCCTTGGTTAATAATTTTTTTAGCAACAATTTCCTTTCAATTTGTTGTTTAATATCGCCGATGGTATCGAGAGATAACTCACCTAAGGATCTATCTAAAGTCGATCCGATGGAATCTTCCGGACAAATTTTGGAATCAATTAAATTTTTAAAAATTAAATATTCCGAAAATTTCATAGGGGCAAAATTCATAATTCGAAAAACCCTGGTGATTTGAATCCCAGTTTGATTTGAAATTTCTTGAAGGGTCGGTTGGTTAAACAGTCTCATAAATTTTTGCAATATTTCTTTTTGCTCTTTCATGTAGCCTCCTTTATTACATGTACTAAGCAGTTTTGATGCCAAAGATATTTTTCAAAATAACAATAAGTTAGCTTAAGATTTAGATTTTTTTCATTTCATTTTTAAAATATTATTCTCATTAAGGAATAATATAACCAGGAAGGTTTTCCTAATGATTCTGAATTTTTTGGGCAACCACATCTCCTAAATGGATATAAGTCTCTATCCCCTCTTTGGTTTTTGTAAGAATATCTTCACTTGGATACCACTTTCTTTCTTCGCCAATAACAATTACCGTGGAACCGCCAAATAAAAAATAACCCTTTTCCTCACCTCTTTTATGATTTTCCTTATTACTTGCCTGAACAATCTTGCCCACGCAAATGGCCCCCACATCCACATAGGCGAGTTTGCCAAAATTTTTACTTTCCACCACAGTTATCTGTCTTTCGTTAGTAAAAAAAATATCGGTTTTTTTAGATAAGGCCAAGGGATTCACCGAATCCAAATCACCTTCAATACGGTACTGGGAAAGAATCTTTCCCTCGTCTACAAAATGAAAACGGTGATAATCAACTGGACACAGTCTGGCCAAAAGTAATGGGCCGCCGGCAAATGTTCTATTCCAAATTTTGTTCGCTAAAATTTCTTCCACCGAAAGATCAAACCCCTTAACCGGAACCGTCATTCTCCCCGTTACTCTTTTAAATCCCAGATATCTTGCCTCCGCAAAAGCTCCCATCTGATTTTCATCGAGCGGAAAATTTCTTTTTCCCTCTTTAAATCTTCTTATGAAAAATTGATTAAATGTTGAGTAAGGATCAATCATCTCTCTTCCATCTTCGGGAAGAAAATCACCAATTTTAATATCGAAGTTTCTTATAAAAGATTTTATTTTATTCTTGCTAAAAGCTAGATCTTGCAACCAACCATAAAATTTACTAAATAACTTTCCGCACAACAGACTTCTTAATGGTTTTCCAGCAAACGTTTCATACAAAAAAACAATTTCCCGACTACCATAAACTTTTTCTATTGATTCTTTATTTTCGTATCTATTATAAAATTTTATATTCACAATTTAATGCCCTTGATAAAGAGTATCTATAGCATTATATCCATTAAAGCTAATTTTTTTATCATGGAGATTTAAATGAATCGAGTAAAATTATTTCTTCCTGCCGTTATAACTTTTTTTATCATTTCCTTTTTTATCACCTTTAACCGTATCAGCTACAGTAATCAGGATAGCCAAAAACTTTTAGAAACTGAAAAAAACACTATCGAAGTAGTTAAAAACAACGTTGACTCGGTAGTCTTTGTTTCTAATATTCAAAGAGTTAGCAGAGGTTTTTTGGATTTGGAAGGCCAGGAAGTTCCCACTGGTGCCGGATCTGGTTTTGTTTGGGATGAACAGGGACATATCGTGACCAACTATCACGTAATACAGGGGGGAGGAAAATTCTCGATCTCCTTTAACAGAGATAAGACTCAATATGAAGCGGTACTGGTCGGAGACGAAGCCTACAAGGATATTGCCGTTTTAAAATTAGTAAAGCCTCCCAAAAAATTACATCCAATCAAAGTCGGGTCCTCGAAAAATTTATTGGTTGGTCAAAAAACAATCGCCATTGGAAATCCTTACGGACTTGATCATACAGTAACTCAGGGAATCGTATCCGCCCTCGATCGTTCCATCAAAGGCGTTACTGGTATCAGCATCAATGACATGATTCAAACAGATGCGGCTATCAACCCAGGAAATTCTGGCGGTCCACTTCTCAATTCCAATGGAGAACTTATTGGCATGAATACAGTTATTTACAGCACATCTGGAGGTAGTGCCGGTGTGGGTTTCTCCGTTCCAGTTGATACCATTAACAACATTGTTCCCCAATTAATCAAGCATGGCCAAGTCATTAGACCAAAACTGGGAATTGCTATGAAATTTAACGAACAAATTAAGTACCGATATGGTATCAAAAAAGGTGTGGTCATTTGGAGTATTGCTGAAGGTGGACCTATTGCCAAAGCAGGTCTGAAGGGTTTAACACAAGACAACAATAGTATTTATATCGGTGATATTCTGTTGAAAATTGGTGATGTCGAGGTGAATAATTACGAGGATATCTATCACGCCCTTGATAAGTTTAAAATTGGCGATACCGCTAATATAACCTATCTACGTGACGGTAAAACTAAAGAGACTACGATAAAATTTATCCAAATAGATTGAGGAAATCATTTAATTTATATTAAGACCGTGTTATGAATAAAAGTCTTAAAGAGCAATATATCCATAACTTACCTAAATAGTGAGTAACAGAGAGGTAGAAATGTCCAAGGATATTCAAGCAATTATCGCAACTGACTGCGGAAGTACCACCACCAAGGCCATTCTTATTGAAAAAGTAGGAAATGAATATCGCCAAACCTTCAGAGGTGAAGCCCCAACTACAGTTGAAGCTCCGTTTGAAGATGTTACGAAAGGTGTTCTTAATGCCATTCAAGAAGTAGAAGAACTCTCCGGCAGAAAAATTCTCGATGGAGATAAAATCATCACCACCGTCAATGGCAAAGTTGGGGTTGACGCTTATATATCTACCAGTTCTGCGGGCGGCGGTCTGCAAATGATGGTAGCTGGCGCAATTAAAACCATGACTGCTGAAAGTGCGCAAAGAGCGGCCCTTGGTGCCGGCGCAATTGTTATGGATATTCTAGCATCCAACGACAAAAGACTTCCTCA
>MEPW01000027.1 GCA_001769975.1 Bdellovibrionales bacterium RIFOXYA1_FULL_36_14 | reverse complement strand
TATTTTCTCCAAAGTTGGCAATTCGATTGATACGGCTTCTTGATGTTCCAATAAGTTTTGCAATTTGTTCATGGGTGAGATTGAATGCCTTGATAAGCTTCGAACTTTTGGAATAAAGCTTGGCTTTGAGTTGGTGCTCGTTCTATTTTTTACGATCCGTATTTTTTCTTAGCATTACTCATCCGAATTGGATAAATCTTTAAACCTGTTCAATAATTTTTACCAAATTCAAGCAGATATCATCTTTGCTTTAGATATATATTTCTTATTTTTCCCTCAAGGGAACTTCCAGAGGGAACATCTCCTTATTATTTTTAATAAATATTTGAATTTCAAAGGGGATAACATTGCTACTTACCTGCCTGACTCAATTAAAGCAAGTAGGTTAAGGCAGGTATTGAATTGGAAAAAATTCTGGGATTGTATCTAAAATAAATTTTTTATTTTTAATTTTAAAATGGAGCAAAAATTTTTTTTCAATAGGTATTGGGAAATGGATTATTTTTTCTTTTTTCGATCGTATATCGATATATTTCTTTCCCCATATTTTAATTATGGTTGTGATTTTTGCTTCTTGTCCATTGCTTGTAATATTTGCAATAGATAGAAAATTTATTAATTGATATTGGATGGTTTCTATTGTCTCATCTTGTGAAATTGGTTTATTGTTTTGGATTTGATTGAAAAAATTATTAATACCAGTTTTTAGTTCATTGTTTTTGATAACTTCAATTTTATCCAAGTTAAATGATTTTGAGACTATTTCCTTACTAAGAGCAAAAAAGCTTATATTGGCGTTAATTAAGATGAAAATGAAAATAATAAATCTCATTTTTTTAAACTACCTTTTATTCTAATAATATTAGCGGGGATATTTTTTCCATTTGAAGTAAAGATCGGTGGATTGCAACTGTCTTGAGGGTAAAGATCTCTGATTTGCAATGCATAAGATCGATATTCGCCAGCAATAGCCTCATAGGTGAATAGTGAATAGTAGTTTTGGGACGTTTTTTGGTAACCGGCAAAAACGAATGCATGACCGTTAAAAGCGATAATGTCACCGAGTTCAAGTTGCTCTTCGCATTTATATGGGATGGCTTCAAAAATGTTTTTATAGTCATTGATTTCAGGATAGAGAGCTTCTTTTTCTGAATCATTTAAAGCTGCCAAACGTGATGATAAGAGTTTAAATGAAGGAGGAAATTTTACCCCCGAATCTTCCAAGCATTTTTGAATTACGAGAGTACAATCGAGTCCTGAAGATGTTGGAATTGCATTGCTGGAAGTTGGTATATGGATTTGTTCTGCTCCTAAAAAATAACCGTTGTGCAAAGTAAAGCCGTGAATATTGTTAGTTGAATATGCCTCATCTTCGCTTGAGGGAAAAGGGGTTTGGTAATTAAATTTTAATTTAATATTTTTTAATAAATTTAATAATTCCTGGGGATTATTTTTCAATTTGTCATATAGGACCTCATATAAAATCAATTTTGCAATAGCTGGTGTAATTGGTGGTCTAGTCTGATTAGATGTTATTATTAGTTCCTTGTCGCTGCCGCTGTTTTGCGATGCCTTGGTAAATAAGTACTCCAAGATACTTTTGGGATCTGAGATGCTTTTTAAAATGTTTAAACCTGACTTATTATATTTTTCTATAAGAGGACCTGGTTCATTGATAAAGCTATAATTGAAAAAACCACTTAATGAACTGTTTAGATTTTCAAATGGTCCGGATAAAGTGTAGTCTTTATAGTATTGATAAGGAGTGGTATCATTACTGATTTTTACTATTTTGGTATTATAGGTGCTACTTGGATTTGTAAAAAGATCATGAAGGTAGTTAAAAGAAATTTGATCAATTTTCTGTTTATGAAAAAAACTTTTTAATGTTTCTAAATCATGCTTTTGATGATCTTTAATCATTGAGTTATAATCTTTTAAACAATTCATAAATTGGCGAGATACGTTGGTCTGAGATAGGATGAGGTTATCAGGCTGATTATTATTAAAAGGTGTCGTACTTGTATTGTTACTATTTGAACATTCTATGCAATCGTTGGAGTCTTGAATTCTTTGTGTTTCTTTACTTTTCCGAAATGAGTTGAGATTTTTACATGTTTGACTCCAGTTTTGACATTCTTGAGTAGATGCAGGTTTTGGAAAAACGCATAAGCAGCTTGTCCCGAAGATAAAAATTAAGTTGATCAAAAACCTCAAGTTTTAGTTATCCTTTATGGGTAGATTGTCCATTTGATAAATATATTAAGTGGACTTATTATATAAATGATAGCAACTTTTAATAACTAATGTCCATAGAGTGCTGATGCGAAATAGAAACATCCTTTTTATTTGTTTAATAATATTCAGTTTTTTAGTCCTTGCTGAAGATTGGAAAGAGAAGCATAGAGAACTTTGTTCATATGATAAATTATGTAAAACTTTGATCGATAGCGATGGAACTTTTTTAAAGCCAAAGCCGGAAATAATTTTGGCTTTGAAGGTCTTAAATCCAATTATTTTAGAAACTGCAAAAATTTACAATGTTGATCCTCGGGCAATTGCGGGTAGTATCCTGTCAGAAAATAGTTTAAATTGCACAATCACCGATGATATTCAAAATTGGTTAGTGAAATTACATATAGCTAAAGATGGTTCTTTACTAGGAAAGAAATTTTCGTTTGGTTGGGGACAGCTTTATATGGATGCTGCTATGGAAGCTGAACCACTCGCAGCAAAAACGGAAAAGCGAAAGGAACGTACTGCTGAGGAAATGGCCCAAGATTTGTTAAAACCAGATAAATCAATTATGCATGTAGGCGCCGTGATAAGATTTATTCAAGATAATTATAAAAAAGCAGGATTTGATATTTCTGATAAACCAGAAATTTTAACAACTCTATATAATCTTGGTGGGTCTGGTGCGCGTGCAAAGACAAGTAAAAGTTTAAACAGAGATCCAAGGGTGAATTATTTCGGTTTTTTCACCAAGATGAATCTTAATGTTTTGGATGATATTGTAAAACCTAATGAGACATCGAAAGTATCATCTGTGACTGATAAACTTGGCTTTGAGATGAATAATAATCTTGCTCTTAGGACGGGGCCTACCGTATGTGATGCTAGTGAAACTACAGATGTTGATTATTTTAAAATGCGTACTATGCGCTTTTATCCGGAAACACAAACGGTTCAAAAAGGACAAAAAATTCAGATTTTATCTACTGGATTGGATTGTGATTTAAACGAATGGAGATTAGTTGGTGATTCAATGGGGAATGCCCTCGGGTGGCAATCCTTGGATTTAATAAAACAAAACGGCAGAGAAATTGTTTTCCAAGATCAATGTAAGAGAGAAATAAATACAGAGTGCTTAGACTTTGTTAAATCAATTTATAAGGACCAATTTATTGAAAAAACCGATGAAGGTAAAGTACTGGTAAAATTTAAAGGACGTCAGGAGAAGGTTGATTGGATGCAACCCGCTATAGGACAAGCGTGTATGCCAGAGCATAATAAGAGCCTAGCAACCGATATAACGAATATTCTTAACGAGAATGATATTGGTAAGTTAAAAAAAGGAATTGAAGACTTTAAGAAAAAGGTTGAAAAGATTGTGAGCACAGATTCTTCTCATAACAGATGTTTTAACTGTTCCGGAAATCCCTATCATTTTATCGATAGTGTTTTATCTCTTTCTTCTCTTGACAGTTGTGTGGTTGCTCCAGAACCGAGCCAGGGTAAAATTGCTTGCCGGGGAGACGTTGACATGTTTTTGCATAAAATAAATGAGTTAACATTCATATCTCAACCGGGGTGGGGGGATATAAAAAAAATAAATTCCGAAGCTTCAGCATGCAATGGGCTCGTTTATCCAGATTATAACGTAACGGTTTCTTTATCATCGCTGCAAAATAAAGATCAAATTATTGCAACAATGTTTGCCGATTTAAATAAATGTAAGCAAATTTCTGGCGGATTAAAAAAATCGTCTCAAATTGTTGATGATTTGTTAAAAGATATAAATCCTCAAAGCGTAAAAGCTTCCTATGTGGTCAATAGATCTTATATAACCAAGATGGGTGATTTTTGTGATCGAATTAAAAGTATATATATTTCTAATATTGAAAAAGATTGTGTGAATTGTGGAGATACTTATACTACAGATATATATGTATATATGCCTACATTATCTCCTTACAATTCTTCACAAACCTCTGTGAATCTTAGTGAAATAAAAAATTATGTTAAAAATGAAGGAGACAAGGATGCTTTCTTAGCAGATCAACTTGGCGAGTATATTAAACAATTAAACCAAAATTATAGTGGTGGATTTAATAGTTCTGGTGATATAGAAGCAGTTTGTTCATATTTACCAAAGGAAACTGGGGATCAAATAGAAAAATTGCTTGAAAATTCATGTGTAAAAAAAATATTTGTTCCAGATTATTATTTGTTGGGAAGATTTGTTAAGAACGCAACCAGAGTGAATTATCATGCTTTTATTGAAAATGATCGGTATATGATCGATATTGGAGAATCCAAGTGCGAAAAATAAAAAATTTGATAATATTTTTGTTTACTTTAATGATATCATTACCTGCATGGGGAAAAGAAATCGAATGTAGCGCAGTAAAGTGGCCTTACAAGCTTAATCAGAAAAAATCTGAAATTCATAAAATTATGGATATTAATAAATTTCATGTTGTTCTTTTTTATTATTTTTATGAAGTTACCACTGATAAACCTACTGGACTTGAACAAGATTTATTTAAATATCTTGATAATAAATCACCCAATAGGTTAATCAAAGGGTTTGTTGAAGCAATTAATTGGAGACGTTCGGGTAGTGAAAAAAAAGATCAGTTAAATATTTCAGAAATTTGTGATTTGTATAAAAAAACAATTGAACATTCTGAAAACAATTATAAACCATAAGATTTTTTTAGTATTGTGCGCGGACAGCACAAAAAATATGCTTTTTAATTTTATTTGCAATTGTATCCAAGTGATTTCTTGTATACAATTCTGAATCAGAATGACTAAATCCCACTTCGTGACCATCGCCCTCAAATCTTGGAGCTATGTGAAGGTGACTATGCATGACTTCTTGGCCTGCAATAGGACCATCAGATAAAAACAAATTTGCTCCTTCGCATTTAATATCTGAAACATGAATTGCTTTTAATATTTTCTGTCCTACCTTAAAAAGATGACTGACTTCATTTTCAGTTAGATTACAAAATTTTTCTTCGTGACGTTTAGTTGTTATTAAAACATGACCTTCATTGATGGGATATACATCTAGAAAAGCTACTACTAAATCATCTTCATAAATAAAACTGGCTGGTTGTTCCCGTTTAATAATTTGACAAAAAATGCAGGTCATATATTTTATTCCTTATTTTGATTATTTAACACTTAACAGCCTTAGTGTTGCACTTTAAAATTTGTAGGTGATGCCATATCGTCGAATTTAATCTCTTTGCCATTGCTGACATTTCCGTTAGCATCAACAACAAATAAATAGGCTGAAGACTTGGCAGGAAAACTTCCCTGGTTGATCGTTATTGTGATCTGTCCAGCTTGCCAAGAAGAAGGAATCTGGATCTCTCTATGGGTGCATGTATCCCATGTAGAAGCATCTCCGATCTCTACTCGCGCTTGAGTAGTGGCGATATATATATCGTCAAACCAAGCTTTAGCGGTTGATATAAATCCATGGGCCATGTGTCCAAGTCGAAAATCTTTCCACTCTCCTGCAACAAACCTATGCTTGTAGTCTGCTCTTTTTCTCCCAACCCTGGTGTCTATCCAATATGTAAGCTCTCCATCACAATTAACATTAATTGTACAGGATGGATCTGTATTTAACTTTTGCCAAAACTCCCAACGGTTCCATTGGCTTTTTGTATTTTCATACGTTTTGCCTATTGTGTTTATGTTATTTGTGCCATTCCAATTTGTTTGAGCCATTGAGACATTGTTATAGTATCCCCAAGTTGAAGTTCCTGCTGGGATCAAAGGCATTCCCTGTGGGAATTCAGAGAAACCTTCAGAGCTTCTGTTACCAAATAGATAGTACTGTTTGTGGTTGTCGGCATATGGGGTTTTGTTAGGATTAGGATCATAATTTCCATCCATCCATCGCCAATAGGTTATATAAAGTTGTCGAAACGGTCCTTGCCCTGCCCAGCCAAATGCTTCAATTCCAGTTGAACCGGCCCAAACCACGTTGGCTGCCAGGTTTCCAGAATGAGAATGAATATTGTTATATGTAACTGAACCTCCGGTGTGCTGTAAGGACCACGTAGGCCCAATTAATGGACTACTTCCTCCAACGTTCGATCCCGCTGTTTTAGATTCAAAGTTGTCCCATGAGACGATGGAGCCATTCATCGCACCAAAATCATTTCCCAGGATAGTTATGCTTTCTCCATTTTTGACGACCTCTTTAGTAGAATTTATCAAGGGTGCTGCAAGTACAGTATTGCAAATGTAACACAATAAAATCGAGTAAATTTTTTTCATAAAAATATTCCTATTGAAAGAGTTGATCTAGTTTTTTTCATTCGCTTTCTTATTTACAATGTTTAGGTATTATCATTAACAAGATCAATTATAGCATTTGACAAGATTTAGTAGTAAAAAAGATTAAAAATTCATCCTATTGAATTGGTATAAAAGATTGCTCCACGATTGTATTTGCTAGTAAGGAGAGAGAGGTTTTGTCATGGCCAAGAGGGTTAATTTTATCTGAAATAACGATGTTGACTTTAATTGACTTAATAAACATCAATCGAAAAAAGTGATTAAAAAACGTCATGTCTCCGTACCAGAGAACAAGGTCTTTGTTTTGCTGGTTAATGATTTGATTATTAATTTGTAAATAATTAATTGTTAATGGAAGTACGGACGTTTGAGTTGTGATTGCTGCATTAAATAGTGGCCTTTTAAATTTTTTAATGGCTTCACCATTTGTACTGGTAGCCTCAGGAAATACAAAAACACTAAATTTATTTTTTAAAGTATCTTCAATTTCTTTAATTTCGTCTTCAATTTTATTTTTTGAGCGTCTCTCTACAAATATGCATCCGGCAAGAGTCGTTATTAATCCAAGAAACGGAGTTTCTTTTACTTCCCTGGAAGTAATAAAACAACTCGGGAAATATGCAAATAAAATAAGGACATCCAGATAGGAAAGATGGTTGGAAACATAAAGGAACGGACTTGAAACATCATTATTAATAGAGTGGAGATTAATAGAAACTTCAATATTTAAAATACGCAGTATTGTTTTACAGTAAAGATTAATTGTTGTTACTAACATTTTTTTTTGAAGTATTTTATTTTTTATTAGTAACCAGAGCAAGCTTGCTGTTGAGAAATAACAAATAATAAGAAATGACATGATAAGTATTTTAAAAGCTCCAGGTAAATACATTTTATCTCCCGTAAGTTAGGAATAATGGGATTATAGAATGTGAGCGTGGGTTTGAGAATATTACCTGAATTAATTTTTGTTAGAATTGTGTTTGGCTGAAAAGGCAAGTGTATATAAATTAATTTGCATTTTTTGCTTACATTATTTCAATTAATTTCTAACACCAACCTTACAATGTGATCTACTAAGAATTCGAAAAACTCCTTACAATAATTACATTCGATACCTAGGAGGTTTGAATGAGTACACAATATTTACTTGGCACATGCATTCGCTTTCCCAGCATTATAAGAAGCTACCTAAAGCTAACCAGCTTTTTTAAATTGAATGAAAATTATACAATTAAGATTGAAACAGATCGCTATCTATTAAAAACGGCAAATCACTATAGTGAAATTTTTCAACTACTTCTTTTGAGGTATCGAAATTTTTTATCAAGATCTGGTACTTTTATGAGTTTTGGAATTGACTTGGATGAGTTTGATTCTACTTGTGATCACTTGATCGTTATCGATAAGGTGAAGAAGAAAATTTGTGGAACATATAGATTAAGAGCCTCAACCTATACCGATATATTTTATTCTGAAAATGAATTTGATTTAAATGATTTTCTAAAAATTCCTGGTATAAAATTGGAACTTGGTAGAGCTTGTATCGACAAGCAATGTCGTGATGGCGCCGTTATTAATCTTCTTTGGAAAGGGATTGGGCTGTATGCAAAAAAAAGTCAGGCTAGATTTCTTTTTGGTTGCAGTAGTATTAAAACGTTGAATAAGGATATTGCAAGTAGTTACTATAGATATTTCAAAGCTAATAATTTAATTGGTACTAAGTACAAGATATTTCCGCTACCACAGTATAAAGAGAATTTAGATTGTTCGAAAGAATTAATCAATAATATAAAAATTGAACTACCACCCTTACTTAGAACATATTTAGCTGGTGGAGCAAAGATTTACGGATCTCCTGCATTTGATTACTCATTTAAATGCATAGATTTTTTAACAATTTTGGATCTTAACCAATTGAATTTGTCATTTAAACGAAGATTTTTCAAGGAGATATAATATGTTTATCGCAGACTTTCATATTCATTCAACTTTTTCTGATGGCGCACTGACGGTAAGAGAAATATGTGATCTTTTTGGTTCACAAGGAATAAAAGCAATTGCAATTACGGATCACCTTGTTGAGAAAAATACAATGATTGGAAAAATTGCCAGATTTTTTAATAAGTCTTTGACTGAGGAATCATTTCCAAGATATATGGAAGAAATCCAAAATGAGGCGATTCGGGCCTGGAAAATTTATAATATGCTTGTAATCCCTGGTGTTGAAATTACTAAAAATCAAATTAGTGATGATAAATCAGCCCATATTTTGGCCCTTGGTATTAATAGATATATCGAACCAGATCATTCGTTTATTGAAATTATTAATAATATTCATCAGCAAGATGGTCTTGCTATTGCTGCCCATCCTGTTGATACAAAGGTTATTGAAAAACAACATTTAAGATTATGGAATGAGCGAAAGGTGTTAAAGAACTTTTTTGATGCATGGGAAGTTGCTAGCGGTGCTAATCTCTTAGAAGATGTTATAAAAGAAGAATTACCGATAATTGCCAATAGTGATTTTCATGATAAGGTACAATTTAATTCTTGGAAAAACGTTTTTGATTGCTCCGTAGAAAAAGATGATATTTTTGCTGCTATAAAAAAACAAGATTTGAGCTTTACTTTTTTTACAGCACAAAATATCAGCACAAGTAGAAAATCAATTTTTAAAATGAATAACTTATCAGAAATTCAATGGGCCTTGAATTAAATTGAAGGCTGACGTTACGAGAATCTAGTTAAGGTGGCAATGATTAAAAAAATCAATAACGAAGTCGGTGTAGGTTCTGAATTTTATATTTATCTTTTTGTTGAAAAATAATAAGTCTAACAATTTTTCAACATATTTCTAACTTGAAGAATGAGGTTTAATCCTACCTAATAATACTTGTAAGTATTATTAAGGGGAGGATGGAATATGATTATTAGAATTATTTTTGTTGTACTGATGAGTTTAATTAATTCTCAAATTCGGGCTGAATGGTTGAAAGGAGATCTGCACACTCATAGCACTTACAGCGATGGTTCACATAATATAGCTGAGGTTATAAATGCAGCAAAAAGTACGGGGTTGGATTTTTTTGCAATAACTGATCATGATACGTTGATGAATGGAGAACCTTATCATTGGTTTGATCCTGCTTATAAAGACGATAAAATGATTTTACTTTATGGGATCGAATGGACAACATTAAAAGGTCACGCGAATATTTTTTCTGATAAAATATTTGATTATCAAAGAATTTGGAGAGCTAACCAAGATCAAAATGCAAATCAAACAATGATAGAAGCGCATAATCAAAATGCGATATTTTCTATTAATCATCCGGAAATGATGTTTGGGTTAAAATGGGACTATGATATTTTCCAAGGTGCAGACAGTATTGAAATTTGGAATGGAGTTTATCGCTTACAATCTCGAAATGCTTGGTCAATTACAAAAATTTGGGATGAAGAATTAATGTCTGGCAGGAGAATTACTGGAATTGGGGGAAGTGATACCCACCAGTTAGATGGATTATTATCGAAATGGAAAAATATTGCAACTCCTACTACTTGGGTGGATAGCGTAGATAGAGATGGGAAATCAATTTTAGAAGCAATCAAAAAAGGAAGAGTGAGCTTGAGTTATGCAGTAGATGCTCCAATGCTAGAGTTTTTGGCAGATGTTGATAATAAACATGAATATACAATCAAAACTGGAGATAATATTATTTCTCGAACATCTATAGATTTTAAAATCAGGATCCATTATCCTCATCAAGAGAAAAAATATAAAACGGGTGTTATTGTTAAAGAACTTGCAAGCGAGCTTACTCAAGCATTTGAAGACGGTAGCGTAGATGTTGTCAAATACCTACAAGAAGATAAAAGCTTCGGGAAAGTGAGAGCCGTTGGTGTTTTTAAAAATGGAAAACTTTTTAAAACTTGGAAAATTAATGAAAAAGTAAATGAAATTGTTTTTTCAGATCAATTAGATAAGCGAGAAAGAAGCTATTATAGGGTAGAGCTCGTTGGAAAGCCATCTAGTAGTTATTTTGCTAATGTACTTCTTTATGGAAAAACCATAGCACTTACAAATCCTATTTATGTAAATTACTAATATGTTAAAATTCATAACTTTTTTCTAACAAAAAACTAACGTGCTAATCAAATATATACAAGGTAAAAAATCTTTGTACCGAACTTCTGCAGGAGCTTTTATGAAAAACATAATTATTTTAGGTTTGTGTCTAATGAGTTTTTCTCTTGGCGCGATAACAAAAATTAATGGTGCCGGGGCAACTTTTCCTTATCCGATTTATTCAAAATGGTTTAGCGAATATCAAAAAAATAAACATGACGTTGAGTTTAATTATCAATCTATCGGTAGTGGAGGGGGGATTCAACAACTACTAAAACAAACGGTAGATTTTGGTGCCTCAGATGCTCCGATGAGTGATGAGGATTTAAAGTCAGCTGCCTGGCCGATTTTACATATACCTACCGTAATGGGCGCTGTTGCCATAGTTTATAATTTAGAAGGAGCACCAAACAATCTCAAACTTTCTTCTGAGGTGTTAGTTGGAATACTGATGGGGAAAATTGTTAAATGGAATGATCCAGCATTAAAATTATTAAATCCAAAAGTAGACTTACCTGATAAAGATATTTTAGTGGTGACTCGTGCCGATGGTTCGGGCACGACCTCCGTTTTCACTGACTATCTAAGTAGTATAAGTCAAGATTGGAAAACGAAAGTTGGAAATGGAAAATCGGTTTCGTGGCCGGTTGGTGTTGGCGGAAAGGGGAACGAAGGCGTAACCGGGCTTGTTCAAAAATCACAAGGTTCTATCGGTTATGTTGAACTAGCTTATGCAATAACGAATAAATTGAAGGTATTTGCCTTGGAAAATTCGCAGAATGAGTTTGTACTTCCTGAAATCGATAGTACGTCTCAGTCGGCAGCGTCACTTACGACAAAAGATTTCTCAGGGGATTTGCGCATTTCTCTTGTAAATGCTAAAGGTAAAAAGGCTTATCCTATAAGTGCATTTACCTATATTCTTCTACCGGTAAAACAAGGTAACGTTCAAAATAAGGAGATCAAAAACTTTCTTCTTTGGGCGCTAACTAAAGGCCAGAAATTTGCGCCTGAATTACATTACGCAATACTACCCAAGAAACTTTCTGAATCACTCATTAAAAAGATAACGCAACTTAAAGATTAGCATGTCTATTAATTTATTCCGCCGGCACGTTGAGTTCCGGCAGGATCAAATTGTTTTATTAGGAATGAGAGTGCTTGCAATAGCGATTATAATGCTTATAGTCTCGCTTGCTATTTTATTATTTAAGCTCTCTTTACCAGCAATATCAAAATTTGGAATTGGTTTTATTTGGGGCCAAGTGTGGAATCCTATTAGTGAAGAGTTTGGTGCACTTCCATTTATACTGGGGACTCTTACGACATCTTTTGTTGCCTTACTAATAGCTACACCACTTAGTATTTCAGTGGCATTGTTTATCAGCGAAATCTGTCCCAAGAAAATAGGTCATATAATCGGTATTTTCGTTGAAATGATAGCCGCGGTTCCTTCTATAGTATTTGGATTATGGGGAATTTTTTCACTTGCTCCTTGGATACAAAATAGTGCTACACCATTTTTAAAAAGTACTTTAGGTTTTTTACCGCTTTTTCAAGGGCCAAGTTATGGGATAGGTGTATTAGCAGCTTCACTTATTTTAGCAATTATGATTATCCCGACTATTTCCTCCTTTTGTCGTGAAGTGTTTAGAACTATCCCTTTACAAACTAAGGAAGCTGCGTTGGCGCTTGGAGCTACTCGTTTTGAAATGATAAAAATTACAATTTTAAGGCCTTCATTTTCAGGTATGATTGGGGGAGTCGTATTGGGACTTGGTCGCGCATTAGGTGAAACTATGGCCGTTGCTATGGTAATTGGAAATTCACATAGATTAGCCATTTCCATTTTAGCACCGGGATCGACAATGGCCTCCGTAATTGCCAATGAATACGCTGAAGCTTCGAATGCCATGCATATGGCATCGCTTGGATATATTGCACTTTTATTATTAGTAGTAACTTTAATGGTAAATGGTCTTGCCAGATTTATTATTTGGAAATGGTCACCCAAAATATGATTTTAAGAAAACTTAAAAACTATTTATTTTTATGTTTGATGACTCTTTCTGGAGTAGCTGTACTTATTCCTCTTATTTTGATTATTACTTATGTTATTAAAATGGGTGCTAGTTCGTTAAATTGGCAATTTCTCACACATTTACCAAAGCCTGTAGGTGAAAGTGGCGGAGGAATGTTTCATGCAATTTTGGGCACCTTGTATTTAGTAAGTCTTGGCGGATTTATGGCCATTCCGCTTGGAGTTGTGCTTGGAACATATCTTTCAGAACTAGGTAAAGGATGGATGGCGACATTTTTACGTCATGCAATCGATCTTTTTACAGGTATCCCTTCTATCGTTATAGGAATATTTGCTTATGTTTTAGTGGTTGTTCCCCTTAAACAATTTTCAGCATTAAGTGGTGGAGTAGCCTTGGGGATTATTATTCTTCCTGTCGTTACACGAACTACTGAAGAAATTTTAAAACTTGTTTCCAATACAACACGGGAAGCAGGACTGGCTTTAGGCCTTAATCGTACACAAGTTATTTGGCATATATTAATCAAGGGCAATCGTGCTGGAATATTTACAGGAGTTGTTTTGGCCATTTCTCGTGCAGCCGGCGAAACGGCACCTCTACTTTTTACCGCCTTTGGAAATAGTTATTTTTCATATGGACTTATGCAACCGATGGCATCCTTGCCGGCACAAATTTACACCTATGCTACCTCTCCATTTGAGGAATGGCAGCGCCAAGCATGGGCCGGTAGCTTTGTGCTAATTCTTCTTGTGTTAGGACTTAATCTATCTACACGCTTTTTTATGAGGCAAAAATCATGAATATACTTCAAGTTAAAAATCTCAATGCTTGGTTTGGTGACCACCATGTGATTAAAAATATTTCTTTAGATTATATGACAAACACTATTTCTGCAATCATTGGGCCATCTGGATGTGGGAAGTCTACATTTATTCGCTGTTTGAATCGTATTCACGAAGAAGTTCCTTCTGCAAAAGCAACTGGAGAAGTTATTATGCAAGGGAAAAATATTTACGATGCTGATGTTGTGAGTATTCGAAAAAATATTGGTATGGTTTTTCAAAAACCTACACCTTTTCCTGCCATGAGTATTTTGGATAATGTACTTATCGGGGTTCGTCTTCAAGAAAAATTAAAAAAAGCAAGGCTAATGGACATTGCTGAAAACTGTCTACAAAAAGCAGCTCTATGGGATGAGGTAAAGGATAAGTTAAATAAACCCGGAACTTCTCTTTCTGGTGGCCAACAACAACGATTATGTATAGCAAGGTCCTTGGCACTAAATCCACCTATACTTCTTATGGATGAACCAACTTCGGCACTTGATCCAATTGCTACTGCCAAGATTGAAGAACTCATGGATAATCTAAAGAAGGAATTCACTGTAATAATAGTAACCCATAATATGCAGCAGGCTGCTCGTATAGCAGATTTTACAAGTTTTTTTGTTCTAGGCGATCTGATTGAACATGGGCCAAGTACTGAAATATTTACCAATCCAAAAAATAAAAAAACCGAAGACTATATTATGGGTAAATTTGGTTAAAAGGGGAATAAAATGGATATAACGCCAAAAACAATTAAAGAAAGTATTTTAAAAATGGCGGCACTGGTTGAGCAAAATTTGCGTCAATGCTTTGATGCTCAGATTTCGTTGCAAGTTATGACTGATGTCGAAAACCAGATTAATAAAATGCATAAAGATATTGATGATGAGTGCTATAAATATCTGGCCCTTGCTGCTCCTCATGCCAAGGATTTAAGAATTGCGATCACGGTACTCAAAATGAATTGTGATATAGAACGTTTGGGAGATATTGCGATCTCTATTAAACGGGCACATCAAAAATTAAAACAAATTCCTATGGAAATTGATCATATGTGTGGAGAAGTTCATCAGATGGTTAATAATGCTTTTAGTGCTTTTGATCAAGGAGATGTCAATTTAGCGGAAGAAGTCATTCGCCATGATGAAGAAATTAATACTTTGGAAGTGAGAATAATAAAAGGATATATCGAAATAGCGAACTCAGGTAAAATTCGAGTGAAAGATGCCTTACGTATTATTGAGATTGCTAAGAATTTAGAACGACTTGGTGATCATGCCACGAATATTGCTGAGGATGTTATTTTTCTTGAATCGAGCAAAGACATCAGACATACGAATAAATTAAAAGGAGCGTGAATTTTCTTCCTACCCTTTATGATTCGTTCGTAACAATTCAAACCGGTGAGTGAGTGGTTTGTGGAGTTAAAATTGATCTGAATATTAAGAACACTGTCCCCTTTTGAATGGCAAGATCCTTTGTAACTATAAAGTGGTATCACATTGTTCATTTTTTGGTCTACTGGAAGTCTCCTTTGTGGTAATTTAAGCACTCTCTTTAAATAAAAAAAACGTAATTCTACTTTTTGCCTAAGCCTCAAATCATCAGCTTCGGTGTCAGATCCCTATTCGTACAGCTTTAGGACTTATCAAGTATCACGTGAATTACTATGGGGACAGGTTCCAATTCTTATCGCGTTCGTCCTTCAATAGACCTTTCGGTTCGAAAGCTTTAGCTTTCAGTCTGACCTTTGCCTACAGAATGTAGGTACACAGGCGTGATACGTTTAAAATCCCTTGTTCTGTTAACCCTGTGGCTTGTCGTCCACGAGTTGGTACTCGCTCTATTTTTTTCGATCCGTATTTTTTCATAGCATTATTCAACCGTATTGAATAAATTTTTAAAACTCTTCAATAATTTTTACCAAATTCAAGTAGATATCATCTCTGCTTTAGATATAAATTTCCTTTTTTACCACCAAGTGAACTTCTAGATCGCATACTTGATAGTTTTAGTATTATTTAAAAATTTACTCAAAATGTCGGCGTTAGGTATAATAATCTTCAGGTAACAATGAGCAACAAATATTTTATTTTTTTCATCATTTTTCTATTTATTGGCAACGTCTGTGCCCTTGAAGATAATTCCTCGTTTTCCGTTCTAAAGCAATTCGGGAAAGATAATAATGAGCGCTACATACGCTTAGAAAAAGCTCTTCGAAATATTAAGCCAGAAAGTATTATAAAAATAATAATTGCTTTTACCTATACACATGGAATTAATAAACTTAACAATCTTCCTCCTTTACCGGGAGTAGCACCTGATCTAAAATTTTATCAAAACCTTTTCCCCTACGTTGAAGATACTTTTGTCATCACTGATGATAGTGAAATGAATAAGACAGATCTTCTAAATCAAATATCCAAAAAAATCAGTAATCCTAACAAACAAGTTGTTATACTTATGTATTCCGGTCATGGTGGTAGTCAAGGTGAAATTTTTCTTGGATCCTATACTAAGCAATGTAAAAATTATTTTCATACTAATATTGCTGGAAAAGATTATACCAATGTCACCAAAGGGATATTTTTACAACCTCCACTTCGAACTAATATTTCTGATTTTTGGGGGATGAACTGTAGTAACTATGTTTTATCTCCAAGTGAACTTGTTAAAACCTTACAAAATAAAAAAGTAATTTTTTTAAATGATTCATGCCATTCAGGAATTTATGATCAATGGATGGGATCTCCACTTAAAATGCTCATTTATGGTGCTAAAGCTGACGGCTACGCCATAGAGTACAACCCTCATAGTTCGTATGATTATTTAAATCCACCCAAGATTGTTCCCAAAGGTAGTCATCTTAATTTAGAATTGAAAAAAAGATTACTTCCGGAGGAAGGATGTCGATATGATGGCCTTGATCCAAACAATGCTAGTACATCCAAGGATCTTGTTTTAAATCTTTATGAATGGACTATCAATTTAAGCAATGCTTATCAATTACCCCCTCCTCAGAAACTTAACTTAAAACAAAATTACAATCCCGTCTTATACACATCTGATCATCAAGTTCTTGCCCTCCCAGTTATGGTTTATCTTGGAAATGAATGCAAAAATATCACACCGATAAATCTGCAAACTTGGAATGACCTTGATCATCAATCTCGTCAGTTTTCTTCCACAATAAAAAACACAAATCAAGTTATAAATACCAATTTAATTTTTCAACTTTTTAGTTCTGGACAATATTAGTAAATGCCCCATTAGATTGGGTTCGAAGTAGAAAAATAAAATCGTAAGTCATATATCAATTTTTGCAAATTAAAATAATTCATCTCAAATTTTGTCAGTAAGTTAAGTTGAAAGATAAATGTATTCTAGTTACACGCAGACTTACTAAACTGACTGAACCTCCAGCGTGTTGTAATGAAATACAACAATATCGACAAAAACATTTTTTCCATAAAATCTTCCTAACGGTGATACTTTCCTCTAAAACTGCTTTTCGATCCCAAGGCCTAGGAACATAAGGTCATCCATATTGCTTTTTTTGTCCTGGGTAGAATATCTATATTTGTATGATAGATAATCATATTTTATGGTGAGCTTCATGTTCTTACAGACATAAAAACCCAAATCAGCACTGGCTTTCATAAAGAAAGTATTGGCCTTATCTTTATTATTTGGACTTTGTTTTGTTCTTGTTAGCCAGGGGGAAAAACTAAAGTGCATACCGTAGTCCCAGTATTTACTTGTATTTGATCTTCCACCTATTGTGGTAAAAAGTCCGATTATATTTCTTGTGACCCCGAGGTGAAGATCCTTCTGAACCCCATTTTCAAAATAATTAATTCCTAGACTGGCATCATACTGGACGTATGCTGTTTGGTGGTAGGCACTATAGTTAAGTTCTATATAGAAGGGATCTAAAAGAGCTCCGTTAATGCGCTTGCCACCAAAAGTGAAAGTGGCAAATTCCAAAGATTCATTTGTAGAAATAAAATGAGTGCCATCAAGCCGCCACATCCCCACATTTTTAAGAGATTGTTTTCCGTTATCTAACTGTATATTCGCTTTGGAGTGTCCACCGCTTATGTTCAGTCTGTTCGTATATTGGCCATTATAATTTGATGTTGGGTAGTAAGTATCTTTGTCTTCATTTTTAACCGCTTCATAGGAAGATTCTGAAGGTTTTACCACAACAGCTCCATGCATATGAGGATGTATTTTACAAAAATAGGGGAAGGTCCCTTCAGTCGCAAAAGTGTATTCAAATTGATCACTAGGAGAGAGTTCCTTAGATGTAATGTCTCCCGTGGTAAACGTTACGGTATGAGGAACCGAGTCCTTGTTGGTCCAGATTACCGACTGTCCCTTGGCAACCGTAATTTCATGTGGATTAAATTTATGATTTTCTATAATAACTGCGGTATGAAGCTGTTTCGTGGTCAAAATTTTTTCGGGTAATACTTTGTCTTCACTATCTAAGTTTGGTTGAGGATAAATTATCGATTCATCCTGGGCTTGGGCAAACATAACTATAGAAAACAGAAAGCACGCTATAATTATAAATAATTTCATATTCCTCCAATTATACATATCATAAAATATTATCATTATTTTAACACTGCATAATAAACAAAACTATTAAAATCCCCGTATCTTTATTTAGAATATATCCTTCTTTGACTACCATTGTTGGTTATTTAGAATATGGATACAAAATATTGTGCAGTCTCATATTGGGGTTTTGGGTAACTTGGAAGACATCACGTTTTAATTTATCTAACTTATTTAAGAAAACTACCTCGCGTGCAATTGAGTATTTTCAAAAAGAATGGTAAATATTTTAGAAATCTGGGGATAATTATGAAAAAACTATTTTTTATTTTGCTTTTAACTTTTTTTAATCTAGTACTTTCGTTTGTACTTGCTCATGATAACCTCATAATTCCAGCATCAATTGAAAAGAGTAGCGAAAGTACTTTTAGGTTAAACTTTACGATTTTAGGAGAGGAAAATTCAAAAGGCAGGTGCAGCGCAACCAGAATATCAGAAAAATATGTATTAACAGCTGCCCACTGTGTAGTAGGTTTTGCGGGGAGCTCACATTTTGATAATTTTTATTTTGAATTTAATAATAAAAAATATTTTTTATCATTGACTGAAAGGGGCCATTATTCACCGAATGAAACTAATGAAATATCAGATTGGGCCGTGTTTGAAATTTCCCAGAAAAATATACATGAACTATCAGCAATAAAACCTGCAAACTTTCCGAACAAACAAAAAATTGAAAAAATCATGAACAATTTAGGAGACTTTGCTAATTTTCAAAATCTTGGTACTGAAATTTGGTCAATAACATATCCAACTCCTTCTATAAGGCAACCACCAAGACCTGCACCTGATGGAAATGAATTTATTTCTAAAGGGTATTTAAAAACAGAGCTTGCTTATAAGCAATCTATTTTATGGGGAATCAGCACGCATAACATCTATGATGAAATCTTTGCCCCTGATGATATTGATTTTAATATTGATATTGAATCAGAGTGGCTGAAACTTGAGAATCATCCCCAATGGGGTGGAATATTTTTTTTGGCAAAACTATATAAGCAAAATACCAATTCTCTCATTTATCAATCTTCTGACTTCTCTGGTGGTAGCAGTGGCGGCGGAATTTTTTTAAAAGATAATGGAGAATTGATAGGTATACGAGTTGTTACAAATACTCTTGTTCAACCGACAAAAGGATATAACGGTATAAACCAATTATATAGAATTGATAAAATTTGCAAAGAGTCCAAGCTATTAGCGAAACTCGACAAGTGCAAGTTTTTGTAATGATAAAATTCATACTCCAGCCTTGAGAGCATAGCGTTGATTAATTGAAATCAGCTATGAATTGAATGTTAAAAATTAGTTGCGTTCGCAACTATGTTTGGCTAATATCGCTTCATGTTCAAAGGCAACGAATTACAAAGTAAAATACATCAATTTATACGGAAGTTTGGGTTTTTAGGACCACGCATGACCCCCTGTGGGGAAAAAATCAGGCTAACTCATGCACACATTTTGATGATTTTACTTGAAGAAGGAGTGCTTAATAAATCTATTTCTCAAGTATATCTTGCTCGCAAACTTGGAATCAACAAAAGTAATATAAAGCGACCTTGTGACGATATGGAAAAAGAGGGTTTGTTGGAGCAGGTTCCTTGCGAGTTTGATCTGCGCCAAAAGCGAATTGTCTTAACCTTGAAGGGAAAACGACTGGCAAAAGTTCTACAAAAAAATTCATCAAATCGTTTTAGTAATCTTTTTAAACAAATTCCAAAAGATGAGAGAGTAAATGTTCTAAGAGCATTGGATATTCTTATTAGTGCTTTAAGCGCTTTTGAGGTGGAGAAGATCGATGAAACCTAACCTGTACATAATTTTTCTTTTTGGTTTTTATATAATAAGTATATTTGCCCAAGATAAACAGAGATTATATTCTTTAGATGATTGCATCAATGAAGCCTTGAATCACCACCCTAACATTAGCGTATATCAAAACAAGATTTTTCAAAAAGAGGAAAAGGTTCAATTTTCAAAGGCAAATTTTTTGCCACAAGTGAAAGCTATTGCTGGTTATGATTATCTTTCTTCGGTTCCCCAAGCGAAGAAACAGTATTTGGGACAATCAAATAACGATTATCAAGCTGATCTAAATCTTAAACAACCGATTTTTACAGGTGGAAAATTAACCTCCGAAAATCAATCTAACAAATATGCTCTTGAATCAACGAAACAAGGATATCAAGTTGCCAGAAATGAAATTGTATATAACGTTAAAACTGCCTATTATAAAGTAGCTCATGCACAGGATATTTTAAAAGGGAAAGCCGAACTTTTAAAATATGCTCAAATGTCATTTGATATTGCGTCGGCACTCCATAAAAAGAGAAAGGTTCCAAGAGAGGAAACTCTTTTGCGTTTGGAAGTACAGCTGAACGAAATTAGACAGGAGGTTTTTTCAGCGCAGGAAGAGTTGGCAATTTCAAAAGCGATTCTGCGTAATACGGTTGGAATGAATGACGATGAAATTGTAGATATAAAAGACTTAAATACTGAAGTAGATTTCAACTCGGAGATCGACATAGAAGTTAGTAAAGACCCAAGAATGATAAAATTGGTAAACGACTTGAAAGAAGCAGATGAAAAAATTAAAATTGCGAAAAGTTCTTATTGGCCGCAGATCAATGCTCATTTGAATTATGGTCAAGAGTGGGCACATCTAAATGAGCGAAAAGCGGATTGGCTAGTGGGGCTTACGTTAGAATTTGATATTTTTGATTGGGGAAAAACCAAGGCAGAAGTTGGTCAGGCCCGAGCCTATCGAATGGAGCTTCAGGCTTATCAAAAATTGGCAAATAGACAGATTGATTTAGAATTACAAAGTGCGCGTTTAAAATATAAATCAGCGTACAATAAATTTACGATTGCTAAAAGCAGTATTGTAAAAGCTAAAAAAAGCTTGGACTTATTTGAAAATCGTTATCGTGATACACTGGTTACCAGCATAGAACTTCTTGATGCTCAGAAAGCATTTTCTCAAGCTCAAACTACTTATGCTACGTCGTTATTTAATATGCGTACTGCTAAAGCGGAAATCGAAAAATATTTGGAGACTAGAATATGACTTTAAGTGATATTTCCATTAAACGACCGATAGGTGTCTTGGTTTTGACGTTGATGGTGGTGGTTTTGGGTATGTTCTTTTTGCGTGGTCTTTCTGTTGATCTTTTACCAAGAGTAACTTATCCCCTCGTTAAAATTGTGATTGATTGGAAGGGAGCTAGCCCAGAGGAGATTGAAGAGAATATATTAAAAAAAGTTGAATCAAGTATAGCCACCACCGAAGATGCTATAAAAGTTACCTCGTCCGCCATAGAAGGGAATGCCTCAATTGATGTTTATTTTGAATTTGGTAAAGATATGGACGTGGCGCTTGCAGATACTAGAACCAAGCTGGATTTGGCTAGGAATCAACTCCCGCCTGGCGTAGATGATCCCAAAATATTCAAGGCAGATCCATCCCAATTGCCCATCCTGACAATTGCGATCTATTCTCAGAGTAAAGATGAGCGTGACCTTCGCGATTGGGCAGAAAATGATTTATCAAATCACTTTCTTGGGATTCCTGGCTTGGGCGCGGTAGTAACTTCGGGGGGGAAAATACGGGAAATTCAGGTAGTTTTTGATCAGCAAAAAATTCAAAAATACGAATTATCAACAGAAAAATTATTATCTCTTTTGCGTTTGGAAAATATCGAATATCCGGCCGGAAGAATTAATGATGCCAAGACCGAGTATAGTATACGGGTCTTTGCTAAATACCAAAATGTTACTGAGATTGAAAATATTATTATTGCTAATCGGGATGGACGATTAATTAAAATTAGAGATGTTGCTCAAGTAACAGATACGCACGAAGAGCAGAGGGTTTTGACCAGATTTAATGGGAAGCCATCCGTTACGTTAAGCTTCTTAAAGCAGCCTAACGCCAATACCGTAGAAGTAGTTTCTAAGATCATGAAACGTGCTCAACAGTTAGCAAATAAAAAGATTATTCCCAGCGATGTTCAATATGATGTGATATCTAATCAAGCATACTATATCGAAAATTCCATATCCAACGTTAGTTCATCTGCGATTATGGGGGCCATATTGGCAATGATGGCCATTTGGTTTTTCTTGCATAATATACGAAGAACATTGGTAATAGCAATCGCAATACCTGTAAGTATTTGTGGAACTTTTATTTTAATGGGATTATTCGGTGTTACCTTAAATATTTTTTCTCTGGGAGGGCTTGTTTTAGCCGTGGGAATGCTTGTCGATAACTCTGTCGTTATGTTAGAAAACATAACTAGACACCAAAATGGTACCCTCAATTTCATACAAGCTTCACACAAGGGGAGTAATGAAGTAATCAGCGCTTTGATAGCCTCCACTTTAACCAACATTGCGGCTATCGTTCCCTTCTTTTTTATAAAAGGAATTGCCTCATTACTTTTTCGTGATTTGGTAATTACTGTCACGGTTGCTTTTATAATATCTCTTATCGTTAGCTTGACAGTCGTTCCATGCGCATCAGCATACTTGTTTAAGAAGAATAACCTTGAAGAAAAAAAAGGTTTCAATAAAAGATTGTTAGAAAGGTTAGTTACCTACTACCAGAAAACATTAAGTAAAACTTTGCAATATCGAACTATAGTTATAACGGGAGTCGTTGTATTTTTTATTTTAAGTTTATTTTTGGCCGGGATGTCTGGACGTGAGTTTTTACCTAAAATTGATGATGGTACAATTACCATTAAAATCAAGCTTCCGACGGGATCAACCATTGAAAATACAGATTCTGTTGTAAAAAAAGTTGAAGCATCTGCTAAAGGATTCCCTGGGGTTAAAAGAGTATCTTCAATGGTGGGGGGCATTTTCCAGCATAGAAATGTGTATGAAAAAGCAAACGAGGCTGAAATCATCGTAGAACTTGTGGAAAAAGCAAAACGTACTCATCCCACCAGCTATATTATGAAAAAACTTCAAAAATCCTTTAAAGAAAACCCAATTCCTAAAGCTCAAGTAAAGGTTATGATCACTCCTCTTCGAGGCATAAAAACAACTTCTACTTCTGATATTGACATAAAACTTAAGGGATATGAATTAAACACTCTGTTTAGCGTTGCAAAAGATGTAATGAATAAAATAGAGAATGTGGAAGGAATAAATAACTTAGATATTTCACTTGATCTTTCTAGACCTGAAATACATGTTTTTCTAAACAGAGAGAAGTTAAATGATTTTGGATTGACTGCGAAAGACGCTGCTGATGCTATTCGGATTGCGGTGGATGGATTGGTAAGTACGCAGTTTACAGATAGAAAAAAGAGTATTGATTATGATTTAAAAGTACTGGCACAGTCCATTACAGAAAATAGCAAGCAATCAATTGAGGACATTTTTCTTTACCCTTCAAGTGGTGTCAGGCTTAAGTTAAAAGAGGTTGCGCGCATAGAAATTGCAGAAGGTGCCGTGCAGATTGCCAGGGAGAATCAAGTTCGAACAATAAGCGTAACTGCAGATGCGACCGGTAAAAATGTTGGAAAAACAACGGATATAATAAAAAAACGTCTGGCGGAAATAAAATTACCTCAAGGGTATTTTTTTGAGTTAGGCGGTGAAGAAGAAGCTGAAAAAGAATCTAAAGCACAGTTGCTTATCGTCATTGCTTTGGCCATTTTTCTTTTATTTGTGGTGATGGCCGTTCAATATGATTCATTGTCAGATCCTTTGATTATAATGCTTACATTACCGCTTGCCTTAACGGGTTCATTATTGTTGCTAGTCATTACTAAAACCCCTTTTGGAGCAATGGCTTTTTTAGGTCTCATTATGCTGGTTGGAATTGTAGTTAACAATGCTATTATCTTGGTGGAGTATTTGAATAATTTGACCAATGAAAATGGTGAAGGATTTTATAAAGCAGTGGTCGAGGGTGCTTCATTAAGATTAAGACCAATTTTAATGACGAGTATAACTACTATTATAGGGTTATTACCGCTTGCGTTTGGTTGGGGGGAAGGACTTGAGATGCTTAAACCTCTTGCCATAACGGTCGTAGGTGGTTTGACAATATCAACACTGCTTACATTATTTGTAATCCCTTGCGTTTATACTGTTTTTCATAAATCAATTGTTAGAAAATAGTTAAACCCCCTTTGTCGTTACCCATTTTACTAACAATAGGTTATAAAAGAGAAGGAGTTCAAAGGAGGTTTGTTATGCTGATTCATATTATTGAAGACGATAAAGATATTGCAAATCTTGTTCAGTTTAATCTTATGGATGCAGGATATGATGTGATCTGTTCATGGGATGGGAAAAATGGGTTTGAAACTGCCCGAAATAAAAAGCCTGATTTGATTCTGCTTGATCTAATGCTTCCTGGAATGAATGGAATTGATATTTGTGAACAACTAAAAAAAATCCAAGAAACCCAAACGATTCCCATCATTATGATGACTGCCAAAGGAGAAGAGGATGATGTGGTCAAAGGATTAAACGCTGGTGCGGAAGATTACATTACCAAACCATTTAGCCCCAAAATTTTATTGGCCAGGGTTAGTAGTGTCTTGCGACGAGTAAATCAATATAATAAAGAAAAAGAGGAAATCCAGGAAATGATATCAATACAAGGGCTCGAAATAAATAATACCAAAAGGAAGGTTTGGTGCCATCATAACGAAGTTGAAGTGACTTATTCTGAATTCCAAATTTTATATCTTTTGGCAAAAATTCCTGGAAAAGTTTATTCCAGACAACAGATCGTTAATATGATTAGAGGGGAGAATCATGCCATCACTGATAGAGCTGTGGATGTACAAATTGTAGGTCTTAGAAAAAAGCTTGGCAGTTGTGCTGAATATATCGAAACTGTTCGAGGCGTTGGTTATCGTTTTAAAGAAACTTGGTAGTATCAATATGATTGATTTCACTTTTATTCTTACTATATTAATTTTACTAATAGTACTTCCGATATTTTTATTTATTTTTAAAAAGAGAACAAATATCCAATCTGATGTTGAAAAACAAAAAAATATTTTAAAATCTTTGCTGTTTAGTATGCAAGAGGGCGTTCTCATAACAGATCTTGATGGTAATATCAGCGAAATCAATCTTACCTTCATGGATATTTTTAACTTAGACCCACATACTGATTACAATAACAAACCTGTAGGTGTTGTTCTTCAGATACCTGAAATTGAAAAAATTATTAATAAAATTTTGCATGAGAAGTGCGGACTTATCGAAGAAGAAATTCGATTGGTGGATAAGAAAAAACTAAATATTAAGGCCTCACAATTTGTTACAAATGAGAATCAGTTAATTGGAGTGTTACTGGTTGTTAACGATATTACACTCATAAAAGAGCTGGAAGGTATGCGGCGAACATTTGCTGCCAACGTTTCACACGAACTTAGAACTCCACTTACCTCAATTCAAGGTTACGTGGAAACCTTGTTGGATGGAAAAGTAACTGACGAAAAAATGCAAAAAAGTTTTTTACAAATAGTGTATAACCAAGCGGTGCGACTTCGGAATATTGTTGACGATTTAATGTCATTATCCAAAATTGAAAATATGTCAGAATCTGGCGACTTGGAGATGATACGTGGAGAAATAGAAGCTGTAATCAAGTCAGCAGTTTTACAGTGTCAGGAAAAGGCAAACAATAAGAAAATAAATATCTCAATTTTTATGAATGGAAAAATATATGTTAAAATGAATACCCGTTTGCTGGAGCAAGCTATCTATAATTTACTTGATAACGCTATTAAGTTTTCTAGCGAGGAATCACAAGTTAAAATTCAAGTCGAAGGTGTGGGAAATGAAGTGAGCCTAGTGGTTTCAGATAATGGAGCTGGAATATTGAAAAAACACCATCAAAGAATATTTGAACGTTTTTATATGGTTGATAAAGCACGCTCTAGAGAGCTTGGAGGATCTGGTCTTGGTCTTTCGATTGTAAAACACATAGTCCAAATTCATAAGGGCAGGGTGGACGTCAAAAGCGAAGTCGGCAAAGGTTCAGCGTTTTATGTTTATCTTCCTCTTAATTAATTAATCTAACTAAAATTTAATCATTGACTGATACCATGTTTATGCATATATTACAAAATATACATGGAGTTTGGCGATGAATATTACAAGTTTTAAAAGGCGTGCAGAAATTATTAAAGCAATGGGGCATTATGCTCGACTTATAATAATTGATGCGCTTTTAAAAAAAGAACAGTGTGTGTGTGAGCTAAACGATTTGCTTGAGATGGATCAATCAACGCTATCACGACATCTTACCGTGTTGAAAAATGCCGGCATTATTGAAGACGATAAACGTGGCTTAAAAGTTTTTTATAAGCTTAAAACTCCCTGTGTTATGAAATATATTGAATGTATTGAAGGCGTCATTAAATCTAATAAATAGGAGTGGCCTGTGGATATTAGAAACGAGTGGAAAAAATTATCATGGATAGTTGTCGGATTTTTAGCTTTGTACTTTCTTCCGGTGGGTAATAATAAGTTTGATAATGCTATAATGGAGTCTTTACATCTGGTAAAATGGTATGCCCAGGAACACGTTTTACTATGTCTTATTCCTGCATTTTTTATTGCGGGAGCCATTTCAGTTTTTGTAAGTCAAGCCTCGGTTATGAAATATTTGGGGGCTAACGCCAATAAATTTTTAGCTTATACGGTAGCTTCATTTTCGGGGACAATCCTGGCGGTTTGTTCTTGTACTATACTACCACTTTTTTCTGGAATTTATAAAATGGGAGCAGGGCTAGGTCCGGCAAGTGCATTTTTATATTCAGGACCAGCGATAAATATTTTAGCAATTGTATTAACTGCAAAAATATTGGGGGCGCCGCTGGGGATAGCTAGGGCCGTCGGTGCTATCTTTTTTAGTGTGATTATTGGACTTTTAATGCATTTTATTTTTAAGAAAGAAGAAGTGGCTAAAGCTAACAAGCAGATGATGATGCCAAAACCGGAAGTTTCTCGCCCGCTTTATCAAAATGCCCTCTATTTTCTTTCGATGGTAGGTATTTTAGTTTTTGCTAATTGGGGAAGACCTCAAGAAGTAGAAGGAGTGTGGTTTTTCATTTATTCATTTAAGTGGCCTATTACGACAGCTTTCTATATTGCGTTCAATATTATCTTGTGGAGATGGTTTAATACCAAAGCATGGAAACTGTGTTTGGGATTAGTTTTTGTAAGTCTGGCTTTTTTATTAACTCCTAATAATCCGCTCGTACCATTTACGGTGGGATTTGTTATTTTAGCAATTATCGCTAATACTGGAAACGATGAAAGCAAAGATTGGATTTCTTCCACATGGACTTATGCGAAACAGATTCTGCCGCTTCTTTTATTTGGAGTTATTATCGCCGGATTTTTGCTGGGTAGACCTGAAACGGAAGGAATTATTCCTAAAGAGTGGATTGTTAGTTTGGTGGGTGGAAATTCCTTAGGTGCTAACTTTTTCGCTTCGTTTGCTGGGGCGTTTATGTACTTTGCTACCTTGACTGAAGTTCCCATTTTGCAAGGCCTTATTGGCAATGGCATGGGCCAAGGTCCAGCTCTTGCACTACTATTGGCAGGGCCTGCACTAAGTTTACCTAATATGCTAGTTATAAAATCAATCATGGGAACGAAAAAAACTGTAGTTTTTGTTTCCCTGGTAATTATTATGGCCACAATATCGGGGATAGTTTTTGGACATTATTTTTCTTAACGTAAAATATATTAAGTAGATGATTATGGAGATCAAATGAAAATTCAAATTTTAGGAACAGGTTGCCCGAAGTGTAAAAGACTTTACGAAAATGCTGCCGTCGCTATTAAAGAATCTGGTATTACATGTGAAATCGAAAAAATTGAAAAGATAGAAGAAATAACAGAGTTTGGTGTAATGATGACTCCGGCACTAGTTGTGGATGGTGACGTAAAGACCGTAGGCAAAGTACCGGACGTCGAGGCAATTAAAAAATATTTAATGACAAAATAATAAACTGAAAAATAAATAGTAACCATTATTATTATAAGGGATAGTTTTATGAAAATTAAAAAGATTATAGGCATTTGTCTTGGATTATTTGTACTTTTATCAATTGCATTTATGGTTGTATCAGAAATCAAAAAAGATGAATCAGTAGGGGGTTCTTCACAATCAGTATCTCATATCGGAAACCAATCAAAGCAAGCTGTGGCCACCTCAGATACGATCCCTTCCAGAAAAGACAAATATGTGGAAGGTCTATATTTTCATGGAACCAATCGATGTCATACATGTAATTTGATGGAAGGTTATATACGCGACGTTTTAAAAGATTCTTTTGATAAGGAAATAAAAGATGGATTATTGTCATTTGAATCGGTAAACGTTGATGAAGCTTCGAATCAACACTATATTCAAAACTATCAACTTCAATCAATTTCATTTTTTCTTTCATTAAAAAAAGATGGTAAAGAGATAAAGTTTCAAAACGTTGATCAAATTTGGCAACTGGCCAGAAACGAATCTCAATTTAAAAGTTACATAAAATCGGAAATAAAAAGATTCTTGGAGATGTAGTATGGAATTATTGATTGGACTGGCATCGGCATTTTGGGTTGGAATTTTGACCGCGATTTCTCCATGTCCTCTTGCCACCAATATCGCTGCTATTTCGTTTATCTCCAAAAAAATTAAAAATAAGAAAATAGTTATGGCGACAGGGATACTCTATACACTGGGAAGAATGTTTACCTACGTTGCGATTGCTTATTTGGTAATTGGCAGTATTTTGGCCATTCCTAGTCTTTCTTTCTTTCTGCAAAACCAAATGGTAAAAATAATTGGACCGTTGCTAATTATTATTGGAGCGATCATGTTGGAACTAATAAGTATTCCTTTGCCTTCATTTGGAGGTAGAGCAACATTTCAAAAACTTTTCCATAATATGGGAGTCTGGGGTGCTTTTCCGCTTGGAGTGTTGTTTGCACTTTCCTTTTGTCCAGTTTCAGCGGCATTATTTTTTGGTAGTTTGATCCCTCTGGCAACCAAATTTTCTTCGACCATGCTATTTCCCTCAATGTACGGAATAGGAACAGGATTGCCGGTTTTTGTTTTTTCTATACTTATTGCTTTTGGAGCAACTAGTGTTGGGATAATATTTCAAAAGGTTGGAAAAGTAGAATACTGGATAAGAATGATTACCGGAGTTATACTAATTCTTATAGGAATTTATTTTGTGTTAACTTATGTGTTAAAGGTAATATAAATGCACCATCATGAATCCCCACATCATCACACCCATGACGTTTCAGATTTATCTGGCAAAAAAATATTTTGGGTAACGGTTTTAAATGCCCTGATTACTATTTCTGAATTTTTAGGGGGCATTTTTTCGGGTAGTTTGGCCTTATTGTCTGATGCTCTTCATAACTTAAGCGATACTGCCGCAATTGCTTTGAGTTATATAGCACATCGCATTTCGAAAAGACCCAAGAATTATAAAAAGTCATTTGGATACAAAAGAATTGAGATATTAGTGGCCTTTGTAAATTCGGGTGTGCTTTTCGGTATATCTTTGATGCTAATTTATGAAGCTATCAAGCGTTTTAACCATCCTGAGACTATTGATGGAAATTTGATGATTACGGTAGCGTTAATTGGATTATTCGCAAATTTTATTTCAGTATTTTTATTGAAAAAAGATGCCCTTGAGAACATTAATATAAAATCCAGCTATCTCCATCTCGTTAGTGATACGGTCTCTTCTGTGGGTGTAGTTTTGGGGGGAATAGCTATTAAGTTATGGAACATTGTGTGGATTGACCCGCTAATTACTATATTTATTTCTTTATATATTCTAAGAGAAACCTGGCAAATTTTAATCAAGGCGATAGATATTCTTATGCAAGCTTCTCCACCACTCAATCATAATGAAATAAAGGAGTTTATTGAAAATCTTGATGGGGTTAAAAATATTCATCATATTCATACCTGGATGTTGAATGAAAAGACTATTCATTTTGAAGCTCATCTAGACATGATCGATATGAAAATATCGGAGGTTGAGTTAATCTATAGTAAAATTGAACAATATTTACATGAACATCATGGAATCGGCCATATTACCCTTCAAGCGGAAGTAGATCGATGTTCGAAGAAATTAACCGAGCATACTTAAGCATTAAGGATAGCCGGCTTGAATCCATTCAACCATGCCGCCTTTAAACCAAATGATACGGTCTTGGGGAATTTTCCACTCAGTAATCGCAATTTTTGAAGCATTGTAGGCGCGATCATATCCGGTACAGTAAAAAATTATTTTTTTCTTTTTATTTATTTCAGTTAATATTTTCTGATTTAAAACATTTTCGGGAGATCCTTCTGAGAGATAAGTTAAATTTATTGCACCTTTTATATGTCCCGCCAAAAATTTTTCTTTAGGCCTATTATCAATTATTTGGTAGCTGGAATTGTTTAAGTAATTTTTATACAAGTCCTTCGCGGAAATAGTCTTAATTGCGAGATCAGATGCGTGCGCTTGGATAACTAGCATTTTGATTAAAATTAAAAAGCATACCACTTTTTTCATATTTCCTCTTTATGGGAACAGGCTTTCTTTAATGACTATTTTTGGCAATTACAGCTAAGATTGCCTTTTATAATTTCTTTCCAGTCAGCCACTACATCATGAGTCCAACAGTCATCCGCGCCAGCTGCCTCACGCATAGTTAGTGCCAATATATAACTTAATTCTTTGACGGTTGCGCCAGCCTCTAGAGCACCTTTGAAATGTTTCAAAACACAAGGTTTAGATCTGGCCTTAATGGATAGAGCGAAACAAATGAACTGATAAGTTTTCTCATCAATAGTTCTTTTATTCTTATAAAGTTCGTCCATTTGATCTAACATTTTAGAAAATTCTGGAAAAAATTCTGTTAACATCCTCATTAATTTACTCCTGTAAATTGCTAATATGGCAATATTGCCATATTAGCAATTGGCTGCTAATGTTAAGCTTTTAAATTTTATTGATGCTGTATGAAAACGGCAACTTATTTTATTCCTTAGTCATAGTTTGTAAGAATATTATTCGTATGTCTGGCCACCTAGTAGATATTTGAATGTTGTAGACGAATAAACCCAATGATGGCAGAATTTTTGGGTGAATACAAACGCACTTACTATTAACAAGCCCCTCGATCAAGTTACACTTACCAGAGCCGATAGCTGCAACAACCAAAATACCCTTTATGCGTTGTTTGAAAAAGTGGTGGATCAATTTCCTCATGCTACAGCTTTATTGTCAGAAGATACTTCGCTCTCTTATAGAGAACTCGATCAAAAAGCTAATCAACTGGCGAATTTCATGCATTCACAAGGAATTGGAGTAGGTGATTTTGTAGCAGTTTATTTTGATCGTTCTATTAAACCAATTATTTCTATCATAGCAATCTTAAAGGCTGGCGCTACCTATATACCAATTGATCCCAGTTATCCTGAAGATAGAATTAAATATATACTGGCAGAAGCAAGTGTTTCTTTAGTTATAAGTGAGCGTGGATTGGCCGATAATAAAAAAAATAAAATTGGTTGCCCAATTCTTTTTTTAGATGATTGGAATATTTTGAATCAACACTCAACAGCTCGATTATCAAAGCAACAGATTACTGCCAGCGATAATGATCTATCCTATATTCTTTTTACTTCGGGAACTACAGGACATCCTAAAGGGATAATGACTGAACATAGAAATGTAGTTGGCTTTATACATGCTTTTAATCAAATTATTAAAGTAAAAAATAATGATCGCATCTATCAAGGATTTTCTTTGGGCTTTGATGGGTCCGTTGAAGAAATGTGGATGGCCTTTTCAAATGGCGCCACTTTAGTAGTGAGTAATCCAATTGCGGCTAAATTACCTGATGAAGCTGCCAGAATCATGAATGATTTTAAAGTTACGGTTTTTTCATCAGTACCGACCTTTTTAGGACTTATAAAACAAACCATACCCTCTTTAAGACTTATCATTCTTAGCGGGGAAAAATGTCCTTCTTCGTTAGTGGAAATTTGGGAAACAAAGGGTAGAAGAATTTTAAATGTCTATGGCCCAACTGAAACTACCGTGAATACTACGGTTAAGGAATGTTATCGAGGAAAGGAAATTACGATCGGAACTCCTTTAGCGGGATATCAATTGTATATCCTGGATGAATTTATGAATCGTGTAAATAAAGGGGAAGCGGGAGAATTATACATCGGAGGTATTGGGGTTTCGCGTGGATATTTTAATAATGCACAATTAACCCATAAAACCTTTGTCAAGAATCCATTCTATCAGGCAGAGAGCGGTTCACCAATTTTATATCGCTCTGGAGATAAAGTTTGTGAACTTCCAAATGGGGAGATTCAATTTTTTGGCAGACTGGATACCCAAGTTAAAATTAGAGGTTTTCGAGTTGAATTATCTGAAATTGAAGCAGTTATAAGCGAAGCTCCCCACGTTAAAAGTGTATTGGTCCAACCATACGCTCGTTCGCCTGAACATTTGGAGCTGGTAGCTTTTGTAATTCCAAATAGTGCGAAAGAAGATTTTGACTACCAAGGAATTTTAACTTTGTTAAAATCCAGGTTACCAGCTTATATGATTCCGTCTTACCTTGACCTGCTGAATGATTTTCCCATGCTGGCCAGTGGAAAAGCAGATCGTAAAAATTTACCTAAACCTATTAGACCGTTAATCGATGTCAATCAGTCGATAAAATTACCAAGCAATCTTTTAGAAGAACAAATTGTTTCCGCCTGGAAACAAATATTTAACATAGAAGCTATTTCTATTGAGGCAGATTTTTTTCTAGATTTAGCCGGTTATTCGCTACTGGCGGTAGAGGCTGTCTCACTTCTGAGATCCCAGTATCAAATCAATATTTCCGTCAGGGATTTATATCAGTTAAAGACCATAGAAAAAATTGCAGCTAATCTTAACAACGAACAAAATAAAAATAATGCTATAAAATTCAGATCCCCAAAGATTAAAACTTCCGCCAAAGAAGTATTTAAAGCTACTTCCAAGTGGGAAAGATATCTTTGCTTAGGACTACAAACCTTATCACTTGTTTTTATCTATTTATATCCAGTTGCTATGATCGGGTTTTTGACTTGGGTGGGACAACAAGTGGCGATTGGAAGTATTACCTACACTTCCTTAATTTATTTATCCATTCCCTTTCTCCTCCTTGGATTTCCATTACATCTGCTTACTTGTATTGCTATGAAATGGATAATTATTGGGAAATATCGCGCCGGAGCATATCCACTATGGAGTTTATATTATTTTAGATGGTGGTGGGCATCCAGGATTCAAGCGGCTTCGGGAAGTGCTTTGCTGGTGGGAACACCAATGTTTAATATCTACTTGCGTTTAATGGGTGCTAAGGTCGGAGCTAACAGTATAATTAATACTCATCACCTTGGAAGTTTTGATTTGCTTAAAGTTGGAAGTAACACCTCCATAGGGCAAGGGTCACATATATCAGGTCATCGCATCGAAAATGGAATGTTATTAATCGCCGGATGTGAGATTGGAGATGATTGTTTCGTAGGGGATCATAGTTGTTTGTCTCTAAATACCAAGATGAATAAGAATTCTAAATTAGAAGATCTATCACTTTTAACGGACCATCAAGAAGCTGCCGAAGGCCAATCTTATGTCGGCTCCCCAGCTGAAATTGGAAAAATTACTTTGCCTGAAATTAAAGATGATCAGAGTAAGCCCAAACCAGTTCGTTATTCTTTTTTGTTTCTTGGGGCCTTGGTGGGAATCCAAATTATCTTTTTACTCTTATCACTTCCTTTAATTGCGATTTTGGCTGCTGGATTTTATTGGGGTGGCCTGGGTGGGCTTGCCGGTGCCTTATTTTTTGATGCAATATTCGGGGTTGTTGTATTTTGTCTGGGAATAGCATTAGTCAGAAAAATAATCATGCCTCAAACGCCAACTGGGATTTTTAATATATATTCTCTTTTCTATGTTCGTAAGTGGATGATGGATAAAATATTTGCCTCCAGCGTGGGGATCTTACACTCCCTATATACGACTATTTATTTGCCCACATGGCTTCGGATGATGGGGGCAAAGATTGGTCGGTTGGCAGAAATCTCCACTGTATCTAAAATGACACCTGATTTAACCTTAATAGGGGATGGGAGCTTTTTTGCGGATGGTTCTATGATAGGAGGACTTCGTCTTTATAAAAATCATATACTTTTAGCAAAAAACCAAATTGGTGCCAGAAGTTTTGTGGGAAACAATGCTCATTTGTCAGTAGGAAAAAGCTTGGGAGATAATTGTTTGCTGGGAGTACTTTCATCAGCTCCTCAAGAACATGTTACTACGCCTGATAATTCTGAATGGTTAGGAGTGCCATCTTTTTCTCTTCCTCATCGAAAAAAAATTACTACTTTTGATATCACTCAAACCTTCAGACCTACTACTAAATTATATATCTACCGTTTTATTATAGATGGCATGAGAATTTTGATTCCTAATTTTATAGGACTTGCTTCTGCCAGTGCCATGGTTCTTTTCTTTTACTATGGTTTTTATCATTTAAATTTACTACAACTTATAACGCTGGGCCCACTGGTTGGTATAAGTTTGACGGCAATCGTTGCTATGAGTGTAGTTATCTTGAAAAAAATAATAATGGGCAGATTTTATCCGGTCATAAAACCCCTTTGGTGCACTTACGTTTGGTGTAATGAACTTATAAATGGAGTCTATGAGACCATTGCTGCACCTTTATTATCTCCGCTGCTAGGAACCCCTTTCTTTAATATTTATTTAAGAATGATGGGGTGTAAAATTGGCAAGCATGTTTATATGGGAACCACCTTGTTTTCTGAATGGGATTTAGTTAACATAGGCGATTATAGCGCCTTGAATGAGGGCGTGGTTATTCAAAACCATTTATTTGAAGACCGCATAATGAAGTCATCCTATTTGAAAATTGGTAACGAATGTTCAATTGGAAATATGTCGGTAGTGTTATATGATAGTGAAATTGGTGATCGGACTAATGTTCAATCTTTATCACTTGTCATGAAGGGGGATAATCTACCGGAAAATACTAATTGGGAAGGCATACCGATAAGTGAAAAGTAATTTTTCAAAAGAAGACAAGTATGAGTGATAAAATTAAATCTTTTGATCTTGCGCGTGGCTTTGCTTTATTTCTTATGGTGAATATTCATATTATGGAAGAATGTGCTCTTCCTGATTTTACCGAGTCTTTTTATGCCTTCGTTATTCACCTCCTTTCCAGTCCTTTAACGGCCAGTATTTTTGTTTTTGCCATGGGAGTATTTTTTCAAATTTCCAAACATGCTACTGTCAAACAATCCATTATTCGTGGAGTAAAATTGATTGCTCTTGGTTACTTGCTTAATTTTGTACGTTTTACTTTACCGGTTTTTTTGGCCTTACAATTTGATATTTTAATACTTGCAGATATTGCTCCTAAAACTCTTTCCTCTTATATGAGGATCAACGATATTTTACAGTTTGCGGGTTTGGCCTTGATCTTTATGGCAATCTTAAAGCACTTCGTGAAAAGTTCATTTATTTATTTATTTTTATCCATTTTTATAATCGCTATATCACCATTTCTATGGGATTTTTCGACTTCCAATAAATTTATTAACCTGATTTTAGAGAACTTTTGGGGCGATAATATTTATATGAATTTTCCGTTTTTCCCGTGGATTGCATTTCCTATGCTGGGAATGTTCTATGGTCATTGGTTAAAAAACTGTAAAAATATTACGACCTTTTGGATTTATTCTCTTGTTTTAGGATTAATCATGATTCCAGTTGGTCTTTATCTGGTCAGTTTGAATCCCGAATTTACTAGCTATGAGGAAATTCATTCTTACTCTGTGGGCTGTACTGACTTTGATGTAATGATTTATATGGTGGGAACGATTTTATTTTTTATTCCACTTTGCCAGTGGTTAACTACACGTCTTCCAGACAACTTCGTTTTTAATCGTTTATATTACTGGAGTAACAACATCACTAGCTTTTATTTTATTCACTGGATTTTGGTGGGATGGCTAGTTATAGATATCTATGATAGCTCCAGTTTTGGCTCGATAATGCTCATTATTGTCATTCTAATCTCTACGGATAGATTGGTAATGGCATGGAATGAATTTAGACCAAGGTATAAAAAATATTTAAAACTCTAGTTAGTTTGCTCAGAGGAATATGCAAGAAAATGATATAGCATGCCTAGCGTTTCCTAAAACAAGTCATTTGCTTTTTGCTCAAAAAGCACTGCCTCAGAATCAAGAAGATCAGTTTGCATTTTTATTAAAACATCAAGGCAGTATATCTTGTTTCAAATCTTTGTCAGAAACTTGCCCAATTACTAGAAAAATAGAATTTCTCACAGGAAGAATCTTATTAAAAGATGCTATAAAAACCATATTAAATGACGAAATAGTTGATACAGAGGTAGGCATTGGTTCCAGTGGAATGCCTCTTTGGCCTGGCGGAATTATTGGATCAGTCACTCATACCAAAAGACATGTATGTGTAATGGTAGGTTTGTCGCAAGAATATCTGGCAATGGGCATCGATTTAGAACCGCTCATTAGTAGCGAAAAATCACAAGAATTGGGCCCTTTAGTTTTAGGTGCCAGTGAAATAGATTTATATCGCCAAGACTTAAGCGCTATGCCATTTAACCAGTTTTTTACGAGGTGTTACTCCTTTAAGGAAGCCATTTATAAACTTCTGTTTCCGCAAATTAAAACATTTATAGATTTTAAGGAAATAGTGATTACCAATATTAATCCGGTCCAAGATGCGATTTTAGCAATTTACCGGCCGTTGATAGCTAATCAGTTCAGTGGTCATTTCTTAGAAGGAAAATCTTTCAATTATAAGCAAGGTATTTTCTCCTATATTCTATTGAGCAAAACGCGATAAATAATAGGAGAGTAACTTCTTATTTAGTTAGTTGTCTCATCTTCAACTTTTGGAAAGTATTCATCCTTAGCACCAATTTTATGACCTGCAGGGATAGCAATCCCCAGTTCATCAATTGCAAAGACATTTTCCGGAAGATTTAACGAGATTCGCAGTTTTTCCATGGTAAATGGCGCGAATGGATAGAGCATGATCATGAGATTTTTTAAAATATAGAAACATGAATAAAGCGCATCTTTTCGTTGATCTTCAGGAAAGCGGTCATCGTGAGGTTTATACTGGGTAAACAAACTATTTATAAGCCTGGCATAGTTTTCAATGGCAAACAGAAGTGTCGAATATTCTGCACGCTCCATTTGTTTTAAATATCTGGTTACAATTTGCATGGTTTCTTTTTCGGCCTTCTCTAGAAGTTTTCCGTCTGGCACCAATCCATTAAACCTTGAGTGAACTGCTGAAATAGGTTTTTCAAAAGCGGCATTGAGTGGGCCTGCCAAAAATTTATTTCTTTCATGGAAGGTATTAAAATCAAAATTAGAATTTTTTTCAGGAAGACTAAGTAGGGCCAAGAAATATCGAACTTGGTCAGGGGCATAACCTTTTTCGTCCAGCAGTTGATCACCAGTATAATAATTACCGCGAGACTTGCTCATTTTTTCTCCATCAATTTGCAGATGAAAGCATCCAAAAACATCTGTTAGTTGCAAGTCGCCTTTGGCCGGTTGCTTATGGGGATTGTCCGAAGCTCCAAACCACATCGCTCCTTGCATAAGGACATAAAAGTAAACATTGTCCTGGCCTAAAAACTGGTAAACTTTTGCTTCAGGATCATGCCAAAATTCCTTATATCTTTCTGGATTTTCGCCTTGTTTGATAAGTGCCACTTGAGAAAAAGAAATCGGTGCGATTAGAGAATCCGGCCACACATACAAAGTCTTGCCTTCCATATCAGGATCTAGATCTGTAGGAAGTGGAATACCCCATGAGACATCGCGTGTGATAGAACGATGGGCCCAGCCATCCAGTAGGGACGTGATAATGCCCTTTTCGTTTAATATCTTTTGTCCAACCTCAAGGTCAGTCTTATTTTCAAATTGTACAACTATTTTTTTACCAGGGGCATAGCGACTTTTATGTTTGGGTAACGTAGGACGAAGTTCTTTGAAGATGGGCTCGTGAGTATTATCAAAAATTATTGAGGGTAAAACGGTATTATAAACTTCGTTAAAGACTGGTGTTCTCCATTTATTTTCTTTGGTTTTAAGCCAATCTTTCAATTCGTCGGCTACCTTCCAAAGATTAAGCCACCAGTGGACAGTATCTTTTAAAATTGGAGTGCCGCCGCTTAAAGCGCTTTTGGGATTAATAAGTTCACTTGGATTATATTGTTGTCCACAAACTTCACATTCATCGCTATAGGCGGATTCATTGGTGCAGTGGGGGTTTGGACATTTGCCCTGAACGTTTCTGTCTTGGAGAAAACGGTTAAGCTTGGTATCAAACCATTGTTTGGTGGTCTTTTTTTCAAGCATGCTATTTTTATGAAGTTGCCTGATAAAGTGCTGTGATAATTTCTTATGAATGGGAAAAGCTTCGGGTTTAGAGGTGCCGCTATAGACATTGAAAGAAATGCCAAAACGATCAAGTGTTTCTTTTTGTTTAGCATGAGTCTGATCGATAAAGTCTCTTATTGAAAGTCCTTCTTGAATAGCGGCGACTTCGCTGGTAGAGCCATGATCATCGGTGCCGCTCACAAAAAGAACGTTCTCTTTTCCGATTAACATGCGAAGGTAGCGGGCGAGGACATCTGGTGGAACATGGGCGCCGGCCAGATGACCAATATGAAGTGGCCCGTTGGCATAGGGCATCCCCGCGGTTACCACTGCTCGTTTGGGCCGTTTGGTCATCGCAAGAATAGATTTAACATCAGTAGGTCTTTCATAATTTGGTTTATTCATAATGCTTGCTCCAAAAAATTCCGCTAATTCATTATATAAAATCCCGCCGGCTCTTCAAACGCTTTTCATGCTTCACCTAAATATTAAATTTTCCTTGGTTTGAAAAAGACCTGGCGAAATGAAAAAACCTCTTAAATGATTTATTATTCGGTCATTAAACGATATAACAAATCAAAAAAAGGCTTAGGTGAACTTAAAAAATATCGCATTTGAGACAACCAATAAAGAACTTTCTGCAAATACTGGCATAATTTTTTTGAATAAACTGTTTGGTGATCATAAATCAGCGAAAAGTCTTCAAATCCAGAAAGCCTACGTTAAAATAAAACAACGCTTATGATTAAAAACTTAAGCCTGCTCGTATACCAAATCTATCTCTATTATAATCAATTAGATTTTCACCATAACCATGAAAAAATCCTACAAGAAAATTGGGAGCAAAGGTGGTCATTTTTGTTTTACTTATGAATAATAATTCTTGTCCTCCAGCTATAGGATTAAGATAATAATTTCCGCCAGGATAAAGCCTTAGATTTAACTCATTTTCACCCCAAAAAGATTGAAGCATATTGCTTACGGTTACTTGGAATTCCCACAATCCACGATATTTGGGCAAATCGGGGTTCGAATTTTTATAAGAATAAGGAAACCAAGATTTGATTGACCAAAGAATTTTGTGCTCACCTATCTTTTGAGTAGAATGAAATAAGGCATATGCTCGATTCCACCCCCTAGAATTTACGCCATCTCGTCCATTGGATTCATGTTCAAAAATACCTATATCTACCCACCGATTTGATTCTTTTTTTATAAAGATTCTATAAAACAGATCTGGATTATAATTCAAATCCCTAAAAGGTGCGGATGGTTCCAAAACATCCCACATCATTAGTTGGGTATAAGCAAAATACAAGTCTAATTTATTTATAAGCTGCACTTTAAAACTAAGTTGAATTTTTGTATCGGGTTTTCCGGTTAAAAAATAAATTGTTTTATATTGTTGGAGTTGGATTGGACTTGATTTAATTTCCTCCGGTTCTACGGAATAAATAGTCAATAATACGATGATCAAAAAAAATAATATCCACTGCAATTTAATTTTCATACGACATCAACTTTGTTAAAATCCAATTCTATAACAATCTTATGTTTGATTTTATCATCAACTAAATTAATAATAGATTGACCAACATTAGAAATATTTTCATCTAATATTATTTTCGATAATCCATTTGATAGACCCTTAGGATTAAGTACTTCGATTTCATATGGAGTTTGGCCATATAAATAGTAAATCTTATATTGCTTCCACTCAGGATGAATTTGAGGAATAATTTCTAATTTATTTCCAGTAAGCTTAAATCCTAAAATTGCTTCAATACCAACCCGATACATCCATGCTGATGAGCCTGTATACCAAGTCCAACCACCTCGTCCGATATGCGGTGCTTGAGAATAAATATCGGCTGCCATCACATATGGTTCAACTTTATAACAAAAAGTTTCTGCACGATTTGAACTATGATTGATAGGATTTAACATTGAAAAAAGTTCAACTGCCTTTTGACCATTACCGAGCTGTGCGTATGCCAGGATACACCAAATAGCCGCATGAGAATATTGTCCACCGTTTTCTCTGATACCTGGAAGGTAACCTTTTATATAACCGGGATCAAGCAGAGTTTTATCAAATGGGGGAGTGAGTAATAATGCCAGTTTATTAGTGGCATTAATTAAAAACCTATCGACAGATTTCATGGCCAATTGGGCACGGGGTAAATCTGCCATTTTTGAAATTACTCCCCATGTTTGGGCAATTGAATCAATTTGACACTCATCATTTAATGAAGAACCAAGAGGTGTTCCATTGTCAAAATAGGCACGGCGATACCAAGTACCATCCCAACCTTCTTTTTCCACTGCAATTTTCAATTGCATTGATTTTTTAATCCAATTAGATGATCTTTCTAATTCTCCACGATCTCTTGCTATTTTAGAAAATGAATTTAAATTTGCCTGTAAAAACCACGCCAGCCATACACTTTCGCCCTCTCCACCGATACCAACATGATTCATTCCATCATTCCAATCTCCGCCTCCTATCAAAGGAAGTCCGTGCTCACCAACGCTTAAGCTTTTATCGATGGCGCGGGCACAATGTTCATAAATGGATCCTGTTTCGATGCTGACTTCCGGAGTGAAATAAGCGTCCTCTTGATCGGGTAATAAAAGCGGACCTTCTAGAAAGGAAATACATTCATCTAAAATTGAAAGATCTTTGGTTATAGCAATATAATGTGATACCACAAATGGTAACCAGAGTAGATCATCAGAATAATGAGTTCGCACTCCCTTTCCTGTTGGAAAGTGCCACCAATGCTGAACGTCTCCTTCAATAAATTGCCGAGATGATGCTCTTTGAATTTGGGCCCTAGTAATTTCAGGTCTTGCCCAAATCAAGGCCAAAGAATCTTGCAGCTGATCTCTAAAGCCGTACGCTCCACCTGATTGATAAAAAGCTCCACGGGCCCACATCCGACAAACTGTTGTCTGGTAAAGAAGCCATCGGTTTAGCATAATATTCATCGCAATATCTGGTGTATCAACTTGTATCTTTCCTAATATTTTATTCCATTCTTCTTTAACCTCTAAAAGAGCCGTGTTAGTGGTAGCTACATCAATTTTTTTAATTAAAGCTTGAGAATCCTCTCTACTATCAGTTTGACCTAAAAGAAAAATAATGGTGAGTTCCTGGCCTGCTTCTAGAACAACTTTTTTCTGTAAAGCAGCGCACGGGTCAATACCTGCTCCGGTTTTTTTTAACAGTATTTTGTTATTAACTATTGTCGTAGGTTTTTCCTTGGTCTTATTTCTACCAATAAATTCTGTGCGGTCACATGTAAATGAATCATAACCGCCAACAAAAGTTGCAAATGATATTCGTTTTCCAAATTCCGCATTAGAAGGATTGTAGGAAAAAATGGCTTTTGTAATATCATCTTTTTCGGTTACTATAAAAGGAGCATTAGCCGACCTTGAAAAACCATGCACCCATTCAACGTAGCCATAGACTGAAAGTGTTCGTTTTTTATTGGTATGATTTTTTAAAATTAGTTTTGAGATTTTTACAGGTTCACTCCAATGTACAAATTGCGTAAGTGAAGTTTGTATGCCTTGATAAATTAACTCAAAGCGACTGTAACCTTGGCCATGAGAGATAACGTACTTTGCTTCTTCTATTCGAATGGGTGCAGTCGTTGGACTCCAAACATAGCCAGTGTCTACGTCGTAAATATAAAAACATTCTCCGGTGGGATCACACACTGAATCGTTAGACCACGGTGTAATTTGATTTTCTCTGCTATTTATTGACCAGGTAGATCCCGCACCACTTTCTGAAACATGAAATCCATATTCAGGATTAGCGATAACATTGATCCAAGGTGCAGGAGTTCTTTGGCCGTTTTTAAGACAAATAACATATTCCAAGCCTTCTGGAGAAAATCCACCCAGACCATTGAAAAATTCAAGTTTAGGAACGGAAATATCATATGACAAAAATTTATCTTTTAATTGAATCAAAGGTGATTTTTCATGCTTTTGATCAATTTTAATTTTAATGCGTTTGACTTGTTCAAAAAGATTACCTTGTCTTGCCACCAGTACTGCTCTTGCGACTGATTTTAAAAGGTTCTGATCTTGTAGTGTCATCACATCGGCATGTAAAATAAAAATCTTGCCTTTTAATTGGGGAAGATATGTTCCCAAGCTTGCATAACTCTCACGAACCATGGTTTTTAATGCTTTATAAAGATCTTGATAATATGAGTTAGCGCTTTCAACTAATATAACCAAATCAACAATAAGTTGTTTAGTTCCCCAATATTCATGGGCCCTTAACAATTGTTGGATAATACCTTTATCTTCGATATCATCAATGCGAACTAAAACTATAGGATTGTCACCGGAAATTCCATGGTGCCATAAATAGTTCATACTAAGCACATTGTGTTTAAGCATTTCACTAGAAGGTCGAAGGGAAGTATCCATATACAAGCATCTATTGGCAAGTTGTTGAAATAAATTGGCTTCATCTGGTCTGATTCCCAAATAATGAAGAACTACTTTAGCCTGAATCCATACCAAGTTAGAAGCTCGTTTGAGGGTCGCAATATCACGATACTTATCTGCTAAACGGAGCACATCTTCTCGGGTAGAACTGATAATTGTAGAAAAAGTTATATAGACTGTTGATCCGGGTTGAATGACAACACGTTTTCTAAGACTAGTTATGGGGTCTAAGACAGCACCCACCGTATTGGATAAAGGTTTTCCATCGACAATGGAAACAGGATTTTGAAGACTTCTTCCTCTGCCAATAAAACGTGCTCGATCTGTTTCATATTCAATTTCTCCAATAAAATTTATATCCGCCGTAATAACATGGGCCATCCATAGACTTTCATCCTTGTTTGAACGTGGACGACGTGTGGCGACTAAACAACCAATGTCAGCACAATATTCAGTTTGGACAAAAAGGTTAGAAAAACTAGGATGAACAACATCTGCTTGTTGGGTATTTAAAACCACTTCAGCGTATGAAGTTATTTCAATCTCTCGAACATTTGCGCCATTATTAGTAAGAGTTACCCGTCTAATCTCGACATTATCTTCAGGTGAAATAAAAATTTCCAAACGAGATGTAATTTTATTATCGACTCTGGTAATGCATGCACGATCTTCGGTGAAAATTACTTCGTAATTTTCTGGTTTTGTGCAGGTGGGTTGAAAACCTGCAGACCATATTTTTTGGGAATGAATATCACGAAAATAAATATAACTTCCATAAGAGTCGAGGGTAACATCTTCACGCCAACGAGTAATTGAGATATTTTTAAAATGGCTATAGCCAGAACCAGAGGTAGTAATCATAACCACGTATTGATTATTAGAAAGAAGATGAGTGCGTGGGACAGCTGGATCGGGAGTATAATAATGCCGATCAATAGTTTCATTATTGTTGCTTGGATGTTCTACTTCAGCATGATTATCTCTAAATTTTGTGGTAATAACATTAGTCGGTACTCTCTCTTGAAGCAGAAGTTCGCAAGCTTTAACAATAGGTTCTTGATGGAACCGTCTACAAAATAAATTATCAAAAAGAACGTTGGCAATTGAAACTAATGACATTCCTTGATGATGGGCCATATATGTTTTAACCACGGCCATCTGAGACCCTTCAGGGAGACGTTCTTTGGTGAAGTCTAATGATTCATAAAACCCATAAATCCCTTCACCTTTTAATGCTTGGATTTGTTTTAAATTATTTATGGCTTCAATGGGATTAATCATAGCTGCTAAAAATGTTGCATAAGGTGCAATAACCAGATCTTTGCTAAGACCACGTTTAAAGCCCAGGATCGGGATTCCAAAGTTTGAATATTGGTAGGTGAGATGAATGTCTCGAATATTATATGCAGATTCAGAAATACCCCACGGTATTGATTTTTGTTGTGCATATTTAATTTGATTTTCAACTACAAGACGATTCGTTTGTTCCAATAAGCTGGCATGGGGACTATTCATGACCAGCGCCGGCATGATGTATTCAAACATAGAACCTGACCAGGAAGCAAGTACAGCTCCCTTTTTTACTGTAACAAGCGAACGATTTAAACAAAACCAATGGGACACATCTACATCATTTTTTGCAATGGCTACGAAACTAAGAAGTCTTGCCTCAGATGCAAACAAGTCGTAATGATTTGCATCAAGTAGGTTTTCTGAGACTCGAAGTCCAATTGAAAAAAGTTTTCGTTCTTTATCATAAAGTAAGTTGAAATTCATTTCATCGATAAGGTGACGGCAAGTTGATGCAATTTCTGTTAATTTTTTTGAAACCTTGTCGCAAGTTGAAGCGGAAAACTCTAGTGTACGAATTATTGAGGGGGTATAACTAGGAAGAGAAGTATTTTCCATCCGTCTCAAATGAGCTGCGCACTCGATGCATCTTAAAGATAAAAGGCCTAGGGGAATTTGTCTTGAAAAATAACCTTCTTCATTAAAATTAATCATTTCTTTTAAATGGGAGTGAATGTCCCATGGGACGAGTTGCCGATAAGATCGCTCATGACCTTTAACTTCATCATTGACCAATTTTGCCCAATTTAAAATTTCGTTATTTTCATTGTCTCCACTTTCTAATATGAATGTACGAACTACATCCACCAAAGCTTCTGCTTTATTTAAAAGCTGATACCAAAAAAAATCTTTATCAGCTATTTGATCAAAAAATGTTAACAATAGTGTTTCAAACTCAAAGGCTGCTACAAAAACATGACTGCGGTCAACGGTTAAGGTTCTTTTGTCATCTGGCAGTTTAGATAAGGAATATTTGAAAAGTCTAAAAGTGTCTTGGGTGCCAATCAAATTATTGGTTAAAACTACTGGTCTCTTTAACATCTCCTCGCAACCTTGCGCTAACGTTAAAAGATGACCTGCTAAATTCCCATTATCAACGGACGATATATATCGTGGTTCTAAAGCTTGCAAATTGGTGGTTTCATACCAATTATAAAAATGTCCATTGTAACGAGGAAGTTTTTTCATATTATCAAGAGTTAATTCAAGTCGTTCAACCATTTCCAAAATCCCAATCCATCCAAAATCACGAGCTGCCATAATGGATAATAGATAAAGGCCGAAGTTCGTAGGAGAACTTCTATGAGCAATAACCGGATACGGATCTTCTTGAAAATTATCAGGGGGGAGAAAATTTTCTTTGGCTGTTACAAAAGTTGCAAAAAAACGCCATATTTTTCGCGCAGAATCTCGCAATAAAATTATATCATTTTTCGATAGAGCTTTCGCTGCTTTATTTATTGGTGCGGGAATGCTTATCTGCCAAGCTATTATGGGGCTAATTAACCAAAAAAATACGATACTCAAGGTAAGAAAAAAATTATTAAAATTAAAGTTAAAAATAAAAATCAATAAAATGATGGAAAAAATTTGGACTTTTATCATGCTATTTAGAAAACTACTAAAGGTAAGGCTCGCCAGGGTTGTGGCCTGCGCTGCGGTAGTCCACTCTAGAAGCTTACGCTTTGTAATTGTTAATCTATAGAGCGTTCGTCCAATAGCATCCAGATAAATGCCCGAGTGATGCGGAATAAATACGACATTTAAAATAAATCGTCCCAATCCTAAATTAAAAAATTCACGAAGAACGTGGAATTGTTGTTTTAATGGATTTTTATTATTGATGGAAATTAGTTTCAAGAAAAAAGGGTAAAATGAGGGCAATCCAATATTTACCAAGATAAGCAAAATCCACGGTAAAATTGATGAATCGGGCATTGAGAAAATGAGGGTAAGTAAAAATAATATGAGCGGTGGGGTTAATGAACGGCGAAGATTATCAAACATTTTCCATCGACTAATGAGAGAAATATTTTTCCCTTCTCTGCCCAATATCCAAGGAAGCAATTGCCAATCGCCTCTTGTCCAACGATGGATTCGGGCCTGCGCAACTTCACTATGTGAAGGATAATCTTCGAAAAATTCTACATCACTAATAAGTCCACAGCGTGCAAAGATACCTTCAAAAAGGTCATGGCTTAAAATTCGATTTTCGGGAATTCGTCCTTGTAATGCCTGTTCAAAAACATCGACATCATAGATACCTTTACCAGTATAACTACCTTCCCCAAATAGATCTTGATAAACATCCGAGCTAGCTGAGGTATACGGGTCAATGCCACACGTTCCGGCATATAGTCGTTGAAAAATTGTACTATCTTTAGTTGAGGGAAGGGCCGATGTAATTCTCGGCTGTAAAATGCCATAACCTTCGATTACACAATTAGTAGTAATATCAAAGCGTGCTTGGTTAAGAGGATGAGCTAAAGTCCCAACCAGTTTATTCAAAGATCCTTTAGGCAGTTTGGTATCTGCGTCCAGTGTTACAACATAACGAACGTTCTTTGGAACCTGTAAATAATTATCGGCAAAATCCAGAAATGTAGTGTCTTTTGCATCTCGAAGAAGGCGATTAAATTCATGAATTTTACCTCGTTTACGTTCCCAACCCATCCATTTATCTTCAACTTCATTCCATATTCGCTTGCGGTGAAAAATAAAGAAGCGATTTTCACCATCATTAACCGGGCCATATTTTATATTTAGTTTTTTAATTTTAGCAAAGGCCATATTGAGCAGAGGTAAGTCGGTAGAAAGCGTCTCATGATCTGCGTCTGCCCAATCTGATAAAAGCGCAAAATGAGCTACGCCATCAGGATTTGAAAGATAGTGGACTTCTAGTTGATCAATTTGTTTTAAAATATCTGTTTCGTCATGAAAGAGCGTTGGTACGACTACAAATGTTTTTAATTCAGATGGAATTCCATTTGATAGTTCAAGACGAGGAAGATGCCGTGGTTCCAAGAATCCAAGTGTTATATAATTAAGCAGCGAAATTGAAATATCGAGTGCTAAAAAAAAGCCGGGTATTGCCCAGAGCAAACTAGTGGGAGAACAGACATATAAAAGTAATAAAGTTAAAGCAAAAATACTTCCTAAATAACACAGCTGCGCATGCGTGATACACCATCTCAATAATTGATTGAAAAGTGTTATCTTGACTTGGATATCTTTTTCAAACTCGTAACGTCCAGAAGAAATAAGATAGTATCCAAGATCGGTTTTTTTACTGTCTATTTGAGTACCTTGATTTGTAAATTGATCACGCATAATTTTTGTTTTATCAAGTAGTAACTGAGCAACAAAAATTTCTGTTCGGATTGCAGCTTTTGCCAGTTTTTCCAACCCATGACGATATCGATCCCGGGTAATAAAATCCATTTTGCTGTAAGTAGGTTCGTCTTTGAACTTTTCATCAACCAAGCTCACTTCTTCAAAAAATTGTCGCCAATCAAATGCCGACATTAATCGCATACTGGTTATGATATTCCTCACGGTAGCATTAGCTGCTGTCTGACTAGCATGTTCTTCTGTAACAATTGTATCTAAGATAATTCCATGTCCAAGCAGACGATCATCAAGCCACTTAAGGATTGGGACAACTTTAGAATCTTGAAATCTTAGTCTTTGAATAAGTTGAACTGCAAAACTTCTACTGATAGGTAATTCATTTAATTCTTTAATAATTTTATTTATTGGACGAATGGGAGTTAGATTTTCATTCAATTCTAGAATTTCATCTGCAATTTTATCAGCAATTGTTCGCCCTGTTTGTGACCCCACGATTCGACTCGCAATCCGTCTTAAATTCTCAATCATGACTATCTGTATAGTAATCGAAATGGCCCATAATTCGCCGACAGTGAGTGGCTGGACTTTCTGATACGATTTAACAAAACGTTTTAAGAGGTCAAGATCGAAATGACTGTCGTTATGGGCCACAAATGCCCAAGCAATGCCATATATTCTAGGATAACCAATGAGAGGACCTACGGATAGCTTTGGAAGTTCCCAGTAATATTCAAGCGGTAAATTGTGACGGATGTTTTTAATTTGCTCTTCAATGATATGAAAATTATCAACTAACCATTCGGCAGCTGGTGTAATTGCTCTTTTTTCATCGATCTCTTTAAGAATTATTCTATAAGATTCCCTTAGCAATTTTTCATTTTTTATGAGCTTAACGGAGATATTTACGCCGCGACCAGGATCTAGCGTAACGTTTTGTGCTTCAGCTAAGCTTGCTCCATGTCTTTCCAAGTGAGTTGCGCTGAATATTTCTGACCTGATGGGATCTTCAAAAACTAAATAGGAAGATTTTGATATATTTTTTTTAAAAAAAACATGAGGCATTTTCATACTGATTTTTCACAGTCAAAACTGTATTTTGGGTTTAGCATACACACCTTGTTTCTTGCATTATTTGGTATATTAACGTGTCAATGTTCTGACTTAGAACGTAGCACTATAGTTATGAAGAAAGATTGAACTCACTATTAACACTTGTTCATTAACAGCAAAGTCTCAAAAGGATTTTAGTTAAGATTTTAGGTAAAAAAAAAAGACCACCTTCGTGATCTCAAATTTAAATTGTAAAATAAATGGCGGG
>MEPW01000026.1:37360-42398 GCA_001769975.1 Bdellovibrionales bacterium RIFOXYA1_FULL_36_14 | reverse complement strand
ATTTACACTCAATCATAGTTGCGCCATGCTTAGGGCAAACATCAATAGGTTGATAAGAAAAACCTGGTGTACGACCAAAAACCCGATGAGATTAAAAGACCATTTGGACATTTATATAGAATTTCATAATAGTGTACTACTTGGTCATACCTAAATTTCAATCAAATAGTTATTATCCTTGTATTTCATTAATTTATGTTGAGCATTTTTTTAAACTACATCTGAATAATGGGTGTTCAAAACCACCATAGTAGGCCAGTTAATAATATTTAAGTATTATGTGTGCCTATTTTGTAGAAAAAATACTTAAATGACCTTATTATTATTCTACAAAGGTTTTACTTTTAAAAACTTATCAGATTTGAGGTTATTCTAATCTATGAGTAAAAGATGCTTATCAATAATCCTAATATCAACAATATTGGGTTGGTTAAGTAATTCACAATGTTTTTCAGCAATTGATGAAAATAAAGTTTTTTCTCAAGTGATCAAACAGTTAAAAAATAAAGATTTTCTCAACGCCATAAATAATCTTAATCAACTTATTCAACAAAATCCTAGCAACAGCCTTTATTGGTTTAATCAAGGCAATGCATATTATATGCTAGGAAATTATGTTGCAGCAATAAATGCCTATCAACATGTTTCAAATCATAGCAATTTATTTTTACCAGCTAAGCTATATACCGCTAAAAGTAATATACAGCATGGAGAAAAGGCAAATGCTGTAGCAATATTAACAGAACTTAAGCAACAGTCTTTACCACCGGCACTTGAAGATCAGGTAAAACAAGAACTCTCTTCAATTTATGTAGGCGAAGCTCTTTTAGCTCAAAAAAATAACAATTATTCAAAAGCAATACATTTTATCAATCTTTCAGTAGACATTTTTCCCACAGTCGATGCTTTATTTATACAAGGTATATTATTAATAAAATTAAAAAAATATAATGATGCAAAATATGCTCTCGAAAGTGCGAACAACCTAAACTCTGATACTGAAACTAAAAGAAAGATTGAAAATTTTCTTCTCATTTTAAAGGGACTAACTAAGCAACAGGTATTTAATCATAACTGGATAAATTTAATTACCGAGATGGGATATAATAGTAATTACTTCGAAACAACTTCTATTCCTGAAGATAAAATATTTTCGACTGTGTCAATGAGCACAGGTTTTCAATTAATAAAGCATAAACGTTTATTTTCCATGTTAACCTATTCCTTTGAGTGGAAAGAAGTCTTTGACTTACCATCAGAACAATTAATGAGCAATTATATTGGGTTACCTTTAAAGTATGAAAGAAGCAAATGGATTTTAACAATTGAGCCATCCTATATTTTTCAATTTCTCGAAAGAGTTAAATATTTAACCAAACCAGGAATTGCATTGGATTATGTCTTTAAATTTGCAACTGGTTGGGAAAGCAAAACAAGATTATCCTATGTCACATATACACCATGGTCTTCTGATTTTGACTACGCTACCGGATACTATAAGGGAGTAAACACAGGTATAAGATATATCAATTCAAACTACCTCTTTGAATTTTACTATTCCTTATTTAAAGAGAAATTAAACAATCAAACTTTAACAAATGGTACGCTCCCAGGAAGTTATGACGCATTTGGGCCCTTTATGAATATCGTCTGGTTAGTATCACCTAAATTTAATTTGGAAGGATCCGCATCCTTGTATAATAAAAGCTACACACCTGCTGTAATTCCTAGGAATGAATGGCGCAAAGACAAGCAATTATCAGTTCACCTAACACCATCATACTACCCTACTCCCAAGACTCAATTATTTATACGAATGAATTATATTAAAAATGACTCTAATCTAGAAAGTGGAGATATCGATAATCGAAATTATGATGAAAAGATACTTTCTGCAGGCGTAAACTGGGAGTTAATTTAGTTTATGGACTGGCAAAATAATTTTAAAGATATTATAAAACAAGCTCAAAAAGGAAATGAAGAGGCATTCTCACAAATTATTCAAAATACTCAGAAAAAGTTTTTTGGATTTTGTATGTACTTATGTGGAGATATGCATTTAGCACAAGATGTCTGTCAAGATGTATATATAAAAGCCATTGAACATCTAAAAGACTTTGAAAATGAAACCAAATTATATAATTGGTTATTTAAAACCGCTAAAAACCATTATATTGATTTTACTCGAAATCACCAAAATAAACCCTACATAGACTTAGAAGATATTTCTGATGATGAAGGAAATGCTTCAGAAACCTGTGAAGGAAAATTGGAACTAATCGAAATCCTTCAAAAAATTGACCCCAAATATCGCATAGCCTTGATATTAGTAGATAGCGAAGGATACACATACCGGGAAGCATCTGAAATTATTGGACTTACTGAAGATGCTCTAAGATCCCGACTTCACAAGGCTCGCAAATTTTTTATTGAAAATATAAAAAAATAAAAAACGAATCCAATAGCTCATTCGTTGTTTAAACATGGGGGATACAAATGAACACACGCTTGGAAAATAAATTAGAAAAAAATGTAAAAGAAATATTCCAAACCAATTTAAAAGAAGAATATTTGAATCCACCAGTCTATATGCAAACTCGTATTTTGGCTCGATATAGAGAGTATTTCGCTAATAGAGTAACTTCCTTTTGGGGAATCAAAAAGTTAATCGTCCCAATCGTAGCAATCTTGTTAGTGGTAATTTGGAAAGTTCATTTTTTTTCTTCAGATATTTTTCTAGCACAAGCCGGAATTCCCATGTTGGTTAAAGTAGAAATCAATCAATTAGATGAAATTTCCACTCAAATTGCTTATGCCAAAGTCACTCTACCGACTAACATACAATTTTATTCTAAGAACTATGCAGATATTTCCAACCAACGATCATTGATTTTAAATTGGGAAACAACGGTTCAAAATAATGCCCTACCTTTTGTGGTCATAGGAAAAAAAGCTGGTCCAAAGGTTATTATAGTTAATTTTTATGATAAATTTGACAAATTATTATTTTCTAAAAAACTGCACGTCAGTTTTAACGGGAAACATACATAAACCATGTTAAATGGTTAGGAGGTATTATGAAAAAGATAATTTTATTGTTGGCTTCCACTTTAATATTGCAAACTTTAGCAGATGAAATTGTTATTGCTACTAGCGAAGATTTAACTAAATTTGATACTCAACTAGCACAGCAGCAAAAAACTCAGCAGGTTAACCAAGGCAGTGAGAAACAAATTGCCAATCAAATACAAAACAAAAACAAAGTTAACCAAGCAGAAGGTCAAGGCAAAGAATATCAATATCAAACTAAAAATCAGTTAAAAATTCGTAATGGATATTCAAAGAACGACATTGAAAAATTTATAAATGACGAGGAAAAAAATCTTCAGAAACAACAAAAGAAAGATGCTAGCGCTAAACTTATTCAACAAAGATTACAAGATCGTGAAAAAACCAAAGAACAGCAAAGGATTAGTGGACAAGGAGGATCAGCAGACGGCAGTGGAAGCATGATTAGAACTGGTGGATCACAAAGCGGTTCAGGCGGTCAGAATGGACCAAGAAGACGCTAAAAATTATAAACTTAAGTAGATAATTCTTATACGAGGTTCCTTTAACAGGAACCTCGTTTGATTTAAGCCCTAACTGGTCTACAACTATGGGGTTAAAAGCAACAATAAGCTCTATTTTCTGACAGCTTAAAGACCTTCTTATGTATCAGTTTATATTTACTTGAAGTAAATAGGATGATTTTGAAATGTTAGGTGAGAATCTCCCCATTATTTTGATCCAGTTAATAAAAATTAGAATATTTTGAATGAAGCAATACCAAGCATAAAAATTAAACAATGTTCATGATTAAAAAACTTAAACCGGCATGTCTATCAAGTTAACTTCCTTATAATACGCCAGAAGATATAAAGAGGCTTACTTCTTTATGTTCTAAACATAAACTATGCGAATATAAATATATTTCAATTGTTAAAGAAGTAAAATTAACAGGTCACTTAGTTGAATTTAAAATACCATCAATATGCTTTATCAACTCCGACTGGTTTATAATCACTCCCCCCATGGCAGATTTAATACATTATGTGTGGGTTTTTTTAGAAAAAATCAGTATGATACAATGGGTAAATGGAGTACTTAGGCGAGAGGGGAAACGTGGAATACATAATTAGAAATGCTCAATTAGATGATCTAGAAAAGATAATGCCACTTTTACAGGTATTATACAAAAATGATGTTGGATCAGGACTTATCAAAGTAATAGAGCGATGCCTTCGTGACAGAAAATATTATAAAGCAATTGCTTTTGATAATGACAATGTGATCGGCTTTTTTCTTGGTTCATCTAGGCTTGAAGTCGATTTTGAATCAAAATGTGGAATCATTGAAGAGATTATCGTCCACAATGAGTATCAGGGCAAGGGACTTGGCAAAGCGTTGTTAGACAGGTTTGAAATTTGGGCAAAGGAAAATGGCTGTGATGATTTGCTTGTTCCTTGTGGCCGAGAAGGTTTTTATGAAAAGATGGGCTTCGAAAAATATGTGATTAAAAGGTATTGGAAATCATTAAAATGAACATTATGATTTCTTAATTTATTTCAAGGTGATTATTTAGATAAAAAAAATGTCTTGTTTGAGATTAATTCCTAATTTTGAAATTGGGTTCAATTCAATAACAGACAAGTATTGATATTTATTCACTTCAATCAATTATCATTACTTAATTCTTACTAACTAGCCTAATTTAAAATATTTATGATAGATATACAGATAATTTCTACGTGTATAAAATATAAAAGGTGCTACATGATAAATATTGGAAAAATTCAAACTCTCATTGTTTCAAAGGAAACTAATTCCGGTTACCAACTTTCTAACGAGGAAAATGATTCCATTTTTTTGCCAGGCTCGGTTGCGCCATCTGATATTACCGTAGGAAGCCAACTGGAAGTTTTTATTTACAGCGATAATCAAGGCAAGCCTTTAGCCACTTCTGAAATTCCTTACGCCGAAGTTGACTCCTTTGCCT
>MEPW01000026.1:0-37346 GCA_001769975.1 Bdellovibrionales bacterium RIFOXYA1_FULL_36_14 | reverse complement strand
TTTGATTGGGGTATTTCCAAGGATCTTTTGCTGCCAGGAAATCAAAGGAAAGAAGAAATCAGTCTCGGTTCATCTTATCTGGTTCGCATTTGCCTTGAACCAGGAACCAACCGCATCTTTGCCACCCAAAAATTTGGAAATTTTCTTGAAACTAAAAATATTGAACTTTATGAAAAACAAACAGTGGAAATCCTCCCTTTCCAAAAAACACCCCTGGGATTTAAAGTCATCATTGAAGATAAATACTCCGGAATCATTTATCATAATGAAATTTTTACCGAAGTAGATCTCGGTAAAAAAACGAATGGATACGTAAAAAAAATTCGTCCAGACAAACTGGTCGACGTTTCGCTTAATCCTATTGGCATGAAAGCTGTAAGAGAAAATACAGATTTTATCCTTGATGCCCTAAAAGAATCAGATGGGTTTTTACCTATAACCACCTATAGCTCTCCCGAAGAGATTTACCAAATGTTTGGAATTAGCAAACTGGCATTTAAAAAAGCTTTTACTGTACTTTTTAAGGCCGGTCGCGTGGAAAAAACCGAAGATGGAATAAAATTAGTTAAGCAAGATTAACTTTGACAATGAACTAGGGCAAACGAAAATTAAAAATGAACGCAGCACCTTTTTCAGGTGAAGACTCAACTTGTACTTCTCCTTTTAATTTTCTAGTCAAATCTCTTACCACCCGTAATCCGATACCTGAGCCTTTACCTACTGCTTTTGTGGTAAAATATGCATCAAATATTTTATTCATATGTTCTGGTGCTATACCCGGACCATCATCAGAAAACCTAAAGATCACTTCCTGCTGTTTAGATGCAGTACTGATTAATATATTTTTCTTCTCTCGCCCACTCATAGCATCCTTCGCATTGGAAAATAGGTTAAGCAGTATCTGTTGAAATGCGCCAACACTTCCTCTAATTAAAGGCAAATCAGTTTGCAAATCAGCTTGAATAACAATATTTTCTTTTTTAAAAAGGGGTAAAATCAGCTTCAAGCTATTACTAATGGTTTCATTTATATCCACCAACTCATCCGTATTTACATCAACTTTGGATAGCGTTTTTAATCCTTGAAGTAATTGAACAATGCGATCTATAGTTTTTTCTTGGGCTTTCAATCCTTCCTCAATACTGATTTTGTTATCTTTCATTAAGGTGGCATAGCCCTTTAAGATCGTTATAGGATTGTTGATTTCGTGCCCAATGGATGCAGTAAGTTCACCCATGGTGGCCATTTTTTCGACTTCAAAAAATTTGTTTTCAGTATCCGTTAAATTTTGTCGCAACAATTCCTGTTCAGTGATATCGATTGAGCATTCCACCATATAAGTTACATTACCCATACTATTCATAATAGGGCATCCATGAACTTCAAAGATTCCTTTTTTACCGTCAATGGTTTCATGAATATGTTTTACTCTAAAAGGTTTTTTAGTCCGCAGAACTTCTTTTAAGGGACATGGGTGCTCGAGGTTATCACAAGGGGTAGTGCGCTTGTGAGTTAATTCATAACATTTTTTTTCTTTCCTAACACCCCAATGGGTGGCAAGTGGATTGGCCAAGATAACTTCATAATTACTGGCATCAATCACATAACAGGGGAAATCAAGCGCAGTTATCGCTTCAAAACATATATTATCTGGGATCATTATATTTTCCTTTAAGTAGTAACCGACATCTATATTATACAATAGACTTTTATATAATTGTCGATAAATTACTCATTTTTTTATTTAAGCTACTAATCTTTTAATCATGGCCTTTCTGGCAAGCGGAATAAGAATAATACCCCAGCCCCCAATTATTATGGGTGCCCACCACTCGAAAGTAAAGCCTAAAACCAATGTTCTAAGGACAGACAATACCGAAGTCAAAGGAAGTATAAAAATAATTTTATGAATTAGGCTTGGCAAGTTAGTTAATGGAAAAAAGACTCCCGAAAAAAGAAACATGGGAATGATAAAAAGATATTGAGGATAACTTATACTATCTATACTTTGCGATTTCGCTGAAACCAATAATCCAAGACTTGCAAAGATCATCCCAAAAATAAAACAAATGGGGATCGCACATAAAACTCCAGTAATGGAAAAATCTCCAATTGCTACACCTATTAACATAACCGCTACTGCCGAGGTGGATGAACGACTGGAATCCCAAATAATTTCTCCCCATAAAACTTCCTCAATAGTGACGGGAGTTACGGCAATGGCCTGGAATATTTTTTGGTAATACATTCTAACAAAACTACCGTAAGCGGCTTCAAAGAAACTTTGAAAGAGGATCGTTTGCCCCACAATTCCAGCTAGCACAAACGCTCGGTACGATACTTGGATTTCACCAACATCAATGGTTCCAATCACTGATCCCAATCCAAAACCAAATGATGCCAAATATAAAAACGGTTCGACAAAAGTGGTAATTGCAGCAAAGGCCATGTTCTTTCTATAAACGTAGGCGTATCTTTTCCAAACTAAATAGATCGAGCCAAGCGAAATCATCAATCTGGACATGTTTACACTCCTTCGGATAAATCTGCTGCCAGACTTACCCCAGTGAGTAAAAGATAAACATCTTCCAAATTAGATGGTCTTTCTATCGTAATACCTGGACGAATCTCTTCTCTAATCAATTTATCATGTGTCACGTCGCTGATTAATTTTTGGGGATTATCACAGGCGACAATCTTTCCTTTATATATTATAGCAACACGATCACATAACCGTTGGGCTTCATCCATGTAATGGGTGGAAAGCAAGATGGCCATACCTTTTTTTCTCTCTTCACAAAGGATTTCCCAAAGGGACCTTCTGGATTCAGGATCTAGTCCAGTCGTTGGTTCATCCAAAACTAACAGTTCGGGGTTGTTGATTAAACTTCTCGCGACTTGCAACCTTCGGCGCAGTCCTCCAGAAAGCGATTCTACCAAATCTTTTTTCCTATCAAAAAGATCAAATCTTTTTAACAGTCTTTCTGCACGTAGGAGTGCTTCTTTTTTATCAATACGAAAAAAGGAAGCAAACTGTAAAAGTTGATCGAGCATTGCAAAATCAGTATCAAGCGTATCGTCTTGATGGCACACGCCCAGTTTCATACGGGCATCTCTTAAATTTAAGGTAATATCAAGACCTAGTACTTTAATTGATCCTTTGGAAGGGTGATAAAAGCCAGTTACACATTTCATGGTCGTTGATTTGCCGGCACCATTAGGACCAAGTAACCCAAAACATTCTCCAGGTTTTACATCAAAAGAAATTCCTCTAACAGCTTCCAAAACTGATTGATTTTTTCTTGAATAGTTTTTATAAAGATCAATGACTGACAACGACGACATATTAAGTACCCCTACCACGTCCCAGTATCTTTCATACTTGCCCATGGTTCCATGGGAACAAGACGCTTTCCAATTTGTAATAACTCAATAGATATGCCATCGGGAGATTTTATAAATGCCATGTATCCATCTCGCGGGGGTCTTAAAATAGTCACGTTATGACTTTGCAGATATGCGCAGTAATCATAAATATTTTCTACACTAAATGCTAAGTGGCCAAAAGCGCGACCGGTTCGATAAGGTTTACTTTGCTCCCAATTATAAGTCAACTCTAGCAAAGCTTCTGAGTTCGGTGCTTTTAAAAATACCAAGGTAAATTTATATTCTTCATTTTGAACCCGACGAACTTCTTTAAGGCCTAGCATTGAATAAAAAGCCAGACTTTTTTCCAGGTCAAATACTCTAATCATGGTGTGAAGAAATTCTTTCATAATCAATGTCCCGGTTAGTATGTTTTTTTATTAGGTAAGCTTACTTTGCATAAAAATAAATAGCAAATCAAGCTAAATTTAGTTGATCAAAAACCCAATTGACTTTATCGTCATATTACGATAAACATAAATCATGGTAACTAATAAAAATAAGTATAATTGTTGTTCCGAATCGTCTAGTGACGATATAGCAGCTGTGCGGGCTGCAGACGCAGAATTAGCTACTCTGGCAAAAGCGTTAGGGCACCCTGTGAGAGTACACATTTTAAGAGTCTTATCCCAAAAGCAAAGCTGCATTTGTGGGGAAATTGTTGAACATGTTGATGGCCTAGCACAATCCACCGTGTCTCAACATTTAAAAATTTTAAAAGAAGCTGGTCTTATCCGAGGAGAGATTGAAGGAACCTCGGTTTGTTATTGTATTAATTTAAACGGACTCAAAAGACTAAGAGTTTTGATTTCGAATGTTTAAGGTATGGAATAAAAGGTGTATGCCATGAAAAAGCATCTGAGATTTTTAGATAGGTTTCTTACGCTATGGATTTTTATGGCGATGGGATTTGGAATTAGTCTTGGTTACCTAGTACCCAGTACTGTTTCTTTTTTAAATCAATTTAATATTGGCACAACTTCTATACCTATCGCTATTGGATTGATTCTAATGATGTATCCCCCTCTTGCAAAAGTAAAATATGAAGAAATGGGAAAAGTCTTTAAAAACAAAAAAGTACTTTTTTTATCACTTATTCAAAACTGGATTATAGGTCCCTTATTAATGTTTGGTCTAGCCGTTTTATTTTTAAGCGATAAGCCGGAATATATGATTGGTCTTATCATGATTGGTTTGGCACGTTGTATTGCAATGGTTATTGTGTGGAACGATCTGGCGGAAGGTGATACTGAATATTGTGCGGGTTTAGTGGCCTTCAATTCAATTTTCCAAGTTTTATTTTTCTCGTTATATGCTTACCTATTTATTACGATTTTACCCACATGGCTTGGATTAACCGGGGTCGTTGTCAATATTACCATCGGTGAAATTGCTCAAAGTGTATTCATTTATCTAGGTATTCCATTTATTGCTGGTATTTTTTCTCGAATCATTCTCATCAAATCCAAGGGAAGAGATTGGTATCAATCAGTATTTATTTCAAGAATAAGCCCGATAACCTTAATCGCACTTTTATTTACCATAATTTTGATGTTCTCCCTCAAAGGCGAATATATCGTAGAGCTGCCTTTGGATGTTGTTCGTATTGCGATACCACTTCTTTTTTATTTTGTTATCATGTTTATTTTGTCGTTTTTTATTAGCAAACAATTGGGAGCAAATTACAAGAATACAGCAACCTTGTCATTCACCGCTGCATCTAATAATTTTGAATTAGCTATCGCAGTAGCAATAGCCACTTTCGGTATCAATCATGGTGCCGCTTTTGCAACAGTCATCGGGCCACTGGTCGAAGTTCCCGTACTCATTGGATTAGTAAACGTTTCTCTTTGGTTTAAAAGGAAGTATTTTATATGAAATGGAAAAATGAAGCAGATGAACTCAAAAAAATCAATCCCAAACATATACTTTTTTTATGTGTTGCCAATTCAGGACGCAGTCAGATGGCAGAAGGAATCGCCAAAGCGCTGGCGCCCGCATCAGTCAAAATATCCTCCGCCGGGTCAAGACCATCTCAAGTGAATCCCCTAGCGATAGAGGCCCTTAAGGAAATTGGCATTGACATAAGCTTGCATCAATCCAAAAGCATAGATTCAATCAATCTTCATCAAATTGACGTTGTCATTACTTTATGTTCAGAAGAAATCTGCCCCGTATTTTCAGGAAAAGCAGTTCGTTTGCATTGGGCACTTCCTGACCCCTCTAAGGATCTTAAGTCTTTTATAAAAGTGCGAGACGAACTAGTCACAAGATTAAGCTATCTTTTTAATAGCTCTAAATTAGATTCCAAAGAAAAAATTAAAGCAGAAGTTAAAAAAGCATACTCACAAATCGCTACCAGTACAAAAAGTTGTGGCTGCTCTTCTTCTTGTTGTGGATCGACCAAAATAGATTCTAAAAAAGCCTCCCTTGATCTTGGCTATTCTAAAGAAGATGTCGAAAATATTCCCGAAGGTTCCAATATGGGACTGGGATGTGGTAATCCGCAAATCTTTGCCTCCTTAAAGAAAGGCGAAACAGTTTTAGATTTGGGAAGTGGTGGAGGATTTGATTGCTTTATTGCGGCCAATGAGGTGGGAAAAAAAGGACAAGTAATCGGGATTGATATGACCCCTGAAATGATCAATTTAGCGCAAAAAAATGCCAAGAAAGGAAATTATTCCAACGTGGAATTTCGCCTAGGAGAAATTGAACATCTTCCCGTTGCTGACGCTGTCGTGGATGTTATTATTTCAAATTGTGTGATTAATTTGTCAACCGATAAGCTCAGCGTATTCAAAGAAGCATTTCGGGTTTTAAAAAAAGGCGGACGACTGGCCATATCTGATGTCATCAAGACTTGTGAACTTCCCAAAGAAGTGGAGCAAAAGATCGAAGCTTATACCGGTTGTATCTCAGGAGCTAGCACACTAGATGAAATAAAAATATTTTTAAGCACAGCTGGTTTTAACAAAATCCGACTAACCCCTAAAGATGAAAGTCGAGAATTTATCAAAAACTGGCTCCCGGGAAGTAAAATTGAAGATTATGTTCAATCCGTCATGATTGAAGCGGTCAAACCCTAGATAAACTGTACTTATAGTTGTTCACCAGTTGGTATAAATTACCATACATCTATGATCATCAACTTTTTTGAGATAAAAGAGCGCCATGATTAAATTTACATTATTTTTAGCGGTATTTTTTGCTACTTTCACGTTCGCCCAACCAGCATTTTACGCAACGGTACTCTCAATTCACGACGGAGATACTTTGAATCTGCTGGGACGAGATGGGATCAAATATACTATTCGTATGAACGGAATTGACACTCCCGAGATAGATTTCAATGGTCATAGCCAAGGTATCATTGCCGATAATGCCCGAAATTATCTAGCAACCCTCATTCCTATTGGGTGTGAAGTTATGGTAGTAACCGGTGAGAAATTTAAAGAAGGCCCTAATCGCAAAAGGGTTTTAGGACAAATTTTTTATCACAACCTAGACATTAATTTAGAAATGATACGTGCGGGTTATGCTGCCCCTTATTTTATTTATCCTTTTGATGAAAATATGGTGCGAGTATATCTCATGGCTGCCCGCGAATCCTTCAATAATAAACGCACTAAATATATAACCAAAGAAGCAATGGCCCCATATGAATTCAGGTCACAACATAATCAACTTACTCCCTCTAATTATATTGGTAACTATTTCACCCACGAACTTTTTTCACCTACAGCGCATGACCTAGTTCCCATTTGGGCACGCCTGTTTTTTAAGTCAATTGACGATGCTGTCTGCCAAGGTTATCGTTTTGTTGAATAACCCGGAGAATTTATTTCAAACGATTTCGCATTAACACTTCAACCAAATCTTTTCTATTATAAGGCTTAGCAATTGCATCATTAAATCCATGTTCAAGAGGTTTTGCCATCACCGTATCTTCTGAATAACCGCTAGAAACAATTGCAATAAAAGATTCATCTATTTTTCTCAAATGTTTAATGACTTCTTTTCCCCCAATTCCTCCTGGAATCGTCAAATCCAAAATTACCAGCGTAAATGGCTGAAGTTTCACTTTTGCCTTTGAAAATAGTTCAACCGCTTCTTCGCCGTTACGAGCACAAGTAACCGTGCAACCTATTTCCTCCAAATTACACGAAAATAAATCCAACAAATCCTCTTCATCATCCATAATTAAAACATTACCGCGGTATTTAAATTCTTCGTTCATAATATTAGGCTCACTTTTTTCTCGCTTTGTAGAAGCGGGAAGATAAATGATAAAAGTCGTTCCCAAATTAGGTTGGGATTTAACTTCTATTTCACCTTCGTGTCTTTTTATAATAGAATAAACAGTGGCCAGTCCCAGCCCACTTCCCTTTGGCTTGGTAGTAAAAAATGGATCAAAAATTTTAGTTAAATTTTCTGCGGAAATTCCAATCCCATTATCTGCAATGGAAAAGCAAACATACGGACGAGCTTTAAGCCCTAGTGGGAGAGTTTCTCCATGTGGCACATTCCTTGCCATGACCGTAATTTCTCCCCCGTCTGGCATTGCTTGCTTCGCATTTATCACTATATTATCGATAACCTGCCCAATTTGATTTTCATCCACGCATACATCCCATAAATCATCCGGCACTGAAATATTTCGTTTAACATTTGATCCACTTAAGGAAAATTCTGAAGAATGCTTGAGGATTGGTATTAGCGACTGATTTTTAGAAACTGGATGCCCACCTTTTGAAAAAGTGAGGAGTTGTTGTGACAAATCCTTCGCTCGGTAGAACATAGTCATCAACTTAGACAAATATTTTAGAACATTATCAAATTTCTTTTCATTAACATTTTTTTTTGCCAATTCTATATAACCAAAAATTCCACCAAGTAAATTATTAAAATCATGAGCAATTCCCCCGGCCAAAATCCCAATTGATTCCAATCGTTGTGTTTTAAGAGTATGTTGCTCCATTTTCTTTCTCTCGGTAATATCACGAGCTACCGCCCACAACGAACTCATACTGCCATCTCCATCCTGGATCGCATATGCTTGCAATTCGACTGGAAAAATCGTCCCATCTTTTCTTATATATTCTTTTTCATAGACCCCGGAATACCCCTGTTTAAGCAGCCGATTTTTCAAAATTTCCTCTCTTTCAAATTCCCACCACCGTTTTGGAGTGATCTTGAAAAAATCTTCCAACTCCTTAAGCTCCGCCAAGCTGTAACCTAACATTTGGCAAAATGCCGGATTAACATCCAAGAAACTTCCCTCCATATCCACCATAACCAGACCATCGCGATTCCCATCAAACAATTCTCGATAAGACTGTTCTTTTTGCTGCAACATGGTCTCTTTGGTTTTCCTGGCATGAATACTTACGACCAATCGAAAGATAGTTATTAATAGAAGAAAAAACACCAATAAAATTATAAATAATTGAACGGTATGCTTAATTGCTTCGTTCATCCATTTACTGGCAGGGTAATCCACGCCTAGGACAGCTTTAACTTGTTTAGTTTTTTTATCTTTTATTGGCACTAGAATTGATACCCAAGTTCCCCACCTGTCGGTTACCGGTTTAGTTATAATGGCTTTCCCTTCTTTGAAAGGCCTAAAATACTCAGGATCAGCTTCAGTATATTCGGTACCAGGTGGTGTGTAATCCTTGGATTCAGGGGGTTCTGAATCGACGGTAAATATTAATTTACCTTCTTTTTCTATATATAAATATATGAATTTAACATCGGGGTAGACCGTCAACAAATGCATTAACCTTTTTTTTACACTCTCAAAGTGCACTGTCCCCACATCTTCCGGAATACCTCTAAGCTTAGTAAACATCTCTCCATCTATGCCTATCGCCATGGTATAGGTCGCTTGCAGAGCTTTTTGGGAGGTATCGTGGTGGCTGTTAATCCAGAATCGATAAAAAAACAAAGCACTAAAAATTACATACAGAAGAATAATTGCTGGCAAAATAATTTTGAAACTAATAAATTTACCTAGTCTTTGATCTTTCATAATGTACCATCATTGTACATGATTACGGATTGCCTTTCACACAATTGTCTGAAAGGAAAATCTTCCCTCAATCTCAGTATCTTTTAGAACGATTTATACTGGGAAAGGTCAAAAAAAAGGACCTCGAAGAGGTCCTATATTCTAAAATTTTGGTGGGCGTTAGAGGGATCGAACCTCTGACATCTACCTTGTAAGGGTAGCGCTCTCCCAGCTGAGCTAAACGCCCGTAAGATGTTTTTTGAGAGATTAAATGCAATTCTTTATTCTGTCAAATTGAACAATTCGGGGTTACCGACACACAATATTTATCGAAATTCGTTATATTGTCAACGTTTATCATTAATTTATTGTTGATTATCACGATATTTGTGTTGTAAATGTAAACAGGAAATAAAAAAAATCAAATTAGGAAGATTTTTAATGAAGCAACTCATTCATTTTTTTATACATTTATTTTTTAAATTCTATCTTGGACAACAATCCCTAAAATGTTGGTTTGAGATCATGTAATAACACAGAAGCCATTATGCCAATCCAAACTAATCTCGATATGATGCTGGTTAAAAAGAAAATGAAACTCACTGAACTTTCTGAAATAATCGGAATCAGTATTCAAAATTTATCGATCTTAAAACAAGATAAGGCTAAGGCCATCAGATTTTCAACGCTTGGAAAAATCTGTGAAGCATTGGAATGCACCCCTGGTGACTTATTAGAATATAGTCATGAAGAACAAATTTAAAAAATCATCCATTGAACCAGTATAATTCGGTTAGTACGTTTTAGCATTTTGACTTCTGACTTCAAGATGCCTTTTATCAGCCATTTCGATTAAACGCCTAACTTGTTCTTTGGCTACTTCGATATGTTTCCAAAAAGCTTCATCCTCTAACTTATCTCGATACTGCCTTATTGCAAAATCTAAATTTAAAGATATGGTGGAAAGTGGTGAAGCTAGATCGTGGAGAAAATCCCGTTCTGTTTGCATGGAAACTTCCTTTTTCAAAACATTTCTTTTAATTTTACAACAAAAAAAATGTTTTTCTTAGTAAAGAAAAGTTAAGTTTAATTAGCAACGTCCAAGTCTTCTTTACTTTCCAAAACTTTAAGCTCCACTACTTTCATAAATTGCTCTGGGTGTCCGAGACTTAGAGCATGTTTTAAAACTTCGTGTGCTTCTTCGCATGGAATAATTTCCAGCCCCGACTTGATTTCTACGGGAATTTCAACCAAATCCTTAACATTTTTCTTTGGTATTATAACAATTTTAACTCCAGCCTGCTTGGCTGCCAGTAATTTTTCTTTTAGTCCGCCAATGGGAAGTACTCTTCCTCTGATAGTTACCTCTCCCGTCATCGCCACGTTAGCATTAACTTTTAAGCCGGTAATGGCCGAAGCAAGGGCAGTAACTAAAGTGATGCCGGCACTTGGTCCATCTTTTGGAGTCGCGCCTTCCGGAACGTGAATATGAATATCATGTTCATGGTACCACTTATTATCAATTCCCAACCGGTCACTTATCGACCTTACGTATGAAAGCGCAGCTTTGGCAGATTCTTGCATCACTTCACCTAGTTTTCCAGTAATTTGTAAATTACCTTTTCCAGGGAAAGTTACCACTTCGATATGTAAAAGTTCACCACCAACCGAAGTCCAAGCAAGACCATTTACCAGCCCCACTTGTGATTCAGCCTCGATATCTTTACCTTCAAATTTGCTTGGGCCTAGAAACTTTTTAAGTTGCTTTTGAGCTACTTTAAATTCTCTACCTGCTTTAATTTCTTTCGTCACTACTTCAGTAGCAATTTTTCTGGCGATCGTATTAATTAAACGCTCCAGCTCTCTTACCCCAGCTTCTCTGGTGTAATTAGTAATGATGGAAGTAATCGCCTTATCGTTTAAATTAAAATTAAATTTTTTAAGTCCATTATTAATAATGGCTTTATTAATCAAATACTCTTTACCAATTTGTAATTTTTCAAACGGTGTGTAACCGGGGATAGAGATAATTTCCATTCTATCTTTAAGTGGCCCAGGAATTTTATGAATATCATTGGCCGTCATAACAAACATAACATTGGATAAATCGTACTCACACTCTATGTAATGATCTACAAAGTTTCTATTTTGTTCCGGATCCAATACTTCCAACATCGCGCTGGCAGGATCTCCTCTAAAATCACTCGACATCTTATCAATCTCATCCAAGAGGATAAGTGGGTTAGAAGATTTTGCTTTCTTTAAAGCATTGATGATTTTCCCAGGCATGGCACCGACGTAAGTTTTTCTATGACCTCTAATTTCAGCTTCGTCTCTAACTCCGCCCAGGGAAATCCGCGCAAAATTTCTTCCCATCGCTTCCGCCAAGGATCTTCCCACGGATGTTTTACCAACACCGGGAGGACCTGCTAGACATAAGATAGTCCCTTTGCCTTCGCCTTTTTCCAGGAGATTTCTAACCGCTAGATACTCGATAATTCGATCTTTAACATCGCGAAGACCGTAATGATCGCGATCTAGGATCTCACGACATTTAGCAACACTATTATCATCCACCGTGACTTCACTCCACGGCAGACACAGCATCCAATCAATATAGTTTCTAACCACGGCAGATTCTGCAGACATTGGCGACATGGACTTTAGTTTCTTAATTTCTTTTTGTGTCTTATCTTTGGCCTCTTCAGGCATTAATTTTTTAGCAAGCTTTTCTTCCATCTCTTGGATTTCATTTTTGCCGTCGTCTTTTTGACCTAATTCTTTTTGAATAGCATTCATTTGCTCATTTAAATAATATTCTTTTTGAGATTTCTCCATTTGGGTTTTAACCCTGTTGCGAATGCGTTTTTCAACGTTGATAATTTCAATTTCACCTTGCATTTTTTCCAGAAGAAGATTAAGCCGATCTTCCACATTGACTGCTTCTAATATTTGTTGTTTTTCCGGAATCTTCATATTTAAATGAGCGACAATAATATCCGCCAATCTAGAAGGATCCATGATTGATGAAATGCTCATTAAAAGTTCTGGAGGAATTCTTTTATTGATTTTTACATATTGTTCAAAAATTCCTTTAATACTTCTAACGGTTGCTTCAACATTAACTCCAACCTCACAAACTTCGCTCTGGCAACTCTCCAACCGGGCTTCATATCCGCTGCTGGCATCAATAAATTCTACAATCTTGGCCCGATACTTACCTTCAATTAAAACTTTCACGGTATTATCAGGTAGCCTCAGCATCTGAATAAGATTTACTACCGTCCCTACATCATAAACGTCTTTTCTTTCAGGATTTAAAATCGTTGCATCTTTTTGGGTTACCAAGAAAAGTTCGTTATTGCTTTTTACGGCTTCTTCAAGTGCCGAAATTGATTTTTCCCTACCTACAAAAAGTGGAATAACCATATGGGGAAATATGATTAAATCTCTTAGTGGTAGAAGCGGTAACTTGAAAACAGCATTCTTATTGTCCGGCATGTAACCTCCTGTCCCAGCCTTGGCAAAATCAACCAAAATTCTTTGTCTTCCTGACAAATCAAATTTTGATTCCTTAATAATAATTATGACTGAAATTTGAATTAGGATCAAAAAAAAAGCTGAGGATATAATTTCCTAGGTTTTTTTTATTTAAAAAATATCCCTTAATTTTCAGCTAGATAGATCTCACGCATAGTGTAAAAAGGTACATGTTTTTAAGAAGCATTTTTTTTATCTTCAATTTGTGGATCAGTTGACTTAACTCTGGATTTTAAAATTCTTTCACCTTCAACAAGGATGGGCCCACCTTTTCCCACGATCGAATCATAAGTCACCAATACTTTACAAACTTGATCATTAGAGGGGATATCATACATAACATCCAACATGGTTTGCTCCAAAATCGCTCTTAATCCTCGTGCTCCCGTTTTCTTTTCCAAAGCTATTTTAGCTACTTCTTTTAGGGCCTCAGTTTCAAACTCAAGCTCGATTCCGTCATATTCAAAAAGTTTGATATATTGCTTGGTAATAGCGTTTTTAGGCTCAGTCAATATCTTAAGCAAAGCTTCTTCATCTAATTCATCCAACATAGCGTTGACCGGTAACCTTCCAACAAATTCAGGGATTAGTCCAAATCTATATAAATCTTCCGGTTCTATACCACCTAATTTTTCAACAATTGATTTCTCGGTAGATTTAACTTCTACCACAAGACCCATTGGTCTTTTGGTCAAGCGTTTTTCAATTATCTTATCAAGTCCGACAAAAGCTCCAGCACAAATAAAAAGAATGTTTTTAGTGTTTACTTGTAAAAACTCCTGCTGAGGATGTTTTCTCCCACCTTTAGGAGGAACGGAGGCGATGGTTCCTTCAATAATTTTTAATAATGCTTGCTGAACTCCTTCACCGGAAACATCTCGAGTAATGGAAGGATTTTCTGATTTTCTAGCAATTTTATCTATCTCATCAATATAAACAATCCCGCGTTCCGCACGAGCGATATCATAGTCACAGTTTTGCAATAAATTTAAAATGATATTTTCGACATCCTCTCCCACGTAACCAGCTTCGGTCAAAGAAGTTGCATCAGCTATGGCAAAAGGCACATTTAAAAATCTAGCAAGGGATTGAGCTAACAAAGTCTTTCCACTGCCGGTTGGTCCTGCCAACAATATATTTGATTTGTGCAATTCCACTTCTTCGTTTTTAGTACGAGAATTTTTTATTTTCTCGCCATGAGATATTCTTTTATAATGATTATGTACTGCCACTGAAATAATTTTTTTAGCTCTTTCTTGTCCAATAACATATTGATCTAAGTGAGCCTTGATTTCATGAGGTTTTGGAACTTTATCAATGGCCACTTTGGTACTAGTTTTTACAGAATCTTCATATATAATATCATTGCACAGTTCAACGCATTCATCGCATATATAGCATCCAGGACCTGCGATCAATTTATTGACCTCTTTTTGAGACTTTCCACAGAAATTACAATGTAGCGTCGCTTGGTGAGTTCCTTTTTCCCTATTCATTCAATCTTACCTTCTTTAAAAGTTCCTACATATTAAAACACATTATTTTTTTTTCTTTGTTTCAATAATTGAATCAATTAAACCAAATTCTTTTGCCATCTCCGGTGATAAAAAATTATCACGATCAGTCTGTTTTTCAATATATGCTAAATCCTTCCCGGAGTGTTTAGCGTAAATGGCATTCAGTTTTTTCTTTAAATCCAAAATCTCATTCGCTTGAATTTGAATATCAGAACACTGTCCTCCAGCTCCTCCCATTGGTTGGTGAAGCATAATCCTACTATGAGGTAATGAATATCTAAATCCCTTGGTACCGGCACATAGAAGCAGTGATCCCATAGATGCCGCGAGCCCAATACAGGTCGTATAAACTGGACAAGAAATCAAATTCATAATGTCATACATGGCAAGCCCAGCATACACGCTACCGCCCGGACTGTTGATATAAAAATTAATAGGAGCCTCAGCATCTGACTGCTCTAAAAAAAGCATTTGAGCAATAATCAAGTTAGCCACCACATCATTAATAGGAGAACCCAAAAAAATAATCCTATCTATTAGCAGCCTGGAATAAATATCATATTGCCGCTCGCCCCTGGCGGTTTGTTCAATGACTATTGGATTGGGAATGTAATTCATAACTTCTTTCATTAACCATCTCTCCTAGCTTTCCTTACAACTCACTCGTTGTTTGCATTTCGACAACATATTGAAATTACTTTAGAAATAATAGCATGTTAATAAAAAAAAATCAGTTAGTTGACCAAAAATGTTTTATTATTTTTTTTGTAACAAACCGGCCAATGTTCCACTTATCTACAGTTAATCATGTATTACGATTACAAAGGAGACAAATATGACGAATGAATGTGTTAACAAAGGTAGATTGGTTGGTAACAAGGCCCCGGAATTTATGGCCCAAGCATTAGTAAATGGCGAGTTTAAGCAATTATCTCTCAGTGATATGAAGAGTAAATGGAAAGTATTGTTTTTTTATCCTCTTGATTTTACTTTTGTATGTCCAACCGAAATAACGGCTTTTTCTGATAAAGTTGATCAATTTAAAGAACTCAAAACCGAAATTATTGGAGTATCTACTGATAGTATATTCTCTCACCTTGCCTGGACTAAACAAAGCAGAGCTGAAGGTGGGATTGGAAATGTGAAATATCCCCTATTAAGTGATTTTAATAAAAAAATATCCAGAGATTACGGAGTTTTAATTGAAGATGAAGGAGTGGCCCTTCGAGGACTCTTTATAATAGATGACCAAAATGTTATTCAGCACTCAACTATTAATAATCTAGGGGTAGGAAGAAATGTAGATGAAATCCTTAGATTGATTGAAGCTTTTCAGTATGTCGCTAAAAATGGCGAGGTATGTCCAGCGAATTGGTCCAAAGGCCAAGATACTATGAAAGCAGACCCTCAAGGATCAAAAAGTTATTTTCAAAAACATGGATAATAAATTTTATATTCCAATTAAAGGGCCTGCAATTTTGTGGGCCTTTTTTTTAAAACTACTATATTCTTAGACTGTCTTTTTAGTAAAACAACCCAAGGTTTTTCATGGATGAATTTATACTGTTTGTTCAGCAAAATATTCATATTGCTCCTTACGCAATATTCGGATTATTGTTGCTAGCAGGATTCAATCTGCCGGTTTCTGAAGATTTAATGTTATTTATTTCAGCAACTCTGGCGGCTAAATATCCCGAACAGTTGATACCACTCTTTATCGGGGTTTACTTGGGAGTTTATGGAAGTGACGTTATTTGCTTTTATATGGGAAGAATTTTTGGTCCTCATATTTTTAAAATCAAATTTTTTGCCAAGATGATGAATCCACAGAAAGTTGAGTGGTTTAAAACCAATATTGAAAAGTACGGAATTGTAGCTTTAATTGTTGGCAGATTTATTCCTTTTGGGGTACGCAATGGAATCTTTTTAACTAGCGGTATCACGGGAGTTAAACCAATAAAATTTTGTATTTATGATTTAATTGCGGCGACTATTTCTACCAGTGTCTTTTTTACCGCTTACTACTTTATAGGCCCTCCAATGATTGAATATATCAAAAAATTTAATTTGATTATCTTTATTATTTTTATTTTCACCCTATTTATCTACCTAATTGTAAGGAAAAGACAAAAACGCCGCGCATAACTACTTGAATCCTATGCGTTAAACAAGTAAAAATTTCACATTTTGATTATGGCTAAAAACATATTCTTGAAAGATCATTCTGAGTGGGCCACATTGCAAATGAATTTTACATAAGGTGTGTAAATAATGAGCGATATGAACTCAGACAATATTATTCAATTTTCCAGTTTTAAAACCATTTATAATGAAAATGCTGCCAATAAATGTTTTAAAGAATATCTGGAGATATTAACTTTTTCCGAACTTATTAACGAGTCAAATATTATTATTAATGATCTTCGACGGGGCATAATTGACAAAGACCTGACCGTAAAATCCAGGTTGGTTTTAAAAGAATTTGAAAAACGAACCGGTACCAACAAGAATCTTGCTTCTCATTCCAATCAAAACGACAATGCTATTATCCACTTTGAAGAGTTTCTATAATCGCTTGGAAGCAATCTCTGATAATTCAGATCGTTCTCCCACTTTTAAATTAGTATGCGCAGTAATTTTTTCATTTTTTAAGCGATCAACGACATAAGCCAAACCGTTATTAACTGAATCCAAATAAGGACTATCAATTTGTTCACAGTCTCCAGTGAGCACAATTTTAGTGCCTTCTCCTGCTCGGGTAATAATGGTTTTAACTTCATGAGGAGATAAGTTTTGGGCCTCATCAATGATCAAGTATTGGTTAGGAATTGTTCTGCCTCTGATATAAGTAAGAGGTTCGACGTGCAAAAGACCCTGATTAATGAGCTCTTCCCAGGAAGAATGAAGTCCGCGTTGCTGACCAAACAAAAAATCCATATTATCAAATATAGGTTGCATCCAAGGAGCAAGTTTTTCGTTAACATCCCCTGGTAAATATCCTAGATCTTTTCCCATCGGTTGCACTGGTCTTGATACCAGTAATCGATGAAAGGTTTCATCGTTGATAGTTTTTTCAAGGCCTGCAGCAATAGCTAGCAATGTTTTACCAGTTCCCGCCTTACCTACTAATGTCACAAGCTTCACTTCATCATTTAACAAAGCATCAAAGGCAAACTGTTGCTCAGTATTCTTGGGATAAATACCCCACACGCCTTCTCTAATAGGAATCAGCGGAACAATACCTTTCTTATCAAAAGAATATCTTCCTAGAGCGCGGTGACGATCATTACCTTGTTCACATACAATCAGATATTCGTTGGGATTTATCTCTGCATATTCTTTTTCACTGAGCGCTAAAAATCTATTTTTTTCAAACTCGACCAGTCTTTGTACCTCTACTTCATACAATCGGTTCCCCGTATAAAGATCATCGATCGTTACATCCTTGGGGCCATAGTCTTCGGCATTTAACCCTAACATATCCGACTTTAAACGTAGGTTAATATCTTTGGAGATTAAAGTAACATTTTTTTTCTCTTCCTTGAGCGCTAATGCTGAAGAGAGAATTCTATTATCAGGAATAGAGATGTCTATAACGTCATATTTGCCCTTGGTATGTTTATCCAAAGAAATAATTAGCTTGCCACCATTGGTAAGCCCTACCCCATGAGACAGTGGACCTTGGGATCTTAAATCATCCACTATTCTAGAAAAATGCCTGGCGTTTCTACCATTTTCGTTTTGATCTTTTTTAAATCGGTCCAGTTCTTCGATAACTATGAGGGGAATAAAGACGGTGTTTTTGCCAAATTTATTAATGGCCATCGGATCAAACAACAACACATTGGTATCCAGCACAAAAACTTTTTCCAAAACAACCTCCCGTTGAATATCCTGTCTTTCATTCTACATGAATAGACTAAGGTTCAAAAGAAAAATTAAGTAAACTTAAATATAGTAATATTCTATTGCCTTTTTTCTCTCTTCTTTCAGTACCAAGCTCTACGCCATAAAATCCGGCCATCAATTTAAAAATAAAAAAGTTGACTGAAGCGCCATAGCTTAAATACCCACCATTCCAGCCGCCATAAACCCCATATCCAAGTACATCTGCGCTAAATCCAAAATGAACTTTTCTAGCAAAATCTAGTGGCATATTTATGGGATGAAGATCAAAACTGAAAGTAGTATCCAAAATTCCAAAATGATATTGAATGGCATTTCCCCAGTTAACCATCATTTCCTGCCTGGGTACATTCCTTATCCCATATACCTTCTTAAAATTGGTGTGCCCTATATCCATAACCGAAAGCCCACTCATGAAATCATAAAAGCTTCCCGTGTATTGCAGCTGTAATCCGGTATCTGCGCCCCATCCATCGCCTTTTCCATATCCCAGTTCATTTCTTATTTTAGAAAATCCCGCATCATCCCTTGAGGCAATAGCGTTTAAGATGGATGTCCCAAATAAAGGAAATGATCCTTGCAAGGCTTCTCGTTTAATATGTTTTAGTGCAACTCCCGCAGATCCACTCAAACCAGTGGTGCGACCGCCTTTCTTGGTTTTTTTACCACCTCTGCCAAATTTATACGCGTAACCTGTGACAAATCCACGATCATAATAAAAATCTACATCCAAAGTTGGAGAGACCCTATTTCTTAAAATATAATTGCTAGTCCAATTGGCCAGCAAGGAAAAAGAAAACGATTCCATTTTAAAAGAAGGAGTTACGCCTAAATGCATATGAATAGGAAAATCCAAAATTCGATCTGCCATGGCGGCTGCATCGTCCTTAGGAAAATCATCAAATCGATTCAAATCTTTTTTATCCAATACGTTGGTTACCCCGAAATCGAAATTCAAAATATTACCACTAACGCCTGAGTGATATCCCAAAATGGCTGGATTATAAAAAAGAGTATACTCATCGTCGGCAAGGGCAGTGTAGGCATCTCCCATCAACAAGGCTTTGGGACTTCTAACCAGATAATGAACTTCTTTAGCATAGGAACTGATGCTTAAAAGTAAAAAAATAAATAGGGCCACCCAAAGTTTTGTCATCATTTAATTAAATAAAGTTTCAAAGTAATATAAAAAATATGTTTCAATATACTCAGTATTAGCGGTATTTTCTGACACACAAACAGATCGACTTAAAACTGTATCCACATTTTCCATATCATCTTTGGCCTGGTAAAGAGCCATTCTTTGTATATCCAACACTGCATCAACCGCTACAAGATCATCTAAATCATCAACCGATGCAGCTAAATCTGCCAACACCTCTGTCAAAACTACTCTAAAGTTATTAAACAGAAAAACTCCTTCACACAGTCTCGATAAATTTGCTGCGACAGGAGTTAAATCAGGGTGTCCACTATTAACACTACCGCTGCATGCATTTTCTGGTGGCAATGCTGCTATTATATAATCTCCTAAATCTGCATATGTTGCATTCGTAGTTATATCTTCGTTATAATTCAAAAAACAATCATTCCCCGCATCTCTTTGCGCTTTTAGTCCGTTATCAGCATCACCGTAATGGTAAGTATACATACCAAGCGCAGAAATAAGCATATAAAGTGCCTGAGTATGTAAATCACCTAATTCACTTCCCGAAATAAACTCACTTCTTTCCGCCACGGTGGGTTCGGTTGTGGAAGGAATTCCTCCTCCTGCATAGAGGATTATTTCAATGGCCGTAATCAAGTTGGTAAAACTTTTTGAAGTAGGTGAAGTCATTTTTTCGGAAGTTGAAAAACTGGATAAACTTCCCCACACCGACGTAGCGGAGATATTGGGAAGATCATCTCCAAATAATACACTTTCACTATACCCCGCCTTACAAGCATAAGCAGAGGATAATGTTCTTAAGTAACGAAAGTTCTTAGTCTGTCTGCCAATTCCTTCAAGTATGGTTATTGCTAAATCGCAATTGCCCGAAGTCAGTAAAATATTGGCCTTCTCAATTGTCTCATCAATAAGTTCTTCTCTTGATTTTCCACAGGCGCAGATAAGTATTAAGATCAAAAAGGAAAGTAAGATTTTTAGCATTATCATACCTCATAGACAGACAGACATAGTCTATCTCTTGTCTATAGTATGAACTAGGACAGCATATTTTTTTAGAAGGCAGAATTATCCTGATCTAAATACTTGGAATTCGATTTTACCTAGTAAAAAAATCAAGTATTTTAGCTACCGCAATTTGAAATTTGGCGGCAGGTAACACCATACTGATGCGGGCATGATTATCAATTCCAAAGTCACTGCTGGGTACAATCACCACGCCAGTTTCTTCCATTAACTTTTTACACATTTCAAATGACTGATCAGTATTCGAACATGAGCAACTACAAGAATTCTTTTTAAAGTAAGGAAGCTCTTTTAAATTAAGCATAAAATAAAAAGCCGAATTAATCTCATACCAGATATTTCCAAGATTTCGCTTATGCAACTCTGATTTTAAAATACCGGCATTTTCTCTAAGCGTATCAAGCATTGGCCTTAAAAAATTTTCGGTATTAAAAAGATTATAGTTTTTCAAAGCTTCCTGGGTCAGGCTGTTCGCACCTGAAGCAATGTGACCTTGCAAACGTCCGATGGCATTTATATATTCCTTGGGACCTACACACCAACCAATTCTAAGCCCCGTGCAAGCCAGTGATTTGGAAATTCCATGTACGATAAAAGTTTGTGCTAGAAGAGACTTATCAAATTGGTAATAGTACTTGGGTTTTTTTCCATCATAAGCCAGCTCGTAATAAATTTCGTCGCTGATAACCAAAATATTCGGATGTTTTTTTAGAATCACGGCAAATTCTCTCATCCACTCATCGCTTAAATAAATACCACTTGGATTACTTGGACTATTTAAAATAATCACTTTAGTTTTCTTGGTAATTTTTTCTTCAAGTTGTTTTAGATCCGGTACAAATTTTTGACGACCAGTTCCGACCATGACCAGTGTCCCTTCACAAAGACCAACCATGTGAGGATAAGAAATCCAATACGGAGCAAATAAGATAACTTCATCCCCGGGATCAACGATACTAGAGATAATGTTAGTTAAAACTGCTTTCCCACCGTTACCAACCAATGAATCATGAGTATCTTTTATATTTATTCCTCTGGTTTGTTCGAGATAATTCGTAAAATTTTTTCGAAGCTCCTCCGTACCTTTAACCGGACTGTATTGAAAACTTTTAGTTTCCTTGGCCACTTTGTATAAATCCTCAATGAAGGCATCCGGTGGAAAACAAGGCAGTTGCCCGGCTGTCAAATTAAACACTTCTCGCCCTTCATCTTTTAATTTACCGGCCAGGGTATTTAATTTAAGTGTGATTGATTCGGGAATAATTTGAGCTCGTTTACTTATTGACATATATCCTCTTGGTGTATTTTTCTAAATATTTCAAAACTTCTTTGGGAACAAATTTAGAGACATCGCCTTTCCATTTATACGCTTCCTTAACCATGGAAGAAGAGACAAAATAAAACTTGCCACCAGTCATTAGAAAAACGGTCTCGATATCCGGATAAAGGTGATAATTCATAGAAGCCATTTGAGACTCGCTGTCAAAATCACCTGAGGGCCTAAGTCCTCTGATCAAACACCCAATCTTATTTCTTCTAGCATAATCAACCACTAATTCATTACACATATCGATTTTTACTCGTGGCTCATTTTTAAAAATACTTTTTAACATTTCTGCTCTTTGTTTGGCAGTGAAGGTGGGTTTTTTTGTTGGCGAGATGGCAAGCAGGAGTACTACTTCATCAAAAATTTTAAGGGCGCGATTTAAAATATCTATATGGCCGTTGGTAATAGGATCAAAACTTCCCGCATAGATAGCCTTTTTCTTGGCAACCATTTTTGCTCCAAATTTAAAAGTATACCTATATTTATCAAATTGATCTTGATTTAGAAAGAAAAGACGCAAATGTATCTTGAACCTTGCTCGTAATTTTTGATGTTGATTTCCTTAAATTGCTCGAAAAAATCCAATGCAACACCTTTTTTTTGATCGGATTCTATCCAAACATAACCTTTAAACCAGGTTCCTTGCATAACTGTTTTAACAAAAAAATCATAAAATTCTTTTATTTCGTAGGGCGGATCAAAAAATAAAATAGTATTTTCTTGAGTAGAGTTGTTCCAACTGGAATAGGCATCAATGAATCTAGGCAGCCATTTTTTAAAATCATCTTTGAGCACTTGAAAATCATGTTCACCGTATCTTTCATTAAACTTACTAATATTATTATTTAAAATTTTTAAAACCGATGGTTCTTTTTCAATAAATACTGTTTTTTGGGCCCCTCGTGATAACGCTTCCAAGCCAATGGCCCCAGAACCAGCACAAAGGTCAATAAAAATATATCCTTCCAAATTTTGCCAGGAATCGAAGATTCTTCGCTTTAACAAAACTGAAGTAGGTCTAATCAAATCACCTTTGGGAACTTGTACTAAAAAACCCCGGGCCAATCCGCCGAGAATTTCAACAGACATACAAAAACTTTCTAACTAGCCTTTTGCTGTTTTAGAGAGGTCTTTTTTTCAATAGGTACGGAAAACTTAACACCATTGCCCATAGATATGCAAAAACCTTCATCTTCACCAATAACGAGTTGGATCTCCTGTCCACCGACCGTAAAATTCAAATTTAAACTCATCTGACCAGATACGGTAAAATTCATAGTAGTATCGCAATTACCTTGGGTACCCTTGCTGGACATTTTAGTCTCCTTATTGAAATTAAATGGGACAACATTGTCTGTTTTGGTTTCAGATTTCAAATTTATACTTTTTGTGGCAGCTTCATCAAAAATGGACTCAGTCGAAATATTTTTCGTCATAATGACCGTTTCCGTTTTTTCTTCTACTTGGCTATCTGCATTGTTCATTTCTTCATTCTTATCATCCGATAACTCTGAAAAAATGGCTGAAGTATCTACCTTTTTATTCACCTCGATAACTTGCTCAATCGGCACAATAGGTGAATCCTGGGTTGTTTCCGAATTACTTGTTTGAGATTCTGTCATGGCGCTTAGCTCTTCATTTACTTGGGCGATATCTTTTTCCAAACTACTCAAATCATCATCTTCAAAGTTAGTTAATGCCTTATCAACCTCATCTTGAAGATCGTTTGAAGGTGCATGTTCTTTATCAATCGCCAAATTTGAAGTGCCACCAGTACCTTCACTTACAAACTCTTCTTCCAGACTTTCTATCTCACTCATAATGTTTTCGAGTTCGGCTTCATTGAATCCTTGTTCAGTATCTACGACGTTTACTTCTTTTTTTGTCATGAACAACCCCTTAAATATTTGACGCCCAGCAAAACCTTGCCTTTATATGACAAGTCCAGATTTTTATCGGGATTGTAGTCTCATACTTTAATAAATTTAAACTGGACTAGAATAATGGGGTTGATATATCTATCGGACCCTTAGAATCACTATATTTAGCGCATACAAATTTAAACAGTTATCCTAGAAGAGTCTCAACCTATTAGAAAATAAGAATTATTTTCTAATCCATCCCCATTGTTCTAGTCCAGTTCAAAAAATTTTTATCTTATTGATTATATAGGTTTTATGATGACATAGTTAATTTAAAAAGGTAAAAATTCTCAGTTAAAACCTTAGTACAATCAGACAACTCTACTTGCTGTAAGAAATTAGAGGGAAGAAAATTTGGCAAAAGAAAATTTTAATGCCAACGTTTGGCTAAATTACGCCCAAAATCAATCACCTCAACAGATGGATAGGCAATCCTATAACCTATTATCTACCAAGAACATAGAAGTCCCTCCCCAATTACCTGACATCCACGATCAAGCTTGTCCTGGTACAGACGACTTATTAAAGAATTTTTTTGTTTCTGGATGGCGAGGCGAAGACATTATTTCCAAAACCGCTCTTAATATAAAAAAAATAATTAGTGAACTGACCCCTGATGCGGAAGCAGTTTTTCTTTCGAATAGTAATTTAAATCGTTCTTTGAAACTGCTCATTTATAACGAATATCTTTCCTTTACTCAAACACATCCTTTACCCCCTGGTGCGCCTGATAATTATAAAGATTTTTGGTGCAACGTTGAAGATATTAATTCACCATTTGCGGGATATTTAAAACGGTTTACTAAAATATATTCTTTTCGCGCAGTGGTTTGTTACCTTTTCAGGATTAGATTTATCACCAAACTTTCTCAGGCAATTTCATTAGAATTATCTGATACCACTTTAATCAATCCTAATTCTGCTATTCAAAAAATTTTTAAAAAAGGCAGCTCTACTGAAATTGATTGTGAATCACTACAAGCAAATCAATATAGCTGGTATCGTCCATCTATTGAATACAAGGATAAAATTACCCAAATTGCACAAAATTTTCATCTCATCGGTATTGAAGAGATTATGAAAATCTGTCTGGAAGAAGACATTGATAATCAAAAAAATGAATACTCCCCCACTTTGTCGAACAAACATTTTGGTTTGTTCCTTAACTCTTTACTAGTTTTTTTCCCCTATTGGGTGGAAGGAAAATCATATCCGCAAAATCATTCCCTAGATAAATTACCATCCGTTAAACGTTGTAAATTTACTGGCAATGACATAACCTCCCTGACTTTATCGCACTGGCTGGCCCAAGAAGAAAACATGAGTCACAAATGGGAATTATGGTCAGACCTCATATGCCCTAATTTTCAAGGTGAACAATTTTCAGATGGTAATTTTGTAAGAATATGTCACGAACTCCAGTTCCTCGTGTTTCTAGTGGATTTATCTATCAAGAAAAAAGTTGATCCGCGAAAATTTATTTCTGAAATAATCAAAGCAAAATATATTACCCAACAAGTAACCAGCCCCAAGGGTTCCCAATTCGATATGTTTTCTGATTTCCAAGTATCTCATGAAATTATGTATGATCGAATAGTGTTAAATCTTACAGATTTACCAAAAACTAACAGCCACCACTCACTTCTTGGGAGTATTACCCAAAGTTTTAGTTACCTAAGAAATGATGGGTATTTATTTGTTTTAACCAATCAAAAACTTTTTGTTCCAAGCCAAAGCAATAAAATGGAACAATTATTAGACGCTTATAAATTGGATGCCAATTTTAATTTTGAAGACTTGAAAGGCAAAGGCGAAATTCCATCTTACCTGTATATTTTGTCTCAAAAACCCAGTCATAATCGCGATTCCCGTTTTAAAAATGATACCAATTATATATCCAATATTTCAGAGTTTTTACCCAAAGTTAATAAATATCCTTGCACCACCTTTAGAATTTGCGGAGAATTAAGCAGCATTAATAAATACAACGAGGTGGTGTGTGAACTAGAAAACTTTCTCCTTAACACCTCCGGAAAAGAAGGTCACCCCGTGTTCTATAAGGAATTGTCAGAAAATATTCTCTTTGAATATTTTCAAGATGCCATAGTGGATGGCAAACTAATTAGCTCAACCTCTAAAGAACCCGATAACATCACCCATCCCAGCTTTTTCAAAAACCTCACTAAAGCTTGTTTGCCTTTAAAAAGTTTATTTAAAATTGAATCTCTTCAACATGATTCAGATAAAGAGCTTGATGGAAACCTAGATCCAATTGCCAACGAATTGCTGGGAGTAGACAATCGAGCTGAGGATAAATATCCGCTGGTATTAATTGTGGATTTTTCAAAAAGCTATGACGTCAATCTTGAAATAGTAAGCGCTTCCTCCTATCTGGCCAAAGCTGAAGAATATGGTATGGCATTATATAAATATTTTGGTCTAACGCCTAAGTCTCTAGATATTAACGTTGATCTTATTCGTGAGTTTTTCAATTCTAATTTAGGAAAACAACTAATTGCCCTATCTATTAACTCACAAACTAAAATAAAATCCAAATTAGAATTGCTGTTAATTCCTCGATTTTTCTCCATGCCCAGGCTAATAGATAATCAAAATATAAATAAGTTTGCACTTTTGTCACAAGATGAAAAAACTATTAAAAGTTACCACCCCACAAGTCTTTCACATTCCTTTGAACAGTTATGCATGGAAATTGACCAATATAAAAATATCTTTCCCTGCCATATAGCCGGACTACTAATAAGTTTTAAACATAAAATTCACGATGTCCTTAGGGATTTTGATAAAAGCTCACATTTACCAAAAGCTAATTATATCAATTATACCAATCCTTCGGTAATAGAAGCTATTTTACCTCTTCCCACTTATCCCATCTATCCTCAAAACAAAGAATATTTTATAGACTTTACCTCAGAATCACCCGTAATGCTTAATGCCCATTTAACTTCCACCCAAATTACAACAACGCCTAATGCCTCCTGTTTAGAATTTTTCTCCAGAGATAAGAATATTTTAAAGATATACTCTGATATTGATGCCCTGGGTTTTGTAAAATTTATTATTGACTCATCCTTAGATACCCCAATTTTACATGTACTGCATAACTTACATGTGCCTCAAATATCTGACTTGAAAAAAGTTATACTTAACTTCAAAGAAATGGAAACCACTTTAAGTATGATCAGCGCCAAGGTTGAAAGTATGATTAATAAAATTTTTACCGAGCAAATTTCTCAGGCCCCGAAATAACTTTCAAAGCCCTAGATCAGATTTATACCAATCACATAAAATAGAGTACAATAACTGTATGAATAAAAATTTGGAATTTTCCCAAATACATAAAGAAATCTATTTTCATGTCAAAAGAAAGGCCCTTTCTTTTGAAAGTGATGCCTCGTTAGATTTTAACAAATACAAAAATGATCATCAGCGATTTTCCCAAAGATCGCTAAGCAAATCAAATATCAATGAATTAATCAATTCCATTGCTAAATCACGGGTGGTTTTCCTGGGAGATTTTCATGCCTTTGAACAATCCACCAGAAATATGAGGAGAATTCTTAGCAATATTATAAAAAAACAAAATAACTTAGCCATCGGTCTCGAGTGTATTCATAAAGACAGTCAAAAACTTATCAATCAGTTGCTTAAGGAAGAAATTTCAGAAGAAATATTTTTGAAAAAAACCAAATATATGACTAACTGGCGCTATCCATGGCCTTTTTATAAATATTTTTTTGATTTAGCCAAACAATACAATTTGCCCATTCTTGCCTTAAATACTAAAGGTACCCTTCCTTCGAGAGATGTAGAAGCAGCGAAGAGCATTACTTCTTTTGTACAAAAAAATCCACAGACTACCTTATTCGTGGTGTTTGGTGAATATCATATCACCCCGGACAAGCTACCGCTGCAGGTTCGCATAAGGCAAAACACTTCTATAACCAGTACCATCGTTCATCAAAATTTGGATTACGTGTTTTGGAAATATCAAAAAGAGTTTCTTCATAAACAACAAATTTTTAAGTTTAACGAAAATGAATTCACGCTGCAAAGCTCCCCCCCTTGGATAAAATACGAAAGTATAATTCATTGGTATGAGAGCATGCTAGACGACCCTAGACTTGACCTTCATGAATCCCAATCCTTTTTTCCATTTTCTCATTTATCAGAAAACAGCGGCGAAACCTTTTTAGATTTTGCGCAAAAAATATCCCAGGTCCTGTCCATTCAACTAACAAAAGATGAGCTTAGCGATTTTAATCTATACGATCAAAATAATATAAAAAATATTCTTAAACATCTAAGAAAAATAGAAAACTCAGCTTGTAAAAATTTTTATCTTAGATTACTAACACGATCAAAAACTTTTAAAATACCCTTTAGAAACGACTACTACTGTCCCAGTTATTCCATCAATCGAATTGCCTATTTAGCCGGTATTCATGTCTTGCACCAACAACACCTTAAAATCAAATCTAACTATGAATTGACCCAGCTAAAAAATAATCAAGAAAAAAAATTTTATTTATTTCTCTACCGGCACTTGATTGCATTTCTTTCTTCTAAAATCATCAACCCCTTCAGAAAGTGTGATTACTACGTTGATATCAAGGAAAAATTAAACGCTCTTCATCCCATCAACGACCAGAACAAGCATAAGAAATCTTACTTGACCTTGACGCTTGCCATTCTGGATGATTGGAATAACATCGATGTCTATATAAAAAAGCAACCCTTAAAGATTCTCTCTTCCGTTGCCAAATTGACAGGCTACCTCCTTGCTGAATACTTATTTGAAGAAATTATGCATAAAAACAAAGCCGAGTTTGATCAAATTTTAAAAATTATCATTGAAAATCAAAGTTCCAAAGAGCACTTTGTGAAAGTTGTTGCAACAATTTTAAAAGATATAGATTATAAGAAGCAGAAAAAAAGATTTTTCTAATTTGACATGTCCCTTATCAAATCTTTTTTCTTTCCTTTTTTGATACCCATCAATCTTTTTTCCCTAGTACCTGGTTCAAACACCAATCGTACGACCCCATCCATTTGTTCGCCTGTATGGGAAAATTGATTGGAAAAATCTATTTCAGCATCAAATTCATTCATTAAAGATTTGGCAATCTGTAGACATGAATTATCAGTCATAAAAGGTGAATTAATACTATTTAATAGCTCAGCATTAAACACATTACTTTTATTAATTAAATTGATTTCAACTTTTTGATCTTTTAAAGAGGCTTTAATGGTAATCTTCTTAGAGCTCTCCTCATTATTATCGCCTTTACTCAAATAAGAAATTAACTGGAACACAATTTGCTCAAGTCCTTCCTTCGAGGCTTGGACCCATAGGTTTTCCTCAATATCCAGATCAAGGAAAACCCCTCGCGTAAACAGATAGCCAGCCATACTGTCAATAACGTTGGTTAAAACGTCTTCCAATTGCACATTGATCAAATCTGATTGAACAATTTCATTAGCAGCATTCTCCACCGGTCGCTCACTGCTTGATTTCTGTTTGGCCTGGGTTGGTGTCACCAACTCCTCATGCAAATGTTTTTCAATATAACTTGGACGAACAAAAGAACTAATCCGGCCAGTTACCACGTTATTATAAAATTTAACAAACATATCTCTAGTGGTTATTAAATTCACATCAAGCAAAGCATCACTCACCACCTGTAAGACATGATCAAGTATCAGTTCGTCTCCTTTCAAAAGCTCTTGTGAGGCAACCGATTCAATTTGCTGGAGCTTCCTTCTTCTTTTAATTTCTCCCATCGTTAGAAAAATAGTTGAAAATAAAAAGATAAATCCCAAAATAAAAACCGCCATCAAAGCATATTTGCCCAAGTTTAAATACTTTGTTAAATTTTTATCAAGTGAAGATACGATACTCTCCTTGGTCGCTTCAAGCTTACTATACCGAGAATTAATTTGCGTACCAAAATGTTTAGAATCAATTAAACCACTGGGCCCTGCAATTATTTTTTCATGAAACCAATGCACTCCCGACATCAACTGATTTAATGAATCCTTTGATTCATTAAATGTATTAGACAACGAATTTTCCAGGGAAACTGTGGACTGTCCAAAACATTCTTCAGTTCTTTTAATGAAGTCATTCTTCAAATATGGGGAATTGGTAAGCTTTAATAAACCTGCAGTATAAGTCTGGGCCAGCCTGGAAAAGCAGACTGTCACCCCATCTGACATCATATAAGTGGACTGAATTTTCGACGAATTTATCTGTTGGAATAATAAAGCGCCAAAAAAACCAAACAAACAAACAATTTGAGTAAAGACGATCTTCCTTGATATATTTCCACTAAACATCTTGTCCATGGAGTTAACCCCTCGCCGCCCACCTAAAGTCAATAATTGACACAAGGGCAACATACTTAATTATTACTAATGATACAACAAGAGTCAAGAACTCGACAAAATTACCCGGTATTAATACAAACAACTACAAAAGTAATGGGAATCATTATAAGCTAATGAACTGTATGTGGTTTAATTATATATTCGATTTTTTAAAAAGGCCGCTTAGTCTCTCACTTATGGCCCACTTAATTTGCCTGGTATTTTTAATGCTGGGGGGAAAGTTTCTCAACATTTCCAATTTTGATTTAATCGAAATGGATAAAAAAACCATTTCACTGGAGCAATTAGACAAGGATCAATTTGAACAACTAAAACGCTTGGGTATTAAGAATGGTTCAAAAAATTTTTCGTTAAAGCCACCTCCCATGCCACGTTCTGCCAGTAGAATATCCAAATTATCCCTAGAAGCATTAAAAAAAGAAATTGCAAACAATGCCTCCTTGAATTTGCTTAAGGACAATGACCTTCATCAAAAAAACGCTGAATTGTCCCTTATAAAAAGAATGGCTAAAAAAAATATTTCGGCGCAAAAAATCATCTCTGAACATAACGTTGCTTACTCTGCCCCCGAGACTTATCGTCGAACGTCTTTCAACATTGATTTTATCTCTCCAGAGGGAGTGCGTGAAGACGAACTTAACTCTATGGAAAAAATGTTTTATAGTTTTCAAAAAAGAACCTATCTTACTTACTTCAACTCATTTATTAAAAATTACAATCGATTATCCAAGCTAAGACCTACATTGGAAAAAGCGGTGCAAACGGAAAATCATGTTCTAACTGGCAGAGTAACTTACGATTCATTGGGACACATTGTGGCAATTAAAATTTTAAAGTGGTCTAGCAACGACCATATTCAAGAATTGTTTGATGATACCCTTAAGGATTTGGTATTACCAAATCCTCCAGTAGCGCTCGTAAAAAACAAAGAATTTTCTATCTATTTTCAATTAGTTTTTAATGATTCAAAATACTAAACAACGAGAAAATTTTATCTATTAACATTTTCGGCTTAACACAAAACCTTCTGGTGCTTTCAAGTTTATTAAGTAACTCACTAATTTCCATAGCATAAGAGTCTTGCATCTTTTTATCCGGCATTGCATTTGGAATATTTTTAATAATGTCTGCTTTCAATTCTAAAAGCCTATAATATTGATTTTGACAAAATCCACATTGCTGAAAATGTCTCTTCATGAAATCTAATGAACTAGAATTGTCATCACAATTAATCAAACTAAACAATTTTCTGGAATGTAAGCAAACCTCGCTTCTACTTAGAGGGTCTGAGTCCGGTTGTCCCAAAACCTCTTCCGTCTTATTCTTCTTAATATCTTTGGCAATTTCTCTTTTTAGCGAACTTCTTAACATCTCAGTGTTCATACTTTAATTTAATCCCCTTTACGCAAATATATGTTTTGTATCATGACCCATATTTTCCATCAGATTTTTTTGAGCTGTAGATAAAAGCCCCATCAGTTCAAATTCGTTCACACCTACGATTTCCGCTATATCTGAGAAAGTGGTCTGCGTTTTATATTTTAGATAGAGCAGTGCTCTTTTAGCAGTATTCAAATTGTAAAAGGCTAAAAAACTGTTGTCTAATGCAATAGAATTTTTCAAATGAATGATTCTTTTTTGACTAATTGTAAAAATCTGCGTCAAAATAAATTTATTAATCTGCGCCAAAATATCAACTTGGGTGGAATTTTCTGTGGTGGCTAACAAATTTTCAACCAAATCTGATTTTTTTAAATTTAAAACATAAATTGCATCAATTACTACTTGCTGTGCTTGCAAGTCATCAGACAGTAATGAATACGCAAATCCAAAAAATATTTTATTGTTATCCAGCAAAAACGATTCGAGTATCTTCATATTGAACAAATTCGCTCCTACGGCATTCTAACAGGTATCTGTAATCTAATCAAGAAGGGGTTTAGGTATACCACTTAAGCACAAGTTAATACATTGATTTTGCGTGTAAATATACCCATAAATTTAACCTACTATTTTACATACTTGACCACATCACTCGGAAAGAATGAAATTATTGATCATTTCTAAAAAAAACCAACGATAAATTTAACTTAAGTAAAAAATATTACGATAAATACTTGAGGATAACTAAAGGTAAAAGGAATAGTTATGAAAACTGCTTTTTTGATTTTGTTGATTAGTGCTCTTACTCTTACTGGCTGTTTTGAAACCAAGACAAATAAAAGATCCACTAAAACTACCACCAACCCAGTCGGTGCAACACCTACGCCCTCCTATACTTATTACCCTTATCCAACACCCACTGGAACAGCTGGACCCGGCAGACCACCCTACACTTTTAGCCCAGTTGTGGCCCATGGACTAGAAAATAGTGCGTACAACGGAACCTACGTTTGGAGTAGTGAAGCTATGAATATCCCCAGTAGTGTTATGCAAACTGATGTAAAATTTGATGTCAGAATAAAAAAAGAATCTCCTCCCGCGAAAGACACTATCGACGATAATGGAGTGATTTGCCACTATGTCAGTTTTCCATATACCAAACTAAAAGGCACCGTTCGCATTAAAGCAGCCGGTTCAAGTGTCTATAAAAGTATGGCTTTTGAAACCAATGCTACTACCGGTTATTCTGCCATACTACGTTTTGGAGATTTGGCTGATTTTCCTCAAACCAATGGTTATTATGTAATTGAAGTCATAACCCCAATTTCATCCAATGGTGGATGCATTAGAGAACCAGGACATCCTGACGTGTGTCCTTATTGGCCAGTTCCTAGAACTGAATGCTATTCCTTTTCAGTTGAACTCGCCACCGATTATACCAACTCATTTTGATTTTCACTTTATATCAGATCAATCATTTTTTTTGCCAGATTCATCTGATAGGCTGAAGAAACTTCCACTAGTAGTCCTGGACAAGTAATGTTAACTTCGGAAATATAATCGCCAAGTATATCAAAAGCAATCAGGTTAATTCCTTTGTCCAAAAGTTCTTTACTGATTCTTTGACAAACATGGGATTGCTTTGGTGTAAGTTCCACTAATTCGTAGTGTGCTCCTCTAGCAATATTGGCCAGGAATTCACCTTTCCTGGGAATTTTTAGAATATTGCCAAGCTCAGTCCCATTAAAAAAAATACTTCTTATCTCACCTTTAAAAACTTCTTTATAAAATGGCTGGACTATGACTGGCCCTTGCAAACTTTGGGTTTTTTCTAAAAAAAATCTTGGTGCATGAGACAGTGAAACTTTTTCAACCCCGATCCCCTGATACAAATCGAGTGGCTTCATAATCACTTCATCCAGACCTTGATTTTTCAGCTTATTTAAAAAAAGATCCAACTCTTGTGATGATCTTCCCACATAAGTATCCATGGCCTCCTTTTGCTCATATGCATAAAGCTTCTCATTATAACAAAGGATTCCTTCAGGATCATTAATGACCCTGATACCATTTTTTTTCATGGCCTTTAAGATCCATAAAAACCGGAGATATTTCAAATCAAAAGGCGGATCAATCCTCATATGCACTATATCGCCCGCTTCAAGCTTTATTCTTTTTTTATCAAGCAATCTAAAATCATGAAGATAATAACTTTCTGGATCTATCGATCCACTAAAATCATAAACATTCAATTCCAGTGGTTCCCTTAAGTTGTTCCAATAAAGGTCTTCCTCAAACAAAAGCCAGGTGGGAATCTGATTTGCTTTAAGTGTGAGCGCAATCATAAGCGACGTGTCTTTTTTTAAAGTCAGTTTAGAAAGTTGATCAATAAAAAGTATATGCTTCATGGGGTTTATCGTCCTTGGATGAAAAGCTAGCTACTTAGTTTCAAACAAATACTCTGCAAATGTTTCCTTAGCATCCTGATTTTGAAACTTTTCGTATTCTACCACCAAATATTCAAAAAATTCTTTCAAATTTTTATTGGTTTTTTCATGCAGTATTCTTATTTGTTCAATATTTTTTTCGTAAGTCATATAAGCTGCAAAGCTAGCATTATTCCATTTTACGCCTAAAGGAAAACAAATTTTTTTATCAATTTGTATTTCTTGACAATATTTTTCCATGCTTGGATAGAAATCATCTTTTAGAAAATTATCCAAAATCAGCGAAGCTTCCTTTACACCTGGAGGTTGCTTTTCTTCATACAATCTATTTAGATCATCAATCCTTTCAAGCACTTTTTGTCTTAATTTAAAGAGATCACTCTCTTGTTTAACCCTCACACTTTTTTCTTGTCCATAAACCTTAAAAAACTCAAATTGCAGTTCCAATCCAAAATATTGGGCCAGGTTTTCGCTCAAATCCACATCATCTTTTATAAAAAAAATGGTATGAAAAAGCTCATGAAAGATGAGCTCCGCTAATTGTTCACCCTCATAATAGAAGAAAGAACTTAAAATAGTATCGGTAAAATAATTAAGCGTCGAATAAGCATAGACTGGTCTTTCATAAGTAATAAATTCCTGCTTCCTCTTTTTTTCAGCATACTCTTTAGCCTTTTCTTCTTCAAAAAAGCTTAGGTATGGAAAACATCCCACCATCCAAAAGCATTCCTTTAAAGCTTCCACTTTATTGTAGGGCGAAATTACCACCATATGACTTACCGACTTAGTTTTTAAAAAAGTTGTTTTAGAATATATTTTGCTGACAGGTTTTTGGAAATATTCAAAAAAATATTTTTTATATTGTTCAATTTTTTTTATCTTTTCTTTTTGAATCTCTGGTATTTGGGGATTATTTAAAACTAATTCATTGTCTACCCCTTCTCTCAAAATAGACATCTGCCCAATACCTTGATCATATACGTACCCGATTTTAGCACATGAGAAAAAAAACAGCGACATCATCAGGGTAAAAAATTTTAAAAAGAACATAAGAAGCCTGCCGAATATTTCAAATAGTCACTGGCCAAACTCGGTCTAAAAAAAGCAAAAACTGTCTGAACCGATCCTCTTAAATAAAACTGTCCAATTAATCTTAACTGTATGCCAAATGCCGAAAAAAAAGAATTTTGTTTGGAAAGTGGTCCTTTGTCATTTAAAAATATATCACTGCCATTTATGTCATTTTTATAATGGTATGATCTTTTATCTCGATACATCCGATAAGCATATCCCAGAGAAACTGTCGGTCTGATTCTCGCTTCTGGGCGGCTAAAGGCTTGTCTTAATCCTACACTGATTACTTCTGATATCAGCTCCGACTCTGCCGATTTTAGTGTATAATCAGTTTCCGTTACTTTGTAGTTAATCACCTCGGAGTTAGTGGTTTGATCATAAATATAATTCACTTCAAATGCGGTTAAATAGTAGAAATAATAGGCAAATGATCCACCATAGGATCTCGTTCTCAAGGCATTGACCTTGTTATCACCGTACACTTGCTTGGAGTAACTAGCATCTGTTGAGATATCAAATCGTCCATATCCTGTGGATGGGATAATGACTAACATAAAATTGAATATTATAAGGAAGTAAAGTTTTTTCATAATCTTTGCACTTCGATCCATTATAGCGCAACCTAAATTAAAAAAATAAGTGGGAAAAAACAGGTGGTGGAGTAAGTTTTGCCTCTTTATTCGCAAATACTTATAAACTCACCTTGAGACGATAGTGCTGTTGATGAGGTAATTTTGACTAGCACCCATTTATATAAAAGTGATCCAGATTTTTCCGGTCCATCAAAATGGACTATTCGATTACAGCTGGATCTACCTTTCCATTTTTTCTTGCCTTCTATTTTTCCAACTCCATCCACCAACAATTGCATCGTTTTGCCAACAATGTCCTGCCTTATTTCATTTTGAATATTGAGTTGTAAATCCTGCAATTTTTTTAATCTTTTGGATTTAACTAAATCATCAGGATAATCTTCCATTAAAAAGGCCTTCGTTCCCGGTCTTTTGGAAAATTTAAAAGAAAAAATAAAATCAAACCTTGCTTGTTTGAGTAAATCAATTGTGTCTTCATATTCTGCATCGGTTTCGCCAGGAAAACCGACTATTATGTCAGATGATATAACAATATCCTTTTGAGCAGTTCTAAGCTTTGCCAGCAACTCCAAATAGGATTCCCTCGTGTATTTCCTATTCATGCGTTCTAACACGGAATTTGATCCTGATTGCACTGGTAAATGTAAATGCAAGGCTAATTTAGAAAGATTTCCATGAGCATTGATTAATTCATCGGATAAATCTTTTGGGTGACTGGTCGTATACCTAATCAACCTCAATCTAGCAATCTGGTTAACCCTGCTAAGCAGCTCAGGAAAGGTTTCATGGTTTTCTTTTCCAAAAGAATTAACGTTTTGACCAAGTAAGGTGACTTCCTCAATCCCATTGTGCTCCACTAATCTTTGAATATCCGCAACGACTTCACTTATAAGTCTGGATTTTTCCCTGCCTCTGGTATAAGGGACAATACAATAAGTACAAAAATTATTACACCCCTTCATTATGTTAATGAAGGCTTGAGGAGATTGGTGAGTAATCTTGGTTTCAATCGAGTAATCACTAGTTTTATCAAAAGCATCCAGAACAATTTTGCTCTCACCGGAATAAATCCGGTACAAAACCTCTGGAATTTGATCAACCATATCCGTACCCAGTGCAAAATCCAAATGTTTATATTTTTTTAAGAGCTCATGGCCTTCAATTTGGGAGATGCAGCCCAAAACACCAATAACGATATTGTTATTTTTTTGTTTTTTTAAACCTTTAAGTTCCCCAAGTTGGGAATAAAACTTCATATTAGCTAGTGCTCTAATGGCACAAGTATTGAACAAAAATAAGTCAGCATCATTCTTATCATCGGTAGGCAAAAAATTCAGCTTTTGCAAATGAGAAAGCACTCGCTCGGTATCATGATAATTCATCTGACAACCAAAAGTTTTTATCCAAACTTTTCGTCTAGGGTAGTCCATTGATTCTTTATTTAACATATTTACACCCTTGGTAGTGCTAAAAGACGGAATATACACGTTTTTGTCCAAGTTTACACAAAAAAAAACGGCCTAGATTAACTAGGCCGTTTCGATTTTTCACCTGAAAAAGTGATTACTTTTTCTTAGCAACTTTTTTTGTAGCTTTCTT
>MEPW01000025.1:65146-68605 GCA_001769975.1 Bdellovibrionales bacterium RIFOXYA1_FULL_36_14 | reverse complement strand
GGAATCTAAAATAGTACACATTAAGCGACCACCGCCTGCCGACATAACGTCTTGGTCATTTCTAAGTAAACCCAAGCAAATCTGTCTGACTTTCTCGTTACCAGTCAATTCAACCACGAGATTGACATTTGATCTGGTGACCATTTCTTTCATATCTTTATAAGTTGGTATGCCCAGCTTTTTAGCCTTCATGATTCCAGGTGCTGTATCAGAAAGGTCACAAATACCAACTATATGCAGATCCTTTTCCTTAGAAAAATGGTTGATCATAATTTCTGAAGCCTTACCGCCACCGACTATTGCAATATTCACATCCTCATCCTTGTAAAAAGTTAGTATTAACCCATTTTGGTGGTACGAAAATTATTTAATGTTTCTATACCAAGTACATCGTTAAGATTAATCAATGTTATCAAATCATCATTGAGTTTTCCAATACCCATTAAATATTTTTGCGGAAAATCTGAAGAGATATTGGGGTTGCGATCGATATTTTTTTCTTCAATGATTGATACTGATTCCACTTTATCAACTAGCGCAGCCATTGGGCCTACGGCTGTTTCAAATATAATCATGGCCATAAAAGGGGTTTTTTCAGCAGGGTGGCTGAGTCTGATTCTTAAATCAATAACCCCGATAATTTCACCGCGGATATTGATGACTCCTAAAAAATGTTTGGAGGTATTAGCAATAGGCTTTACCTTTTGTGGTTCGGTCACTTCACGCACTCCCATAAGCGGTACGCCAAAAATTTCTTTACCAATGGAAAAAAGCAGGTATTTGTTGTCGTTTTCATCCTTGGTAGCGTTGAGTTTTGCATCTGTCGGTTTGGGGGTTACTTCATTAGTAGTAGTATTCACATCAAAATTCCTTTTTTAATTGTTTGAATATTTCTCAAAATATTTTTGTGCCAAATATCTGAGGGTGACTATCATGCCCGCCTCACCATCTGCCATTATACTGCCTCCGCAATAACCAGGTAGGGTGGAGAGTTTGTCATTTAGAGGCTTTACCACCACTTGCTGTTGACTGACGATTTTATCGATTTCAAAAGCTACTTTGCTCTGATTCATTTCGATAATCAGTGCTGGACGGACGAAGTTATCTTTATTTTTTTCACTTAGATCGTCGTGACCATCTAAAACACCGGTGATACCAGGGTGAGGGAAATATTCAGATAGTTTTTGTACAGGGACTACTTTCCCTCTTAAGTTAAACATGGTTTCGCCAGTAGAGGTTCTTTCTAAATTATAGGAATTTAAATCAAGCACTTCCGATAATTCCAAAAGTGGGATGATGTATCTTTGCCCTTTCACCATAACCACTAATGCATCAATAATGGAGAGGGAAGTGGGCAGACTGATCGAGAAGGTGGTTCCTATATGTTTTTCCGTAAAAATATCGATGGAACCTCCCACTGAATCAAGCGTTCTTTTAACTACGTCCATCCCCACACCTCGACCGGACAGATCGGTTATTTTATCAGCGGTGGAAAATCCAGGTTCTAAAATAAGTAAATTTAATTCTTTCTCGGTTAAATGCGTATCCGCTTTGATAAGTCCTTCTTCAACGGCCTTTTGCTTGATTTTGTCTCGATCAAGTCCTTTGCCGTCATCTTCAATAATCAAGACCACTCCGGTAGCGTCTTGGATGGCGGCAATTTTTACTATAGCAACTGGATTTTTGTGTTGTTTAATTCTTTCTGGGGCAGATTCAATGCCATGATCAATGGCGTTTCTCACTATATGAATGAGCGGGTCCGTTACTTTTTCAATGATCGTTTTATCTAGTTCGACATTACTGCCTTCGATTTCGACTTCGACTTGCTTTTTTAAAGAACGGGCGAGATCTCTAATAATCCGTTCAAGTCGTTGAAATAAACCCTCTATGGGAAGCATGCGTAGGGAAAGAGCATTGGTTTGGATTTCACTATTAATTTTACTGGCCAGTGAAATAGCATTCCCGCAGGCGTGCGAATCAAGGGTTTTGGTTTTTTTGGCATGCGTGATGATAGATTGTTGGATAGAGAGTTCACCTATCAGTTGGATCAAACGGTCAATTTTAAGAGCAGATATGCGGATACTCTCATCAGTTTTTTGAACGCCAGCCTTCTTCTGCATAATTTTTTGTTTTTCTAAAATTTCGACTTTTTCTTTTTCACTGATGATACCTTCATCAACCATTATTTCGCCAATTTTACGGTTTTGCAGTTTAATGGCCTTTTCCACTTGATGTTGTTCGATCCCTACTTCTACCGCAATGGTCCCAAAATCCTTGGGAGTCATAAGCGCAGGTTCATCGCTAGAAGTTTTTTTCTTAGCAAAATCTTTGATTGCTAGCGCTTTCATTGAGTAAGATTTAGTATTGGGCACATAATTGACATCTTTATTTAATTCTTCGACCCATTTAGACAGGAGGGCCTGCGCATCCAATAAAAATTCTAAGATTTTAGGAATAAGCTTTATTTCATTATTACGAAGTAAATTAATCACATCTTCCACTTCATGCACAAATTGTCCCAAGCTTTCTAGGCCTACGGATTTAGCTGACCCTTTAATATTATGGGCGCAACGAAACAGACCGTTGAAATCCGGATGGTCCATGTTTTTTTCAAGTGTCAGACACTCTTTTTCCCAACTATGTAATATGTCTGTGGCTTCTTCTAAAAAAATTGCCACTATTTCAGGATCAATCATCTCTATTACCTTGGTTATTATATTTACTCTCAAATTATACAACAAACTTGTCTAATTTAACAACAGTTCGTGATTACATTTTTATAAAAGTGTTCATTTGATTTCTGATCTGAGTAAGATCTCCCACGAATCCATGGGCATTACGTTTTATGGCCTCTCTGGGCATTCCAAAAACTACACAGGAACTTTCACTTTGCACAAAAGTGATGGCCCCATTATTTCGTAGTTCAGCTAGTCCAGCCGCCCCATCGGCACCCATTCCTGTTAGCAAAATGCCTGCTACCTTGTCAGCAAAACCGGTGCAAGTTTTATAAAGGTAATCAACGCTGGGGCGATGGCGATTTATTGGATTACACTTGTCAGTTATTAGTGTGTAGTGGTTTTTCATTTTGGCCACCCCGATATGAAAGTCATGAGTGGCGGAATATAAATGACCAGGTTTTAAAGGAATACCATCGGCAATATTTTCTGGGGAGAGGGTGGATACTTTACAGAGTCTTTTATAAAAAGCATCCGCAAAACTGGGGGCAATATGTTGAACGATTAAAATGGGGGGAGAATTTTTATCAAAGTTTTCGAGTAATTTAGTAAGTGCTTCTGGGCCTCCAGTACTGGCACCAATTAAAATAACCTCCGGCCTAAAAAGAGTTTGGCGACTAGCGGCTTTGTTGGTGGGGGACTGGCGTGATGGGTTGACGTCTTCGTGAGATTCAATAATAGCTTTAACTTTTTCTACTGCCAGATTAGCATCCTGGTGCAGTTC
>MEPW01000025.1:0-65077 GCA_001769975.1 Bdellovibrionales bacterium RIFOXYA1_FULL_36_14 | reverse complement strand
GGCATCAGTAATGATAATTACCGGAATGGTTATTCCTTTACTGCGTATTTGTGATAACCATTCTTGACCGGACATTTCTGGCATATGCAAGTCCAGTGAGATTAATGAAATATCTTTAAAATGAGTGGTCAACAAATTATTCGCCTGTTTGGCATCTTGGGCCAGAAGAACCTTAAATCCATGTTGCTCGTATAGTTTTTGCAAAACTTTTCGAACGGTAATGGAATCGTCCACTACCAAAATAGTTTTGGGTTTGTTTTCGAGAGACGCAAGCATAGTGGGTGATGGGGTAATTTCGTGGGCAAGTGTTTCATACTTATTGGAGTCTTCTCGATAAGATTCAGGTGAAGACGGAGCAGAGGTCACTGGATTTAATTTTTTCTCTGGAAGTTTGGTTTCAGCATGGTTTTTAACGACGATGTAACTGCTATTCCAGATGATTTTGAGTCCAAAAGTTTCGGGGGCGTTTAAGGCTTCGCTATGACCGAGGCACAAAATGCCATTGGGCTGCAGGCGATTTATAAAGACGTTGATAATTTTTTTAATATTTTCATATTCAAAATAAATAAGCACATTTCGACAAAAAATAACATCAAATTTTACGGTCGCATCAAAATTGAGATGCAAAATATTTTCGTTGGTAAAGGTAATACGTTCGCGGATATTTTTGGAAACTGTAAAAAAATCCTCGAATTGATTTTTGCCAATTAGAATGTCAGAGTAATATTGTTTGGGAATCGTAGCTACCTCTTGCTTCGGATAAAGCGAACGTTTGGCGTGGGAGACACTCACTGGATCAATATCATTGGCAACGAGTCGATAGTCAAATTCGGGATGCTCCCTTCTAACTTTTTCCATCAACAGACCGAGTGAAAAAATTTCTTCTCCAGTAGAACAAGCTGCAGATAGAATCACAAAAGGCCTAATCATTATTTTGGGCATATTCTTTTTTAAATATTTTTCCAGTTCCATAAAATGTGGTGGCTCACGAAACCAGTTGGTGGTATGGATGGTTAGCGCAGAAATAAAGCGACAATATTCCATTTTGTCGCTATTTACTAAATTTAAATATTCTGAAAGGTTTTTTCTCTTGGTTTGAGAAATTCTCAGTTCAATATTTCTTACCAAAATGTTTTTTCTAAATTTACCCTTTTGGCTGATGCCAAGGATTTTTTCTGCGAGGCCGTAAATGGTTTCTTGCTCAGCTGGGCTTAACTGTATCATTTTTCAACTCTTTTAGCATTATTTCACAGGTTTACTACCTATTTATGTTAACCTGTTATTTCAAGATAAATAAATAAAAAAATAAAAATAACACTCGACTAGATAACTCAAATAATATTTTTTTCCATTAAGGATTACGGCTAATTTGATTTAAACCCTCAATTATTGCCAATGGTTTTTTTATGCTGCTAGCCTCTTAATTAAAATGCATGTAGAATTCCTTATATATTGATTATTCATAAGGAGTTAAAGATGGCACGTGAGACGATTGTTTCTAATTTTAGTTTAAAAGGTAGAGAGATTTTATCCTCGTATGCAGCCTTTACGCTTGAGGGCGTTATGACGGCTTCTGTAAAACGCGGTAAAGAATCTTTTAATATTGAAGAGAGAAACGGAATAGCCAAGGGAACCTCCGATGGTGAAAATGAAGCGATTTATATTCCCAATGATAAGGCAATCCAATCTATTACAAAAAATATCGGGCCATTGTTGCCCAAAAAAGTGGTAATAAAAAGCCCCAAAGATATATTGAAAGCTTGCTATGAGTTTGATCTTTTGCTGGTTAAAAAAGCCGGACCAAATAAGAAAAAGTGGGGTGGCAATGCCACTTTGGCCGCTTCTACGGTCTTTTTTCAAACTCTTCTTAAAGCTTCTGGTTATAAAGCATGGGAAGTCATGGCCTCTAAAGATATGAAAAAATTCTACTTCCCTAATATTGGTTTTAATATGGTGTGTGGCGGAGAACATGTTCCTGGTACGAAACAAGATATTCAGGAGATGTTTTTCTTTTCGATGAAAGATAAATCTATCAAAGATGTTTTTAAAACCGGCGTGAAGTTTTTTAAACAGTTTGAAAAAAATCTAGTTAGAGATGGCAAACCTACCGGCACGGCAAAAGAACGTGGGTTTGTTTTTCCGGTGGAAGATAATTTTGAAGGACTAAGAAGAATCAAAGAATGTGCTACGCAACTTGAATTGCAAGATAAGGATTACGCGGTAGGAACAGATAATGCTTTTAGCGAAATTCAAAAAACTGCAGAGCTTCGGTGTGAAGGAAAATACGATCTGCATTTTTCCAAAGGTGGGATTAAAACCAGAGAAGAAATGGTGGAATTTAACTGGTCGGTTGTTTCGTCTTCAAATAATTTTGTAACCATGGAAGATCCAGGCAGTGAAGTGGATTTTGAAACTCACCGAATGATGACCGAAAAATATGGAGATAAGGTTCAAATTGTTATCGATGATGCCGCCGTTACTCAAATGCGTTTTATCATTCCATTTCTTGCTGGTAAAAATCGATCACAAAGATGTGGGAATTCTATCCTTATAAAACTTAACCAGGCCGGGACTTTCACAGAAACCAGACTCGCCTCAGATATCGTTTTAGGTTTTGCCAATTTTGATGAAGTTAGTGAATACTTAAAAGCTAGAGGAGATTTAAAATATGTGATGAGTGAATTAGCTAAACTCAACATATCCTCCTTGCAAGAGGCTTTGGACAATATAAAAAAGGGAGGCTTTACTGCGTTCTTTTCACATCGCTCTACCGAAGGTTCCAGCGAATTTTTACCTTACATGCCTCTGATGTATGGAGCGGTTACAAATAAATTATGGTTTAAGGCCGGCGCACCCAATGGGGAGAGAAATTTACAAAACTATAATCCTTTGATTAGAGCAGAAGAAGAAATGAGAGAGAAAAAGATTAAAACATATGTGGCCGGTTTTGAGGGATTACCAAAGGAAGTTAAGCTTTCGTTATTTGCATAAAAAAAATGCCTCTCTTAGAGGCATTTTTTTTGTTAACCACCAAAGGTTACTTTTAAAACAAAAATAAATACTACAATTACAAACAACCACCTCGTCATATAACTAATCCTGATTTTTAAGTTATTAATCAGTTAGAGTATAATCAGGTTTTAATTGAGAAGCAATACTCGTTAGTGGTTTTGTAAAATTTTTACCCGGGCAGCATTGGGCCACCTGATCGCTAATCTGGTTATTGGAAAAAGATTTATCAAAATGAATTTGAAACTGCTTGGCCAGTTCATGGGCGGTGGTTAAAAAGAGAGTCTCATTTCCCCACATGTTTTTCGGGCTTAGGATTTCTTCGGGTACCTCTGGGCAAGTTTTGGGGATATTTACCTGGAAAATTTCATCAAAAGAATATTCAACCTGGTCTAGGTTTCCGCAGATTGCTGCTTCTAACATGCTTCTGGTGTAGGAGAGTTTGATTCTTTTTCCAACGCCATATTTGCCGCCTACCCAGCCGGTGTTAATGAGAAAAACGTTGGTTTTATATTTATCGATTTTATCTCCGAGCATCTTGGCATAGATGGCAGGATTGCTGGGCATAAAGGGAGCGCCGAAAAAGCGAGAAAAAGTGGCCTGCGGTTCCTTTACTCCTCGTTCAGTTCCGGCAAGCTTGCTGGTATAACCCATTAAAAACCATAACATGGCCTGATCATGATTAAGTTTGGAAATGGGAGGAATAACTCCGTAGGCATCAGCGGTTAAAAAAATGATAGTTTTCGGTGGCCCTCCAACGGACGAGGTTTTAATATTTTTCAAGTAGGTAAGAGGATATGAGGCCCTGGAGTTTTGAGTTAACCTGGAATCGGAAAAATCAAATTCGCCATTTGGGTACATAAAAGCGTTTTCAATTATGGCACCATGATTTTGGTACTCATCTTCATGCATAATAGCTTCCCAGATTTCTGGTTCCGCCTCTTTGGTCATGTCAAGCATCTTGGCATAGCATCCATTTTCAAAATTAAAGACGCCGTGCTCACACCAACCATGTTCATCATCTCCGAGTAGTTTGCGTTTGGGATCAGCGGAAAGTGTGGTTTTGCCAGTACCTGAAAGGCCTAGCATAATGGCAGTATCACCACTTTTGCCTTCATTAGCAGAACAGTGAAGGGGTAAAACCCCCTCTAAGGGGAGATAATAATTCATGACAGTAAAAATAGTTTTCTTCATGGTTCCTAAATAACTTGAACCGATAATAATTGCTATCTTGCGATCTAGGTCCATGGCAATAACCATACTGGAGGTTTGTCCGCTGGGAAGTTTTCTAAGACGATTTTGATATCTTTCTGGCGATAATTTATCAAAAGGTAGAGTTATCAGGGTAAAAGTTTTATTAAAAAAACAACTCTCTTGGATTTTGGTCGGGATTTCCCTAAACATATTTTCCGAAAACACTCCTCCTAAGGCCCGGTCGGTAATGATTTTTAGGGGAAGAGCAAAACGGTGATCAGCACCGATTGCCTTATCTTGAATATAGAGTTTATCTTTTTGTTTTAAAAAACCCATGGCATCTTCAAAAATCATATCAAACGTTTCTTCACTAATAGCGATATTGTTTTTACTGGTCCAGTCTATGCAGTCAGTAGCCGATGGTCTTTTGACAGTTACGGTATCTTCAGGACTTCTACCAGTAGAATCGGGGTGAGTCCAGGTTGCCAGATTGCCAGTTTTGGTGATGAAAGCTTCTTTGTTTAAAACAGCTTCTTTAATCAGTTCACTTTTGGATAAATTACTTTTTTGTTTTGGGTAGACGCTTAGAAAATCAGCAAGTGATTTTTGTAATTGGTTCATAAATACTCCGCATGAATAAGTCAGATATTGAACATAATAAAAGTACTTATCCGCTTGATCAAGACATTTAATAGAACTTATTAAACGTAAAAATAAATGGCCCGATACTTCCACTACTTGTTATATTATAGGGGTAAGTTATTAATAAAATTTCCCTGGAGTATGCTATGGCCCTCAAAAAATTAAAAGAATGGAAAGCCTTAGAAGATCATCATCAGAAAATGAAAAATATCAATTTAAGAGAGCTTTTTAGCGAAAATAAAGCCAGAGTTGTAGATTTTAGTATTGATGCCTGTGGTATTTATTTTGATTACTCTAAACACCTGGTTACTCAGGAAACGTTTAATCATTTGATTTCTTTGGCGAAAGCACGCCATTTACCGGAAGAAATAAACAAGATGTTCAGGGGAGAAAGAATTAATAATACGGAAAACCGTTCAGTACTTCATATTGCTTTGCGAAATAGAAGTAACACTAAGATCGTGTTGGACGGGAAAAACATCATGGACGATGTGAATAGAGTCTTAGAGCAGATGGTGCAATTTGCTAGTGACGTTCGTGAAGGACGTTTGGTGGGATACACCGGAAAAAAATTAAAAAATATCGTTAATATTGGAATCGGAGGATCGGATTTAGGGCCGCTCATGGTGGCAGAGGCTTTAAAGTTTTATGGTAAAAGTGACATTGAAAATTATTTTATATCCAACATAGATGGTACGCATATTGCTGAAACGCTTAAAAAAATCAATCCGGAAGAAACTCTTTTTATTATTGCCAGCAAGACTTTTACCACTGAGGAAACCATGACTAATGCGACTACTGCAAGAAAATGGTTACTCAATACTTTGCGTGATGAAAAAGCGATTTCCAAGCATTTTGTGGCCTTATCCACTAATCAAACGAAAGTGGAAGAGTTTGGCATAGATCCGAGAAATATGTTTGAATTCTGGGATTGGGTAGGGGGACGTTATTCGGTGACCTCCGCCATTGGTCTTTCAGTCATGATTAAAATTGGTTCACAGAACTTTATTGAGCTATTGGAAGGGTTTCATGAAATGGATAATCATTTTAAAAATGTGGCCTTGGAAAAAAATATCCCGGTTATAATGGGATTACTGGGCATTTGGTATAATAATTTTTACCAATGCGAAACCCAGGCGATCCTACCTTACGATCAATACCTGCATAGATTTCCGGCCTACTTTCAACAAGGGGATATGGAATCTAACGGTAAGTCGGTGACTCGAGATGGTAGTGTCGTAGATTATCAAACCGGCCCTATTATTTGGGGAGAACCAGGTACCAACGGACAACATGCTTTTTATCAATTGATTCACCAAGGGACCAAACTTATTCCTTGTGATTTTATTGGTTTTTTTAAACCTCTAAACAACGTTGGTGATCATCATTCCAAACTTATGGCCAATTTAATTGCCCAGTCTGAAGCATTGGCATTTGGGAAAAACCAAGAGGAGCTACAACAAGAACGAGTGGCACCAGAATTAATTCCTTTTAAAACATTCAGCGGTAATCGACCATCTTCAACTATTATGGCAGATCAGCTGAGTCCTCGAAACCTTGGTAAATTAATAGCCATGTATGAACATAAAATTTTTGTTCAAGGAATTATTTGGGATATTAATTCCTTTGACCAATGGGGCGTGGAATTGGGTAAAGTGCTGGCCAAAAAAGTTTTGGAAGAATTAAAGAATAAAGAGCAAACTAGGTTGCAGCACGATTCATCCACCAATCAGTTGATTGAGAAATTTAGACACTATAACCATGCGTAAAACAGCTGACGCTATTGTTTTCCTTAGATCAAAAAATAAGTATCAGGTTTTACTGGTCAAGAGAAAAAATCCGCCATTCCAAGGAGAGTGGGCCTTTCCAGGGGGATTTATTGATGCCAATGAAGATCCGCTTCATGCCTGTCTTCGGGAACTATATGAAGAAACCGATCTTATCTTAAAAGAAGAGCAGGCACGCTCCCTTTGTATGAGGCAAAAAAGTGGACGCGATCCCCGAGGTGATACTCATACCTATCCGTATCTTTTTATCCTTGAAAATAATTCAGATGGTTGGTTAAAAATTAAGGCCAAAGACGATGCGGCGGCTGCAAAATGGGTCGATCTAGATAAAATTGAAAGGCTAGCTTTTGATCATGGTGCAATTCTTTGTGAGGCCCTGGGAATACTTTTTCCTCTATCTGCTCCTCAATATAAAGACCAAGAGGTAGTTTTTTTTGGGGGGAGTTTTAATCCTTGGCATGCAGGCCACACAGAATGTGTTAAGCTGTTTTTAAAAGATTATCCAGATAAATTGCTGGTCGTTGTTCCAGACACCAGTCCTTGGAAAAGCGCAGTGGTGAGTAAGGAGCATGTTTGTTATTATCAAGCTTTGAAAGTTTTAAAGCACCAACTTGAACCATATCCAGTAGTCATTCACCCAGGCTTTTATGGCAAAGAAACTCCCAATCCCACAGCTTATTGGTTTGAAAAGATAACCGCTCGAAAAAAAGGTCTATTGATGGGAGATGACCAATTTGCTTGTTTAAAAAATTGGGAAAATGCTTCAACTTTAATTTCCATGATGGATTTTTTATTTGTGGTTCCTCGCCATTTAAATAATAATGAATGCGATCTGGTTAAAAATGAAATTCTAACCCTGAATCATAACATAGAGATAATTATTTTATCAGATCATGAATACCGACATGTTTCATCAACAAAATTAAGGAACGATCATGAAAAAAGGTAGCTTACTTATAATTGATGACGATCCGGCGATTATTTACTTAGTGGTCAGGGAATTAACTAACTATGTGGAAAAGATTTTTTCGGCCAAAGATGGCCTGGAGGCGCTTGAAATATTTCACACCGAAAAAATTGACTGTGCTATTTGTGACATGATTATGCCAGGAATGAACGGCATAGAAGTTATTCGTCAAATCAGAGAAGAAGGGAATCTATGTCCGATTATTTTTTACACCGGCCATGGGACAAAGGATTTGATGTTCGAAGTTTCCCGCTATGGGGCCTTTGATTTTGTACAAAAACCGGATATCAAAACCTTAAAAGAAATTGCTTTGCGAGGAATTGAGTGTGGAGTAAATCCCGAGGGTATGAAGAAAATTTCGGATGTTTTACCACCAGAAAAATTATCTACTTATTGGAAACTAATAAGGGGAAAGAAGTAAACGCATTGACTTCTTTCCCGCCATTATCTGTGATTCTACTTCTTATATTCGCTGCACCTGTCACCATTTAGATATTTGGAAAATTCGGTATTTTGCACGATCCCCGCTATGCCTTTTCCAAACCATAAGATTTTCTCTTTTGGAATACCCCATGCGTAAGTTTGAATGGCCGCATTTAAAGAGCGATAGCATTTGGCGCTGTTACAGTAGAAAATAAGAGTTTTTCCTTTGTCTGCCAATCCCTTGGTGATTTCTTTGGTGAGGGTATTATCGGAAGTGGTGGGAACTCCGAATAAATAATTAACGGCCCCTTTGATGCTACAATCTTTAACGTAATCGGCTGGTCTATTATCAATAAACACATAGGCGTCATTACCAATATATTTAACTGCCTCTTCGATTTCTAGGTATTTAAGTCCATCCACGGGATCTTTCATGGGAGCAGCTAATCTTCCTTTAAATTCCTTAAGAATAAACTGGTTAAATTCTTCCTTGACTGGACATTCATTTTTCTCAAAATTGCAATCGGCGAAAAGATTAATACTTAAAATAAGGGCGAGATATAAAAAAGTTAATTTGGACATATTGGCTCCTTTTAGAAATGATTAGATAAATATAAGCGCAAACATTATTCTATTAGTTTTTGGAATTAAAGCAACATATCAAAGGGTACAGATTGTCAGCTTTGCCTTAACGCCTTTTGATAATTGACGAATCATCTTCAGTATTGAGATAATCAAAAGAAAAGGAAGTGGAATGTATAAGTATATTATTTTCTTTATAAGTCAGATATTTTTTATCCAAACCTTGTTTGGCGAAGTAGTCACTCCCAATGGCACGGATGAGATTGATCCAACAATCCTGGTTGGCACGTTGGCGGTTGGTAATGATAATTTGATGATCACGGAAAGAACTTCCTCCCAAAAACCCAATAGCACCACTTATCCGCAAAAAGTTTATATTGCGGCCCATACGGGGGCAGGGGAAGTCAATAATGTCAGATTTTCTGCTCCTAAAAATTTATTGATTCCCGATTTGGGCAATCCGGCTAATAGTTATGTGAAAGTCAGTTTGGAAGCTTATAAATCGGATTCCGTGGAGTATTACTTATATGCCTCCGTAAAGCGAGACAATGAAACTACTTGGAAAGTGTTAGGTGATCATCATCTAAAAACCCTAGTCACTAATAATGCCTCCGAACCTTTTACCTTTAATGTTAGTATCGATGATTTATTGGAAAAAGCTAATATAGTCGATCCAGTGGCGAAACTTGAATTCACTGTTAGTGTATTCTTTTTTTTAAGTTCAGAAATTATAGCAGCTGATGCTCCGGCACTTCCTAGTACCTACGGCACCAAGGCTGCTTATTACGATTTTCTCTTTAGCGCTAAAGTTCCGGTTAATCGCATAACTCTAGTAGAACTTAAAAAAGGTGACGGAAGACTTAAGGCCATTTTTGAAGGAGGTAAAACGATTACCCAGATGAGCACGGACTTGGCCTATAAAACCTTGGCTATCGATTTACCAGATGGGGGGGATCATGCCGACGATACTTTTCAAGACGCTATGGGTGTTGTTGGCAGCACAGTCAAGGTGGAAGTGGATGCGGTAAAAGATGGATATTTGGATATCAAAGGACTAGAGAACCGCACAGAAAGTGAACCTGATGATAAATATAATTTCTCCCTGGCCATGATGAATAAATATCAATTTGTAAGTCTGCTTTCTAATTCTATGGCCAAATCACCCGAAAAAATTGAAGCCTTGCTGGAAAAACAGGCTTGCTTTATTATGACGGCGGGATTTGGCGAAGAACATTTTGTTATTGATTATTTTAGACATATTAGAGATGAGTTGTTGCTGACTAATATCCTGGGTAAAAAAATAGTGGGACTATATTATATGTACTCACCCCATTATGCTAAAATGATTTATCAAAATGAAAATGCCCGTTGGTGGGTTAGAATGATAAGCTATGGCGCTTATTATTTGATGAATTATTTTGGGTTCTTGCTTTTAATCATGGGGTTTGCGATATTGGCGGTAAAAAAATCTCGAAAAATCAAGCCTTGTGTACAGCGTTACCAGTCGTTTAAATAGTCAACCCGGATTTTTTGGGATATAAAATCAAACTAAATATTTTTAAGGAGTTGTAAAATGTCAGGGCATAGTAAGTGGAAAAATATTATGCACAAAAAAGGTGCAGCTGATGCGAGAAGAGGAAAGATCTTTAGTAAATTAATTAAAGAATTAAGTGTAGCGGTTAAAACTGGTGGTGGTCCTGATCCTGATGCTAATCCGCGGTTGCGTGCAGCTGTGCAAAACGCCCGCGCCCAAAATATGCCCAAAGACACCGTTGAACGCGCGATTAAAAAAGCTGCAGGGGTAGGTGGGGACGATTTTCAAGAAATTGCTTACGAAGCCTTTGGCCCCAATGGGGTTGCTTTTTTTATAGATTGTGCCACGGATAACAAAGTGCGAACCATCGGTAACATTCGCAGTTACTTTAATAAATATGGCGGCAATATGGGCAAGGATGGTTGTCTGCAGTTTTTGTTTCTTCGTAAAGGTATTTTCACCATAGAGAATCTTGAGATGGATGAAGATCAATTTACCTTGGAAATGATTGATGCTGGTGCAGAAGATGTGCAAAATGAAGATGGCATTCTGACCGTAACTACTGCTATGGATGATTTTGGTAGTGTGCAAAAAAAATTGCAGGATCTCAATATTACTCCTCAGGAATCTGGCCTTCAGCGCATTTGCACCGAAACTAAAAAATTAGATGAAGAAGCCTTTATGAAGTTTATGAAACTGCTAGAGGTTTTGGAAGATGATGATGATGTTCAAAAAGTTTATCACAACGTCGAATTTGATGAAGAACTTTTAAATAAAATGGGATGAGTGATTCTAAACTGGGCCGCTGGGCCTTAATAGATATCGAAACTTCGGGGATTGATCCCTCTAAAGATTCAATTATTGATGTAGGCTTTTTAGAATTTGAAGGTACGAAACTGGTGCGAGAGTATTCCTCGCTAGTCCATTATGAGTATAAACTCAGTCATTTTATTCAAAAGCTAACCGGTATTACTACCAAGATGGTAAGTGATGCTCCTTCTTGGGAGAATGTTTCTAAGGATGTACTTGATTTGATGGGATGTGCTTTATTGGCCCATAACTCAGACTTTGAAAAAAGTTTTTTAAAAGAATATTTTGACAAAATTGCCGGAAATTATAAAAGAGAATCCTACGAGGATAGTATCTTTTATCTGGCCTTGCTTATGCCAGGTAGAAGCATATTCAATCTTGAAAGCTTTATTACTGAATGGGGGATTAGAAAGTCGGAAGTTCATAGAGGTTATGAAGATTCCGTGGATCTTTTGAAAGTTTTATTGATCGCTACCGCACAGGTAAAAAAAGACAAGGGACTTCATCAAAGAATAACTGATTTATTTTTGGAATATCAATTAACCGATTATTGGTATTATCACTTTTTTAGCTTGGCCTTCGAACAACTGGATGAAATTGCTCTGCAAATTGATTTTGATCTAAATGAAAAACTTGCGGAAATCAATCGACTGGTTAAACCCGATGAAGCGAGTGCTGTGGCAATGACTGCCTTTAAAAAAGAATTTAGCGGCGAAAACATTAAAGAGATATTACAAAACCAAGAGGAAATTCAAAAAATCATCCCTGCTTATCAATTTAGACAAACCCAGATGGAGTTAGCTCATAAAGTTGGTCAATCCTTTAAAAACAAAATTCATTGTTTGGTTCAGGCCCCTACGGGTACGGGCAAAACCTTTGGTTATTTACTACCAAGTTTACTCTATGCGATTCAAAATGATGAAAGTCAGATTTTAATTTCTACCGGAACCAAAACGCTGCAACATCAGATCATGAAAAAAGATGTACCTCTTATTAAAAAAATTTTGGGCCCTTTTAAAAATGATGTCAGAATCAAACAATTAGTGGGATCTGGTAATCACTATTGTGAGCTGATTTTCAGGCAGACCTTAAACGAACAAGATCTTTTTAGTATGAATAATGATTTTGAAGAAAATTATCTTAAAATGTATTTTGATCTTATTTTTTATCATAATTCGGTAGCTTCCAGTGATGACATCTTTACTAAAGATAATTTTCCTTATGTTATAAAAAGATCCTTGAAAAAAGCTGCCAAGCTAGAGCGGGAAATCCTGGTGGATTTTCGTTCTTGCGGAGGTTGGAAATGCCCGTTTGCCTCCGATTGCTCCTATATAAAAGGGCTTAAAGCGGCTAAAGAAGCATCAATTATCATTGGTAACCATGCGCTGATGTTCACCTGGCCTAAAGGGTTTAACCGCCCGGGTAACATTATTGTTGATGAGGCCCATAAAATTGAAAATGAAGCCACCAAGGCTTATACTCTCGAAATCACCAAAGACTCTCTTTCTCAAATCAAATCTTCATTTGAAAACTTGCAAGGGGTGGGGGCGCTTTTTTATTTGCTGGCCAGAAAAGAAGAACGAGTTGGGGAATCAACCGCAATCATTAATGATATAAAGGTTAAAATTCAAGAGCAGGCGACGGTACTGAATGATCATTTAAGTGACCTGGAAGAATTAATTGAAAAATTATTTAAGACCAAGTCTCGTTATACAGATTTATACTGGAATGAAACTCCGATGATTACACCAAAAGATCAAGAAGGTGTATCTATTGGAATTAGAAATCATGTGGAAGCGCTGTTTTTAAGCTTTAAAGAGATTTATAAAATCCTCACGCCTTACATCAGTAAATGGACGATTGATCAGCTAGAAGACGAAAAAGAAATTTTGGCCTTTACCCGTTTTGAAAAATTTGTAGGACCGATAGAAGACCATGTAGTAAGTTTTGCCCAACTCCTAAGTGACAATGAAGAATATTCAAAATCCATACGTTTTCATGAAGAATATGGTTATGAGTTTTTGGCAGTACCGATTAATATCGGAAAAATTGTGCATGATCAACTATTGGAAACTTCTACTAGCGTGGTCATGACTTCGGCGACTCTTGGTAATGCCAATGGGGATAGCGGTAGTAAGGGAATTGAATGGGCCACCGGTTATCTTTATTTAAAACCAGAAAAACGGTTTAAAACTGGTTTTTATCTTCCCGCCGTTTATGATTATGAACATAAAACCAAAATTTTTGTATGCGATGATGTCCCAAATTTCTACCAAAAAGATTTTGTTAAAGTGGTGCTGGCACCTATTATAAAACTTATAAGAGATATTAATGGAAGAAGTTTATTGCTGTTTTCGGCCCGTACGAGATTTGAAGTGGCCAGAGAAATAATGCTCAGCGAATTTGAAGGTGAAATACCGCTTTTTATCCAGGATATGGGAAATTTTGTGGTGGAAGAATTTAAAAAAAGCCAGATGGGTATTTTGCTGGGTATGGAATCTTTTGGGGAAGGCATAGATATTCCAGGAGATACATTGCAATTTATTTTTGTTGATAAAATTCCTGATTTAAGACAAGAGTTAGTGATTGATAAAAGAAGGGATTTTTTTGAAAAATCTATAGGTAACGAGTTTACGGACTATTATCTCTCTCATCGCTCTCGATCTTTGCACCAAAAATTGGGTAGGCTGCTGCGTACCGATCAGGATTTTGGTGGAGTGATTATTGTAGATGCCCGAATCAAAACTTGGAAGAAGTCTACTTTTGATAAATTCACCAATCTTATGAAACCATATGTTATTAATCGTACGAATCTTTCTGATGCTTGCGCTCATGTGAAAGCCTTTATTAAGCCGGAAAATTAAAAGATTAAGAATTAAATTACTCTTGCTCGAGATTGTTAAGAGTTTTGATTTGAATTTTCATTTCCGGAGATTGAATCAAGTAGGGAATTGAGGCATGCGGACTTAAGTAGACATCCACCGGCGGTAGGGGTTCAATATCATCGGCCCTTTTCTTTTTTTTATTAAAATCAGTGTTTCGGGCGTTATGGATTTTATAATGGGTGGCCTGAACTATACTTTTATTAAGACTTAAAGCTTCAGCCGTAAGAGAAATTCGTTCTAAAAAAACACTTTTTACCACCGGTTCTGCACGAAATCTCCATTGGTTTTCACAAGCAATGACGGCACATTCGTTGCTAGAGGTCGTATCAAATTTTTTGGTTTGAATAAAGAGCATACTGGTGGCAGCAGTAGGGGTGGTGATATGAAATTTGGGGCCGGTATTCATCGTATGGGTATTAACCAAATGTTTGGATTTAAATTCATAAGTTATGGAGCTGTTTTGATTATTAAATACATAACTTTCTTTGGCCGATTTCGGACCTAAAAATTTTTCCACCACAACTTTTGTAGGAGTCCAGTTTTTATTAATTTCGTAATAAACCTGGGTTTTAAGCATTTCACCGGTCTTGGTTCTTCCGAGCATTTCGGAAATAAAAAACATGTCGTAAAGACTGGTATCCTTATATACCTCAAAAGTCTCTTGGGCATACATGCGGTCACCTTCGAAGTATTCAAAAATACCTTTAAAGATTTTACGGGTATGGAGACGTTCGCTTATGCTCATAAAATAATAATTCCTGTTAAACTTGATCGGATTATTATTTAAAAAATAAAGTTTAATTTATTAAACAAATGTTAGGGCGACGGAACTAGGTTATTTAAAACCTTCTAGCCTATCCTTATTTGTCACGTAGATGGTTTTGTATTAGATTTGGCTTAGATATTAATCTTCAGAATTAAAAAATGAAACAAACTAAGCAAAAAAAATTTAATGGAGCACAGGGTTTTCATTCGGAATACTGGGAAAAAAACTATTCAGATCCGGCCAGTATTGATGGTATTGGTAATGTCAGAGAACATGCCAACTATTTAAAATATTTATTTGAATTGGATTTTTTTGAAGTGGAAAGTATCTGTGATTTTGGATTTGGGATGGGCCTTTTGTTTAGAGAGATGCTAGCGACATTTCTACCATATCGGGCCTACGGCATCGAACCTTCGCAATATATGTTTGATATTGTGAATTCTAAAATCAAATTAAAAGTCACCGAAAATATCAATTTAAAAATTGAATCCATCGATTTATTAACATGGGCAAAAAAAAGGGCCAAACAACAAAAAGTTTTTGATCTAGGAATTTGTACTTCAGTTTTTCAATACCTCTCAGACGATGAAATAAATGCGGTACTTCCCATAATGGCAAAAAAAGTTAAATATTTATATTTTTCTGCCCCTACTAACCGCGAGCTGGACAAACAAATTAAAGATCTAGAATTTTTTGATGAATATGCGCTCCGAAGAAGTAAGACTCGTTATCATAAACTTTTAAAAAAACATTTTACGTTTGTATCTGGCCGACTGCTGGAAAGTAAGGTACATTTTGATGAAACCAATAGTCCATTTAGTGAGTTCATTTTTAGATTTTGAGGTGAGTTTATGGCCGAAAAATGTCCTTGTAATAGTGATAAATCGTATACTACTTGTTGTGAACCTTATATTCTTGGGAAAAAAGAAGCACCCACCGCAGAAGCTACCATGCGGGCCAGATATACCTCTTTCGTAAAAAATACCATTGATTATTTGGGCAAAACTTTCAACCCAGAAGAAATTAATGAATTTAATGCACAGGAAGCAGATCAATGGTCAAAAAACTCGAAATGGCTAGGGTTGGAAATCATTTCCACCAAAGCTGGAATGGAAAATGATACCAAAGGTTCAGTTGAATTCAAAGCTCACTATGAAGCTGGTGGCGTAAAAAATACTCATCACGAAGTGGCCCAGTTTCAAAAGATTGATGATAAATGGTTTTTTATGGATGGAAAAATAGTTAGAGAACAAGTGGTGCGCTCAGAACCCAAAATTGGACGTAATGATCCATGTTTTTGTGGAAGCGGCAAGAAATTCAAAAAATGTTGTTTGTTAAAATAATTCCAAATACGTTTTAGTTACGCATAAAACAGGAAAATTCTGTTAGGATTTTGTTCAAATAATATCCCAGAATAGTTGTTGACGGCGCACAATATTTCAATGATTATCGCCACAATATTAATTATGAAAGGAGCCTTTTTTATGGAACCCTGTCAATGTAAAAACAAAGTTCTTATTCCTGTTTTAATTGTAGTGGTTTTAGTATTCACTTATTTTTTTCCCAGATTTATTTTAAACAATTTTGATGCCAGTGATCCTTGGGCCAGCTACCTTTACCAATATGGTTTTGGTCTGGTTACTTTTTTAATTGGGTTACTTTTAATTTTTAAAACGAAAGCGATTAAGCTGGGCAGAGGTAGTGAAACTTTTTGGTTTGGTTGGCTGATCGCTGGATTTTTTATATTTGCGATTGGACATGCAGTGTGGATTTATTTAGCACTTAACACGCCAGTGAAAGGATAGGGGGACAAAATGGAAGCTCAAGTTCAAGGTCTCAATATTGCACCAACTTCTTTGATTATTATCGGAATAGTTTTACTCACCTATTTTATTTTGATTGCCTGGTTTGGTGGATTTTTTACCAAGTTTTCCAAAGACGTTAACGATTTCTTTTATTCAGGCCAGCGATTTGCTTGGTGGCTAGGTGCTGCCTCCATGATCGCGACCGGGATTGGTTCTTATTCTTATTTAAAATATTCCCAGCAAGGTGTAGAGACTGGACTTAGTTCAGCAATGACTTACACGAACGACTGGTTTATTATTCCCTTTTTTATGTTTGGTTGGTTGCCGATTATTTACTTTTCTAGAGTAAGATCGATTCCTGAATATTTTGCCAGAAGATTTAATGATACCGCCAGATATATCGCTTTAGTAATTATCCTTGCCTATATGCTGTTTTATATTGGCTATAATTTATTTACTATGGGGGTAGCGTTGGAAGGTCTGCTTGGAATTTCCATGTACTGGAGTATTCCACTTACTACTCTTATTGTTGGAGGGTATGTTACTTTCGGTGGGCAAACTGCGGTTATTTTTACTGATCTTGCTCAAGGAATCATGCTCTATATTGCTGGAGCTATTGCCATTATCGTTGGAATTGTGGCCTTGGGTGGACTAGGTGAATGGTGGGCATGGTTACCTGTTACCCATCGACTTCCTTTTGTGCATCTTTTTAACGACTATAAATTTAACACTGCCGAATTATTCTGGGGTGAGGCGCTGGCCGGTTCCATTGCATTTACTTTTATGAATCAAGGTTTTATCATGCGTTATCTGGCCTTAAAATCAGTTAACGAAGGAAGAAAGGCCTGTATCTTTAATGTTCTTTTTACCTTACCTTTTTCAGCAATCATTGTAGGTGCTGTGGGCTGGATTGCTAAATCACTCATCGTAAAACAAGCTGCCATGGGTGGGGCTTTGGAAGGATTAAATCCTATTCATATTGCAAATTATTACCATACATTTCTCATTGTGGTGTGGGAATGCCTCCACCAAAATGCCTTGGTATTTGGCTTTGTGGTAGCAGCTTTGTCAGCTGCCCTGATGAGCACGGTAGATACTCTCATTAATGCCTGTGCCGCGGTAGGAATTTATGACATCTATAAGCCATTGATTAAAAAAAATGCCAGCGAAAGACATTACTTGATTGCTGCCCGATGGGTGTCGGTAATTTTTACGGTGGTTGGTTTGATTCTTTCTTTTTCATTTATTGGAATGGAAGGATCCCTCATGTCAATTCACTATAAGGGAATTATGTTAATTATCCCTGCATTGGTTACCACGATTTTCTTAGGAGCTTTCTGGCGTAGATTTAATTCTAAAGCTGCTTGTATATCTATGGTGGTTGGAGCGGTCTTAACTTTTGCTACAGAGTTTTCACCAGCTATGACTGATCTTTTGATCGATCCTATTGCTAACTTTGTTTTAGGAGCTGGATTGCTTTCTAAAAAATACATTTACATGAGAGCATTGTTTGGGATGATTGTTACGGCCTTGGTTGGTATTGTGGTTACTTTGGTTACCGCTAGAGAAAGTGATGAAAAAACTAAAGGACTTACCATCTGTACACTGGAAGATGCTAAGAAAATTTATAAGGGCTCAGATAGGTTAAATGAAACCGTGGGTAAAAAAGTAGGTCAACTTAGTGTCGAATTTAATCAATCGCTAAAAGAGGATATGATTAGTGTGTCCCAAAAAACTATGGATCAATTGAAGGCAGTAGCTGAAGATATGATCTATGTGGAAGACCAGCGCTGGTGGTTGGGAGGACTGAGATCTCTGCACACCAAAGCGGCGAATGCTCACAATAAATCAGATGATATTATCATGATGAATAAAAAGACTTGGGAAAATGGTTTGTTCCTTGATGGAAAAAAACTTAAGATTGAGAAGATATTTTAATATCTCATAAACATTTAACAAATTTTTAAAAGGTTAGGCCTCGGGAATCCGAGGCCATTTTTTTTTTGTTTAGAAATGTCCGGTTATGCTTGACAATAAAGTCCGTTTCCTTAAAGATAACCGAAACTATAAAACCAAGGAGCCTTCATGGAAAAATGTGATTGTAAAAACAAGGTCATGGTTCCAATACTTATTATTTGTGTTTTGTTATTTACCTATGTGTTTCCAAGATTTGTTTTGAGTAATTTTGACGCAAGCAGTCCTTGGGCAAGTTATTGTTATCAATATGGTTTTGGACTAATAACTTTTTTAATTGGCATGCTTTTAATTTTTAAAACTAAAGCGATTAAACTGGGCAGAGGTAGTGAAACCATTTGGTTAGCGTGGTTAATTGGTGGTTTTTTTCTTTTTGCTGGTGGTCATGCAATATGGATCTACTTAGCACTCAACACACCAGTAAAGGCTTAGGGGGATAAAATGGAAGTTCAAGGTTTAAACTTATCGATGTCTGCTTTGATTACGGTCGCCGCAGTATTAGTGGTCTATTTTATATTAATTGCTTGGTTTGGTGGATTCTTTACCAAGTTTTCTAAAGATGTTAACGATTTCTTTTATTCAGGTCAGCGGTTTGCTTGGTGGTTAGGTGCTGCCTCCATGATCGCGACCGGTATCGGATCATACTCCTATTTAAAGTATTCTCAACAGGGTATGGAAACAGGACTTAGTTCTGCGATGACTTATACCAACGACTGGTTTATTATTCCTTTTTTTATGTTTGGTTGGCTACCGATTATTTATTTTTCCAGAGTAAAATCGATTCCAGAATATTTTGCTAGGAGATTTAATGATACAGCCAGATACATCGCTTTGGTGATTATCCTGGCCTATATGCTATTTTATATTGGCTATAATCTTTTTACCATGGGAGTTGCACTGCAAGGACTACTTGGAATTTCCATGTACTGGTCAATACCTCTTGTGACCCTAGTACTAGGAGGTTATGTTACTTTTGGAGGACAGACTGCGGTTATTTTTACTGATCTGGCCCAGGGAATTATGCTTTATATTGCGGGAGGGATAGCTATCATCGCAGGCCTAGTTGCTTTAGGTGGAATAGGTGAATGGTGGGCGTGGCTTCCAGTTACTCATAGACTTCCATTTGTGCACTTATTTAATGATTATCAATTTAACACTGCCGAATTGTTCTGGGGAGAAGCTCTGGCCGGATCTATTGCTTTTACCTTTATGAATCAGGGCTTTATAATGCGATATCTGGCCTTAAAATCTGTGAATGAAGGAAGAAAGGCCTGCATTTTTAACGTACTTTTTACTTTACCTTTTTCTGCTATCATTGTGGGAGCCGTGGGCTGGATTGCTAAATCATTGGTCATTAAACAGGCTGCGATGGGTGGCATGTTAGAAGGTATAAATGCTATTCATATTGAAAATTACTACCATACTTTTTTAATTGTGGCGTGGGAGTGCTTGAAACAAAATGCCTTGGTTTTTGGTTTTGTGGTAGCAGCTCTTTCGGCTGCATTAATGAGCACTGTGGATACACTTATCAATGCCTGTGCAGCGATTGGAATATATGACATTTATAAACCTTTGATTAAGAAAAATGCCAGCGAAAGGCATTATTTAATTGCCGCTCGATGGATGTCCGCCCTGATTGCTCTTGGTGGATTATTTTTGTCCTTTAGTTTTATTGGCATGAAAGGTTCGTTGATGGCCATTCACTACAAAGGGATTATGTTAATTATCCCAGCGCTAGTTACAACGATCTTCCTCGGAGCTTTCTGGCGCAGGTTTAATACCAAAGCTGCTTGTATATCTATGGTTTTTGGAGCGGTACTAACTTTTGTAACCGAGTTTTCACCCTTCATGACAGATCTTTTGATTGATCCCATTGCTAACTTTGTTTTAGGGGCCGGACTGCTTTCTAAAAAATATATCTATATGAGAGCATTGTTTGGAATGATTGTTACCGCCTTGGTTGGTATCATTATTACTTTGGTTACCGCTAGAGAAAGTGATGAAAAAACCAAAGGACTTACCATTTGCACACTGGAAGATGCCAAGAAAATCTATAAAGGTTCAGACCGTTTAAATGAAACTTTGGGTAAAAAAATTGGTCATTTGGAAGTCGAATTTGACCAATCTCTGAAAGAGGATGAAATAAGCGTGTCTAATAAAACTATGGAGGCATTGAAAGCAGTAACCGAGGATATGATCTATGTGGAAGACCATCGTTGGTGGTTGGGAGGTCTTAGATCCCTCCATACTAAAGCTGCGCAGGCCCATAATAAATCTGATAGTATTATCATGATGAATAAGAAGACTTGGGAAAATGGCTTGTTTCTTGATGGAAAAAAGCTTAAGATCGAGAAGATATTTTAATATATCATAAACATTTAACAAATTTTTAAAAGGTTAGGCCTCGGGAATCCGAGGCCATTTTTTTTGAATTCCTAAAACGGTTGTGATACTTTTAATAGACCTTAAGTAAAACAATTAATTAGCGTAGGATATTGTGATGATTAGAATTAAAAATGGATTAAATTTACCCATTGTGGGAAGTCCTTTGAACTTGATTGATGAATCCAAAAGATCAACATGGTTAGCGATTATTGGCGATGATTACAAGGGAATGAAGCCCCAGATGTTAGTGGAAGTGGGGAATAAAGTTGAAATAGGCCAAAAGCTTTTTGAAGATAAAAAGCGTCCCGGAGTTTTTATTACTTCACCTGGAGCTGGTGAAATTATCAACATCAGCCGAGGTGAAAAGCGCAAATTTTTATCCCTTACTATTAAGCTCGCTAGTCAAGAACAAAGTGTTTCTTTTAAACCTATCATGACTAAACCTTCTAATCTAATGAATGAAGAGGAAATTAAAAAGGTACTTCTTGAATCGGGTTTGTGGACAGCCTTAAGGACCAGACCTTTTGATAAAACTCCTTATGCTGGAACTAGACCTGCAGCTATTTTTATTAAGGCAATGGATACGAATCCTTTAAGCTTTGATCCGGAAATAATCATTAAAAAATATGAAGCAAATTTTTATGACGGAATTAATATTTTGGCCAAACTCACTAGCGGTAAAGTGTATGTTTGTGTGAAAAAAAATTCTTCAATAAAGAGTGCGCAACCACAGGTTTCAGTCGAAGAGTTTTCAGGCCTTCATCCCGCGGGAAATCCCGGAACCCACATTCATTATCTGGATCCAGTTTCAGAAAATAAAACCGTGTGGCATATTGATTATCAGGATGTAATTGCCATATCCAAATTATTTGCCGATGGAAAACTGTGGACTACCCGCTATGTTGCTTTGTCAGGTCCACATGCTCTAAACCCTAGAATCATAAAAACCAGATTGGGTACATCCATCGATGATCTTCTAAGTGGTGAAGTAAAAAGTCCCTCTGAAACTAGGGTCGTTTCAGGTTCCGTTTTAAATGGTACAGGATATTTTAAGGAAAAAGCTTATTTAGGAAGATTTCATCATCAGATAACCTTGCTTGCCGAAGGACATAATAGAGAATTGTTTGGCTGGGCAACGCCCGGCTTGCATAAATTCTCGGTCACTAATGTTTTTTTATCCAAGTTGTTATTAAAAAAGAAATTTGCATTCAATACAAGTGTCAATGGTCAACATCGCAATATTGTTCCAGTTGGATCTTATGAAAGGGTGTTGCCCGGGGATTTTTTGGCCACTAATCTTTTAAAAAGTATTATGGCAAAAGAAATTGATGATTCAATAAACTTGGGATGTCTGGAGTTATCAGAAGAGGATTTGGCCTTATGTACCTATGTGTGTCCAAGTAAAACTGATTTTGGGAAAAACTTAAGAGAGCTCCTTGATGTGATTGAAAAAGAAGGATGATTTATGAAATTGGTAGAAAAATTTTTTAAAAAAGGCTCTGTCTATTTTGAAAAAGGAGCAAAGCTCCATAAGCTATATTATTTATGGGAAGCAGCAGATACTTTTTTTATGACTCCCGGAAAGGCCACCACTGGAAGTGTTCACGTACGGGATGGTCTTGATCTAAAAAGAATGATGACCTTTGTGATGATTTCTTTGTTACCTTGTATCTTATTTGGTTTATATAATGTGGGCTATCAAAGCAATGTGGTTTTAAGCGGTAACGGCCTTCACCTGATACCAGGGTTTAGAGGTGAACTGCTCAATTATTTTAATATTACCGCTGATCCCCAAAACATATTATTTTGTTTTCTTCACGGGGCGACTTATTTTATTCCAATTTTTGTTGTCACACTGGTGGTTGGGATATTTTGGGAAGTACTGTTTTCTAGTGTGAGGAAAGAAGAAGTTAATGAAGGTTTTTTTGTAACAGCACCCTTGTATGCTTTAATTTTACCCCCCACCATTCCGCTTTGGCAGGTAGCCTTGGGGATTAGCTTTGGAGTTGTTATCGCCAAAGAAGTTTTTGGTGGAACTGGAATGAATTTCCTAAACCCTGCACTTGCAGCTCGGGCCTTTTTATTTTTTGCTTACCCCGCTGAAATATCAGGGGATCTGGTGTGGATAGCGGTAGATGGACATACCGGTGCTACGGCCCTTAGTCAATTTGCTGCCAGCGGAAACAGTGTGTACTCCTTTATGGATGCATTCATTGGCAAAATTCCAGGGGCCATCGGAGAAACTTCAGCTATCGCATGTATTTTAGGTGGGATTTTTTTGATAGTCACCAAAGTTGGATCATATCGCATTATTTTAAGTTGTATATTCGGAGCAATGGCCACTAGTTTTATGTTTAACTTTATTGGTAGTACTACTAATCATATGTTCAATATTCCTGCTTATTATCATCTGGTTTATGGTGGCTTTATGTTTGGTTGTGTGTTTATGGCCACTGATCCGGTATCAGGGGCCCAAACCTTGCTTGGCCAATATTTCTATGGGCTTTTAATCGGGGTGATGGTGATATTAGTACGGGTGGTTAATCCAGCTTACCCAGAGGGCATGATGCTATCTATTTTATTTGCTAATGTATTTGCCCCACTGATTGATTATTTTGTAATAGCCGCGAATATCAAAAGAAGGAGAAACAGATGTCAAACAACAGCATAAAAAAGACACTCTTAGTATCACTGCTGCTGTGTTTGGTTTGCTCCATCATGGTCTCCATTTCAGTGGTAGTATTAGGGGAAAAACAAGCGGAAAATAAAGCCTTAGATGTTCGCAGGAATTTACTAATGGCAACCGGACTTATTGATGTCAGTGCAACTAAAGATGATGTCGTGGAAGCCTATAAGAAGATCGAAATGAAGATGGTTGATCTTGAAACTGGAGAATTCACGGAGGTCATTGATCCTTATAAATACGATCTAAAAAAATCTAGAAAAGATCCTAAAGAAAATATGCTGATCGAACCTTCTGATGATATTGCTAATATTAAATTCCGTTCGAAATATTCCAGTGTCTATTTTGTTAAAGATAATGGCTTCACTACGCAAGTCGTTTTACCTGTTTACGGCAAGGGATTATGGTCCACAATGTTTGGCTTTTTATCTTTGGCACCGGATCTTAAGACAGTAAAAGGGTTTCAATTTTTTGAACATGGGGAAACTCCAGGTCTGGGAGGGGAAGTTGATAATCCTGATTGGAAGAAAATATGGCCAGGCAAACATGTTTATGATGATCAATTTAATACTAAGATTGATGTTGTGAAAGGAAAAGTTACGGAAAATCCTCATAAGGATTTTCAAGTAGATGGTCTTTCCGGGGCCACCCTTACTAGTAACGGAGTGGAAAACCTTCTCCATTATTGGTTAGGTCAGCATGGTTATTTAAAATTTTTAAAAAATATTAAGACTCGAGGGTACCTAAAATGAGTATCAAAAAAATATTATTTGACCCAGTTTTTAACAATAATCCGATTGCTCTTCAAATTCTAGGTATTTGTTCTGCGTTAGCAGTTACGACTAAAATGGAAACCACTTTGGTTATGAGCGTTGCTGTTACCTTAGTTACTGCCTTTTCTAGTTTGTCGGTTAGTATCATTAGGAACCATATTCCTTCTTCCATACGAATTATCGTGCAAATGACTATTATTGCTTCCATGGTTATAGTGACTGATCAAATATTGAAGGCTTACTTTTATAATGTTTCAAAAAGCTTATCCGTGTATGTGGGACTTATAATTACTAATTGTATTGTCATGGGAAGAACCGAAGGTTATGCCATGAAAAATGGGCCGGTCAATAGTTTTATGGATGGTATTGGAAATGGGCTCGGTTACAGTTTTATTCTTATATCCGTAGCGTTTTTTCGCGAACTATTTGGTAACGGAAAAATCCTAGGTTTTACTATCTTCAAATTAACCAGCGAAGGCGGATGGTATCAGGGAAATGGATTAATGTTACTGGCCCCCAGTGCATTTTTTCTTATTGGTTTTTTAATCTGGGGTATTCGAACTTTTAAAAAAGACCAGGTGGAGGAGAAATAGCTATGTTGGAACATTATTTAAGCATACTTACGAAATCTATCTTCGTTGAAAATTTGGCCATAAGTTTTTTCCTTGGTATGTGTACATTTATTGCCGTTTCTAAAAAAGTTAAAACAGCTTTAGGCCTTGGCGTTGCCGTCATAGTAGTGCAAGCAATTACCGTTCCTGCCAATAACCTCATTTTTAATTATCTGCTTAAAGAGGATGCTCTGGCCTGGATGGGCATTTCCGGCATGGATTTAACATTTTTAGGATTGATTAGCTATATTGGTGTAATTGCCGCTCTGGTACAGGTGTTGGAGATGTTTTTAGATAAATATGTTCCAACCCTTTATAATGCTCTTGGGATTTTCTTACCATTGATTACGGTCAATTGTGCGATTTTAGGTGGGACCCTTTTTATGGTGGAACGAGACTACACCTTGATGGAAAGTGTAACCTATGGAGTAGGTTCAGGATTTGGTTGGGCATTGGCCATCACGGCTTTGGCCGGTATTAGGGAAAAATTAAAATATAGTAATGTTCCCGCAGGACTTAGAGGACTTGGGATTACCTTTATCACCGTGGGGTTAATGGCCATTGGCTTTTTAGCTTTTTCGGGTATTCAGTTATAGGCGAAGGGGTAGATCAGATGATGATTATAATAGTAGGAGTCTTGATGTTTACCTTGGTGGTGCTTTTTTTAGTACTGCTTATTTTATTTGCTAAAAGTAAATTGGTTTCAGAAGGATATATTAAAATTAATGTCAATCATGAGAAGAATTTAGAAATCCCGGTAGGGGGGAAACTCATGAATGCATTGGCCCAAGAAAAACTTTTTGTAGCTTCAGCTTGTGGTGGAGGAGGTAGTTGTGGCCAGTGCAAAGTGGTTATCAATAGTGGCGGAGGAGATGTTTTGCCGACTGAAGAAGGGCAATTGTCCAGAAGAGAAATAAAAGCAAAATATAGGTTATCCTGTCAGGTTCCAGTGAAGGGAAACATGGATGTAGTCGTACCCGAGGAGGTTTTCGGTGTCAAAATGTGGAAATGTAAAGTCAGGTCGAACAAGAACGTGGCGACCTTTATCAAAGAGCTTATTCTTGAAATTCCTGCAGGGGAAAGTATACCTTTCCGTGCCGGTGGCTATATCCAAATCGAGTGTCCCCCTCACGAAATCAAATACACCGACTTTGATATCGAAAAAGAATATCGAGGTGATTGGGACAAGTGGAATCTCTGGCAATATAAATCAGTTACCAAAGAAAAAGTAGTTCGGGCCTATTCAATGGCCAGCTATCCGGAAGAAAAATCAATTATCATATTGAACGTAAGGATTGCGACACCACCACCTAAAACGGCTTTCCCTCCTGGAATAATGTCCTCCTATATATTTGGTTTAAAACCTGGGGACGAAGTGACACTTTTTGGCCCCTTTGGTGAGTTTTTTGCCAGAGACACAGATAAAGAAATGGTTTTTATTGGTGGGGGAGCAGGTATGGCCCCCATGAGATCCCATATTTATGATCAATTGAAACGAATTAAAACTAAGCGAAAAATAAGCTTCTGGTATGGGGCCAGAAGTAAGCGGGAAATGTTTTATACTGAAGAATTTGATGAATTGGCAAAACAAAATCCTAATTTTGTGTGGTATACTGCCTTGAGCGAGCCATTACCTGAAGATAATTGGAGCGGGTATAAGGGCTTTATCCACAATGTGCTTAGAGATGAATATATAAAAAAACATAAAGCACCGGAAGATTGTGAATACTATCTATGTGGACCACCTATGATGAATAAAAGTGTGATAGATATGTTGATGGATCAAGGGGTAGAGCAAGAAGATATAATGTTTGATGATTTCGGTGGATAAGGATGGTTTAATGAAAATAATAATTCCGATTTTGATTGTTTTTGCTTTTTTTATTTTTGCCATATCAATGAGTATGATTTTTAAAAAAAGGCAATATAAACCTTCCTGTAAAAGAGCTAGTGAGATGATGGGCCATGAGTGTGAGTGTAATCATTCGCATCAAGAAGAAAAATCAGAAGAACATAATTGCTGTGGTAAACATAATCACTAAGATTTATCAAACCAGCAGTTTACAAAGTATGAAATTCTAGCGGATAATTAAAAGGTAGTTGGTGCCCAGGACGAGACTTGAACTCGTACGGCCCGTTTAAGGCCGAGGGATTTTAAATCCCTTGTGTCTACCGTTTCACCACCCGGGCAAGGAGTAATTACCCAACAATGTTGAACTATTTACTAGGGATCTGTCAAACAAAAAAAAAAGTATTAGCTACTTCGATTGCAGTAGTGGTGAGTGTTTTATCGTGTAGTGCCCCGCCTATAAACCATAATGTTGAATTTTTACAGGCCCGACCAGTTTGGTTTGATACTAATAGTATCTATTCAAATACTGTAGAGGAACAAACGGTGGCAGCTCATCCGTTTTTTGATTTGGTGCCTTTTTCATCACAAAAAGATCTCATGATTAATTTTGTAGTACTTACGCCTGAAGGAGAAACCAAGCGTTTTGATATAGACTTGTACTCAGGCAAGCTGTTTAGTAAATACCACTTATGTAAGCAAAAGGATGTTTGGAATAATTATACCAAAGTCATCTATAAACCCAATTTCACGGAAGGGTTTATACCTAGGTTACTTGATGGTGTTGGATTACCCCAAAAAATTATCGTTTTTGGGGCAAAGGATACCTACAAAAGGGCCCTAAGCCATGCGGTCGGTTCACACCGGGTGCGAGTGGTGGGAGGCGTGGTGGAACAATCTTGTGAAAAGTATCCCTGCCTTTCAAGCAATGAATGGCTGGCCAGATTAGTGTTAGTAGCGGTCGATCCAACATATGAAAAATATACTTATGTCAGAGATCTTTATGATTTAAAGAAAGAAGTGGATTGGAAATATACAGTTGCCTATCTGGCCAATTCCTCAGGAAGAACTCAAGAACAAGGATTGGAGTTTCCCTACATTCGAGTCGTGGATGAAATCGCCGCAGATAAGGCGCTTTTATTTGCTATTGAGAAGGGGTATTTATATCAATTTAAAGATATGATGAAACTGCGAAACACTTGCCATGAAATGTATGATTATATCTGGAAAAAAGTCTTCGAAATTAAAACTATCAAGGCGAAACTTAGTGATAAAAAGTGGATTGATAGCGTTATAGAAAAGAATTTACAAAAACAAAAAACCGATAAAAAAATTGAAACCGCTGACTTGGTTACATTACGAAGAGAAATGATGGAACAAAAAATATTTGAATTATCTAAGGATAACTTTTCAACATTTTTTGTTCAATTTTATAAAAATTTCAAAGACAAGTATGCAGTTTGTGCCAAAAATGTCATGGCCGCTAATTTAAATGAAGACAGCCAGAGACATTGGTTTTTTGCTTATCTTGAGGGCTTCTTTCATGCCAACGACTTAAATTATGTTTATAACTGTTCTAAAAGAGAATGGTTTAAAAATTATCGCACTACTCAAGGTCAATGGGCCCTTGATCAATATGAAGAATTAACTTATTGCTCTTCAGAAGCGTTGGACGCTGCATTTGTAAAATTACCAGTTTTGTTCAATCGTATGATGAATAATTCTAACGAACAGTTTTATAGATATGTGACTTATGATTTTTATGCAGGTTCACATGAAAAACTTTACTCTTGGGTACAAGTGTCTTCCAAAAGGATCAGTTGCTCCAAAGAGCCTGATTCCTTATGGAGTAGGATTCAAGGGATGATGATAAAAGAAGGGAATTTTATTTCAGAAGATGAAAATGAATTTATTTTTCCCAGTGATGTCCAATGGGAGGGATTTCATATTGCAAATAAAAACTACACTTTTTAAATTTTCTAAATTTGGTGGTCTGATACTATGATTGAAAAAATAAAAAATTGGAGTATCAAGAAAAATATCAACGCTATTGTTTTTGGCAATAGTTGTTGTATTCAGGGAGATTTATCTGAAGAATTAAAGACTCTGGTAACCCATACAAACTACACTTTGAATATTGTTGATAGTCCTAGACAGGCAAACTTTTTGTTTATCCATGGTACTATTAATCCACTCTTGTTAAATGTATTAATAAACATTTATGAAGATATGTCCGATTTTAAAATAGTCGTGGCGTTTGGCAATTGTGCCGCCAATGGGGGTGCTTTTAATGGATATAATACTTTAACCGGTGTCGAAAAATATATCAAAGTAGACTATTACTTGACTGGTTGCCCAGTTGCGCCAAATGCTATTGGGCATTTTGTGTCAAATTTGGATGAGTTGATTTTAAATAAAAGGAAAGAGTTGTAATAATGAATTGGACCTTTGAATATTCAAAAGAAATACTTGTTAAAGAATTTAAGCTTTTAATCGAATGTGAGGTGTCCGCTGATAATGAAGGTTATTGCACTTTTAGTATTAAAAATAAAAATTTGCATAAAAGTTTGCAAATTTTAAAAGAACAATATCAGTTTTTGAAACTAGTGGATGTGATTGTTTATTCATCCACGGTTAAGTTACCCGATAGTGATTTCGTACTGGTCTTTATCCTAGAGAGACCAGTGGACTCCCAAATAATTTTTCTTCAAACAATAATTGAAAATAGAGAGCAGATCGCTGATTTTTCAAACTTATGGCAAGTAGGCGACTGGTATTTAAGAGAGATTTTTGAATTTTTTGGTATTTCCAATACTAGTGGTCGAAATAAACAATTATTTACCCACGACCATATCAAGAGTTTTTTACTGAGAAAAGATGATGCAAGCGAAGTGGTAAAAGAACCCACTTATAGAAGCTTCTTTAAGATTTCGAGCGTTTTAGTTCCCACAGTAAATTCTTCTAAACAATGGTTTAGTTTTGGTCCGTTCCACCCGTCAACGAATAATCAATTTCGTATTTTAATGGAGCTAAAAGAAGATTGCATTGGTGCCTCGGAAATTGAAATCGGATATCATCATATAGGCCTTGAGAAAAAGTTTGAAGCAACCAATAGTTTAAATATTTTGCAGTTACTGCACAGATACAAATGCTTATCGGGAAATTCATTACCTATTCTTTGGTGCAAAACTGTGGAAGAAATTCTTCAAATCCCTGTCTCCGATCGTATCGCCGCGATCAGAATGCTATATCTTGAAATGGACCGTATTTTTGATCATTTGCAGACTATTCAACGCATGTTGGAGTTGGCCGTAAACGATGTAGCTTTTGCATTAATTAAAGAGATTATGCACATGTTTGGTGAGTATATGTCTCAACTAGGACTGTCATATGATGGGAGAAATCCCCATCGTTTTGGTGGTTTTAATCAAGATATAAAAAGAGAAACGGTGGTTTTTATTTTGCAATCAATTGGCAAATTTGAAAGATTGGTAAGGCAATTAGAGAAACAATTAACTAAATCTATCCAATGGATTGATCAACTTAGTACCAATGCGATCACGGCTAAAGATGCTATGAAATTGGGATTAGAAGGGCCAAATTTAAGGGCGTGTGGAGTTAAATTTGACCTAAGAAAAAATGACCCGTACTATTTGTATGACGAAGTAGAATTCGATATACCACTTGGGGCATATGGAAATTCGTATGATCGATATTACGTAAGGATGAAAGAAATTTATGAGTCGGTTAAGATTATTTCTCAAATCTTAGATAATGTTCCCAGTGGCAAATATTATGTTCCAATTGAAAAGTGTGAACTAGTTGAAAAAGATAAATTAAATGACTCTGAGTTAAATTTAAAAAATTATGACGAGTACTATAGTCATGGTCCACTACTTTCATCTAAAGAACATTTTTCAAGAATTGAAAATGCTCGAGGTTGTGCTGGAATTTTTATCAAATCAGTCGGAGATTATTTACCTTATCGGTTTAAAATAATTGGACCAAGCTATAAATTATTGAGTGCTATTCCAGAAATTATTAGAAATGAAAATATAAAACGGCTACCGTTACTTGTACGATCCTTGGATATTAATATTCATGAAGTGGATCGTTGAGTGAGAAAAACATGATTCCCCATATTGATGACTTTAAAAAAAATAGTTTCGGGCGTGCAGTATTAAAAGCGCTGAAAATGATGAGCACTTCACTAAAATCTTATTCTGCCTTAAAAATGAAATCATCTACAAATCTGCGAAAGTCAGACAGAGCTTTAGGTTTTCCAACTCTGGTAGTAAATCAAAAAAATAAAATCATTTGTAATGGCTGTAAAATTTGTGAGCGGGCCTGTCCCAGTGCCTGTATTGAAGTCAAGCTACTCCAGCACCATGAAGTGAAAATGAATATTGACTATAGTCGGTGTCTTAGCTGTTTTGTCTGCGAAGATGTCTGCCCAATCGATGCCATTACCTTAAAAGTAAGAAAGTCATATCTGGGAAGAAAAGATAAACACCAGGTCGTTTGCCAAGAAAAGTTGGTTATTGACGATAAGTAACCCGTTAATTGACTGATTGTTTTTTGCACTTCATCTCTAAAAAATACGACAATTATTTTTATTTAGCACTATAACTATTTGATATTATTTAATTAATCTTCTTAGATTATTATAAATAATTTTTTTTTTTTTCCGATAAATATATGCCGATCGTTTGAACAAATTGCGTTAAATGTCATGTTAATATTTGATCAAAGTGTTCGTACGATGGTTTGTTAGGAGTGTATATTGGTTAATTACGGCTATCTCGTAGGTTATACGCCCTTAAGGAAACTTATATGGTTGATGATCATCAGTCAGGTGTTACTTGTTTCTTGTCTGCCTAATAAACCGTTTAATGCTCGAGTTCCAGGATCGGAAGATAACACGACGTTGTCGATTCAAAGTTCTGCTACTTTTATCAATTCTTCAAATTATACTAACTTTCCGTTATCGGGGGTGTGTTCGGAAAATGGAGCGTACGTAGTCGTGCAGGCCATTGATGTGAACGGTACTGTACGCGCTCCCAATGGAAATATTGTTTGTAACGGTAATGTATGGTCAACTGGAATTGGACGGGAACTTGATCTAACCACTCTTGCTCAAGGAACTGTGACCATTGTCGCCAATCACTCAGATTTCTTAGGACAGGCCAGAACGGTTACTCTCAGTACCAGGAAAGATACATTGTCTCCACTTATTTTAAATGTAAGTTCATCCACCGGGGATGGTACCTATGGGTTGGCAGATATAATAAATATTGAGATTGAATTTAATGAGCCTGTGTATCTCTCTGGAAGTGTAATGTTACTCCTAAATGCTTCAGCTGGAGCGAAAGGTTTGTACGTTTCAGGGAGTGGAACTTCAATATTAGTTTTTAAATATGTTGTTAATTTTTTAGACAACACTTCAGATTTAGAATATTCATCTACCAGTGCTTTGGGTGGATTAATTAGGGATGTGGCCGGGAATGCGTTTTCAACAGTTGCTGCATTACCAGTAATTGGTGGAGGTAATTCCCTATCCGATAATCAAAATATAATCATTGATACTGGTGCACCTAGCATTTTATCCGTTACCACTACCGCGACAGCGGGCGAAATGAGAAATCAAGGTGACCAAATTCATATTCAAGTGAATACTTCTGAACCTATTTCTTGGAACGTGAGCCAGGGGTATCCTAGAATTGAACTCAATCTTACTCCTAATTATCGATACGCCGTATTTGATCCTACTACCAGTACTTCTACAAGTTTGAATTTCATTTATACCGTACAGGTGGAAGATTATGCAACCAGGCTTCAGTACTTGACGGTAGATGCCTTAGTTTTAAATGGAGGCGTTTTGACGGATGTGGGAAATAATAATTTATTGTTACCTCTCCCTGCACCTACCAGCAATGGCCTGTATGCTGCCAATATCCCTGTGAATGCTCGAGTGGCCCGAGTTGTAAGGGGGTATATAAATGAACCAGATGGCACTTATATATTAGGTCAGACCATTAACATTTTTCTAGAAACGAGTAGAGATATCGTGGTTACGGGAACTCCTTATCTTGAACTGCAAATAATCGATGGTATAAATCTTACCGCGAGAGCTTCTTATGTGGGGGGCAGTGGAACGAGTGTACTGCAGTTTCGCTATACCGTGGAGGAAAATGATTTCTCCACTGGACCTTCACTTGCCTATATCGCGAATGATATGTTTACGCCTAGTAACGGGCCACTAAAATTTAATGGTGGTTCCATGATAACTGATAATGGTGAAAGTCTCAGTCAACTTTTGCCTCCACCGACTTCTTCCACCGCAATTGATTTTTTACGAAACGTTGATATTGACGGTGATCGACCACATATGATCAGGGCCTATACAAACACCGCCACCAGTGCCTTGGTAGGAATTGGTGATTTGGTGGAATTTATTGTCGAGTTTGATCAAGATGTGGTGGTGACGGGGGCGTTGGCAATGTTTATCAACGTGACACCTACTCGGACTGCCACTTATGTAAGTGGTAGTGGAAGTAACCAAATTATTTTCAGCTATATTGCCAACGATGGAGATATAGTGACGGGACCTCAGGCACCGTATTTAGATATAGACACTGCCAGTGCCAGCATATTCAGTTTGGTGGGGGCCACTCTAGAAGATGAAGTAGGTAATGCCGCAAGTAATATTTACGAGGGCGTAATTCCTTCCGAAATTCGAAATAAATTAATCACGCTTGGTACTAACCGACCTCCCATTGATGCAATCACTACGGTGGATGTGGGAACCAAAATAATGGGTGATTTGGTAACTATTAAGATAACTACGACAGCTACCCCTCTTTATGTAACGGGTACTCCTCGTTTGTTACTTAACATTTATAATAACCTTTTAACTTCCCAATATGTGGATTGTACCTATGTTCATGTAAATCCGTTAACTACCTTTACTTGTCCTTATACTGTTTTAAAAGGTGATTACAATAATGGGATTGAGCATTTGGATTATGTTGGTGCCAATCCACTTATTAATGTGGGGGATTTGTATGGTAACTTGTTGGGAAATTTTCCCAATTCCGGTGATTTGGGATCTTTGAGTAATCCAGTTTCCCTGCAAATGCCAGTTACCGTAGATGGAAAAGTTCCTGTAGTTACGAATATTACCTCTCCCAACATTAATGGAAATTATCTTCAAGATGATCTTTTTACTATTCGAATTATATTTGATGATGTGGTCATTGTTAATACAGTGTCTGGAACTCCTTATTTAACTCTAGATACCAACCCTGATATCACCTTATGTGGAACGGCTTCTTATATTGGAGGTTCGGGAACTTCAATGCTTGAATTTGAATATCGGGTCAAAGCTGGGGATTCCACACAACATAGAATTGATGGCAGACTGGATTATTTAAATACCCAAGCACTAGTCTTTAACGGATCGGCGATGAGAGACATAAATGGCAATCAAATGGATGTCGTTGATTTGCGACTATACACTCCGGGAACAGGGAGTATTGGTGCTGGATCACTATCAGTTAATAAAAATATGACTATCGATGCCTTAAGACCTACCGTATCTCAAGTTACTTCGTTGATTGCAAATGCCAAATACGGCCCTAATTCCAATTTAGGACTAGGTGCGGGGATACTTCCTCTCACATTAGTTTTTTCAGAAGAAATTACAGTAATTGGAACGCCGGCCCTTTTATTAAATACCAGTGGGGTTACTCGTCGGGCCACATTTGATCATGTGGAAAATCCCACAACTTTGATTTTTCATTATCAAATCATGAGTGGTGACCGGATTGGCATAGATCCTATTATATGTGTAACTGAATTTAGCGATCCTAATTGTGATTTAAACTATCTAAGTATAACTTCACTTGATTCAAGTGGGGGAGATATCAGGGATGCCAGAGGAAATTCACTCTTTAGTATTCCTGCCCCAGTCGCGGGATACCTACCAGACCCAGAGACTGGCTTTTCGCTTAAAGTTTTAAAAGATATTAAAATTGATTCTTTTTCACCAGAAGTAGTGGAGATTAGACCTCAAGGAGCAACGACTGGTACTACTTTGTCATATACGGTTGGACAGATTGTGCGCTTAGAAATGGAATTAAACGAAGTCGTGAATATTAGTAGCGGAGCTTTGGGAATCAATTTAAGTAATGGAAGAGTGGCCACTTATACCAGCGGATCCAATACCAACATTTTGACCTTTTCCTATACGGTGTTATCTAATGATTTGGCCAATCCGTTATCTTTTTCCGCCACTAATCCGCTAACTATCTCGGGGACACATGCTATTTTTGATACTGCCGGAAACTTTTTAGATTACACGACGTTTGATCCTGCTGGAACAATCGTTAACGATCCCATCGTAATCAATGGGTTGGTTCCTCACATTACCAGCGTAACCGTGGCGTCAACTCCGGCACTCATTAGTATAGATGATGGTTATAATTTATTACTGGACTTTACCTTTGATCAAAATATCTCGGTCACCGGTAATCCTTTATTGTATTTAAACGTGGGAGGTGTAAACTCCACTGGTGTTGCCCAATTTGTTCAGGCCGTTGGTGATACTGCCAGATTTTCTTATCAAGTGAAAAATGGAGATGGTGAAGGTGCGGGAAGTATTGGACAAAATATTTCCATATCTAGCAGTACCTCTTTGGTGTCTAATAATGGGGTAAATGGGACAATTCGAGATGTTAATGGAATCAATTATGCTGATTTGCATATTCCGAGCTTGGCAATTTCCACGCTTATAGATGGCACTAGACCTTATGTAACCAGTATAGTAGCTTCACCGTCGTTAATTGCCCCGGATAAAATGTATTTGGGACAGACTTTAGAAATCACTATTTCATTTCATGAGGCTATAGCTTTAATGAGTGCGGTGACGTTGGATTTAAATATTGGGGCCCTTGGCAAAACCATTAATTGCATCAGCCACCCAACTGATAATAAAGCTATCGTTTGTAGTTATACGGTTGGTGCTAATGATATAACCATTGCTGGATATCTGAGTTATGCAAATGTGAATGCCCTGGTTGGTGATATCAGAGATAGAAACGGGAATCAGGCCAATTTAACTTTAACCACTCCGTTTATGCCCAATACCATGATTGTAGATGGAACTACTGCTGCAGTTAACGTCGTTACTTCTGATAATGTAAATGGCATCTACATTTTAAATGACGTGATAGAAATTAAAATAGATTTTTCTCATGATATAATTTTATCAAGTAATGCTTCGGTTGCCCTCAACTTAGTGATTAATACCGTGGCAAGTCCTGATACCACGAGACTTATTGATTGCATTCCAGATATAAGTGATACTTCCATTTTGTTATGTAATTACACGGTACAGGCAGGAGATTTTAATGCTGATTTAAATTATGAGGCCACAGGCTCCTTAGTACTAAGTAGTGGTACAATCACCACTATTTATGATGCCCAGATTTTTACAGCTAGTTTAATTCTTCCTGACGTCTTATTACCAACGTCATTAGCTGGTAATAAGGATTTATACGTCAGCACGATTCCTCCAACTATTGTAGATGTCGATGCAGGACCTACTCATCAAGCAGGAGGATATTACACCGTCGGTGAAATTATTCCTATAGAAGTAACTTTTTCTGCCAGCATGCAAGCTCCAGTGGGTGGCAGTCCCACCTTGGGCCTTAATATTGGTGGTTTGGAAAGAGAAATAATGTGCACCCTAAGTTCGACGATCCTTACCCAAATGACCTGTAATTATACGGTAACTCAAGGTGACTGGGCCAATCCTTTGGAAGTCTTTGGAGTAGCATCATCCATGTTCCATATGAATGGTGCAACGATGGTTGATATTGGTGGTAATATTATGACCAATTTTGCGATTGTCATGCCCACCACCTTGGCCAGTAGAAATATAATAATTGATACCATTGCACCTGTTGTCACAATAGATACTCCAGGGATGGGTACATATATTAAGGCCACGCAGGGAACCAATATCATAGAGCCATTTAGCATCTCAGGAACTTGCACCAATCCACCAGCTGGATCAACTGAAGTGACGATTAGTATTTCAGACGGTGGAAGTCATACTCAAGCATTAAGTGCTAATTGTGTGGGTAGTGTATGGAGTTATGATGTGGCTACTTTAGGTGATTATCCAGATGGGCTGGTGGTCATAACCGCGACCCAAAGCGATAGTGCCAATAATCAATCTACTTTAGTTACTAAATACTATCAAAAAGCCCTGGCCCTCTATCCTGGAGAAGATCATAATTTTACAATCTTTAAAGATCGGGTTAGTGGATGGGGAGACAATGCCCTCTATCAGTTAGGAGACGGAACGAATACCCTTAGAAGTTATCCGAAACATATTTTAAGTTTGGCCAATGCTATTCAAGTGGCTTCCGGGGCCGATCATACATGTTCACTGATTTCTGGTTTAGTGTATTGTTTTGGTAGCAATCAAAAATTAGCCAGCACCACTGGACAACTAGGTGTGAATACTAACGAGCCATTTAGAACAGCATTATCGACGGCGGTGGTGGATGTTTCTGGTAATGCTATCAACAACATCAAGCAAATTGCCGTTGGTAAATATTTTAGTTGTGCCCTCAACACATCAGGTAATATTTACTGTTGGGGTGATAATGTCTACGGACAACTGGGGATTAACTCAAGCAACACGTATCGCTTATATGCTTCATTACTTGATCCAGCTATTTTAAGTGATGTAGATGCAATATATGCAGGTGCTGAACACGCTTGTGCGGTCCAAGGAGGCGATCTCTATTGTTGGGGACGAAATAATCAAGGCCAGCTGGGAATTGGAAGCAGCGGAAATTATCAAATTGCCCCAAGGTTGATCACTGGATTATCTGCTACTAAAAAAGATTTTATAATGGCGCTCGGGCGATCTCATACTTGTGCACTTTATGACGGTGGAGTCCAGTGTTTTGGATCGAATGTGTATGGACAACTAGGAAACGGTTCAGATGCGGTAAGCATGAAAACCATTCCAGTAGTTGGTGATTTTGTGAATGAATTGGGGGCCAATACTGGAGTGGTGCAGATTACTGCCGGTGATGATCATACCTGTGCGCTGCTTAGTGCTGGGGTGAAATGTTGGGGACGAAATGTCGAAGGACAACTTGGCGATTCCACCAACGTCTATAAAAATGTTCCAACTGACGTTACCGGCTTTACTGCCAATACTAAAGCTCAGGGAGTATTTGCCGGCGGAAGTCATACTTGTATAATTACCAGTGGCGGAGCGAGGTGTTTTGGAAAAAATAATACCTATCAGCTTGGTAACGGAACCAATACGAATAAAACTTCGCCTGATTATGTCTATACCATGAGTGGTATCAGTATCTCGGCCGGAGAGGAACATTCTTGTGTCTATTTAAACAGCGGTACCTATTGCTTCGGAAATGGTGGTTCAGGTCGACTGGGATATGGAAGTGCCTCAAATAGCACCAATCCCGCGCAAGTATTGTTAGCAACGGACGGTATTATCAAAGGACTTTCTACCGGAATGGATTTTTCTTGTGCCGCTTTTAATAGTGAGGCCCGTTGTTGGGGTAATAATTCGCTTGGTAAGTTAGGAGTCTCCACGGTACTTAGTGCCAGTTCAACTCCCGTGGCGGTCAAGGATGAAACGACCGCCAATCTAGCGCGCGTTACCGATATATCCAGTGGTAGAGAACATACCTGTGCTAAAGTGGGTGGTGAGATTATGTGTTGGGGACAAGGTGTCGACGGGCAACTGGGAGATAATCTGGATTCTGCGTCTTATGTTCCCAAAATTGTTTTACGAGGCGCCGCCAATTTAAGCACGGTTGGTACTATTCATAAGTTGGCAGCGGGCGGAAATTACAGTTGTGCCATTATTGGTAATACCAAACAAGTTTATTGTTGGGGTAATAATACTGTTAATATCGAAGCTCTCTACGCTGTACCGATCGCCGGTGGCAACAATGCCGATATGATTAGTGTAGGGGGAAATCATGCATGCATTGTCGTGAATGAAGGAGTGAGATGTTGGGGTAGTGATTCCGATGGACAGCTTGGTAACAATAATGCCGTAGGGAATAGTACCATCCCTGTGATAGTGGATGTCGACGCTAGTGATACCGCGCTTACTCAGGTAGTACAGGTGGTATCTGGTCTAAGACATAGTTGTGCCTTACAAATAAGTGGAGCGGTAAAATGCTGGGGTAATAATGATTATGGACAACTGGGTACAAGCAATACCATAAGCTCGCCATATGCTCAAGACGTAAGTGGTTTAACCGCTGGATCGGAAGTTATACTTTTGACTGCCGGAAGTAATCACACTTGCGCTCTCTTTAAAAATGGTGCGAAATGCTGGGGTAATAATGATTACGGACAACTAGGAACGAGCACTGCTCCTGATTTACACAGCAGCGTGCCTGTTAGTGTAAATTCTATCTCTTATTAAAAAACATAGTTTAATCCAACCCCAGCTTCGATGCCTCTGATAGTCATGTAGCTGGGGTCAAAAAAATAAGTAGAGTCATATTCTCCCAGCTTTTGGTAGTTGTAACCAATCATGGTTTTCATTGACCAGGTTTTAAAGATGGCATACACCCATTCAAAGGAAAGGCCATACTTATAGGAGATCCCTTCCAATTGCTCATCATCAGCGATGATGACGGTTCTTGGTGAGTAAGCGAATGTGCCTACACTGATGATACGATGTTTTTTTTTGTTATAGAGATCATTGGTTAAGTCAAAGGCCAGTGAGACCGCGGAAAACAGGAGATCCTTATCTGCTATCCCTTGAATATCCACGCCAATGCGATAATCAATAAAATCTAAGTCATAACTTTCGTATCGAACTTTGATTTGAGTTCCATAAACCGTGGAGGGGAGTTCTCGATTTACCTCATGGGAAGAGGTTGCCCAGTTATTTCCAGGTTGAAATACGCCATAACTAAAAGTAAGTTGTTTTCGTTCATGGAGTGATATTTTTTCGGGTACGTAACTAAAACCCAGGCACCAGAGTGCCAGCGATAATATGATTAGGGTATTGTAAAAATATTGACTCACTTACTTATTATATCAAGATACTTCTGTGAGTAAAGCTAGGCTTTTTGAGCTAAAATATTTTCCTTAGAGGCATTTTTTTTAGCAGATTTAGTCTTTTGATGAATTCTGAGCGTCGGATTTCTTTACCCCCGAGACTTTTAACCACTGGAGTGATCATCTGGGTGTCCAAAAAAGGAATATGGTGTTTTTCAAGATGTTGAAGTAAAAAAATTAAAGCGATTTTAGAGGCATTTTCAGCCTTGTGAAACATGGATTCCCCACTGATAATATTTCCACTAATAAATCCGTACAGACCTCCTACCAGCTCATGATTATGCCAAGTTTCTACCGAATAGGCTAAATGATGACAATAAAGCTGAGTAAAAGAATCCATTATCTCGTCCGTAATCCAGGTGGAATCTTGATGTGGTCTTTTGATTTCTTTACATTCCCATAGCACCTCACTAAAGGCCTGATTAAAAGTTACAGTGTAAGGGTTGTTTTTTAAAAATTTTTTTAAACTTTTTGGCACATGCAGATCGGCAACTTCTAGTATACCCCTTGGATCGGGACTAAACCATGCCATTGGATAATCTTCACCAATAGGCCATGGAAAAATCCCTTGATTATAAGCTTCGACTAAGGTGTAAATATCCAGATCTCCGCCCACCGCAACTAGGCCGTCTTTGGTAGCATTATCGATGGGGGGAAAGGTTATGACTGGCATTTATTAAGTTTCTCTTTCACAATTTGAGTTAGATTATTTGTTTGTTTTTAGTTAATAGTATATTATAAAAAAATACTTAAATATATAAGTTAAGTATATGACTAGAGCACCAAATTCGAAAGGAAGTTATGATAGCGATAAAATCAAAAAGAGAAATTGAATTAATGCGTAAAACATGTGCTTTGGCCAGTGAGACTTTGCAATACATTGAACCATACATTAAACCCGGGGTATCAACGGAAAAATTAAACGATTTATGCCATGAGTACATAGTTAGTCATGGGGCCATTCCTTCTCCCCTTAATTACCATGGTTTTCCAAAGTCCATATGCACATCTTTAAATGAAGTTATCTGTCATGGGATACCCAGTGGTAAGGAAGTGCTCAAAAATGGTGATATTATAAACGTGGACGTAACAACTTTTTTGGAAGGCTTCCATGGCGATACCAGTGCAACTTTTTTTGTTGGCGAAGTAGATTTAAAACTAAAAAAATTAGTGGAAGTAACCTATGAATGTATGCTTCGTGGAATTAAAGTCATTAAACCTGGCAAAAAAACCGGCGATATTGGATACGCCATAGAAACCTATGCCTTAGAACACGGTTATAGCGTAGTGGAAGAGTACTGTGGACATGGTATCGGCAGAAGCTTTCATGAAGATCCTCAAATACTTCATTACGGTGAACAAAACAAAGGTACACTATTAAAAGAGGGAATGACTTTTACAGTGGAACCCATGATTAACTTAGGTGAAAGATATTGTGAAGTGCTTAAAGATAATTGGACGGTGGTAACTAAAGACAGGCTGCCTTCGGCCCAATTTGAACATACCGTTTTGGTAACCAGTACGGGTTATGAAGTACTAACTCTTAGAAAACAAGAGACGATCTAAAAAACTTTACCTTTAATAATATCGATTTCTCTGTTTTGAAAATCTTTTTTGCATTTTTCGAAGATACTGTCGAGTTTATTTAAATGGCTGAAAATGGTTTCAATGGTATTAGTATCTTTAAAAAATAAGCTGATTCCAGCACCAGTTTCTTCTTCAAGATATTTTACTTTGAATTTTAAATCGGCAAGATGTGGAATATATTTGTCAAGACAATCATGTGAAGGGGCGCCAGATTGAATTTCGCCAATCCAAATTAAAAAAATATTGGGTGCTTTGGCCACCAGTCCTTGAATTGAAGAACGTAAACTGATGGTGTGTAGTAGCACTGAAGATGTTTTGATGTGAAAGATATCATCACCTAAAAGGAGAAGGTGTTTTAATAAATTAATGGAGGGAGAGTAAGTAGAAGTGGAATAACAAATTTCTTGAAGATATTGGCTTTTTAAATATATTTGATTAAATAAACTAAATTCTTCAATGAAGATTTGATTAATTTTATAGATGGCCCCAACGGTTTTATTTTTGTGTAAAGATTCTTCTTCATCACCTAAACAATAAAGTAGTGGGTTGACGATTTGTTCGTTTGAATAAAGATTAAAAGATAAGAGAAAAATCCAGATTGTCAGAATTTGCTTCATAGGATAATTCTACCGTAATTTAGTTAAAAATTAAAATGATCAGTTTTTCCTCTACTTTTTAGAAAAAGGCATTGATATAATGGCTTTAAGTGAGGCAAAGATATGTTTAAAGGAAATAAATTTGGTGGTATTAGAGCAGCCGTTAAAATACTTCAAAAGTTAACAACCGGGGAAAGAGATACACTCTTAAAAAATATTGAAAAAAAAGATCCTCACATGGCCAACTTATTAAAAGATAATCTGGTGGTCTTTGAAGATCTACAGTTTATGACGAGTAAAATGATCGGAGAATTTTTAAAAGAAATTAATTTAAATGATTTGGCTTTGGCATTAAAAACCTCCAGCGATGATTTAAAAAACCATTTTTATAAAAATGTTTCTTCCGGAATGAAAAAGGATTTAGAGGATATTATTAATAAAAAGCTAGTGCCAATCAGCCAGGTGGAAGCAGCTAAAGCAAAGATCATGGAAGTAGTCAGAAAAAAAGTGGAAAATGGTCAACTAATTCTTGATCCCCAAAAAAATGAAGAATATGTTTAAAGAAATATCTTTATGTAGGCCTTTTGGATTTTTTCAGAGAAATATTCTTTTTTTACCATGCTAAGTGGATTGATGGATTTATCACTGCTGGCTTTATTGATCCAGTGACTAAGTTCTTCGGCAAGCCCAATAACTTCGGCAATGTGATTAACTTTATTAACGCTACCTTTTTCCCAACGTGGAAAACCTCTACCATCAAGTCGCATATGATGACGCTCAATCGCCTCCAGTAAAACATTTTTTAATCCTAAATCTTTAAGTAATGCAGCTCCTTTAGTAGGGTGATTATAAAATATTTCTTTCTCTTCATCATTCATTTCTTCTTCGTTTTCCGATTTGACCTTATCGTTGGCATCATGCAGTCCTATATCATGTAAAAAAGCTGAAAGAATGATCTGGTCTCGAATGCTCCCTTCAGCTTCTAAAGATTCAAGGAAAAGGCCTGTGATCATAGCCACTGAAACCGCATGCTCTTGCCCGGCCAGGTCATTCATAAATGATTTGATAAATTCCGGGTTTTTTAAATTTTTATTATCTTTTAATATGCCATTTAGGCTACTAGAGACATTTTCCACAAAATTATTGGCTTCATTAATGGTTTTTTTATCAATACCACAATGTTTGATATATGAATAAGTTTCGGCCCCAAAACTGGCGGTTTTGGAGATTTTACTGCCCAAATCAATGGATTTATCGCTGATAATTCGGGCCACTTCCAGTTTACAAATATTTAAATATTTATCATAATCCATTTTTTTGACATAATACGTTTTAATATTTTTATGCTTGTGATTTTGAATCTGCTCATCGGTCATTTTTTCATTTTGCAGAGAAAATTTAAGCATTTTATTACCTACTTTTACATAAATATCAAAAGGGTTTTTGACACATAAGTGGATATTGGATGCCAGCATTTCAATAAAATCTAAAATCTCAAGTGGTTGATCATCTTTATCTGTAAGAGGATCTTTTGGTAGGGTGGATTCATTTGGGGCAAAATTAATTTCTCCTTTAAGGATACTTCCGGCGTATTGTTGGAGGATATCAAAAGTAGCAGGGTATTTAAAAACATTAGTGACCCCAATTTTTTGAAAATCTATGATTTTGAATGATTCGGGTGAGCCAGAGACTAATCCAATAGGAATTCCAGGGCGAAAAGTTCGCACAACTTCTAAAAGAGGTAGCCAGATTTCTTTATCAAGGGAAGCATCAATGAGTACGGAAGTTATTTTGTAATTAGGATTTTCTAATTTTTTTTGAAAGCTAAGAAGAGAGCTAGCAAATAAAGGAGTCGGAGTCATGAGATGCTCTGACTGCATGACCAGATCACTCATCTTTCTAAATTTTTCAAAGATGACGATGATGTCTTCGTTTGGATCAATGGAAACACTCCCATGTCTTATAGCATGGAGATAATCTTGTTTGATTTGACCGGCATTTTTAAGCGCCAAGGCCACTTCTTCCAACAACGCTGGTATTTTGTCTTCTGTGGAGATGGATTCCTTGAATCTTCCCAGAATGTATATGCATTTTTTCATCAATTCTAAGACTGCTTTTTGGCCATCTTCTTCATCCAAAAATCTAGATTTATAACAGATGTCTTTGATCATTCCGAAGTAGGCAGCACATTCGTGTAAATCGAGCATGGAACAAGTGCCAAAAAGGCGATCAATAATTTGGCCGAATTGAGCAAAATATTTAGGGTTATTAACTTTTTTTTGAAGCTCTAATACTGGGGTCTTTAATTGTGGCAAAATCTCTTTGATTTCATCAATCAGAGAATCAACAAATTCCATGTCCATGAATTTCTCGTTGGTGATTATAATATAAAATTAATTTTAGGCCAAAATGACTTAAATTGGTATGTAATTTCTGTGTGGTTAAATCATTAGAAAAACCCGGGTGGATTACTCGGGTTTTTCTAATTCGTTTTCAGTGGGTGGGTATTGATTGGCAGCGGCTTTTATCGTTTTTCCGTAAGAGACCATAAAATCTTCATAATATTTTTCATAAGTCCCGATTCTTTTTCCAAAAGTCGCTGTTAGATATCTATCTACTTTATTTTCATTTACTATTCTGTGTCCAAAATAGATACCTGAAATCAAGCGACCAATTCCTTCAATTGCCTGATTAGTGGCTTCCATAAAGACGCTATTTAAATTGATGTTATTATCCTCAAGACGATCAACGACATTTTCTAGAGTAATAGGATCCATGGGGATTTTATAGCTCATTTCAACTTCTCGAAGTTTTAATTCGGTAGGATTGCTGGCAAAATTTGTCCACGCCATCATGTAATTAATAGCTCCGGCGAACATATCGTGCGAATACAGAGTATTTTCCATGCCCAGCCATTTTGCGGCTGACGCAAGCATATCCCAGGATGCCAAAATGGTTCCGTAACCTGGTTTAAGATAGAACGCTAGGTTAATAAAATTACCACCGTGCGTGGCAATAGAGTCACGCTTATCACTGATGTTATCAAGCCTATACATGTCGCTGGTAAGTGAAGCCACTTCCGCGATAGCGGTTAGAATAATGACTTTGTTTAAAATCTGTTCTAATTTACTAGCCGGAGTGAAGGGGCTAGTCGGGCCCAGTGGAAGTGTAGGTTTATTTTCTTTTTTCAGCACTTTATTCATTTTTTCAATCGATTCTAGATTTTTGTGATAATAATCAAATCGTTTAGCCAAGGTTCTTCGATCAATAAAATTGCGATATTTGGCGTAAATGGCTTTTTCAGGGATGGTAATTTTATCATAAATTGTGTTCAATTTAGAAAAAGCGTACTTAACCGCAGTTTCGTCTACGGTTTTTGCCACACCTCCAATCGATTTTCCAAATTTAGAATTTCCCTTTTCTGATAATTGAACTAAAAAATTCCATATTTTTGAAGGATAATGGGTGATGATAGGGTCGCCAATTCTTTTTATGACATGTAGTTTGGCGATCATAATAAAAGCTCTCAACCTTTCCAGGTCTTCTCCTCCGATACTGGTAACCAGTCTGACTACAGGCTCACTCACATCGCTTAAATCAGTATTCTGGTCATCTTTTTCGCCCATTCCTATGACTATTTCATGTATGGATTTACGATTCATGCCAAGACTGGTTTGACTTCGTTTGTAGAGACATTCAAGATTAAATACGACTTGACTGTTATGGCGTATAGAGGCGCAGGATTCTATTTTTTCTTGATCAGCCAGTGCTTTGGTAGCTAGATAAAGTTCCTTGTAAGCAGTCATGTCTTCGGTTCCTAGAGAGATTTCGACTTTTATATTTTCTGCAAAGGCCCTAAGCTGTGGATCGACGGCTATGGTTCCGGGGTCTGCAATTAATTGCATAAGAAGTGAGAGACGAATGGTATCGTTGTAAGATTCGAGAGGAATGTTATCTTCTGAAACATATCCTTTATAGAGATTATAAAGAAGTTTATAGAGTTGTTTTTTTTGTTCAGGAGTAATTACCACTCCACTAAGTACGCCAACAGTACTAGAAATCAAACCTTTGTTAGAGGGATCATTAGGGGTAATTGGAAGATTATCGTTGGTATTTGGATTATTATTTTCAATGTGCACACCGACATCGCTCAATAATTTGGGAAGTTCCTCCTCAAAAGTTCCTTGATCAATTGCTTGTCCCAAATGTTCCAGCACAAGATTTTTAAATCTTTTCATGAAATCACTTTGACCTCTGATGACTCTAATTTTTTCCACATCAGCAGGGTTAAGCATTAAGGTATCTACTAGGATAGATTCTACCAATTGCCACTTGCTAAAAGCATATTCATCTTTTTTGGGATAGATAATGTTTACTTGGGTCCCCACAAGAGGAAGAGGAAAAATATAGCTTTTAAAAAGTGCTTCTACAAATTTTTTTTCGTTGCGGCTGGAGATGTTAAGTCTGACTCTGGAATTCATAATTGCTTCGTTAAGGAAATATTGGGCGACGATAAAGGCCCTTTTTTCGACAATAGTTGATTGTCCAGTCACAACGTTATACCAATGCTTTACTGACATGAGGTCGCATTCTCTTAAGATTTTAGAAGCATCTACTAAATTCCTATGAGCTGAAGGAGTGAAACCACCTTTTCTAATTATTTGATTGAGATAGGTGATTCCTTGGGTAAAGTACTCAGGACTATTTAAAAGTAGTCTAATGGCATAAATCTTATTGATAGGCGTATCTTCTAAATATATTTTTTCAAAATCTTTTTGTAGGACATCATTAAAGACGTTATATCGGCTGTCGCTGACCACTGTGTCCCTGTAATAATCATCAATATTATCGTAGCTTGTTTGTGCCTGTGAACTTAAGTGGCAGGTAAGAGCTACCAAGGAAAGGGATAACCAAATCAATCTTTTCATATTTCCTCTTTTTTTTATTCTTTATCAATTTTTTTCATTAATCTTTCAAAACTATCCTGTTCAATTTTTTTATCTATCGCTGCTGTTATAAATTGGTCAAGTGCAATTATTTTTTGTTCAAATTGATTGCACAGTTCAATTCTTTGATCAATTCTTTGGCAGTTGATTATAAAATCAATTTGCACATCTTGTGGTAGTTCTAAAAAATTATCGAGGTGGTTTATATAATGAGCAAGTAAAGTCCCATCTGATAATTCTGATTTGTAAAAATAGGTAAAAGTTAAGGCACTTAAAAAAGTTAGAGTTGGCCCCAGTGCGGGGTGGCCCGTTATACCGTTTGAGATAAAAGTTGCTAATTGGCCAGTTTTGACTCCCGTATATTTTGCAAGTGATAGCAAATTTTGTCGTTTTAGATATACAACTAGCGTGCTAAGACCTACCGAAAAACCGGTTTCCATTTTAAATAATAATTCATCTTTTTTAAATTTTTGATTGATTCTCTCTAAACTTTTTCTGGCACTTGGTTCTTCTGATAAAATAAATTCACCTTTTTCATTTATATACCTTATAACACTTGCGATCTTTTCATCAGCATCATAACTCAATTGCAAACAATTTATGGTTTTGTCATTTAGGGCAGTGGTAGGGAAGGTGGCGTCTTCTAATTCCAACGCCATCATGAAGTCATCGCTCCCATAACTGGAAAAAATCATCAAGCATATAAATAGAAAAACTAAGCGCATGAGTACTCCTAAAATAGTGCTTATTATTTATAACATGGAATGTGACGCAGTGTAATATTAATAATGACACAATGTATTAATTTCTTGGTGTTTGATAAATATAACTATCTGAAATTATTATTATGTTGCAAAGATAGAGTTAAATGTGACCAATTTGGCACATAGCTTCAAGGCCATAATGACCCTTAAAATCTTGATATATGTCTAAATTTGTGAAAATTGACAATTTAATTATGGCACTGCTTTCGCATTAAAGTATTTATCAAAAACGAATAAGGCCATTGCAGGCCTTAAGGCGTTTTATTAAAGGAAAAAAAAATCCAAGACGGAAATGATTTCCTTGAACTTCGGAAAATGGATGAACCGGAGGCAACAGCAAAAGGAGTTGATATGCAAAAAGAGAAAATTATGAAATTTAAAAATCTTTTTAATCTCATGCTTGAAAAGTACAGTCTGGAGGGAATTCAAGAAGAAATGAACAGTTCAAAAGGAGATGAAGTAGATCTACTAATATTTGAAAGAGATAATACTTTGGCCATTAAATTGAGAAAAAGAAAAGAACTTTTTATTCATAGAATTAACGAGGCTTTACAAAAAATTGACGAGGGTGAGTTTGGAACCTGCCTTGAGTGTGGTGAAGAAATAGAGGCAAAACGTTTGATAGCTCGTCCAACGGCCAATCTTTGTATAAAATGTAAAGAGCAAGAGGAAAAAGAAGAAGTGCAGGTTCTCTATAAAAATCGTTCTCATACTCTAGGAAAAGAAATCATTAATAATAATGTGCTGGATTTAGCTAAAAATGAGGATGAATTTTTGGATGACAAGATTTTAAAGTTTAATCGCAAGCGCATTGATGAACAAACCATTCAATATAACTGATAAGTAATAACGGATTAAACAGTATTAAAATATTTATCGGGCCTTAAAGGCCCGATATTTAAATTAAATGATTAGAAAGTTCAGAGATTAGATCTTGGGATCTTTTAACAAACCCTTCTTTCTCACTATCTTTGAGTCCTTCAGAGGAAATAGAAGCTAGGTCTTCGACATGGTGACATAGTTTTTCTACTAGGTTTTTATTGTTGCCATTTTCCCATATCTTTAGTGTATTTTTTACTAGCGGGTTGTTGGGGTTGATTACCAAGGTTTTTTTCACTGGGAAAACGTTGTCATTTTGTCCCATGGCCTGGATCATATTTCGATATCTTTTCATTTGTTCATCAATTTTAAAAAATGCCGGAGATTGACTGTTTTTAAGTTTTACAATTTCAATATTCAAGGAATTATTTATTTCTTCTACTGGCATATTAGCCGCGTCGACTTTTTCGGTGGAAGTTTCTTTTTTGGGTGCTAGGATATCAATAAAAAGATCTTTTATTTTTAAATCATCAGGCCCGTTGGATTCAGCGGTTAGAATATTTTCAATTTCAGAATCCACCGAACAAAAATGAATTTTTTGGTCTTTAAGTGATTTCATTTCTGCATGTTGCATGAAGTGGGGATCAATATGTTCGTCAGTTAAAACACTATTGATCTGTTCATCCCATAATTGGGCCCTTAGACTGTTGTCGCATTTATCTTTGATAGCATACAAGATTTTTTCTTTTAATTTATCCTCGTATTTTTCGGGAATACTGTCGATGTATTCGTTAATTGTGAGATATTTATTATCAAAAGCTTTAAAAATCACCATTTCTCGCAGTAGTTCGTCAAATTTGGAATCAGAAATACAACCATATTTGACAAATATACCAATATCCTCCCAGATCTTTTCATATTTAGGACGGTCATTTTTAAAGAGTTTTTTAAGCGATTCAGCCACTTTTTTAATAACATAGTTGGAAATTTTTTTGATATTAGGATCGCCTTGTAACGATGATCTGGAAACATTAAGAGGAATATCGGGAGAATCAATGACCCCTTTAAGCAGAGACAAAAACTCTGGAATAATGTTTTTTACATTATCTGAAACAAAAACTTGTTTACAGTAAAGTTTAATATTGGATTCGTTAAAAGGTTTATTAAGATTTAATTTAGGAAAATAAAGGATACCTTCGAGTGTAAAAGGATGATCAACTTTTAGGTGTATCCAAAAAAGTGGTTCTTTTTCCATGGGATAAAGCTTTTTAAAAAACTCAAGATAATCTTCATCTTTTAAGTCATTGGTATTTTTTTTCCAAAGTGGAGTGGTTTCGTTGATAAGGGTACCTTTTTCGTAGTAAGAATACTTTTCTTCTTCCTTCTTCTTGGTATTGTCTTTTTTCTCTTTTTCTATTTTTTCAAGGTCATAAACTGTGATTGGATAAGGCATAAAATCACAAAATTTGCGCAGGGATGAGTTAACTTTGTAATCGTCTAAATATTCTTTCCCATCGTCGTTAACATGCAAAGTAATGGTGGTTCCAATTGACTGTCGGTCAGAGGTACCAAAAACATATTCGGTATCGCCATCACAGATCCATTTAGTTGCTGTGGCATTTTCAGAAGCACTTAGGGAATCAATTTCCACTTTTTGGGCCACCATGAAAGACGAATAAAATCCCAAACCAAATTTTCCGATGATGTCGAATTTATTGGCATCTTCGACGCCTTTCATTTGTTTGACAAATTCTTCAGCACCCGAAAAGGCCAATTGGGCAATATACTTTTCAACTTCCTCTTCCGTCATTCCGATGCCATTATCATGAATTTTTATGATGCCATTTTTTTTATCTACATCAATAATAATTTTTCCTTCAGGAATCTCAATGTTTTGGGTGCGGGCCAGCGTAGATCTTTTTGTGATAGCATCGGTGGCATTGGCCACTAGCTCTCTTAAAAAAATATCATGTTCGGAATAAAGCCATTTTTTGATGATAGGGAAAATGTCAGCGGTTTTGACAGAAATCGAACCTTTTCTTTCACTCATTTAAAAAACTCCTGATAAAAAAATTGTACAAACCACCATGGTGGTAATTTAGTGAGAGTCAAGGGTAAGGCATTAAAAAAACCGACAAAATAAACCTTGTTTATAGACACAAAAATGCGTCGGTTAAATTGCTTATTATTGATGCAAAATAATAGCTAACTATCTGTAATCATTTATAAATAACGGTATTTTAGGCATGAATTTTGAACTTGGATTTAGAATAAGTCTTATGAAACGGACTATCTGGTTGCTTATTTTTGGGCTTTTTTTTGGGTGCATGGAAACTCAAACTACGGGAAAAAGACTAACCAGTGGTAGTGTCAAGGGCAATCCACAAAGTATTAACGATCAAAATGAAGACGCTATTGATTTGAATCCCACCGTAACCACCCCGGAAATTCCTAGTAATTTGGTACCAGAAGTTCTCCTTAATGGGATCGTTGATCCTACCGATGGCAGCTATAAAACTAAAATTTCGCTGCCAAAAAATTTTGATGGCCGGTTGTATTTCTCCGGATTAAATCTATTTACGCTTAAAGATAAAATTATTTATGTAAGATTTCGCTTTGGCACAGAACTAAGCAGCGTCACCATGCAAGGACTTGTTGCCAAAGGTAGTGGGATTACTCCGGACACCCAAGTTGATAATCTTATCTTGGATTTTAATCAACAGGATTTTCGAACCATCCGCGTTCACTATGATCTCTACGATTACAAAGATTATAGTGAAAGCAATGACGTAGTGGAAAATTCCAAAGATCAAAATTTATATTGTCGAGGATTAAAAACTGAAGATGATCCGACATTTGTACCAACTGTGGCCAAACCCAAATGCAACTATGCTCAGGCCCGTTGTCTATATTCGTATGCCAGTGTAATTGATAGTGGTCTATATGATAGTTCCAATTTAACCATGCTTCGAAAATACCCATTGTATGATGTGGAAAAAAATGGTTATGACCAAAATTCCTTAGAAGTTGTTAAAAATCGATGTTTGCCAGATAGTGCTGATCTTGTAGATTTGCAAACTGCGCTGGGCCCGCTTGGAAAAGTGTTGGTTAATAATTCCCTAAGCAGTGTCATAAGATTGGACGGGAAAGATTATAGTTGGCGCGGTCCTTTTAGAACAAGTGCTCTGGGCCAATGGCAAATATCTGGTAGTGCGGTTTTTGGTAAATATGGAATTTTTCAAAAGAGTATTGATAGTTCAACTAACCCTGAGTTGGGATTTCAGGCAAACCTCTATCCAAGGGCCCAAACTCTCACCCTCCAAAATCAAATCGAATATATCGGCAGCGCTTTACCTTTTGCACGCAAGGAGAGAAAAATTATGCAAATGAGCGGTGAAAGCTTGCATATGGACGGATGTAGTATACGAGTCATCAGTCCGAGCGTTAATAAGTGTAATGTCACTGCAGACATAGAAGTTTTTTACTTAGATGGAAATGAAAAAGAGATTAGTGTGGTAAAAAATAAAACTCTGAAAATTCAACTACTCGAGGAACAAAATGTTTTTACCACGAATCGTTCTTGTCAAATAGATGGAAATTGTGGAACTGGAGAGTGTTGTTTTAATAATCAATGCTTTGAAAAATCCCTTGTGGGAGGCAGTTGTTTGAGTGATCTAAACAATGAAGGTAATCGGCTCATGGGTGATAGTTGTCAAAGTGATTTAGAATGCTCCAGCTTGTGTTGTAACAGCCAAAAAATTTGTGCTCCTCATAGCTATACTCAAGACCAGAAGGTCTTGTGTTCCAAAAGTGCCGGGGAGAGTTGTATTGCTAGAGAGTTTTGTCAGGAATATCAGATTGTGACTTGTTACAAAGTGAAAACAGGTGTTTTTGATGGAAGACAAACCTGTGCTATTCGTTGTTATTACAAACCCACTTTTGGTGATTGCATAAATTTTAAATGTCAGCCTCCGCCAACTCCGACCATACCTTATCTGGACCCGAAAAATCCCAATTGCTCGGATGCAATTGATGCTCCTACTCAATTTTAATGTAATTTAAGATATTAAATAACAGTGGGTCTGCTTGGGAGAGTCACAGTGAATGGTACATAAATTACAATTTATACACTTGGATGCATCGGTTAATTTGTAACGTATTTTTTTTACTAAATCCGGTTCTCTAATAAAAGGTCTGCTTAGAGTAACCGCAGTAAATCCTTGCTCTAATATTGATTCAATATCTCTGACTTTTCGAATTCCCCCGGTTAGAAGCATGGGTTTACTTGAAAGATTTAAGATCTCTTGGGCACTTTTTAAGTTGTAGTTAAAGCAAAACGGGAGTGTGCTTTTTTTGATTTTATTTTTCATCAAATGGAAAACAATATTTTTCAATATAGGTGGGTAAGACGAGAAAAAGGGTGAAAAAGTAAAACCAAAATCCCAGGGGGTTTTACCCCTGATAATATTGAATGGTTGATCCATAGTCCCATATGACAGTTCAATGGCATCAACCGTGTTACAGTCATTTAATAATTTTATATACTCTTTAGCGTCTGCCAAAGAAAAACCTAAATCATCGCCTAGATTAAGTTTGATAATAACCGGATAAGAAGTGCCGCAACTATTTTTTACTTCGCTTAAAATTTCTTTTAAAAATCTAAACCGATTGACATCGCTTCCGCCGTACTGATCAGTTCTTTTATTTATATGGGGAGAAAGAAATTGATGAACTAAATAACCATGGCCGGCATGGATTTGCACACCATCAAACCCAGCTGCTTTAGCGTTAAACGCAGCATTAGCATATTCTAAAACAATATTTTTGATTTCAGCTTTATTAAGGACTGTGGGCGTTTGTTTAAATAGAGGGCTTTTGATTTTAGAGGGAGCAAGAACTCTTTGCTTAGTGACTTTTTTTAAAGTTTGTCTGCCAGCATGGGATATTTGCATAAAAATTTTTGATTCATAGAGGTGTACCCGGTCAGTCACTTTTTTCCACCTTTTTACTTGTTCAGTCGTTTGGATGGAAGCCTGTCTTGGCCGGATCGTCCGTCCAGATTGAGAGGTGGCATTACCACCAGTTATAATCAAGCCGACCTCATTTTTTGCGAGTTCTTCGTAAAGTCCAATCATAGAGGGAAGTGGCGTTTGGTTAAAATCAGCATGACCTTCATAGGTAGCAGCACGTACCATGCGATTGTTAATGGTAAGGTTATGGATTTTAAATGGTGTGAAAATTATATTATCCACCATGTGCCAAGTGAAAGACACTGACAAACGCATGATCAGGAACTACAAAGCTATCATAATCTTCATCTTCTACTAACTTATCATTAACGGTAACAGTGATGAGAGAATAAGTGTGTCCCATGTGATTTAAAACATCTTGCACTGTCATATTGGGGGACCATTCCAGTTGATCTCGATTATTAACTGTAATCATGATTTTCGATCCTTTAAAATTTGAAAGATAGTTTCATAGGCCATCATATTGGCAACCATAATTACTCTTGGTGCGATCAGTCCTTCACTCATATCACTTTCCTGATCTCCGCACAGAGTAAGTTGGCCGGATCTTTGAACTTTAAGCAACTCTGTCTTGCCTGTACCAGAAAGACCTGAGCCTCCAATAATTGGTAGTGTCGGATTATTTTTCATCCAACCTTCAATGAGCCATTTTTTTTCTTCTGCTAAATCGAATGCTTCAATTAAAATATCCACGTTTTTAAAAAGATCAAGATAATTACGGCGGGTAACTTTACCAAAATGTGTGATAATTTTCAGGTCAGGATTAATATTGTGTAAGTGAGTACTGAGAGCATCTACTTTAGTTTTGCCGATATCGTCTTGAAAATAATGTTGGCGGTTGAGGTTGGTGATTTCCACTAGGTCCATATCTGCGATAATCAGGCTTCCAACTCCTGAGCGAGTTAAACTGGTCGCTACATTGGAGCCAATTCCACCACATCCCGCAATGCCGACGGTAACTTCTTTTAAAATATTAAAAGAATCTGGGACATTTCGTGAAAACATCTCCGACATCTAGTTTTGCTCCCTTGCTTCTTGGCGGGCCTTTTCTAAAATTTGGATAAATTCAGGGCGATCAATTCCCAATTCCTTTAACCTTTCAATTTTAGGGATACCAAATTCATCCCAGCCTCGTCGTTTAAAAGCAGCTTGCATTACCTTGTGGTATTGATGCATACGATATTCTCTGATTTTTTGCATTTTTTCTTCGATAGAAAGAGGCGTTGGATCAATACCAATTTTTTCTTTTAGTTCTTTGTCATAGCGCTCTGATCTTGAAGTATATTCTTCCTTGGTGACCGGGCCTACGGCACGGTAGGGAGGAATATCATCAATAAGTTTATTTCTTCCAAGCATAAGTCCTATAATTTTTTGAAGATTATGCACTCGCGCTGATTGATTAAGCATTTTTTCTTCATCAAGTTTTATACCAGTCATACCTTCAAAAAATTTCCAGTAATTATCCACGTGTTCTGGAATTTTAGCCGCTTGTTGAGGAGGATGTTTTTTGTTATCAGCAGGGGAGACATCATTCCAAACAATTTTACAAAGACCTTGGAGTCCAAACCAGGTTCTAAAAAGTGGGAAGTAATAAAGTGCCTCTGCCTTATCTTCAAAGGAAGGGATTTGATTATTAACCATGTCCATAAAGATGAGCCAGGCTTCATCGTGTTGGGGACCTTTTAGGGCCAGGGTATAACCGGCCTGTTGGGCCAGTGATTCTTTACACATGTACTCAGAGTATTCAAGACCTTTGGCCTCCATTCCGATATCATAGAGGAAATTTTTAAATTGCGGTTTTTGTTTGCTCCACTTTTCTTTGAGAAACTTAACGCCTTGACCGACTTCTACTCCAAAGCCCTCGCCTTGTGACAATTGATGAAGGCATGTTAGCACTTCGTTGCAGGCTCCAAAGTTGAGTTTGAGGCCGTTTGTATCTTTGGTGGTAATGACTCCGGCCTCAAAGGCTTCCATAACAAAGGCCATGGTAGTGCCCATTGAAATAGTATCAATTCCGTAAGTATCGCAATAAAAATTAAATTCAACGACAAAATCAATGTCAAAGCAACCCATATTGCTACAACCACCAGCGGTTTCATATTCAGGCCCATCTACGCAAACTTTATGGCCTTTGTAGGGCCCGGTTTTTAGCTTAAATCCATCCACTGCTTTGGCACAGGCCATGGAACACCCATGCCAGCATTGATCTGGGTGTCCTTGGGTGAAATAATGATTTTTCATAACTTTGGAATCAATTTTAGGTGTATCAACGTGTTGTCCGAATTTATAGTTATGAACTGGTAGCAGGTCGTATTTATCCATGACTTCAACAATATTGGCGGTTCCTACTTCGCGCATACGACATTGGTAAGGATCAAGGTTGGCCATTTCAGCGTTGACTTTCATACCATGATTTCTAATCAGTTCAGGGTTGGCCGGATTATTCATTTGATCAACAATTTGAATGGCACCGGTGGGACACACATACGCACAACTAGTGCACCCAACACAATGGGGATCAACTTCATTAAAAGGCATGGTCAGGTGGCGATTAATTCCACGTCCCGCAAAACTGAGAATTTTTTCTTGAATAAATTCCTCGCAGGCACGAACGCATCTGCCACAAAGAATACATGCGTTTGTTGATTCTTCCGTGATTTCGCTTTTAAAAAGGTTAGCATCATAGGCCTCACATCTTTTGGCAAGATCTTTGATCACTGGCACATTTGGGTAGCGACCAAGATACATAAGACTTAAATTCTTACGATGTTTTTTAACTTTTTCGTTTTCGGTTTCTACGGTAATGGAATGGGTAATGGGATAATTACAGCTGGTAACGAGTTCTTTTTTCCCATCCATACTTATTTCACACATACATAGACGACAACTACCATTAGGCGTGAGATCTTTATGATGGCACAGGGTCGGGATATCAATATTTAATTTATTAATGGCATTAAGGAGAGTGGTCCCTTTAACTACCGTAGTTTCGATACCATTAATGGTGAGGGGTATTTTTTTAGTTTCCATTATCTCACCTCCACGCTTTTAAAGTTACAAGCATCAAAGCAAGCCCCACACTTAATACATTTTTGTTGATCGATTATGTGGAGTTCCTTTTTCTTTGAGGCAATACATCCTGTTGGACAAACTTTAGCACACAAAGTACATCCCGTGCATTTATCATTGATATGAAATTTAGTAAGCTCCTTGCAAACTCCAGATGCACAGATTTTATGCTCCAAGTGAGAGATAAAATCTTCTTTAAAATATCTAAGTGCCGATAAGATCGGATTGCTAGCAGTTTTGCCAAACTGACAAAGCGAAGTTTCTTGCATGGTGGTGGCGATATCTTCTAAAAGGTCAAGCTGGCTTGTTGAACCTTTACCTTTGGCAATATTTTGTAAAATGGCTTTTGCTTTATTTAGACCTTCTCTACATGGGGTACATTTCCCGCAAGATTCGTTGGCAAGAAAATTTACTTGATAAAGTAAGGAATCAATCAAACATTTTCGATCATTTTTGACACTGATGAGTCCTGATCCGATAATTGCCCCAACTTCTTTTAAGGAATCATAGTCGATTTTTTGTTCAAGCATACTGGCTGGAAGATAACCGCCGGTTGGTCCTCCCACTTGCACAAATTTGAGACTACGCTTCTTGGGATTACTGACACCACCACAGGCGTTTTGAATGACTTCATTGATTGTCGTACCAAAAGGAACTTCTACAAAACTTGGATTTTTAACATCTCCAGATATTGATAGCAGTTTGGTTCCGGCGGAGTGTTTTCCAATACTGGTAAACCATCTGACCCCTTTTTCGATAATCTGAGGGATATTGGCGATAGTTTCAATATTGCAAACGAGTGTTGGTCTTTTTTTGAAACCAACTTCGGCAAGTTTTATATATTTGGCCTTGGGTTCACCAACTCTTCCAACCAGGGTTTGCAGGAGCGCGCTGGATTCTCCACTGACGAAACTGCCTGCACCGTGGCGCACTTGGAGATCAAAGGAAAAATGACTTCCTAAAATATTTTTTCCTAAAAAATTTTTGGCTTGGGCCCACTTAATGGCATCGTTCATTTTAAGTAATGCTGGTAAATGTTCATTTCTAAAACAAATAAAACCAACATTGGCCCTGACTGCAAGTGCACTGATTAGAATACCTTCAATTACGTTAAGTGGATCTAGTTCAAAAATGGCACTATTAACCACAATCACTGAATCAAGCTTTTTTTCAAGATGGGTATCAAAAACAGTTTGCATCTTTTTACCCGTAAGAAAACCCGCACCACCTCGGCCTTTTAATTTTGACTCGGTTAGGAGATCAATAATATTTTGAGCATTATTTTCTTTAAGTAGCTTTTTAAAAGTTGAAAAATGTTTATCTCCGCCACAGGCGCATACAGGGGTATGGTTTGGCATCTGGATAATCTCAGGGGATTCCAGTGCAGATTCGTTAGAAAAATCGCCACTTAAAATCAATTTAACGTCCGTAGGATTTACTTTGCCATATATTTGGTCATTGATTTTAACTAGTGGTGCTTTATCGCAGGCCCCCAGACAGTTGCTGGCAAGCAGGGTGTATTTTTGGCAAGGAGTGGTTTCTCCTTCTTTAATACCGAGTTCTTTTTTGAAGGTATCGAGTACGGTTTGAGCACCTTTAGCATGACATCCAGGTCCCATACAAACTTGAATGGTTTTTTCACCTTTGGGCTCAAGGGAGAAAGCATCGTAAAAAGTCGCAACTTGATAGATATAGGATTTAGGAACTTTAAGGTGAAAGTTAAGTCGGTCGATGGATGTTTTCGAAATATATTTAAACTCACTCATTAGGTGATGCATAATTTCAATTAAATAGTCAGGATTACTATTCCATTTGGTGATAACGGCATCAATTTTACTGATTTCATTTTTACAAGTGGTTTCGATAATCTTTTTAGGCCTAGTATTTTTGGCAACCTTACTCTCAGCTACAGTCCATGCTGGTGTTATTCCATTATTTTTAATAACTATGGCCTTTAATTTTTTGTTTCTAAAAACTGTACCAATTCCACCCCGACCTGCTTGTTTAAATCTGGCAACATTTCTTCTCCAATCAAAAAAAGAAAAGTTTAATAATCCCATCCTGGAATGTTCACTAGCAGATCCGGCAGATACGACCGAGATATTTCTTTTATCTAAATCATCATCAGCGTATATATCGGTAAGGTCTTCGGCGATGATGTGAGAGTCTAGTTGTTCAAGTGGTGCCGCTTCAATGGATAAACTGCCCTTGACAGCATCAATGTAGATGATGGAATCCGCTTGGGCCTTACCCACAATTACCATGGCATCAAAACCTGCGAATTTCAGATAAGGTCCAAAATATCCTCCGACATTAGAATCCATAATGGAGGCCGTGGCCGGCGAGATGGCGGTCACGATAGTTTTACCCGCCCCAGGAAAAGAAGTAGTTCCACCTAAAGGTCCTACGGAAAAACAAATTGGATTATTATCGCTGTCCCATTTGGTGTCTTGATCAATTTCTTGGAAGGTTAGCCACATATCAAAACCCTTACCCCCCACAAAAAGATCTTTCATCTCTTGAGTGACTGGCAAAATCGTGGTTTCTTTTTTAGAAAGATCAATGCGTAAAATGCGATTGGAATATCCACGATGGAGTTTGACTTTATCAAAAGTGAATTGATGATATGGTGTATGGGACTTTTTTAACTTAAGGATATGCTCATGATGCTGCATTTTTCCTCCCTATCTCTATTTAGAATTTCTGGATGCAGTCACTATAGCAAATTGCTGTGAAAAATAGAACGTAAAAGGTGTTATACTGGGCATTTTCGTTAAAAAGACTGTGTGCGAAATAAGTTTTTCTAATTAGTAGTTGGCTAAAGGTGATACAGATTTGTTTAAAATTTCTACTCAACATACATTTTTGATACGTCAGTTATACAGCTGTTCTATTTGTAATTTAGAACACTTTGTTCTAAAAACAGTTGCGTGATTAGTTTGGTTGCTTTATAAATTTATTATGCAAGAAGAAATAATAAAAAAATTATCAATTTCCTTTGCTGAGGCTAAAACTAGAAACCCAGCATTTTCCCTAAGGGCCTTTGCTCGTAAGATGAAACTTCAGCCATCGGCAGTATCTGAAATATTAAATGGGAAGAGAGTGATAACGCGAAAAATGGGCAAGAAGATTTTGGACTCTCTTTGTGTCAGCCCGGTAGAAGTAGATAATATTCTAAGTAAGAAAGATAAAAATAATCAACAAATAACTTTAAGTCTGGATTATTTTAAAGTGATTTCACAGTGGTATTATTTTGCCATTTTATCCTTGGCGGAAATTGACGATTTTAAAGCTGATGCAAGATGGATTTCAAAAAGATTAAACATCAGTTTGGAAAATGCCAAGCAAGCTTTAGAAATTCTATTAAAATTAGAGCTTTTAACTTTGCATGAGGGCAAAGTAGTGGTCAATAGTCTGCAATATACCACACCTACTGATATTGCTAATGTTTCTCTCAAAAATCATACCATTCAAACCTTAGAACTGGCAAAAGATTCAGTAATTAATGACCCCGTGGAAATTAGAGACTTTTCGACTGTTACGATGGCAATCAATCTATCTAAAATTCCACATGCCAAAAAAATGATCAAAAACTTTAGAAAAAAAATAGCAAAACTCTTGGAAACCGGTAAGAAAGAGGAAGTCTATAAATTATCAATACAATTATTCCCTCTCACTCGAAATGCTAATTATAAGGAGAAAAAATGAAAGTCTCAATTATGTCACTAATTTTTATTTTATATTCATTTAACAGTTTTGCCGCAATATTAATGGGTAATGAAACCGGTAATGGTGGTGATAATCATCTTTCAAGATATATATTGGCCAAGAATAATTCATATATAATAATGTCTAAACTTTCCCCAAAATTTATTGATAAACATTTTACAAATAGTGAAATCAGGGATGTGCTTAACCTTTATATTAAAAGATGGCCTGGACTAATTAGGGATATGAAGTTTGAACAAGTTCCAGAAATGTTGATGGAGTTTGGAAAGGAAAAGGCTGCCATCAATATTCCTAATTCCAATATTATCAAGATAAGTCTTGCTTATTATTTGAAATATTCGGTTTCTGAATCAGAGGCCATCGTGAATGTTATTCACGAGAGCGGTCATAAATTGGGTATTGTTAATCATGGTTGGTTAGATGAGATTGGATCAATTCTCGTAACCAATTTGTACACCTATGTTTTAGAAGAAAAGTTTGGCTCGAATTATCTGCGACGAATGTCTCAACATATCAGGTTACCTTTGGATAAAAAATTTATTGAGACCGCAAAAGAATATCACAGCAAAGGTGAAGGAGAGAAACTGGCATATACTTTAATGGATGTGACTAAGTATTTTCTTCAGGAAGGGAACTTGTATCAAATGTTTAAATATATGACTTTCTATTATTTGAATATTGTAGATAAATATTTCAGTCCTTGGAGTTCTTGGGAAGAAAAACGTTCGTTTCAAAAGGAAATATGCGATAAATTTCTTGATATAATAATAAACCATTCGATGACTTTACCAAAACAAGATGTTGATCAAATGGTAAAATATGCTCTAGCGCACTTAAGACTTAGAGGGCGTTTATATGTAGAGGATGAGGAGGCTTTTAACGAGTTGACTAAGAAATTCACCATTACTCTATTGAGTGATGAAGAAATTGAAAATAAAAGAACGACAATCTACGCAATATTTAAGGATAATATTTATTGTGTTTATTTGTTCCTGTCAGATATGTAGCGATTAGTTTCTAAAAGTTATAATCAAAAATTAATTTTAAGGAGGACTTATGAAGTTTGTGGGTAGCTATGTCTTTTTATTAGTATTGCTTTTTTATTCTTGGCAATCATTTGCGTGGGATAAAAGGCATATGGTGGCCGGAGATGTGAATGCTGAGGCCGGCGTAGATGATAATGATCGATTGATATTTTCGCTGGGAGGTTCGTACGGTCATTTGGTTTCCCAAAAAATTCAGATTGTGCAAGAATTAAGTTATGCTAAATCAGAACAAATACACGCTTTGAATATTTCAACTGGCATCACTTATAATTTAAGTTCTGAAATTAATAAGAGTATCTTTTTGTCTGGATTAATCGGACTTGATTATTCTAAATGGCGATTAAGTTCATATTCAAATTCTGATGGGCTATATTCTTTACGTTTAGGAAAAAGATTTGCATTAGCCGAAAATATTTCATGGAATGTTTTCGTCGAATATCAAAAATATTTTGAAAGTTATCCTGCTTATAACCCTTGGACCTTTCATTTGTTTAATATGTCAGTCTATTTCTAAAACCCTTAGTGAGAAGCCTCCCCATTATGTCAAAGCAGATGTGGATTTTGGGGAGGTTAATTTTTCTTTTAATCTAAACCAAGTGTCTGAAAATCTTCTAGCAATCTTTTAATCATCTGATCCATAGAGTAGTTATGGGTTATCTGGGTATATGCGTTTTCGATGAGGTGATTGGTAGAAAATTTTGCGCAATAACAATGTAATTATCGGAGAAACGTTTACCATTGAAACAAGGAAAGAGATCGTTCCAAAGCCTTTTTGAATGTGGAATACGGCCATTTCTAATATATTTGTGTGATAAATTTTGAATTTTTTTTGTTTCCATTAAAATGTTCGACAGCTCAAACAATGTATATGAATTAATATGAGCAGGATAATCATTAGGTCCAAAAGCGCTGTGGTAACCTCTACAAATATAAGAAAGAATACTGGTAATCGATTCTGGATTTGGTGTTGATAAGATAAGTGTTCCATTCCAATTAAGCATTTTTAAAATTTCTCTGATAAAATGTCTGCCATTTTCAAGGTGTTCAATAACTTCACTGGATATGATTAAATCATAATTTGTAAGACTTGTAGGAAAGTTTTGGTTACAATCATGTTGATAAAAATTAATACCATCATTTCCAAGATTTGAAAAATCTGTGTAATCAACACCAGATAGTTTTGCATACGGATAGATAGTTTTTAGACTTTTTAATAAATCACCAGTTCCACAACCAATGTCTAAAATAGAATGAATATTTTGAAGATCTAAAATTTTTAATTCATTTAAAATTGCTTGCAAAATTAAATCGGAGGATTTTCCAATCGATTTCAAGGAAGCATTTTTTCGAAATTGTTTTAATTCATTCATAATTTCCTTCACAAAGCATAAGGTAATCAGTTTCTAGATTTTTTATCATCTGCTCTACAGAGTAATTAGCAATAATTTGTTGATATGCATTTTCAGTTAAATTTTTGTAATTATGAGGATGAGCTATAATTGTATTTAAAATATCAGCAAGTTCATTAAAACAATTAGTTTTGGTAGACGGAAAACTTAGTCCTGTAACATTATTTTGGAGTATTGACGTTACACCGCCAACATCAGAACCAACAACTAAAGTATGTTCAATCATGGCCTCTGCCACAACTAACCCGAACGGCTCAGGAATGGTGGATGCATGAATGAATACGTCACTTGCTTTGATATAATTTTCTAAATCATCTACATGTCTTAGAAAGGTTATAAATTGACTGAGATTATAATGTAGAACACTTTTTTTAAGTGAATCTGCATATGGTTTATCTTTTTTGATCGTATAATCACCAATAATTAGTAGATGAAATTTAGTATTATCTACCTTATGATTTTTAACCAGGATATTGACTGCTTTAATAACGTTTTCATATCCTTTCCAGGGAGATATTCTTCCGGCAATTAAAAATAATAATTTATTATCGGCATATGATTTTTTAATGTTTAAAACCTTTTGAGTGTCGCATTGTTTTCTTATGATTCCGTAATTAATTATTTTATGAAGATGTTTGTAACGACCTGACCGTAGCATTTTTAAATGTTCATTTTGTAAAAATTGAGTATTAAAATATATTCTATCTACCGGTAATAAATTCGCAATTAAGTCAAGAAATTGTCCTACAGGGCCATGTTGAAACCAAGTAATTTTTATTTTTAAAAAAAGAGTTGCCATAACTGTTACAATGAAAGGATAGGGCATGGTACAATGAATAATGTCAAAATGATTAACTACTAAATATTTCCTAAGGTAGATGATTGCTCGCAACAGTTTTAAAATATGCGAGAGTCTAAATGTAAATGGTAACAAGTGAAAGGGTATCAATTCATTCTGACATTTATTAACAAAATTTCCGTTATTAAAAAAGAATATTTCTGCATAGATTGATTTAGATTCAATATGATTTTTAACAGCAGTGTAAACAAATTGTTCTGCACCACCAAAATAGCCATTGGCAGAAATATATAAGACTTTTATTTTTTTCATCTAGAAGATTATATCATTTTCTTAATATATTGAAATTTCTTTCATGACATCTGAAATTCACGGGTTATTGAGCGTTTCCATCAGACATTGGTAATTAGTTTTTATTATACGAAGAAATTAATTAAAAAAAGCTTTAAATTCTCCAAGTTCTCGATTAGAAATATTTGACACTGTTTCAGGAATATTTTTTCTATTATCTTTTATTAACATTTTTAGTATTTCTACTTCAGGGCCTGAGAAAGTATGGGCATTTATTACATAATCTTCAAAGGCTTCCCATGTGGTCGGCACAATAGGTTTAATCAAGTCTCTGATGGCTTCAGCGTACACTCTGATTTCTTTTTGTGAGTGTTTATCTAGCCTTAAGGCCAAAAAGTGCAGTAAATTGTGCAGATCCATTTTCCAATACCATTCGGTGTATTGGGAAAGTGGTAGCGCAATCCGGGCAATTTCCCGGGCGATACCTTTTTCAATTAAATCTTCATAAGTTTTACGACATTCTTTGTACGTGTTTTCCAGTTTAGACAAGGTGTAGTCAATAATTTCAGGGGACACCGCTTGTTCACTTCTTCCTTGATTGTTAGTGTCGCTTTGAAAGTTTATATCTTCTCTGGAGGGAAGGTAAAATTCTTCAGGCAAAATACTATAGCGGCCGGATACCTCGTTTAAACTGGCCGTACGATGTCGTATCCATTGTCTCGCTACAAAGATGGGCATCTTGCAATGAAATTTAAAACTGACCATTTCAAATGGGCTGGTATGGCGATGTCTCATTAGGTAGCGGATCAGTGCTTTATCTTTGGTGGTGGATTTGGTGCCATCTCCATAGCTGGTGCGCGCCGCTTGTGTGATGGAAAAATCATTACCCATATAATCAACTAATCTGACGAATCCGTGATCCAAACATTTTATTTCTTGCATAGGTGACCTTTGTAATTAATTTGATGAATTATCCATAAAAGCTATTATTTGGGCAATGTATTTTTACATGCGCAAAGCGACAATTAAGAAAATAGTGTGACGACAATCCAATTGATTGATATCATTTTAGGACATGAAGAAAGCATCCAGGAGGATTGATGGAATTGAAAATATCTTATCGGCATATTGAATCTTCACAACACATTGAAACTACCGTAAAAAATAAAATTGAAAAAC
>MEPW01000024.1:2189-10080 GCA_001769975.1 Bdellovibrionales bacterium RIFOXYA1_FULL_36_14 | reverse complement strand
TTTTATGCTTGGGTTTAACTGGGGGATATAAACATAGGACAAAAAGAGAGAAGTTTTTAAATGATCCCACAATGTCTGTTCATAAAAAATTCCGACCGGTCCTTCGGTTTTATCGTCGAGCAGATCATATGATCTTTGAGCATTAATATGGTTTAACCCCCAAAACTGCTCATATTTATTCCAATCAATAATCTTTCTCCCAAAGATCAAACGGTTGGTACTATTCTCTCTGGCAAAGTACACCTCCGGGGCAGAATACATAAACGTATCAGTGGTATGAAAATACCTGGCTCCTGCCTCTAAATAAACGTCATTTCTTTTTTGGGGTTTTTTAGATTTTACATCAACACTCAGCCAATTTTTCACACCGTTTTTATTAACTGGCTGATTAATTGAATCTCTGAATTCATAAGATAATTGTGAGGAAACAGCCCAAGCAGCCGCACTCAAAAAAAAGAAGATTAAAAATAGGAACTTTACTAGCATTATCATTATTGGTTTCTCAATTATCCAATAAAAAGCATCTTTTCAAGATATATTACAACGTTAACTATATTATTCCTAATTAGGAGTCTATTTGGGAATAATTTATAGAGAAATTTACAGAAAGAAAATAGTCTGTTATATATAATATCTAAATATTTCAAATGGTTATAATTAATGAATAAAACCACTTCGAAAATTTTTGCGCTCATCGTGAGCATCCTTTTTATTCAAGGATGCGATTTTGCAGATAAGCCAGCCAAGGATTTAGAACTTTATCGCTTCCAACAACAATGCCACTTAGATACCGAGGCTTTTTCCCATTTTCTTGAGCGAGATATTACTGGTGATATCAACTGCTTGGAGATCAATTTTAATCAATTTATGGCAGGAGTGACAACTGGTGATTCTCATGGCATCCGACAAAACGATTTAGTCCAATTTGTCAGGAAATATTTTGATGGAGACACCCAAAGTATCATTGAATCTTTGGATATCCTTTTCTCCCTTAATACTCTTCTTTTAAACGACTACGAGTGTAGAATTCGAAGTCAAAATATCAAACCTATCTTTGATGTGTTAAGGATTTTCAATCACTATCTGGTCAAAATTAAAAAAATATATGAAGAAATTGACGACAGCAATGCACTTTATTATCGAAGCATTATCGAGCAGTTGCTTAACCAATTTACCGCCTCAATTTTACATATTATACAAGGTAGGGAAGAAGGCCCTAATATTGTACTTAATACCAATAATATTTTAAAACAAATCCTTGACCACTTCTTAAAAAAATCTAATAACGAGCTGGTTTTAAAAATTGCACCTATTGTAAAAGTGGCTTTATCAGGGGGAGATCCTGATCACATTTCTTACGCCGAATCCCTTCTCCTCATTAAAAAAGCTGCCAAATTACTGATGGTCTATGTTGACGGATTTTATCTGCAAAAAGAACATTTTAAAAATATCAATGGTTTCTATCAAACCCAGCTCCAAGCTGCTAACCAATTACCGGGCCTTTTAAACCAGAACTTTAGAGTTGACGACGTTTTATTTACTCACCAACAAATTATGGATTTAGCAAGCGAAGTGATAGATGTATTAGCGGAAGAAAAAAACAAAAAAATGACTACCAGTTTTCTGGATAAAATTTTAAAAACCATTAAACCAATTGCGGTGGGGGGAGAGTATGAAAAATACACTTACAAGGAAGTACTCTGTCTGTTTAAACACTTAAGTGACGTTTTGGAAATTCGATTTTTTAATAGTCTCACTTGGGATTACTATGAAAAAAGCCTAATCGTTAATGCCCCCAGTTACGGCGTAACTCCCCTACCACCAAGCCATTACCCGGGGCTATCACGCGAAAAATTATATTCTTTACACAAAGTATTTAACATTATCCTGAAGCAATACCGTTTTTTTAAAAAAGAAAATGGTTTGCAATATTACACTCATGAATATAAGCGAAATAAAGCTAGTATCATGGAAGTTGCGTATTACCGATGGGCCATGGGTATAGTTGGCAAACCCTACAGCGAGAGCAATCAGGCAATTCAAATCAGTATGAAATCCCTTGAACGTCTGCTATGGGATTTCCGACCACTTTTAGAAGAATTTAACCTGTGGTCTGTGTACCCTGAAACTTTTGCCCGCAACACTATCTTGTTGGGAGATCTCTTTCAGTTTCAGTCCGATGGAAACCTACTCCTCAATGTGGATGAGGCTTCCGAGTATTTTATTTTGGTTGTCAATGCCGTAACTGTAAAAGATGAAGTGACCAAAGAATTACTCAAAATTTGTGATTTTGGTGCAGATATAGATAATCCAGAATTTCATGTGACTTGCTTTAGAAAAAACCTCACTACTATTTTATTTAAAAAACTTGGTTATCAAGAATATATGCCCAAACTTTATGATTATCTTGTTAATGCAGGCTCTGAGGTTTTTCAAAATTACCTCCATAAGGTGGAATACTTTGCTAGAGATATTCCGGATGAAAATATTCCACTAGGGTCTCGAGATCTGACCTTGATCTTGGGTGCATTACTGAATATTGAGTCTACCTTTATTCGCTTTGATACCGATAAAAATAATATTATCAACCCCGCAGAATTATGCCCACCAGCATTTAGTGTCTATAAAAAGGCCATCATCGATCTTGTTCACCAAAGAGATCCAGAAATAGACGTATCAGGTTTTGAAAAATCCATCTTTCTCTATCTGGTAAAAAAGATGGAAATCCCCACTAAATACCAGCTAGCTATCTATCACTTGAGTGGTGGCAAAAAATTTAATTCTCACCGTGCCAATATAGGTGCTATACTTTATAATCTAATAAAAATGAACAAAGAAAAACTGCTTAACCAACCATGAAACAAAAACCAGTCTTAATCATTATCCTTGCCATCTTTCATTTCCTGCAACCATTTATTAATATAGTTTATTTGAAATTAACTACCCAATTTGATTTTCTCATGATTTTTCAAAATTTGCTGCAGCTTGATGGAATGAAAAGTCTGTTTGATTTTTGGCTACTTTTTCCGCTGGGGGGATTAGCTTTATTATTGATCCGCAAATGGAGCTTTTTTGTTTTTGTAGCAGTTCAGTTTTATTCTATCTATCTACATTTATTTTATGAAAAATATACCTGGCCCTATGTCAGTGAACACCCTCTATCTTTTTCCATCATTTTACTGATATTTAACATTTTCTTTATCATTTACGTTTGCCTACCTAACATTAGGGCACTGTTTTTTGATGAAACCAAACGTTGGTGGCAAACCTCTCGTAGATATTTTATTAATACCCCCTGCCAGATAACCGTCATCAGTTCAGGTTCAGTTTTCGATTCTCGCATCATTAACGTTTCCAAAACCGGTGCATTTGTAGAAACCAGTGTTGACCTTCTCAAAGGAACCATCATAACCATCGCTTTTAACTATAAATTGATAAGTTACTCACTAACCGGAAAGATCATCAGCGCCCACTCTATAAACGATATTAAAGGATCAGGGATTAAATTTTTAATGGATAAATTCCATTCAAATGAAATACCATACATTAACAATCTGGTTAAAATACTCAAGAAAGAAAAAACTTCCAAAATCGAAAATTGAACGAATCATTGCAATTATTAAAAAAATCGTAATTAATAGTTCGATTTTATTAATCCATCGTTAATAGATACTACATGGACAAAGATTAGTGATCGTGAGATTAATCATATGTTTATACCCCATAGGTTGAATAGTCATATCCTTAAAAGAACTTTTTAGTTTTTTAAACATATTTTACAGGAGAATAAAAAATGGCACAAAAAGGTATTCGTGAATTTGATGCGAAAAGAATGCTCGCCAGGTTTTTACCTGAGTATACCTCATCAGTTAAGTATGACGGTAAAATTGCTTTGGTAACACCGACCACTGACTTTAATCAATTAGCCAAAGACTATCCTTGGTTAAACTCAGGGAAACTAGTTGTCAAACCAGACCAACTTTTTGGCAAAAGGGGAAAGAACAATCTCCTTTTAATTGGAGCAGACTTTCAAGGTGCCCAAAAATGGATCAATGAAAGGATGAATAAAGAAGTTACTATCAAACAAACCACCGGCACTACGACCGGAGTGCTCACTCATTTTATGATTGAGCCAATGGTCGAACACAAAGACGAATATTATGTTGCCATCAAATCCAGCAGGGCCGGCGATACCATATATTTTTCGCTTCAAGGTGGAATAAATGTTGAAGAAAATTGGGATAAAGTAAAGGAACTTACTGTTCCAGTACTTGAAAGTATTGATTCCCAAAATTTAAATCATCTGGTACCAAGTGATTTAGGCTCCCAAAAAGAAGCCGTCATTGATTTTATTAAAGGTCTTTTTAAAATTTATCAGAAATTAAATTTTTCTTATCTGGAAATCAATCCCTTTACCGTTGTCCAAAATAATGTTGTACCTCTTGATACAGTGGCCAAACTTGACGATACCGGTGCTTTTGAATCATCCAAAGATTGGGGAGCAATTGATTTTCCACCTTCCTTTGGAATGAAAACCAGACCAGAAGAACAAGTTATAAAAGAGCTGGATGAAAAATCTGGATCATCATTAAAACTAACTATAATTAATCCTGAAGGAAGGATTTGGTTAATGGTGGCCGGTGGAGGAGCTTCTGTTATATATGCTGATACCGTGGTTGACCTCGGACAAATGAAAGAACTGGCTAACTACGGAGAATACTCCGGTAACCCCACCACCGATGAAACCCAAGTCTACGCTGAAACCATTTTGGAAATGATGACAAGAACTAAACATCCACAAGGAAAGGCCCTGCTCATTGGTGGAGGAATAGCGAACTTCACTGACGTAGCCAAGACCTTTACGGGTATTAACAATGTTCTTAGAAAATATCAGGCTAAACTACGTGACCATAACATTAAAATTTATGTAAGAAGAGGCGGACCTAATTATCTAGAAGGACTTGAGAAAATTAAGAAACTCGGTGAAGAACTTAATATATCAATAGAAGTCTATGGCCCTGAAACACATATGACCAAAATAGTACCACTAGCTGTAAAAGCTCTGGGCCTAAACTAAGCGGGAGGATATCATGAATAACAAACCAGATTATATTCTATTTGATAAGGATACTCAGGCGATTATTTTTAATTACCAGCAAAATGCTATTCAAAGAATGCTTGATTTTGACCATGCTTGCGCCAGGAAGACACCTTCGGTAGCTTCCATTGTTAATCCAACCGGTAAAGCTGGTTTTCACAAAGCTTATTTTGGTCAAAAAGAAATTTTAATTCCAATCTACCCAACCTTGAAAGAAGCTTCTGATAACCATCCACATGCAGATGTAGTCATTAACTTTGCATCTTTCAGATCAAGCTATGCTACCAGCAAAGAAGCTTTAGAAAACAAGAATATCAGAACCGTCGCCATTATTGCAGAAGGCGTACCAGAAGCTCGCGCGAGAGAACTAGCGGAAATTGCCAAACTTAAAAAGAAATGGATTATCGGTCCTGCGACAGTGGGAGGAGTGGTGGCTGGAGCGTTTAAAATTGGAAATACCGCGGGAACCATTGATAATATAATTGAATCCAAACTCTATAAACAAGGTACGGTTGGTTTTGTCTCCAAATCCGGTGGTATGAGTAATGAAATGTACAACATCATTGCCAGAAATACAGACGGTCTTTACGAAGGACATGCGATTGGTGGCGACCGTTACCCTGGCTCCACGCTAATTGAACATTTGCTACGTATGAATAAAAACCCCGACATTAAAATGCTGGTATGCCTCGGCGAAGTTGGCGGAGAAGATGAATATCAAATTATCGATGCCATGAAAAATGGAGGTATCACCAAGCCTATCGTTTGCTGGGTTACTGGAACTTGTGCCAGTATGTTCTCTTCAGGCGTTCAGTTTGGACACGCTGGTGCTAGAGCGGATAGCAATAGAGAAACTGCTAAGGCAAAAAATGAAGCTTTAAAAAATGCCGGAGCAATAGTACCAAACTCTTTTGACGATTTTGGCGAAAAAATTAATGACACCTGGAAAAAATTAAACATAAAAGAAAAAGTTGTCCCTGCTCCGAAAGTCACCCTTGATTACAATGAAGCTAAAGCACTGGGAATGGTTCGCAAATCCAGTAACTTCATTTGCACCATATCTGACGATAGAGGAGAAGAAGTTACTTATAATAAAATGCCCTTATCAAAAGTTATTAATGAAGGACTGGGGATTGGCGGTGTTATTTCTTTGCTTTGGTTTAAAAGGCAACTCCCAGACTATTGCCACCGCTTTATAGAAATTATTTTGCAAGTCTGTGCCGATCATGGTCCAGCAGTTTCCGGTGCCCATAATACCGCCGTTACTGCCCGCGCCGGTAAAGATCTAATTTCCTCTATTGTTTCCGGAATGCTTACGATCGGACCTAGATTTGGGGGAGCCTTAGATGGTGCCGCTTCAGATTTTAGTCACGCTTTGGATTCCAATATGACTCCTCTTGAATTTGTAAATAGCATGAAAAAGAAGGGTGATAATATTCAAGGGATTGGACACAGAATAAAGTCCGTGCAAAATCCAGACATCCGAGTCACCATCATTAAAGAATTTGCTAGGAAACACTTTCCCAGCTGCAAATTACTAGACTACGCATTAGAAGTTGAGAAAATTACTACCTCCAAAAGAAATAATCTCATTTTAAATGTGGATGGTTGTATTGGAATTTGCTTTGTGGATATGATGAGATCTTGCGGATCTTTTACACTGGAAGAGGCCAAAGAATATGTGGATATGGGAGCTTTGAACGCTTTGTTTGTGCTGGCGAGAACCATTGGTTTCACAGGCCACTATCTTGACCAAAAACGTCTAAAACAACCTCTCTACCGACATCCATGGGATGATATAGCTTTTTTATAATTATTCATAAATGCGAATATTCTAAAAGGCTCACAAATTTGTGGGCCTTTTTTATAGTTTTTTATAGTGGATAAAAAAAGAACCGTGTATCACAAACCAAATTATGCTAAAATAGCTAAATATGAAAATTCTTTACGTAGAAGACAGTGATGAAGTCAGACAACTTTATGTTGTTTTGCTGGATAATATTTTTCCAGACGTAAACATCGTTGAGACCTTCAGTGGTAATCAGGCAATTGCCATCCTGGATAAACAAGAAAATGTTTTTGATTTGATTATCTGCGACTACGAAATGCCTGATGGAAATGGTGATGTTGTTTACGAATATATCAAAAATAAACAAGATCAGACTGCATTTTTACTTTTCAGTTCAAAAAAACCAGATGAAATCCCCTATTTTAATAATTTTCCATTTAGAAACGGCAGCGATTTTTTTATTCAAAAATCTGAAGGGTTTAACAATTTTAAAGAAAAGATCTTACAAATAACCCAAAATGAGCTTATTTTTTTAAGAAAACAATTATCTTTTAAAAAAATTAGAATTTATAACTTCTGGAAATTCAATACTGCACTTTGCGACATCTTTTTAAGATTATCTGACTCAAAATATGTAAAAATTATCAAAAATGGCGATCGCTATACTAGAAAAGACATTGAAAAGTATGTTCACAAAAAACAAAAATTTTTATATATCCGCTCAGATGATTTTTTATCCTTTTCCGTGACGCTTGGAAAAACTCCTTTTTTATCTTTCAACCAAGATGAAAATAATATTAATGAAAATTCCATAACTACCACCCACGCCATGATCCACGAGTTGGTTTTAAACGTGGGAATTTCACCCCAAGCAATTAAACTGGCTGAAAAAATAGTAGATAGTATTATTGAATTAACTCAAAAAAACACTGAACTATTTAATTTGTTACTACAAAGCCGAGAGAAAAAAGATTATATCTACGATCATAGTTATTTGCTCTCTT
>MEPW01000024.1:0-2174 GCA_001769975.1 Bdellovibrionales bacterium RIFOXYA1_FULL_36_14 | reverse complement strand
TTGCCTGGTACATGAACTGGACAACTTCTGAAGTGGTCAAAAAACTGGCAGTTGCCTCTCTTTTTCACGACTTGAAACTATCTGATCCCGATCTGGCAATCATTAATGATTTAAATGATCCACAAATTAAAAAGCTCAGCCCTGATCAAATTAAGGAAATCAAAAATCACCCCTTTGGCATGGTCGAATTAATTAAAAATAATCCTAACTTTGAAACCGAAATTGATACCATTATTTTACAACACCATGAAAAGCCTGATGGTACAGGTTTTCCGAGAAAACTTACCGGCAAACAAATTCATCCGCTGGCCTGTACGTTTATTATAGTCCATTACTTCGTCGACAAAATATATGAGTGTAACTTTGATTCATCCCAGCTCGTTCACATTCTTACTGATATGAAAGCTTATTTTAATATTGGAAATTTTGTAGATCCCATGAGTGCTTTTATAAAAAGCTTTGATCTCATTCTAGAAGATAAATAAGTTTCGCAAAATCGTCTTTTTAATGATGCTTATTCATTGGGAATGAGTGGAGAAAAAGCACTTGGGGATAAAATCCACAGTTGGTAAATGGCCCTGGTCATCGCTAGATGTAATCTTCTTCTGGAATAGTCATTCACTGGATAATTCCTAAAATCCAAATCTGGAATAATAACATAATCAAATTCCAACCCCTTCACTTGTTCAAGCGTGGTAATATCAACGCCAGGTTTAAATGTAAAATTGGCCTCTTCCACCAGTCTAACGTTTGCAAGATTTCTAAGTCCTTCCCGATATCTTCTCGCTGAATCTAGTGAACTACAAATAATGACAGTAGATGATTTAGGCTCTTGCTCCATGAGTTTTTCCAACCTCTCGTTAATTAAGATTAAAATATGAGCTTCATGTTCTCCAATGGTTCTTAAAACTCCACCGTGATGTTTTTTTGAAATTGGTATCCTTTTAGGTGCCAGTGGTCCTAAAACATGGTGGGCAAGATCAATGATCTTTTGAGGTGAGCGATAAGCAATTTCCAGCGTTTTGAGCTCGGTTAAATCCTGACTTAAATTCAAATCGACCAGCGCATCTTCCCAACTGGTAAAACCACTAATCGGATCCACTTTTTGGGCCAAGTCCCCAGCTACGGTAAAACTTCCTCTTTCCTGGTCTATGATATGCCCAAAGACCATCATTTCCATAGGTGAAATTTCCTGGGCCTCATCAATAACAATATGCCTATATTTTTTAAGCGTCTCACCGTTATTAATGGTTCCGCCATTTAAGGCGTTGCTTATGATAAGCATGATAGGATAATCCTCCAGATCAATGGTCCCACTCACGTCATCGGGAGTTCTAAAACTTATATTCTTTTGATCAAGAGTATGCTCACGGGAATCCTCCTCCTGGAATTCTTCAAGAAATTGTTTATGAGTATGTTTTATAGTCTCTTCAATAACATTTGAAGTGATTAACTCACTTTGATCATCCATGATATTTTTAAGCAGCTTTCGATCCTTAAAGATTTCCTCTCGAATGGCATTGTAATCATTTAGTTCCTCCACCAATTGTTCGAGCAACATTTTTTGCACGACACTCAAATCACCTTTCATAATTTCCTTCATCCATTTGATAATCGCCGTTTCCTTCATAAACTGAACGATTTTTTTATCATCAAATGCCGACCGTTTTAATCTTTCCACTATTTCCAATTTTTTAGTGTCCAAGTACGCGTTGATCACTTTCATCATATTACGATGTCTTTTTAAAAGACTTACTCTAAAGGGGGTGTCTTGGCACACTTCTTTACCTATCCCCTTTAGTAAGCGTAAACTTTGATTTCTAAACCATTCCCTGCTAGTCATCACTTTAATTTGATCAAGACCTATGCTATTTAATATTTTTCTAGATAACAAAACCAGGCCATGGTGAGGTACTAAAATTAATATATCCTGCGGTAAAACATGTTTATTAAAACACAACTTACAAATCCGATGTATAGCGACCGTAGTCTTACCACTCCCAGCTCCGCCGGTTAGAAGAATCGAAGTTTTTTCATCGAGATTAAGTAAACGAAATTGAGAAGCATCCAATAATGATATAACCTCTGGAGATTCAAATTCCGTAAGCCCAGTCCCAAGTTCGATATTTCTAAATGCCAGACCTTCGCCTCCTCCCAAATTCACCTGAGTGTTG
>MEPW01000023.1 GCA_001769975.1 Bdellovibrionales bacterium RIFOXYA1_FULL_36_14 | reverse complement strand
ATTACCGGAGCCTTTTTTGTCATGGGAATTTCTGCATACTATCTCCTTAAAAAAATTCATATGGAATTTGCCAAAGCCTCTTTTAAGGTAGCTTTGATTTTTGGTTTTGTTTCGGTGTTTACTTTGCTACCGATTGGGCATTTTCATGGCGTACAAGTAGCGAGAACCCAGGCCGCTAAAATGGCTGCCTTCGAAGGGATTTGGGAAACTGGCACGCATGCTCCCATGTTGCTTTTTGGAATCCCCGATGAGACTGCACAATTAACAAAATACAAAGTGGAAATTCCAAGTTTGTTGAGTCTATTAATCGGAGGATCAAGGGATCAATTGGTGGTAGGTTTAAATGATTTTCCCAAAGAAGAAAGACCCCCGGTTTTTTTAACTTTTGCCAGCTTTCATTTAATGGTTTTGGGTGGAATTTATTTTTTGATCTTTACCGTGGTGGGACTTATATTACTGGGTAAAAACCGTCTTTTTGAAAATAAATTTTTTCTAAAACTTGCGATGTACTCCTTTCCGATTCCGTTTATTGCCAATGAACTTGGCTGGATAGCTGCCGAAGTTGGAAGACAACCCTGGATTGTTTGGGGGTTGTTAAAAACCAAGGAGGCGATCTCATTTAATGTTCCGGCAATTCAAATATTGATGTCTCTGGTGATATTTGGTTTTGTTTATGGCTCACTCTTTATTATCTGGGTGGTGGTGCTTAGAAAAAAAATATTAACCGGCCCAGAATCATATTAAAAAGTTAAGGAGATAGCTTTGGAAACTTTACAAATTATCTGGCTATTATTGATTGGGGTGCTTTTTATTGGATATGCGGTCTTGGATGGTTTTGATCTGGGCGCTGGAGTGCTTTACTTATTTGCTAAAGAGGAAGATGAAAAAAAGGCAATTCTGCGTAGTATTGGACCCTTTTGGGATGGCAACGAAGTTTGGCTTTTAACTGCGGGTGGTGCTTTGTTTGCTGCATATCCAGCGGTTTATGCCGCCACTTTCAGTGGTTTTTATCTGGCCATGATGCTGGTTTTGTTTGGACTAATTTTTCGAGCAGTCAGCATTGAATTTCGTAATCAAAGCACTGCTAAACTTTGGAAAAACATTTTTGATGTTGGATTTGTGGTAGGTAGTTTTTTACCGGCACTGCTTTATGGCGTGGCGGTGGGAAATATTGTCAGAGGACTTCCACTGGATATCGATTACAATTATACCGGAACATTTTTCGATTTACTAAATCCTTATGCTTTGGGAGTAGGACTCAATGGCCTTTTTATGTTTATCACTCATGGAGCAATCTTTTTGGCCATGCGTACAGAAGGCGAATTATCTAAGAAAGCCAAGCGTTGGGCACAAATAAGTTATTGGCCATACCTCGGTTTATTTATTGGCATTTCCCTATGGAGTTTTATCTCTCATCATCGAGGTCCATTTGTACTTTCTCCGTGGGTGAATATTACTGCCTTACTTGGCATGATTGCGCTTAGAGTTTTTATTAATTTCAATCAATTTGGTAGGGCCTTACTCTGTTCTGGGGCCGTGATTATGGGGATTATGCTAACTGTGGGAATTGGAATTTATCCCTATTGGGTACCACCTCTTTATGAGGGAGGAATTGGACTTACGGTTTTTAATTCATCTTCATCTTTCAGCACATTATTTGCCATGCTGGTGATCGCTATTATTGGCATGCCGATAGTAATCATTTACAATATTTATATTTATAAATTGTTTCTAAAGCAAAAAATTAATTAATACCTAATCGGGAGCAAATATGAACAATCAAGGGAATAAAGTTTTGGAATTCACCGTTTCAGCGGTGGTGATTGGTGTGGTAATTGGCGTGGTGATGACTGCCGCTAATGTTTACCTAGGACTTTATGCCGGTATGACCGTGTCCGCCTCTATCCCTGCTGCAGTAATAGCAATGGGCATTTACAAGGGGCTACTCAAAAAAAATAGTATTTTAGAAAGTAATATGGTGCAAACGATTGCCTCAGCAGGTGAATCGCTGGCAGCTGGAATAATTTTTACGCTTCCGGCGCTGGTATTAGTAGGGGCCTGGCAAAACTTCGAATTTTGGCCGACGACGTTGATTGCGATTTCCGGCGGCTTACTGGGAGTCGTTTTTATGATTCCTCTAAGAAGAGCGTTGATTGTGGATGATAAAGATCTAACTTATCCCGAGGGTGTGGCTTGTGCTACTGTTTTAGAAGCTGGTTCGGGAGAAGGAAAAAAAGGTTTTATTACCATTTTAATCGGTCTTGGGATTGGTGGGATTTTTAAATTGCTCACCTCTGGTTTTAAAGTGGTCCAAGGAAGCGTAGAAAAAGCTTTTGTTCAAGGAGACCGAGTTTGGTTTTTTGGTAGTGATATTTCTCCTGCACTTTTGGCGGTTGGTTACATTGTAAATTTAGAAGTCGCCTTACTGGTTTTTATTGGTGGATCACTCGGTTGGTTCATCACTATGCCCATTTTAGGCATAAGTGGCGATCTCGCTTCCAAAGATGCTTTGGAAATTGCTTGGGAACTATGGTCCAAACAAATTAGATATCTCGGAGTAGGGGCCATGTTAACCGGTGGGGTGTGGTCAATTATATCAGTTAGAAAAGGTATTGTTAAAGGTGTTGGCGAGCTTAAAAATACTTATTCCAGAGGAAAAAACCAAACGGTTAAAAGAACCGAACAGGATATGAATTTACTCGCTATCTTGGTTATGTTTATTATCAGTTTTACGATTATGCTGTTTGTTTACCAGTCCATGATTCACCATTTGGGATTAACATTTTTCACCAGCGTAGTTATGACCATTTTAGCCTTTTTATTTGTCGCAGTTTCTAGTTATATTGTGGGTTTGGTGGGAAGTTCTAATAATCCAGTTTCAGGAATGACGATTTCTGCCTTGTTAGTAACCGCTTCCTTGTTTTTAGTTTTAGGTTTCACCGGAAACTCAGCAATCTTAGCCACCCTCGGTGTGGCTGCAATTGTTTGTTGTGCGGCTTGTACTGCCGGAGATTGCTCTCAAGATTTAAAAACTGGATATTTAGTTGGGGCCACTCCCAAATATCAACAGATAGCTGAAATGATTGGGGTGGTAGTACCTGCGTTTGTGATTGCCCCGGTTTTATCGGTTCTTCATTCTGCCTACGGCATTGGTACGGGGTTAAAGGCCCCGCAAGCCACTCTGTTTGCTAGCATTACTAACGCACTTTTTGGTGACGGCAGTCTGCCCTATAGGATGGTCATTATTGGTGCAGCCAGTGGAGTTTTGATAATTATCTTTGATCAAGTAGTACTGAAAAAAATTGGGAAATTCAGACTCCATTTAATGCCCATGGCAGTGGGTATTTATTTACCCATTACTTTAGCTGTGCCTATGCTGATTGGTGGATTGATCCGCTACTTTGTGGAACGAAAAAATAAATCCCAAGATGAAGCAGGAAATGGAGTTTTACTCAGTTCCGGATTAATTGCGGGCGAGGCGATTATGGGAGTCGTTTTGGCCTTTATTATTTATATGAATATTGATATATCTGGCAGTTTTTCAAACTATGCACTTAAGGATTTGGTTTCAGTACTGCTTTTAATTCTAGTCAGTGTTTATTTGTGGATGTTGGCCAGAAAAAAAACCTAACTAATCTTAGTTGGCATATAGTCTGAAAAGATAATTTTTGATGATACCTAATCTATCAGGATCTATGGTTTGACTTTCTGAGTACTGGGGATAGTCGACTATCACGATATCTCTCAAGGCAATCCAGTAATTAAATCCGTCTAAATTGATTTTTTGTGCATGGTGGTTATTAAAAGTACTATTTACGATAATGGCTTGCTGGTTTATTTGAGCTAGTTTAACAATCTCGGTTAACTGATGATCACTAAAGAGTTCAGCTTGATCTCTTACGATAAAACCCAGGGTCCCTATGCTAGCAAAAGCCTTCAAAGATATAAAAAATAGTATAAGTATAAATGGCATATTTTAATAGTACATTGCCTTGATCAGATAATAAAAGAGGGGGATTTCTTTTCCTTATTTGTTTGCACTGGATACAAAGATAAAATAAGTACATGTTAATCAAAGTTCATATCTTCATCTTTGCATTTTGGTTCCTAGCGATCATTTTAACGCCAGTTAGATTAGCGCAATCAAAAGAAGCTTTAAATATGAAGACTATGCCTCGAACCTTTACCATTATGGAGGCTTCCCCAACCGGTAGAACTCTTCGGATTGATAGAGGTTATTTTGATGATATAAGAGTTGGAGATGAAGGGGAGTTTTACACGGGGTATGATCAATCCCAGTTGATTGGGGTTGGTGAAGCGGTAAAAGTTGATAATGCATCTTCTTATTGGTTTTTCAAAAAGATCGTAATTGGTGGTGATTTTTTGAAAGGAAAAATGACAGTTTATTTTAATACCAGCAGTAGACGTACCGTTATCGACAAGAACATCACTACTGAAACAAATGATATAGATTATATTGAAAGAGAATTTTACTAAATTGGATAAAAATTATGAAAAAAATCAATCTTGCAGCCTTAGTCCCTAATTATGATGTTGACTCAATAAGTGATGAGATTCTTGAAACCATAAAATTAATCTCCAAGGAAATTGATCAAGTAAAAGTCAAAAATTTAATTGGAGAATTCAAGAAAATCTTTCAAGGAGAATATCCTGGATATCAGTCCTGTTCCACCGATTATCATGATATTTTCCATACTTTGGATGCTACTTTGGCGTTTGTGCGCATTGTGCATGGAGCTTCATTGGCCGGTAAAAAATACAAGTCTTGGGATATTTTTTTGGGAGTGCTGGCGACGCTTTTTCATGATACAGGCTATATTTTGCCAGTGACCGATAAAACCGGAACCGGAGCCAAATACACTCTTAATCATGTGGAACTGAGCGTAGATTTTGTCGAAAAATATCTGCAGACCAAAGGTAGTTATAATGATCTTGATTTTGAAAAGATCGCTGCCATGATTAGATGTACTGGGGTGAGTATTGATTTAACTAGAGTTAAATTTCCGTCAAAAGAGATCGAGGATCTTGGGAAAATTTTAGGAGCAGCTGATTTAATCGGACAGATGTCTGATCGAAATTATTTGGAGAAGTTATTATTTTTGGTAAAAGAATTTGATGAAGGAAAGGTTCCTGGTTTTGAAGGGGAGTTGGACTTTTTCAAAAAGACTATTTCCTTTAAAAAAGAAGCGGAACATAGATTGACAAAGACTTTAGGTGGGTTTCATAAATATGTTCATTTGCATTTTAAACACCGGTATAATATTGATGAGGATTTGTACCAGGAAGCTATAGACCATCACATTGCTTATTTGGATAAAGTTTTAAAAGAGCAACCAAACTTTTACAGGGATTTTTTGCGCCGAGGTGGAATTGTAAAAAAATTCCAAACGAAGTACGAAAAATAGAAATATATGATGAAATTTTCAGGTTATATTAATTGTTATAGGTTTTTTGATATTGGTGGAGAAGTCAATCTTCTCGAAGCTGATGCTATCTTAAATAATTTGACGTCTCAAAAGGATTTCAATCTGGGAAAAATTTCTCGGGCATTGGTAATTGAAGAAGAGCCGCTAGTGGTATTTCTGGGCAAAGAGATGCGAGAAATCCAGGGTGCGGAGTATTTGGTTACTATAACCGGTAAGATATGGAACTTTGGGGCGCTTTCAATTATTATCAAAGTAAATATAGCTCAAGAGATGGAGTTGAATGCGCTTAAAGACTTAGCAAATTTTTTAGAAAAAGATCCTTCCATTCACGAACTTGCTCGAAAGAAAATGGAGGATGTTTATACCAAACTTGCCAGTGCTATCCGTGAAAAGAAAGTATGGGTTGAATATGAGGATTATCTTATATTTGTTCACGATGCAGATAAATTGCCGGTTACCGACGTTGATCAGCTACTTAGTAGCAATGAACTATATGAATTAGTATTGTTAGAAAGTTCCCACAATCTTAATGATCAAATGATTGCCCCAATTAAAAAATACACCTTTCGCTATACCAACGAAGATGCGGTCTTACTGGATTGGAACAGTTCTTTTATTTTAAGCAAGGATGATGCTAAGGATATTTGTGATGTTATTGAATTTTCCGTTTGTCAGTTATTGGAACTGCGCTATTATGACGATTTGCTGGATAAAGAATTAAATGCCCTGTATCGTTCAATTAAAAAAAACAGTGGTTTTGCCTGGAAAAATAAATATTCCCAGATGTTTGAAAAGGCATCCAGATTATATATCGAGATCAGTGAAGTTATTGAAAAGGTGGAAAACTCCTTAAAGCTTATCGGGGATGCTTATTATGCCAAAATATATAGGGCATCTAATGAAAGGCTTAGGCTAAATGACTGGCAGACTAGTGTTGACCAAAAGCTTAGAAACCTTTTAGATATCTCCACCCTTTTTCAAAGCGAAATACATAGCCGAAAAAATCAATTGCTTGAGATTGTGATCATTATTTTAATTGCGATTGAAGTTATACCCCTGCTTTGGAATTTCTTTAAAGATTTAAGTTTTGTTTAACTAAATTTACTGGTATTTTAAAAGAGTAGTATTTTTAGGGATTATTTTATGCGCGTTGTTTGTGATCTTCACACCCATACCAATTGCTCAGATGGAATCTACTCACCGGATGAAATTGTTGATTTGGCAATTAAACGAAATTTAAAAAGTGTGGCCATTACCGATCATGATACAGTAGCGGGAATTTCATCGGCCATAAGCTTTGCAGATAACCGGATCGAGGTTATTCCAGGCATAGAATTATCTACTGAAATTGAAAATCATGATGTCCATATTTTAGGTTATTATGTGGATTATAAAAATAAGACACTTTTAGATGTTTTAAAAAAATGTAAGGAAGTCAGGCAAGAACGAGGACTTAAAATCGTCAACAAATTGATCCAAGCTGGAATTAAAATCACTTACGAGCAAATTCAAAAATGTGCAGGATTAGGGGTCATTGGTAGAATGCACATTGCAAAGGTTTTATATGAAAACGGACAAGTGAGTTCCATCCAAGATGCTTTTAAAACTTTTTTAGGGGATCAAAGTCCGTTTTATGAGCCAAAATTTAAAATCACCCCTCATGATGCTTTTGCATTAATCAAACAAGCCGGTGGAATCTGTGTATGGGCCCATCCTGGATGTGAAGACTTAGATTCTTTGCTTAAGCAACTGGTACAAGATGGCTTACAAGGTTTAGAAGTTTGGCACCCTAAGCATTCCAATAAGAATGTACGACATTACTTTGAATTGGCCAAATTCTATAACTTGTTGGTGACTGGGGGTAGTGATTTTCATGGCCATAATAATTATAGTTTAGGTGATTATGGTTTAGATGAGGAGAATTTTGCCAAATTTAAAATATTTAGTAATCAATAAATAAAGGCCGGTACAGTGACCGGCCTTTATCCTTTCAATCCCTAAAAGAGAAAAGTTTAATCCATCAAACCTTTAATATTTATATTCAAATAAGTCAGGGTGCCGATATCGTTGTTAGCATCATCAGTAACAATTAACTTCCAAGTGCCATTGGCGGGTTTGTTCTTTAAATTTTCAAACGCACTATTGGCAATACCGCCCATTCCATAAATGTCATCTATATTATGTGTATCACTACCTTCTTTATCCCTGAGTTTAATGCTGGTTCCATCAGGGTGTACGAGTTTAATGATGATATCGCCTACATATGTATGAGTGATTTTAATATGAATGCCAAGATCCTTGATAAAGGCAATGTCACTGTTTATGTTAAAAGTGTGAGTGATGGAAGATTGATCTGGAATAGCTAACGAGAGGTCTTGTTCTAACGAAGTAAGGGTATACTTACCAATTTCAAAAACAACTTGTCCGGTCAAGTCTATTTGAGTGCAAGATCCGTAACTGCCAACCAGTTTTAATTTTGCTAGCTGGTTATTCTGGCAATCGTTATTTAGCGTTACCGCAAGTGGTGTAGTCGCTCGATAGGTCTCTCCTGGAGCAAGCTTGTCAATAAAAACGGCGCCGTTTATGGATTCGATACAAGTATCAATTTCTGGATAGAGATTAATGTTTGTCATGATGGCACTGCCAGAGTTTTTGATGGTTAGATAGACATCACCTGTCGTACCTGGTCGGATGCCTCCATTATTGGGATTTTGGATATCACCATAGTCAAGAGAGCTGATGACGATATCCCCTCTGTTAACGAGTAATGCCACTTTGCCGAATCCCTCTTGTCCTTCTAGGGTTACCCATTTAAAATGAACAACTATGCGTTCCTGATCGGCAGCATCGTCAATTTGAATTTTCAGTCCGTCTTCTACATATTGATAGGATACATTTGATCCTAAAGCGGGGATTTCCACATTTTTTTCTCCAATATTACTGGCAGCGCCCTCGATTTTTTCAATGGACACGTAAGCACCACGGGTTCCAACTCGAGCGGCATTCTTAATTTTAAAATTGAATGCCAATTGTTCGAAGGGGTTTACTTTTAAATCATCTTGCCCGTTAATGACCACGTCGCTTAAAATCAGTAACGGTTGATCAGCAAGTGCCACTGTAAAATTGTTTTCAACAATTTTGGTGTTAATACCATAAATTTTTATTTGATAGTTTCCGGGGTTTAAATTTGATGGAATGTCTAATTTGACCATTCCTTGATTGTCGGATGTACCAGATGCTTTTAAGGCATTATTTTGCATAAGCACAACCCTGGCGTTGGGGGCAGAGGTGCCATCGTTATAAGTTAATTGAAATTCTATATTGGACATACCGACAGGTATAGTGGATGGACCATTTAAAATAATATTTTGGGTGTGACTGGTGCGAAGCTTAATGGAAGGATCGCCAAAGGTTACATAAGTTTCCCAATAATATTTGGATCTATTTTCGCCACCATATCTACGCCAAAGTTCTCTGAGAGCGTGATGGGTGATTTCAGAAAATTCGGAATTGTTTAAATCATAGATTCCTGCATACATATCTCTTTCTAGAAAATCATCTTCATCCCAGTAAGAGCTATCCATTGATCCCCAGTACATTATGGCACCAGTAGGATGTTTGATCCAGGTTTCTCCAAAGGATTCGTCGGTAGTAAAATCGCCGGTTACACATGCATTAGAGATGACAAAAGGAAGAGCGTTTGGATGATTAAGCGATCTGACATCTTCCTGGGTCACGGTAGGTCCTGCCCACACGGTGGTTCCTCCGTGTCCAGAATAATTGATAATCGTTCGTCCAAGGTTCATGGTGCTGACCACTTGCTCGTCTTGAACCCGATAGGTAATAGCATAGAGTTTATCCCCCCCGAGTTGTTCGGCAGATGGGAAAACCCCCATATAACCCCGAGGGGCCATGTACGTATCAATAGCAAAGTTGTGCGAGCCTTCGGCAACTACATAACGATCATCGGTAGCGATAAACGCCGCATTGTCTAACCAGGATTCGTCACTAAAATTAGCAGTTTGGTATTTTATAAATTTTTCTACTACCTGGGAAAGTTCCTGCTCGTTTTTAATTGTGACTCGTCCGACACCAATATCGGGACCATTTATGTCAGACTCGTAGTCAGCATTATCAATAGCTCGATAATAATGATCGGTGACCCCTGATATATTGTTGGCTCTTTTGGAAGGAACATGTTCCGCATCACCAAAAATTAAGGCGTATTTCAGATTGGAAGAGCGATATAATTCTTGTAGCTTAGTACGGATAGCTTCAGGTGAGTTCATGGTACCTTCGGCAATAATTCTGACGACATTATATCCTAGTTGTTTTTTAAAATTTTCATATTTTAATACAGCGGGACTATTTTTGAATTGTCCGCCTACGATGAAAGCAAAAGTTTGTTCCATGGGATCATGGTTTTTCTGAACTTGATTTTCTTTAACAGTTATATTGAAATGATCAATTAATTTATAACTTTTTGAGGCTGGATTCCACGAAAGTGGGTATACCGTAACCAGTAAAGTGGCTTTGCCCTCTAAAGTGCCTGCATTCATTATTTCGTAACTGTTATGGGGATAAAAGGCATTAGATTTTTGAAATGATTTGTTAATAATAAGTTTTCTTTGACTGCCGGGAATTTTTTCCAGTGATTCCAGGTTGGGCACAATATCTTTGGCCAGTTTTCCTGAGTCACTTAGTCCTTTGGTATCGTCAATTTGAACGGTAACTTCACCGGCCGGAACATATAATCGAACTGCCGGAATTTCGGGCATACCCAGTTTAAATTTTATGGCACCAAACTCATCAACTCCTAGCAATTTGGCTTTAATAAAGGACTGACCTTCTACTAACACTTTTTGGGTATCCAAAGAAATATCCGTAAAGTCATAAGAGGTAGTGTCACCTTGTTTGGTGATGGTTACAGTTGCAAAAATGCTAAATGAAAATAAGCAAAAAAGAATGAACGTGAAAACCTTCTTCATAAAATCTTCCTTGAGTAAATCAATAATAAATTAGTAATACGACAAAATCATAACCAGGTAGAAAACACCCAGTCAAAAGTTTTCAGTGGAATGTAATATAATGTTAGTATTGATTTGATATTAACTAAGAACAACGTTTCTTACTTATTTATAGATCGTAAGAAACGTTGTATTAAAAAACTAAATGTTTAAGGTAGGACTTCAGCTAGAAAATCTTGATTACCATTGACCTTGAGTTTAATAGATGGGTCGCCAAAAGTAAGATAAGTTTCCCAGTAGTAGGCTGCGCGGTTTTGCCCATTGTATCTTCTCCAGAGTTCCTTGAGACCGTAATGGGTAATTTCCGAAAAGGTGGCTTTCTTTAGTTCAAAAATGCCCTTAAATGTATCTCTTTCTAAGAAATCATCTTCATCCCAATATGTGCTATCCATAGATCCCCAAAACATAATGGCACCATGTGGATGCTTGATCCAGGTTTCAGCAAAGGATTCGTTTACGGTAAATTGTCCGGTGATACAAGCGTTAGAAATAACAAAGGGTAGGGCTGCGGAGTGATTCAGATCTCTAACGTTAGCTTGAGTGAATCTTGGAGCATCCCAAAAAGTAGTGGCACCATGTCCGGAGTAGTCGATAATGGATCTACCAGCACTAATGGCGTTTATTACTTGTTCATTTTTAACCCGATAGGTGATGGCGTAAAGTTTATCACCGCCCGGTTGAGCAGCATTAGGAAAAATTCCGCTGTAACCGTGGTTGGTCATAAAACTGTCAATGACGTAGTTGTGGGAACCTTCGGCAACAGTATATCTGTCATTGGTTGCAAGGAAGGAGGCGTTTGATAGCCATTCATCAGTGGTAAAATTAGTAGTTTGATACTTAATGAATTTATCAACAACATTTTGTAATTCGGTTTCATTTTTTATAGTAACTCTTCCTACTCCAATATCTGGACCATTGATATCTTGGGCGTAATTGTTGGTATCAATCGCTGCGTAGAAGTGGTCGGTCACTCCAGAGATAATGTTGGATTTCTTGGCCGGAACATGTTCAGCATCCCCAAAAATCAAAGCGTACTTCAAATTTGTGGACTTTAAAAGCTCTTGTAGTTTGGTGCGAATTGCTTCAGGTGTATTTACTGAACCTTCAACAATAATTCGAACTACATTAAAACCAAGCTGCTTTTTAAAATTTTCGTATTGAGCTATAGCGGGACTATTTTTAAATTGTCCACCGATAACAAAAACCATGGTTTCCACTTCTAAACTTTTGGTTTGTTCTTGTACAGCAGGTTTAACAATGACTTGGAAATTCTTAACTAGTTTAATAGATTTTGATGATGGATTCCAAGTAAGCGGGTAAACGGTTATTAACTGTTCTTGATTGCCGTTAGTAGTTCCGCCATTACTGATTTCAAATTTTTTAGCAGGATAATAGGCACTGCTTTTTTGAAATGACTTATTAATGATAAGTTTTCTTGTGCTACCTTTAATTTTTTCCAAAGATTCAAGGTTTGGCACAAGGTCCATGGCAAGTCCCTTGGGTTGACCAAAATCTTTTTCATCGCCTAAAACAACTTCAACTTCGCCTTGTGGCGCATAAAAACGAATAACTGGAATTTCAGGCATGCCCAGTTCAAATAAAATAGCTTCGTAGTCATCAGCACCTACGAGTTTTGTGCGAATAAATTCCGAACCTTCAATAGTCAGATTTTCTGTGCTTATGGAAAGGTCAGAAAATTCATAGTTGATAAGGTCACCTTGTTGAGAAACTTCAACCCGACCAAGAACATTTACGGCAAATAAAGCGAGCAAAGAGAGAGATAAAATTTTAAACATAGGATCTTCCTTGACGTGAGTTAATATACGCAGTCGAAACAACGACTTCAGAGGAATCATATCCGGCCAAAAAAATACCGTCAAAACTTATTTAAAAATGTAATATAATGTTAGATATGAATTGTTTTTTGAAAGTAGATAAGATAATTTTTAACCTACCCATTAACCCTGAAGGATTTAAGCTATGCCAGTACCTAATACGCTCATTAAAATGATTAACAAGAACGCTCAAGTTGAAAGTTTTCAAATTGCCAAAGTTCAAAACGCCATTTCCAGATGTATTATGGATGTGGAGAACGCTGCTTCTTGGGAAGCCCAGGAAAGAGCTTTTAAATACGCCGACATGGTGAAGGAGAATGCCTATAATAACTTTTACAATATTGATTTTTTGGCCCAGTTTTTTTCTCGGGTGATCAAGTCTTTTGATAAAAATGAAAGGGAAATTCGCATTAATCGCGTTGAGTTTGCCAGTCGCTTTACCACTTTGCTCTTGCTTCACTTTGTTAGCGAAAAGAAAATCCAGCGATTAACAGATAAAAATAGTCCCGAGTTAACCGACTTTATTGGTACGGTATTTGCCAAATATTTTACGGATAAAACTTTGTTGCATGAAGTTTCTACGCTCTTTGTGAAAAAAGTTATTTTAAAATCTCAAGAAGGGTTAACGGATAGTGATTATTTTCCCACCCGCGATTATATCCAAGATCAAATTGAAACCACGCTAAAAGATATTGGTGAAGTGATGATTGCGGAAGGGTTTATGATTTTCAGGGAAGGAAAAAAGAAAATCATGCAAAATGAGATATCCAAGGCCCAGTTTACTCATAATGGAATACATAAGGAAAGGGTAAGGCAGACTCTTACCTGGAATATTCAACATGAATGTGACACGGTTTTCGGACTCAATGATTGGATTATTGGTCGTAACGGAAAAAGTTTCAAGGAATTGATGAAACTCTCTGATCAAAGATTCTATAATGATATTGCCAGTGTTGTGACAAAAATTGTAGGCAGAAAAAATGAAATAAAAGTGGTGATTATCGCCGGTCCAAGTTGTTCCAATAAAACTACGACTACGACTATTATTGAAAAAGAACTGGAAAAAAATGGTCTCAAACTAAAACAACTTAATATTGATGATTATTTTTACAACTTGAGTGAACATCCCAAGGATGAATTTGGTGATTATGATTATGAGATGCCGGAAGCAATTGATATTCCGCTTCTTAATGAAAATTTAAAGGATTTAATTTCCGGCAAGACTATCAAGCGTCCTAAATATAATTTTAAAACAGGTATGCGAGACGGTTATACGGATTTCAAAGTCGGTAAAGATGAAATCATTTTAATAGATTGTCTGCATGGTCTTTTTCAAAAGTTGACCGCCAGTGTGCCTTCTCGAAATAAATTTAAAATTTACACTGAATCCGCCAATATGCTTAGAAGTTCTGATAGTTCCTATACCATGTGGACAGATATCAGACTTTTAAAACGCATGATCCGCGATTCCCTTTATCGTGCATACGAGGCCAAAAAAACCTTAGAGCATTGGTTTTATGTAAGAAAAGGAGAATTAAAGCATATTATCCCTTACGTTTATTCAGTAGATGCCGTACTTAATTCCGGTCTCCCTTATGAGCTACCGATATTAAAAGCGGTCTTAAAAGATAAACTTCCCGATAAAAAATATTTAAATGAGTTATTGGCGCAAGGTAGACTGGATGCCTACATCAGAGGTATTAGACTTTTATCCTTGCTTGATACAGTTTTGGAATATCCACAGATCGAAGACGTGGATCGCTTTTCACCGATCAGGGAATTTATTGGTGGAAGTGGTTACGAGATTGCTCATAATGAATAAACCCAAGGCCATAATTGTAGATTTGGATGGGACCTTGGTCGAGATGGAGCACCGAGTGTCTTTAGTCAGGCAAAATCCGCCTGATTGGAAGAACTTCATGGAGCAAATCCCCTCCGATAAAGTCAATCATTGGTGTCATGAATTGTTAAAGGCTTTCTCTTTACGCGAATATAAAATTATTATTATCACAGGAAGAGGAGAGCGATTTGATGGGTTAACCAAACAATGGTTGGCTGATCATTCTATAAGGTATGATGAATATTATTCTCGAAAATCAAAAGATCGTCGGGATGATGCTCTGGTGAAAAAAGAAATTTACCTAGAACAGATAAAAAATCGATATGATATTTTATTTGTATTGGATGACCGCTTAAGTGTGGTAAAAATGTGGCGTGATGAATTGGGTCTTATTACCCTGCAACCGGATTGGGGGGATTTTTAATAGTCAGTCGGTCTAATGGCGTGCAAGACCAGTTTTTTAGCCGGAACTTCTGATTTGACCTGATCTCAAAAAATATTTATAAAACTTTTATTTCATTTTATACGTTTACTTGTCCGGGAAGGGTACTTTGTCTCTTGATTCTCAAATTGAAAATCCAAGTGTTAATATGAGTGAATAAAAATATTTTTCACTGTAAGACTTTTTTGAAAAATATTTTGGATCATTGAAACCATGCTATTACTCGAAAAGTTAAAGAGATCGTTGATAAGAGAGTTAGCAACGATCTCTCCAATATCAACTTTTATCGATCCAAAAGCAATAAGCGCAAAACGATCAAGGATTTTGGACAAAATAAAATGGATCAGTATTTAAATCCTAAGTACCCGTCCGGGACAGACATTTTGAGGAAAACAATCAGGCTAAACTCTAAATTATAAATAGACAAGATAAGTGAACGCTAAGACTCTACGTAGGTGTAGGCATTCTTTAAAGACTACGAATAAAATTTACCAAAACCCTGGCACTGTTCCCTTGGGAGAATTCTTTCTTTTCTTGTTACAATAAATCTGAGGACATTTATTGTTTTTATTAAGGCCCTTTAACCAAGTTATCTGTGCATTTAAATTATTGCCCATATAATGTAATCTCAGTTTGTCAGGAAAACTTTTTTCCACCATCTCAAGACACCAGCAACTATTTTTAGGCCTATCAGGTTTAAAGGCCTGGCTGGCAAAAATTTGCTTATGGTTAATACTTATTAGATAGCGATCAATTGAAAGTGCCATTAAACGTTTTTGAGTAGTATCACCCAGTTCAACTGCTTTTTTTGCCCATAAAAATGATTGAAAAAAATGTTTTGAGGTTGCACCATATTGAAACACCATTGCGGCGGCTGCAAAATCTTCAGATGATGTTAAACATCCTTCTTTAAAAATTTTCTCGATCCGTAAAAGATGTTCGTTATCTTTTTTTCCCAATAAGTTCAGCTGTTCTTGGGTCAAATTTTCAAAATTTTTTCGCGCATCCTGACTCGCCTTAACAATGGTTTGGAGTTCTCTTGATCGATTTTCCTTACACACAATGGATGTGTTTTCGTTGGCAAAAGTTTTTCCAAAAATAATTATCAATAAAACGAAAAGCTTCATAAACCTTCCCTTATAATAAAATTGTAACTTCTTTTAAGTCATTCTGATATTTATTTCTAGATTTATTAAATATATCATTATAAAAGGGGCTCAATGAAAATGACACTTTTGTATCCAATTAACCAGAAAATTTTAACAAACATTCGCACTATCGAAATGGTTGGTGTGTTAATGAGAATATTTAGCTTTAGTCTGGTAAGCTGGCTCGGCTCTAGTAGTCCCTTTATGTTTGTTTGGGTTTTAAACACCATAGACTCTGTAATACTTTCTTGGTGTTCCACTCTAAAAAAAGACTATGCTTATATTTTACTTAATACCTTTTGGATTTTTGTAAGCATTGTGGGAATATTTCGGGCCTACAATCTGGTTCATTAAATATTCATTATTTCTAATCTTCAACAGACATCATTTATTTGGGGGAGAGTAGGTATTCCTTTCCGCAAAACTCGCAGGTGATTTTGAAATCTTTTTCAGAGCTTTTGGTATTTTTTTCTAAAAGGCTTAGAGAACGTGCTGCCCGTTCTTCACTACATTCACATTTAAATTCAATTTCCCTATGATGATTCATCGAATTCATCTCAATTCCAGATAAAAAAGCGTTCATAATTTCATCATGACTGGCATGATCTGAAATCATCGAGGAAATAGATTTAATCTTGGAAACATTTTTTTCAAGCTGATTGATTAATTCCTCAGTATGTCCTGGCATGAGCTCGACGATAATACCGCCGCTTCCTTGAACAATCCCATTTTTGTCCAGATAAATACCAAGTGAAACGATGGAGGGAATTTGCTGGGATTGATAGAGAAAAAAAGCAATGTCATCACCAATCTCTGAAGTTTGTAGAAGGACGCGTCCTTGGTACATTCCTCCGTCTCCCATATTGTTAAATACGGTCAGCTCACCTAAGCCTAGGGTGTTTTTTAGGCTAAAATTGTCTTCGGGCTTTTCCATGATGAGTCCCGGATTACTGACACAACCTCTGGTTTGCCCTTCGTAATTGGCCTCCGCATAGATACTTCCAAGGGGGCCTATGCCCTTAAATTGCAGGCCGACTTTATGATTGTTTTTGGTATTAGAAGCTAAAAGCAGTGCACCTGATAAGGCCCTGCCGAGACCTATGGTACTTACGGGAGATAACTTTTGCATTTTTCTGATTTGCTCAATTAGCTCCGTATCGATGACTACTGACGCTCGAAGCGGGGATTTGTTACCTACATATTTTTCGATGTATTCTGCCAAATTAAGACTCCAGCGTTAAAAGATTTCTATATCAAAAACAATCATTTTTGTCGATTTAACTTATAAAAATATCAATGATAATAAAAGAGAAATTGGCTGTTTGATTTGAACTAATTTTTTTTACGCTTATTATATACATAGATAAACCAGCTAAAAGTAATGAGTAAAGCAATTCTCAGGTATTCATCGTAAAAATTCGTGGTCGGATGTTTAAAAACCTCCCACCCAAAACCTGAAATAATCAAATCCCATAAAAAATGGAAAAAAGCTAAAACCAGAAGTGATATTCCGGAGGTGAAATTAAGGGAAAAATAAATGCTGGCCAAGAAAATTGTAAACAATTCAAGGTGATTTTGAGTGACATCAAGATGCCAAATCATAAAAATAAGAGAAGAAAAAATAATGGCCTTGGACTTGGTAAAGTAGTTAAAAAATAGAGTGAGCATCAACCCACGAAAAAAAAATTCTTCAAATAGGCCCACTAACACACAAAAACCTAGTTCTTGAAAAAATTGATTGAAATGAAAGCTAAAATCATAGTTAAGGTATCGTATGATAAAAAAAAGAGGGAAGAAGATGCCAAGATTTAGAAGGACTAAGGGGCGATTGGATATGATAAATTGTTTTTTGGGTGACGGATATAAATGACTTATCCAATAAAAGGCCAGCAGTATTGCGATTAGGCGATAAATGGAATGGAAATATTCAAGGAGGTAATAATTGTGATGGCCTAAAGATTGGGCGATGATAAATTTATAGAATTTATAAAAAAATAAAACGAAAAATACTTTTAAGAGTAAATTCTTGGGTTGGACGGTGGTTTTAAAAAAATTGGTCATACTTAATCCATTATATAATTTAAATTCCACAAAAATCTCTAAAGACTACATGCGCTAATCATTTTATCATTTGTTTATTATTTCACATTTATGTTAATATCTGACAGTTTTGCTAACCTAAGGGGAGAAGTTATGTCCTTACTCTATATCTACGACGACATCTTTAAACAACATGAAACTGATGATCATCCAGAAACCAAGTTTCGTTTGGATTGGATTAATGCTGGCATTGAGCATTGTTCGTTTAGAGATAAGTTGGTCATTAAAAAGCCAATTAAGGCCAAGCGGGAAGATTTACTTCGAGTTCATCCTGAATCCCATATTAAAAGAATAGAAGAAGCATCCATCAGAGAAATCAAAGCACTGGATGCTGATACCGTTATTTGTAAAAATTCATTTGAGGTGGCGTTGTATGCCGCGGGTGCCGGTATTTTGGCGAGCGATGAAATTATGAAAGGCAACTTTAAACGGGCCTTTATTGCCGCAAGACCACCTGGTCATCATGCGGAAACTAATAAACCAATGGGCTTTTGTTTGTTTAATAATGTGGCCATTACTGCGAAGTATCTGCAAGCAAAACACCAAATAAAGAAAATATTAATTTTGGATTGGGACGTTCATCATGGTAACGGAACTGAAGAAATTTTTTACGAGGACCACAGCGTTTATTATATCAGCTTGCACCAGTATCCACATTATCCGGGAACCGGAGCTAGTAATGAAAACGGGCGTGACACCGGAAAAGGATATAACCGAAATTTTCCTATGAAAATTCATAGTGGTGATAAGGAATATCTGGAGGTTTTTAATAATGAGATTGTACCAATTGTACAAAATTTTGGGCCAGATTTTATTTTGATTTCGGCGGGGTTTGATGCCCATGCGAGGGATTTTTTATCGGGTATAAATTTATCGAGTGAGGTCTACGGTGAGTTCACTAAGATAATCATGGAATCTACTCCTTCTTTTAAAGGTCGGATTATTTCTTATCTGGAAGGAGGGTACGAACCACAAGGTTTGACGGAAGGTGTTTTATACCATATGCGAGCGCTTTGTAATTAGAAACCTAAAGTTGCTGAATTGGTGACGGTATCGACACTTGATCCATATGGAATGGTGTCTTCTGTCAGTAATTGCCCACTACTGTTATTACCCCAACATTTAATGGTTCGAGAATCTATGGCGCCACAACTATGATTTCCCCCTGAGAATATATCTGTCATAACGGTGCTTCCATTAATATTAATAACCGCAGCGTTGCTAGCAGTTTCAGTGGGGTCATCACCCCAATCAATAGAGTCATCAGATCCTAGCTGACCCAAGTCATTTCTACCAAAGCATCTGGTCTGATTATTACTATAAAGCATACAGTTATGGTTATAACCGCTACTTATTTTTTTAATTGTTACTCCACCAGGCAGTGGTAGGGGATTCAAGTTTAACATATCACCGACCATATCGCCCCTGTTGATGGTGTCTCCAAGTCCCAGTTGCCCGTAGGTGTTTTCGCCGAAGCATTTAGCCTCGCTGGTACTGGCAGCCAAAATACAGGTATGACGGTGACCGAGGGACATGTCAGTAAACACGGTACCGTTAAGTTCTACATAATTGGCAGGGGAGAAATCTCCCACTGATCCACCAGTATCAATATTATTATCGTACCCTAGTTGTCCATCACTGTTTTCGCCCCAGCATTCAAGATTTGGTCCTGCAAATCTTGCGCAGTTATGATTGGAACCGGACACTACATCTCTTGGAGCACTGGTAAAGAGAATGGGGCTTATATTAAAAATATCATCTGGGGTTGTACCGAGGTTTAAGATAGATGGTTGACCTAGGTTACCTGAATTATTTGAACCCCAACACTTGATGGTTTGATTACTTAAAAGAGCACAGGTATGTTGTTCGCCTGCTGATAGTTTGGTGACAGTTACTCCTGGATCAATGTTGACAGTTGGTAAGTCATCACCCATTTGACTGCCCAGTCTGCCACGATCAATAGCATCACCTAGTCCTAGTTGTCCCTCGTTATTAAGACCCCAACACTTGACCTGTCCGGCGGTGGATAGGGCACAGTTATGATAGCTTCCTGCTACAATTTGTTTAACACTAAAGCCTGTTCCTAGATCAACAGTACCTTGAGCGGTAAGTAGCGCTAGATCTTCTCCGGGCTCATCACCAAATGCGTCGTCTATTACTTCCATTCCTCTTTGTCCATAAGTATTGTCTCCCCAACAATAGACTCCGCCATCCACTAAAGTACAGGTATGCTCAGCTCCAATGGCCACTTTAATTTGATCATTGTCGATAATAGTCATGGTATGAGAAGTGAGTGCACCGACGTTGGCGTTGGTAGCGCTATCAAGATTGACTACGATGGTCTCGGGGTTTTCTGTTAGTACATCATCATTGATATCAAAAACGGTGGTGTAGGCAATGGTTTGACCGGCCGGTATAACGGTTGATCCGTCCACTAAATTGTGATCAATTCCCAATCCTTGTGCGGTGGAGGCTGGTTGGACTGAGTAGTAGACCGTCGTAGCTTTTCCACTGGCCGGATTGAGTGAGAATTGAATTCGTGATGTGCCGGTGTCTTCTTGAATAGTGGAGGTGGCCATCGTAAATTGCACCGTGGGTGGCAGATCATTATCAACGATGTGTACGCTGGCGGTAACGGTGGTACCTAGTTCCAGATTCATTGGTGCCAGCATGGTGATTTCTACAGCTTCAGTGTCTTCATACTGAGTATCATCAATGATCGTGAAGGTCGCAGTATGGGAAGAGGCTCCTGAAGGAATACTTATGCTTCCATTATTAGGTAAGTCATGGTCTTGCCCATAGGTGGCTAAAGTACCAGGCCCAAATTCATATGGCAAACTCATGATTTTTTCGGAAGTGCTACTGAGGGTTATATCAATGCTGACCACTCCAACACTTTCCATCACGGTTAGGGAAGTGGTGGCAAAGTTAACAAAGGGAGCTGGATCATCGTCAAGAATGGTCAGAGTATGATTAACAATTGTGCCGACGTTTGCATTTATAGGAGGACCCATTTGCGCTACAACAGTTTCATTGTATTCATCGATGGAATCATTGACGATACTAAAGGTGACGGTAATGCTGGTATTTCCTTCGGTGATGGTAGCCGTACCAGATACTAGATCATGATCGGTGGGATTGATCGCCGTTGAAGTAGCCGCCACGGTATATGGAATGCCTACATTTTTGCCAACGATATTATCCAGCACAAAGGTAAATGATCCCACCGGTGAGGATTCATTGGTACTGGCAGCAACAGATTGAAAACTGACTCTAGTTAACGGATCATTATCAAGAATGGTTACGGTAGCCGTGGCATTGGTGGTAGAGATAACCCCAGTGGATGTTCCCGTAATTTCAATGTATCCAATTTCATCAAATTCATCTAGCGTGTCGTTTATGGCGGTAAATATAACACTGGTATTGGTACTGCCCGCAGTAATTAAAATATTTCCTAAAGAGGGAGATATATCAGTAGGTGTAGCTGAGGAAGTAGGAGGAGGTGCCAGTCGATATGACATCGTGATATCTTCAGTAATCGGCTCATTAATTCTAAATTCGATTTCGAAGGTTGCTCCTTCCGTGATCGTAATCATGGTGGGAGTTAATGAAGCACTAGCATCTTCTGTTCCAGCATCATTAATAAAGACATGTAAGCTGTCATACGCACTGGTGGAAGCTCCGGTGATACTGGTAATCTGCAGATCAAAATATTCACCTGGATCAATTGCGGGAGTGTCGTCTAAAATAGTGATAAGTGCATAGGCGGAGGTACTGCCTTCTAAAATAGTAACGGGACTGGCTGGAATGGTAAAATCGACTCCACTTACAGCAGTTCCGGACAGAGAGAAATATATTTCAGTATCAAGCCCAGAGGCTTCTGTTTGCGAAAACGTGACGGTATAAGTGGTTGTGGCCCCTGCTCCTGGTTCGTACAATGTAATACTATTTTGTGACATACTGACCAATGGTTTAGCCGAAGTATCAAACAGCGTTGCCGTAATGGTGGCCGGAGCCGACGTCGCTGTATTGATGGGGTTTACCAGATCAATAACTAAAATTTCCTCGTCATAAAAACCATCATTAATAATATTAAAAGGAGTGCTGGTAACTGAGAGGTTGCCGGCCAATATCGTTAATGATCCAGTGGCAAAAGTGTGATCCACTCCCAAGGTCATGGACGCCGTCGTTAGCAAATTATAATCCAGATCAAAGGTTACATCATATTCGCTGGTGGCAGTAAGATTAATAGTAAAGGCGTATAGACCACCTTCCATAAATGCGGCAGTAGCGGTACTAAAGAAGATGGAAGGGGTGGCTTCATCATCAATGATGAAGATAGTGTGAGCCGTGGTAGCTCCCAAAGTAGCGTTAGTTGGCGCGGACAAATCGTACACAATTTGTTTATCAGACTCATCAATGAAATCACCTATAATAGTTGTGGTAGCATAGTAAATCACTTCTCCTGCTAAAATAGTGATCGTGGCAGAATCAGAAATATAATCGCCACCCAAAATGGCGGTGGTGGAAAGTGCGGATGTGATATTGACGGTGATATCCTGGCCGGAAGTTGCAGACAGTGAAATGGTGGTTGATAACGTAATATTGGCGTTGGTTTCATTGACGATCTCGGAAGTGGCCTCAAAATAAATAGTTGGTGGATCATCATTATCAATTAAGCTTATATCCATCGGATTGGATGGTCCGGCTACCGCGTTCACCAGGGTTCCCAATTGTAAAACTAAATGTTCCGTGGCTTCGTCTAATAAATCGTCGGTGATGGAAATAAGCGAGGTGGTGGCAATCAAGCTACCTGCTGGAATACTCAAAGTTGAAGGCGCGAAGGTGTAGTCGCTGGCATTGGCGGTGGTTAGACCTCCGTTTATGGAAATAGGGATAGACACATCAAAAGCCGAAGTGGCGTTTAGGGTGACTGTAGCAGTAAAAGAAAACCCTTCTGTCGCATCCAAAGTTACATCTACAAAATCCACACTTGGTGGTCCGTCGTCATCATTAATATAAATAAATGAGGTGTTAATACTTCCTACCGTAGCCTCTAATGATACTGAATCAATTTTTAAGCTAATGGATTCAGGATCTATTTCGTCAGCAATATCTTCGAATATCCCGATATCGAAAGCCGCGGTGGTACCGTAGGCCGGTATCGTAATTGTGGCCACTCCCGTCACTGAGCCCGGCCAGTCAAAATCAGCGAAGGCTGAAGGACTGGAGGTTGCGGTAGTTTCCGAAGCAGTTAAGGTGATATAGGCTTCGATATCAAAACCAAAGGAACGATCGCTTTGAATTTGAATGGAAAAGTTTGTCGCATCTTCAGTGACATATATTGAACTCGCGGAAGAAAACCTGATTTGCGGTATTATCACATCGTCTTCTAAAATGGTGAGGTTGTATGTAACAGAGGCAATATCGGTGATGGTCGCATAACTTGTTAAGTTGGTTGCGGTGAGGGTTAAATACTCGGTGGATTCTAAGTGGACATCGTTTACCATAGTTAGATTGAATATGGTACTTAAGCTGCCCGCTGGAATGATGATCGGTATGGCCGGTAAGAGAACATCTTGATAAGGAGCGCTGGTCGTAGCTGTCCCTGATAATTCAAATTCAAATTCCGTATCCCTTGCACTGATTTTATCAAGTATGGCCGTAATACTGATTCGGGCCGGAGAAATATTTTCAGCCACGGTTGATGATAATGTAGTAAAAGATAATTCAGCCAGTGCGTCGGTATCAACTATATTTAAGGTGAAAGTGTCAGGGTAGGCAGGCAGGGTAGAGGTTACGGAATTAGTTATGGAATCAAGGATGAGGACGATATCCTCTAGTGGTTCAACACCATCTCCATTAACTACACTAATGAGTATATTACTAGTCATTTCTCCGGGATTAAAAGTGATGATACTTCCACTTGGGAAGTCGTAATCCGTTCCCCCAGGAGAAGCTGAGCCAGCTGCCGTTGAAAAATCTGCGGTGATTATTTTTTGGGAGGGCGTGCGCAGACTGACCGTTACACTATAAGTAATCATATCTTCATCAATGAGGGCACTGGTTTGCGGGAAGTATATGGTCGGCACGAGGTCTTCATCCACGATGGTTACGGTATGAGTAATGATTCCCGTTGCCTCCACATTAACCTGACTGGTGGTGGCCAGGTCAACAATAATTGTTTCATTATCTTCATCAATCAGATCACCGTGGGCAATATAATAGAGATCAAATGATGTTGATCCAGCGGCAATAGTTAACGAGCCAGAAGAGGTTCCGGTAAAACCGGTAAAATTGCTATAATCCAAATTAACGGTGGCTGTGCCTGATAAATTATAATCGATGGTAATTATTTTTTCGCTGGCCACATTCAAAGTAAGTGGAATCATCCGACTAAAAAAACCGGTCTGCCCTTCTACAATGCTTGAAGTGGAAGAATTAAAAGCTAAGGTAGGAATATTATCGTCATCTTGGAGAGTGATAACAAATGAGTTATTGACCCCAATCGTGCCTCTGCTTGGAGTTGTTAGAATATATTCGATGGTTTGATCGTATTCGTCTTTTAAATCATTAATCAGCGAGAAAGTTACGGTATAAGTGGTTATTCCCGCTGGAATAGTAATGCTGGAGGAGGCGGTGTAGTCGGCGCCCCAAGTAGCATCGCCACTGGCGGTAAAGTTAATGATGGTATCAATACCATGAGCAAAGGAAAGGTTGACAGTGGCATACACCGCACCATCACTTTCTGTAGCGGTTATCGTGAGTGGGGGTGTGAAATTGATTACCGCACCTGCTTCATCATCTAGAATACTTAAATTAAAGACACTCGTAGCTGGTGTGAGTTGAATTTCGTCAATACCTATAAGTTCGATATAAATATTTTCATTATTTTCTAAAACTGCATCGTTTACAATAGGAACGTTGATATTCAAAGTGGTGGTTCCTCTTGGGAAGTGAATCATCCCACTCGTTAACCCGTGATCGGCTGGATAAACGGCATCCCCATAAACTAGAAAAGCAATATCCACGTCAATATTTAAAGGAGCACTGATGGAAACCGCTACATTGATTGAGGCCGTGGAATCTTCCGTGGTTTGCGCGAAGGTAGATGGGAAAAAGAGGGTCGGTTTGTTACCAGAGTCGTTATCAATAACGGTAATAAATTTAGTGGATGGATTTGAAATAATCGCCCCGGTAACACTATAGATTTCTAGATAAACAATTTCGTTAGTTTCGTAGAGGTAGTCATCAGAAGCAACCAGTGCGATATTACCAATTTTATATCCGGCAGGAATACTGACAGACCCGGCAGCTACTGAAAAAGCGCTGGTTGTCGGCAAATCGCCTGAATTTACTATACGCCAGAAAGCCGTTACCGTGCTACCGCTAGCTATATCCAAATAAACTGGTATATTTATTGTGGTATTTGATTCGGTGATGGTGGTGGTACCACTTGAAAGATTAATGCGGGGGGTGGTTGGGTTTGCACCATATTTTCCGGCACTTTTAGAAGCAGGTGGGGGTTGAATACAGCTCATCAGGACCAGCGCTGCGGTCAGTAATGCTAAAAGGAATGTGTTTTTAGTACTTACAAACATCATATGTATTTTTATACTAACTCACCGCATCCTTCGGTTTATGGATTAATTCATTATATTCCACTCTGCACAACGTATCGGATAAAAGCATAAAAACATAAAGGTTTTAAAGGCTTACTGGGGGTAGATAGGATTTGCCTAGCAGAGGTCGACCATAGAAATAGGCCAATAAATAAGGCAGTATTGGTATTTTAACCTATTGAAAATACGAATGAAAAGCTAATGTAAACTAAAGTAATTTACATTAGCTTTCTAAGCATTTATTGTTTATAAAAATAATTTGTTTGTTGATGAAAGTTTCTAATAACTCCATCTACTTCCTCAAGGAGAGTGTCACTCAAAATATCTTTATCAACGGTTTTGTCAATTTCGTAGCGAATTTGACCTTGTAACTTTTCAATAGCCGGGTTGTTTTCCGGGTTAATGGCCGCTTCAAAGCTTCTGATCTTGTTGATTTCATTCCAGGCAATTTCTTTAAATTTTTGATTCATTTCTGCTTCAAAAGAATTACTGATGTTAAATAAGAATTCTCCGCGATTATTTCTGGCCTGCCAATAATCAAAAGCCGTTTCCAAAGCTCCTTTTCGCTTATCAAGTGTTTTACTTACATGGTCATCTTCCATGTCCCATGGAAATTTTGAGTAAGCATCTAGCAAAGGTTCTTTCAGGGAATAATAGAGATAGTCAAATATTCCCCAGTTTTCTGGGCGATTAGACATCGGATGCATGAAACTAAAAGCTTGTAGATAATCATCTATTCTTTTCTTTCTTCCAACTTTTTTAAGTATCAAAGCTTCTTGGTCATCAATGTGTAAAAAGTTTTTTAAATTAGATCCAATCTTTACCAGGTTATCTACGGAAAATTTTTGTTTAATTCTTTTACAACCTTTCCCACTGTTTTTTAAGCTACACTCTTCTTTTTCGTAAATGTCAAAATCACCAAGTTTATACAGGGATACCAACGTGCGGGATTTGGCATTAAAAGAAGGAAGATTGTAAGTGTAATAACTCTTATCCACAAACCAGGTGACAAAACCATTTGGGTTGGTAGTGTCAGTCACAATGTTGGAAAGTGCATTTAAGACAAATTCATCTTCCGTCATATTGCTAATATCAAGAGTAAAATATTTATCTTGTGACCCAGCATAAAAAGAGTGTTGAATCCAATTATATTCATTAGTGGGGACAGAAATTTTCACCCCCTTAGAAAGTGCAGGAAGTTTTTGATTATCCAGAGTCTGTCCAACTTCGATAAATTGCTTTGCGCGTATTAAAAAATCTATCTGGGTGTAGTAGTAGTGACCATTTTTGAATTTATTAAGACCTATAAAATCTTTCAAGTTATAATTTTGAATTTCCCTATTTAATTCTTCCAGCGAATTAGTGGCGTAAGCTTCCTGGTATTTGTTATACAAGTTTCTAAGATAAAGTTCTTCATATTTTATCAGATTCTCTTGTAATTTTTTTTCTTTTTGATAGATAGAAAAATGGCATTTATCAATTTCCTGGTGACGTTTCATAAATTGAGTTAAATATGCGGTTTTGATATGAGTGATAGGATCTAGCGCAGAATTTAAGTCTGCCATAATTTCTTTCACAACGGTTTCATTAGTATTAAACTTACGAAGGTATTTTTCATAAATGGAGATCATCTGGGTAACTTTAAATTCAATGTTTTGCACATTGGTGCGAATGCGCTCCAAACTCCTTTCAAAGTAGGGACCATAGAAGCCAGGATTATTAACAATACGTTCCCCAACTATCTTACCCTGAAGCACCGACCGATCGAGATCATCGAGGGTTAGCTGGTGAACATAACCTTTTGGTGAATTACATAGGTTTAAAAAAATGTTATAGGTGGTATCGGCTTTATAATTATTGGTAAATACGTTAAAATCCGTGGTGAGTTTATTAATTTCGATGTTGGAAAGTTGCGTAGCCACCATTTTAATAAAGTCTTTTACCAATTGGGTTTCATTTTGCTTGGAAGCAAAATCTCTAAAGAGACCGGTATTAAGTGCAAAGTAGAAAGCATATAGGATTTCTTCAGAAGTAAGTGCTTTAGTATCGTCGGAATAATTAAAAAATGAATAAAATCTACCTTCGAAAAATTCTTTCATGATCTGATTAGATGAGACTTGTACTAGGCCATTATAGTGGGAGTTGATTTTAAATTCCAGTCCGTTTTTGGCAAATTCATAAAGTAAGATCATCATTTCTGGAAACGAAATCATATATTTTATATTCATTTTGATCCCAGAAAAAAGATTTCTTGATAAATCCTGATAGATCGCTTGAGACTTAGAGTTACCTTTCATTAATAAGCTTTCTAAAAATAGTTGAAGATATTCAGATTTTTGAAAAAGTTCCTGAAAATGAGGAGATACTTGTTCGCTTTTTGATATGGCCTTAATAAAGAAATTATTAGGGGTATAATCTTTTTCATGAAAATATTTAACTATGTTTTGATGGGATAAACTAAGCACTTGAAGGAATTTGATGCGCACATAGGAATTCGTAGTATCACTTAGCTTTTGGGTATCTCCTTGGTAGAATTTCCAGAGAGTTTCTAAAAAATTACTATCACTTCTGTTGTGATAAGCGCTAGCTATCATGTAATAATAAAAATCATATTGCAAGCTTGAGATATCAAGGGATTTTAAATAATAATCAAGGTCGGCTTGTTTGAAGTTATCGATGGCTTTGATACTAGTAATTTCATTATTTATAAAAGTCTCTAATTTGCTTTTATAATCTCTATCTTGAGAGTTAGAAAAGATAATTTCCAAAACTATTTTGTCTAGATTGGAAATATTTTTATGGGTGGGGAGTTTGTAAGAGAGAATGAAGGCTTTGAAAGCTGAATTGTTAGATAACTGAGAGGCATTTTGGGATATCAGATGTAGAGTTTCGTTATGTAAATCAAGTAAGGTTTTATCGTGAGCGATTAGCTTGCGGTATTCTTTTTCTTTCTTTAAGTATAATTCAAAAAGTCTAGCATCTAATTGTTCGTTTTTAAGCTCAAACCATGCATTTAGAAAGAAATAGTATTTTTGAATATTAGATTCATGAACTGTCGCAAGCTTTAGTAAAAAATCTCTCATGGCCAAGATCGATTTTAGTTTTTGAAAATATAAACAACCATTTAAACTGTCAGCGCTGCAACCTTCGAAAATTAAATTCATGCTTTTTAAAGTGTCGGCGTTATTTGAGTCGAGTGAAGAGGTAAGTTTGGCAATCTGTTTTTCTAAAAATTTAAGTACACACTGGTTATGGGCGGAGTATGCTGGATTTATTAAAACTCTTTCAAGCTTCTCATGATTTAATTCAAAACTACAAACAGAATTATCAATCGCCGATACTTCGCTGTAATTTAAAACAGCATTTTTATGTTGGTTTTGACTGGATTCAATTTTCTTGTTACATGAACTAATCATAATCATAGTAATAACAAGAAGAATTAGATTAAAAGTATTTTTCATAAGTACTTCTTCCTTAAATGGTATAAGTCAAAACCAAGGTTAATAATTCTCTAGTATTATCAACGTACCAGAGCTCCACTTTGTCAATTGTAGTATGATCGCCACCTGAGTAAACTAGTGATGCACTCATTTGTTTATAGGCGAATTCAAGCGAAGCGCTATTTTCAAAAGTGGTATTGCTATTACCATCCACATCCTTTGAATATTTAAAACTAAAGCCAGCACCTACGGAAAATCCCAGGCCTAAAGCAAAAGTATGATCTTGTTCAAAAACGCTTATCAAGGATGGAGATGGTGTGTGGTTAGCTGGATTGTGGGTGTAAGTGTTAATGACTTTAATAAAATTTATCCCATTTTTCAGATTATAATGTCCATCAAAGAAGGTAGAAGATAACACAGCCTGTGCTCCAGGAGATGATCGATATCCTGCATATCTTGAGCTGTCGCTGGTTGGAAATATATTAAAAACTATGGGTGTTAGTTGATGAATTCCAGGAAATTGTGAATTGGTCTGGGATAAGGCTAACGTCTTGTTAAAAACTAAAATCGTATCAGCAAAATGAATTCCATGAGAGTCAGGATTTTCTTCATAAACTGAGTTACCCAGAGTGTTGAAGTTAATAGAATTTTTCAGGGTGGTAGTTATTTGATAAGGAAGAAAGTTTCCTGAAAGGTTTAATAAAACTTTGTTTTCGTAGAGTCTAGGGGAGCGTTCATCCGCATAATCGCTAGTGATCATGTAACCGGCAGTTGCTCCCCATGTTTTAGTCTCTTCGCTAGCCAGGATTACAGTATGTAAGCTTAAGAGTGAAAAAATAAATGTGATCGATAAAACATATTTCATTAGTTTTTCCCAGCTTTGGAAGCATTGAAATAATTTTGGGTATCCTTATGAAAGTTGATGATTATTTTATCGTTGTCTGACATTTTATCTGGGTTTAAATAAGTAAGTTCATTTGTGTCATTAACCATTGATATGAACTGGTGCTCATCACCTTCCAGATCTATTTTATAAAAGTACTGGGTTATCCCTAATTCATTATCCTGGCTGTGAGCATTCTCTATTCGAGTGACTGCCTTATTAAAATCATTTATTAGGCCAAAAGAGTCATGAATGAGAGGGGCATAATTAGCAGTCATAATTGATTTAATGTTTGCACTTGGCATAAAAAGCAAGTTTTGACGACTTTGTACAATTTGTTTATGAAATGTTTCGGCTTCATTTTTGAGTTGGTTGTTGTCACTTATTTCAGCATAGATCTTTTCCAAAAGGGTCAGCGGTTCGGTTTGCGATTTAAAAAAGAGTCGTTCTTGTAAAATCTGGGGGAATTTTTTATCTAAATTAATTAATTTTAACATTTCGATATCTTGTGCGCTTAATGATAAAAGTTTGGCCACATTTAAAGTTTCTTGAATTACTCTAGTCGGAGTGATTTTTACTTTTTCCAAACATGCTTTTTTAGTAAGCGTTGCTAGCTTGCCTGTGCAAAAAGATTCATTTTCGTTAAAAAGATTATGGCTTTTTCCTTTGAGTAATTCTACTAGCAAAATCAATTTGTCGTACAAATAATTAACATTCATGGTAGTAGAGTCTTCAGTCCATCTGATCTGGGCCATGGCCCCGCTTAACATTTTTTCTAGCACATTTTTAGTGAATATTTGTAGTCTTTCTTCATAACTACCTTCCTGAGGTAAAAATACGGCGTGAATAGTATTACCTTTATCTGTCTGGTAAAGATCATTATGTTGCATCATACTTGGTACATCAATAATGATATTGGCATTAATTTCTTTTAAATAATTGGTGATTCGACCGAGGACACCGAGCTTTGAAAAATAATAATAATTATTGCTGATTTTATCAAAGTATTCATCTTCTGATACAAGTTCACGCTTAAGAATATCTTTGAGATTAGAAGTATTGAGTTCTTGATTGAAGGTAGCTTCCAGTTCATCTTTTTGTGAGGAAGGCATATCTTGCAGACTGATCATCTTGTCAAAAATGGTTTTAATATGGTTTTTTTCCATTTCAAACAAGGCCTGTTGTTGGGCGTATTCCTTTTTAATGAGCTTGTACATACAGTCAGAGGTGTTGGTCTCAAAAGTTAGGACGTTTTGGTAAACCATGGCCAGTTTGTTTTTGATCGCATTGGTTTCTTCGTCAATACTGTCTTTTGCGTTGGGGTTGTGAGACTTATAGAGATCAATTAAATTTTGTACAAAAGATAGTTCAATGAGCAAATTACTGCGCGCAGATTTTAGGGCATTAGCGATATTACCGTTGTGAAATTGGGCAATTTCTGGAATATTTCCAAGGAGAGTTTTATAAGATAAATCTTTTAAAGCAATTGATAGAGAATATTGGTCATTATTACAAATTTTATAAATAGTAGTAAGGTTTTTCTTATTCAGCAGTTCAGTGTCATTAAGTAGTAATTGAACCGACTCCCGGGTTGTTCTTAAATATCGTCCAATTACTACTTTAAAGAAATCCGCAGGACTAATTTTAGTTTTTTGGGTGTCATTTTTTTGCGCAAAATTGTCAAAGACTTTGGTTTTTAAAGCAAAATCGAATGCATAAAGCAGCTCCATCTTTTTAAGGGGATTAGTATTTTCTACAAATTTAAACCATAATGGAAAATCACCGCCGAAAAATTTATTGATAATGTCGTTAGTGTCAATTTGGGTTAATCCACCAAAACCCATTACCGAAACTTTGAATTCCTTTTGCGCCATTTTATAAGTAAGGAGCATCATCTGGGGTACGCTTGAGATATACTTAATGTTTTTTTCTAGATCTTCAAAAAGTACATTAAATTTGGCAATCTGATCAGCGTTTCTTTTTTGGTTAAGATTGTATAGGGTGAAACGTTTTAAGGCTTCAGTGCGATCATTAAACTCTTTCCAGATGGTAATGAGTTCAAGATTTTCGTCAATGGCCTTTGAGTAGATGTTTTTACTGGTTACGGTTTTGTCATTGTAGTAAATATTATGCAAAATTGCATTGGTTTTGATTACAGCATTGATTAACTCGTATTTAATATAAGCTTCCACAACATTTAACATAATGTCATTGTTGAGGTTTAATTTATCGGTTAAGCTTTGCGCATCTAATTCTGACCAGTTTCTTCTATAGAGATTATCGATTATATATAAGTAACTTGGGTTGTTGGTAAAAACATTTTTAAGGGAAGTCATATCCATATTATTTAAAATATCTAAATATTTGGCATTGAGTGTTTCGACAGTTTGTAAAAAACTTTTTTCTTGTAAACTGGAATTGTTTTTATTTTCACTCATGGCTTTGGAGAAACATTTAATAAGCTCATTTCCCATGAATTCTGAACTTAAGCTAAGTAATTCCGGTTGACCATATTTAAAAAATTGGGTTTGGTTGTTTTTTGAGTAGTGGCAAGGATCAAATTGTCCAATGACGTTGAGTGTGTGAATCTTGGTTTGAGATTTGTCAGCGATTTCCAGGTAGGCTTTTAATTTATTTTCAAAAAAACTACCATGCTCTTTAAGCTTTTCGGTTTGCTTGGTTTGGTTTAGGTGTTTGGCATATTCGAAAGAATATTTAATATAAAGAGCGTCCAGCATTTCATTGGTGCGTGAATTTTTCAGTTCATAAATAAGATCCAAATATTGATAATACGTCACTAGTTCTTGATTAAAATCTTTTGATTTATTTTTCTTAAGCTCAATGTTTTTATCAATTGTGTAAACCTTATCTTGTAAAATAGTGGCGGTATTATAATAGTCTTTGTTAAAGAAACTTAGGTTTACACAACCCTTCATGGATTCATCGCAATCAGCCAGTAAGAGATCGTAATAACGGTCAAGAATTGTGTTGATGTCTTTATCGTCTTTGCGTGGATTGTTTGTAATCAGGGCAATGATGATTTGATTATAGGTAGATAGTAGGTTTTTTAACTTTTGAGTGTTTTGAAACTGATCTATATAATTTTGTGAAATGAAATTGCGAAGGGAAGCTTCCGCATTTTTGAGTGCTGGGCCGCTCGCTGATTTTAGGTTGGTGGTATTGAAAAGATCGAGATCAATGTTGTTTAAATTATCCAGGTCAGCCGGATTAATATTGCTTGGTATGAATGTTGATTGAGATAGGTCAGAGTCAACTTTATCCATATGTTTAGCTTCTTGGATGTTTTCTTTGGAACATGCCAATAAGCTGAGTAATAAAAGAGAGACGATCTGGTTTTTAATATTTTGCTTCATGGTCTACTCCTCTATGTACTCACGCATTCCAGGCATCCAATATCCATTGATGGCCCCTGCGCTCGCGCTGGTTAATCCAACTCCGTTTAAAGCTTCAAAACAAGTCTTTTCAATTAGTTCATGAGAAGGGAACTTTTTAACAAATCTTTGGTAGTTGTCTTTGATAGAATCTTTGAAATCATTTTGGAAAGCAGCTGATTGGGCAATTCCCGGAAGTATTTCAAAGCCAATATACTCATCTTCTTTTTCCAATAAATTGTTAACATCAGGGTTGGCCATCTTATTGAAGAAATGTTTTAGTCCATTTTGGTTGCCATCTTTACCATTTATACAAGCATCAATTGCATTATTAACCATGTTAGGGAATATGTTTTTGACACTTTCGGATGATAGACTGTCATTATCATCTGAATCAAAAGAAATTTTATAGGCCCAAGCAAAGGCTTCAGTGTCGCTATAAAATTGTAATTTAGTGATAGGGTTAATAATGGTGTTGGCGGCACCTTTAACCAAAATGGAACTATCCGGTAGCACAAAAACTTCTCCAGCTAAAGTATCTTTTCCACTGTTAATATCTAGAATTCTTCCAGTAAATGAGCTGTAACGATTAGGTGGAGCATTGTTTCCTTCCATCTTAACGGCGGTTAAAATAACTGCCACATACGAAACATTAAATTGGGTTTGGTCAGCAATTTTCTTTAAAAAAGTAGGTTTGGGGAATCTGAATTTATCGTTAGCCGTTTCCCAACTTCCTCGCTGGAGAAAGTATCCAAGGCTTAATGCAGTTTTTTTCAGAATAGTTTTTTCGCCATTGGTACCAAACTGCAGATTGTTTTGGACGGCATTTTTGATCGCGTGTGAATATTCATTGGGATAAAGTGAGCTATAAAGGTAACCGCCATTTTCATGGGAGTAGTTGTCCATCTCAAGCATCCATCCATAAAGGTAAGCATAAGGTTGACTTAAGGTTAAGGTGTTGAGGGCCACTATTTTAAAGGGTAAATCGGATAATATTTGGTAAGTTCCACTCATTTGAGTCCAGTTTGGGTCAGCATCACCAAAACTCATTCCCCCAGGTGCGGTTTTATTTTTATAATCAATTTTAGTAAAATCTCTACCGCTTTTGGCCATATAACTACCAAGCTTTTCAACGATCTTTTTATTGACTTGGCAGAGTTCTTTTAATTTAGGATTATTGGTGAATAGATTTATTAAAGAAGCGTTTTCCATCTTTTCTCTCATACAATCTGTGGAAAACATTTTGATTGCTTCAACGTCATGGGAGATGGAATCAATTTCATCTTTAAAGAGATCTCTCATATAATCATAAAAAAGTCGAAGGCGTCCCATCATCTCCAAATTGTGACCGTAGAGATAGTTTTCTAATCGATAAATACTGCGAGCACCTTTTAATTCTGATTTGGCAATAAGTTTGGAATCTCTTAAATTATCAATGGAGAGCATGTAATCTTCTGCCAGGGTTTTTACATCATAACCCCGATCCCATCTTTTACATAAAGGACTAGTGTCAAAGGTTGCTTCAAAATCGGTGCATGATGGAAAGTATGAAACAAATCTACTTGATCGATCTTTTACGTTACGAGGAGCAAAAAGTGGAATTTGTCCGGTGGCAGGAACTTTGTAATAGGTAAAATCTTCTTCGCCGTATTTAAACGTGGCATATTGTTGATTGTAAAGATATTTAAGGACTTGAACGTCACTAGGACCTGGCAAAATTTGTTCATGATTGTCATATAGAACGTCCGTTCTTGAGTTCTTGTAACCCATCACTGTGGACGCATTAGTCATGTTTTTTATAGCGGCTATTTCAAGTGGCAACCAGTATTTCTTAGGTACGGTATACTTGGTTTTTTCTGATTGCATGATCTTTTTTAGATTATCAAGATCTTGGTATTCGCTATCGTTCATATCAACTTTTGGTGGATGAATATTCAAATCCATAACTGCAGAAACCGTAGGAAGAATATTCTCTGCCATATTATGGCCGAGTCCGATCATATGTCCAAATTCATGAAGGATAACATCTTTCACAAAGGCTTCCATAACTTTTTCTGGATCAAAATTGCCACGCTCTTTGGCTTCTAGGATATCAGCAATGACGTCTTCCGTAGAAATAACACAAATAGGGGAGTTGAGATGTTGTTTTGCCTGATTCATATGGTAGTGAAGTGCATCCTTATTATTAAAGTCATGCATAACCTGACTTTGGCTATATTGTTTATTGCCGACTAGATTTTTAAAATAATGATTAAAACTAAAATCCTGATAATTTCTCTTTTGCGCATTATGATGGTTATTTAACCAACTGGCCTGGTTTGTAATAAAATTTTCTAGATACTCATCATTTAGTTTTGTTTTAACAAAATCTTTTTGGCCAAGCATGAGCTTGGAATCATCAAATAATATCTTATTTAAAGAGTTGCTGACAAACGTGTTGAAAAATGGGCCTTTAAAATTAGGATCTAGAGAGACGGGGAAATCAAATTGATAATTAAATGCAAAAGCATTGTCTTCTATTTTATCAAGCCAGTTTAAACCATGAGAAGCTGGAAGAGAAGAATTAAGATCCAAGCTTGGTGCTGCTGATTTTATTATATATTCAATCATGCCTCCCCAAAGTGTTACGCCCCCCCACTGAATTTCACCGGTTAATCTATCCGCTAAAGCCGTACCTATTCCAAGCGGTGCGTTTAGGGATTTTTCAAAATCATCAATCCAAGTGATGCTGGTATAACGTAGGTCGAAGGAGTATTTTAAATGATCTCCTCGCTCCGGGATAAATAAGTCATGAGTAATGGGGTGATCTTTATCAGCAACTTGGTCTTTAAATAGTTTGTTATAATTTCCCAACGCTTCTTTTGCGATTTTAAAATATTTCTCTGGGAAACCAATGAGATAAACTTTACGGCTTTTATATTTATCCCAATGTGCAGCAAAGAAAGCAGAAGAAGCTCCTTCTACTTTCTTGCCAAGAATATGAAGAGCATTTAAATGAGAAGCATTTTTTTCGTGCCATGGGGTGGACTCGAATTTTTCGTTAGTTTTCATTTCCAGGAAGTTGTAACGGATTTTTCTTTCGAATGAATTACCGCTGGAAACATCAGGGTCATTGAAAGTTAAGGTAAAACCGATAAAACCGGTAGCGTTATCAATTTCAATATCTTCAATGTTTTGAGTAGAAGACCCGGGTCTTATTAAATCACTCTCAGTTGTTATATTACGAAAACCAATTTCAGATACCATCATATTGGAAAAATCCAGATCCATTAATGGTCTGGCGGATGGATGATTCTTAGTTTCATCTTCGACGATTTCATTGGTTACTCGTTGATACTCATCTTTTTTATATTCCCGAGTATAATTTCTGGTAATGGGAATTTCTAAAGCCGTAGTCCATTTGCTTATATCATCTGGATAACTGGGGTTAACTAGTTTTCCGATTAGACGTGAATGATCATGATTAAAAGTGAAAACAACATTGCAATGCCAATTTTCAATAACATTATGATCATTATAATGTTTGGCATATGCTCCAACTTCCGCCACTGGTGCCCAACCACACATAAACTTTTTTCCCTGTAATACTTCTTTTTTAGTCATTGGATTAATTACTTTAGTCGTAAAAAAATCTTTGCTAATACCGGTTTCAAGTGGTGCTGCACTTTCAGGTCTTTTAAGGCTACATGAAGCTAACACTATCACTACGATTACCAAGGAAAAGCTGAGAGTAATAAGGTGTTTTTGGTTTTGCATATGCATCCTTTTGTCTTTAAAATATAAAAAACTCAAATAACTATATTTATAGATAAGAGTGCAAGATAAGTGCCACGAATTATGCTTATTTGTGTTCACAATCTATGGAATTTAAGGGCTTTTCTTTGTCAAAAAAGTTTATGGAGTGTAGTGAGTCTAAAAAGTGTCAAAAGTTTATACATCTACCAGTGTGCACTCTATATCGCTCAAGGGGAGCAAAACTGTAAACTGAGATCCCTTGCCAGGCTCGCTTTTAAGGCTGATAGAGCCGCCATGGGCGTGGACAATCTGGCCTACAATATAAAGGCCCAGTCCAAGACCGTGAATCATACGATCAGATACTGCGCGTTCGAAGCGTTTAAAAATCTTGGACTGCATTTCTAAAGGAACACCGATTCCTTGATCGCGTACAATCAGTTTAGCGCATTTAGTTTGCAAATCGGCTAGCACTGTGACTTCTATAGGTTTTCCTTCGCCGTATTTAATCGCATTGGAAAGCAAGTTAGATATCACTTGATTGATGCGTACCGGGTCCCATTCTCCTACCACAGAATCACTGGCTTTGACGGTTATCTGACTTCCTTTTTGGCGAGCTTCAGTGGATACAATTGATACCCATTCTAAGACGGCGGATTTGAGATCCATGTCTTCTTTTTCTAGCACCAGTTTTCCTGCGCGAATTCTGGTAATATCCAGCAGCTCATCCAGTAGGACAACTAACTGCTGCCCTGACTTAAGCGCATGAGAGATCATATCGAAAAGTTGTGGTTGGTCCATGGGGGATTGCTTAACTATTTCTTCCATAAAATTTAGAGTCAAGTATAAATCGGTAAGAGGAGCCTTTAGGTCATGAGAGGCAATCGCTAGAAATTCCTCTTGAGATTCGATGGCACAGCGAAGTTCTGTTTCCATTTTTTTGCGGTCGGTGATATCTCTGGCGACATGTACTGAGCCTAGAATTTTGCCATCATCTCCTGCAATAGGAGTGGTACTGACGAGAAAGTCTCCGCCTATGTGAATTTCGTGCACCTCTTCCATGTGCGCATGCCCGTCACAGATCGTTTTCGAGTGAGGGCAAAACATTGGTGGAGCATCAAGTCCGTGAACCACGTTGTAACAAAACAATCCCGTGCAGTCATGTGGTTGCTTTTTGAGTCGCAAGGCCATGGCCTTGTTTACCAGAGTAATTCGATGTTGAGAATCAAGTATAGCGATGAGGTCGGGAATAGCATCAAAGGTGCGTAGCCAGCTTTCGGTGGCCAAACGCAGGGCCTTCTCATTAACTTTTTGTTCCGTGACATCCCAGCAAATGCCAATCATTCTATGGGCAACTCCAGCTTCGTTTCGATAAACTTTTTTGCAAGACGAGATATGATGATGACTTCCGTCTGGCCAGATAACCCGGAAATCAACTTTGCTATGGCCAGTTTTGATCGCCAAGTTTTGTGCTTCCTTTACGCAATTTAAATCATCTGGATGAACAATCTGGTAAAACTCTTCGGTAGTACCTCTGAAAGTTTCAGGGTTGGTTCCAAACAATTCGTGTACGATGTTATCCCAGGTGTGTTTGTTTTGAATAATGTCCCAATCAAAGGTGGCCATATGATTGGATGCCAGAGAGATTCGTAAATGTTCTCCAGTAGTAAGCAAAGTCTCTTCAGCTTTTTTACGTTTAGAGATATCGCGAATAACACTAATTAATGCGCGGGTTTCTCCCATGGTAACTCCAGCCTGGGAGCTAATTTCTACGGGGAAGGTGCTACCATCTTTGCGTCGATGTATTGATTCCCACAACATGCCATTAGGGTTTGTATCGCTTTTTAAGTCATGAGTATGAGAAGGCGCTTGGTCCGCCAACAAGTTCGAAATGGTTAAAGACTTGAACTCCTCATGACTAAAACCATAGGTTAGGGTAGCAGCTTTATTACATTCTAGAATTTTCCCATCAACTTGTCTTATAAAAAGAATTATATCACGACAGTGCATGGCCATGAGCTCGTAAAGTTTTAGTGATTCCGAAGCAGCCGCTAACTTGGCCTGAGTTTGTTTTATTTGAATACTAGGGATGAGCATACTAGAAGCCACACCTACTACTAAAAAAATTCCAAGCGAAAGTAAATCAGCCAAATTATAAATGACATTGTTGTCAAGTGAAGGAATAAAAAAATACAGCACGCCTAATCCGGTTATAGTCGTGGCAATCAAGCCAGGTATCATACCGCATAGTCCGGTTATACCAAACACAGCTGGATATGAAAGTAGAAATAAAGGGATCGTACCACCCACTTTGGTTTGTAGTATTTTTTGAATTGCTAGGGCTCCAGATGAAACTAAGATAGCAGAACTAATGCGTCCATAAAAAAAGATTTTTGAGTCACTCGGTTGATGTTTTTGGGGTTTGTTCATAAGTTGTAATTTTGAAATAAAAGACATTTTGTAAGTCCTGGCGGTCATTAAATTAATATTAGTTCGTTTAAATAATTCTTGAATCCTAGAATTTTAGATAATAATCGTCTATTAAAAATTATTTTACTGGTATAAAATTCAGAATGATTTGAAAATATGTACAAGAAAGATCTTACTCAAAAATTAAATTGAATACATTTGACCTTATTCATGTTGAATAAAGATGGTTGATTGGTGATACTTGGTTATGAGCTTTTATATTTTCAAATAAAAGTAACAAAAAATTTAAGAAAGTTAAGATTACCTACCTGAAATTTTCTCACTAAAGAAGTTGAGAGGTTGGGTAACGTCTACTACACCTCCACCTTTGGGTTGAGGAAAGTTGATCATATTCATTACCTGGGTAATGCAGCCTACACCGCGGCTTGAGAATTGGGCATTCTTAGCACTCATGGAAACATTCGATACCGCACCATCCTTATTAATTCTAAAATCAAGTCGAACTACGCCTTTTACCGCATCATTTCTCATAAGTTCTTGTTGGTAGCAGTGCTGAAATTGAGGGAGATATTCTTGTAAGATTTTTCTGATCAGCTCGGGATCCATGGAGCCTAGCACAACCGTCTTAGGATCTACATATGTCGTATCAATACCCTGTTTAGAACCCAACCCTTGTGCTCCAGAGGAGGTACTAAATTTTCCTTTTAAACCGCTACCCAGATTTCCCGCGTCTCCGATCTTTCTGCTTTTTAGGTCTGAAGAGTCGCTGACTGAATTAGAAAAACCTTCTGAAGCTATGGCCTTATTGTTTTGATTAACTTTTACATTTTCCACATTGGTATTGGAACTTAACATGGATGAAAGGTTGTTTGCCATGGCGAAGTTATAAGTCTTAATCTGTTTGATATTTTTAGTTTCTGTCTTAGCAGACGTCTCCTGTTTAGCTTTAGACTGTTGTTGCTCTGTCGGAGTCTTTGGTCCCTGCTTAGCTTGTTTAATTGGATCATCTGGGCGTAAATTCTTTTCTACACCTTTGTCTTCTGGTTTAACAGTTGATTCTCCGCTTGATTTTTGTTCAGAAGTGACTTCACTGCGCACGGCCGGTCGATAAACTACCGCAATATTTTTCACTGGTTCTTTTTTAAGTTCATTGATATTTATAATGAAAGTTAAGATCAACCATAGAGCAATATAGATACCAAATACAATGCCGGATTGCTTGCCCATATGTTTGTCATAATCAAAGAAGGGCACTTTCTTAATTTCCGGTGGAGCTTCCACTAGCTGAACAATGATTTGTACAGTGTTTGAATAAAAACTCAAGATATCATTTTGGGTGAGTTTAAAAGGTTCTTTGGTAGATAATTCAATGTTTTGTCTAAAGTTGGTCATTGAAAAATCTTTAACGGGATGAATTTCAATATCAGTACCTTTGATATCTATAAAAGGTAATTTGGTGGTTGAATTTAAAGTTTCAATTTTGATGGTGCGACGATTGGATTTTTTGTTGGAAATGAAATAGGTACCATCTTTTAATTGTAGATACTCAATATTTAAAATTTGTCGGTTGGACATAATCGTGACCTGGATGGCCAGCTGGTCAGCTTTTTTAAATAGTGGATAGAGAATTTTATTCTCATCAGTATCTATATAACTGGTGAAATCTAGGCTGTTAGGTTTTAAGGGAATGTCCGTTAATGGAGGATGCATCGGTTCGGTGAAGACTATGTCGCAAAATTCTCCGTCCACCAGGACCAGATCAGCACTTGATTTTTGGGTGGGAATATAAGTGTCAATTGTCGTTTTATACCTTGAGATATTTTGGTCTAAATTGTGTAAAGATTCGCTCGCCAGATATTCTTCAACATGCAGTTCTAAATTTCCAATTTTAATGACGTCGCCTACACCGAAATAACTTTCTTTTATCCGGGTTCCATTTAAAATGACCCCATTGACGCTTTCTAAATCCAGAAATTTTCCACCATCTTCGTTCATAAAAATTATGGCGTGATAATGAGATACATGTGAATCTTTCAATACAATGTCACAATTTTCATAACTGCCGACTAAAAGTTTATCTTTACTTAAATTGAAAGTTATCTGATCTGTACCTTCTTGGTATAAGACCAATTTTAAAGCATTAAGATTTTGTTTATTTTTTAATAAACCCACATGTATTCCTATTTTTTCTTAACTTTATTATTTAAATTTTCAATATTCTTAAGTTCATTATCTATTTCATCCATAAGCATGGATGCCATCTGATTCATTTCTTTTAAACCAAGCGATTTTCGATCACTCAACACTGTTTTAGCACTGGCGTAATCTTTTAAGTTATAAAGCGCTAGCGCATAGGCACAAGCAATGTCTTCACGTTGTCTTAGTGGCTCGGGGATTCTTTTAAAGTAATTTAAAGCTTGCTTTGAATTATTATCCAACGTATGGATTACACCCAAAGATGAAAGCAGTTCTATGCTTTTCGGATTTTGCGTTTCAAGCGGAGCAAGTAGCTTTAGTGCTTCAGTTAACAATCCATATCTGATATAGATCTGTCCAAGATTGTATCTAGGTGTGATTAGATCGGGGTTACTTTTGTGTGATTTTTCAAAATAATCCCGGGCTTCTAGAATATGGTTATTTTTAAGATAGAGTATACCTAAATTGTTATAGGCGAATGCCTTTTGCAGTTCATCTTTGGAAGCAGTATCCAGTGATATGTTATAGAAAAATTTTGCCTTGTCAAAATTGTCGTTTAGATAGTAACAAGTTCCCACATGCAGCCAATAGAGTGGGTGGTTTTTTTGTTGAGCAAAAGAAGTCTTCAATAGGTCGAGTCCTTCGCTGATTTTTTTATTGTGACAAAGAGCAATTGCGGCATTGTTTTTCTTGTTTTTCACAAGCTCTAAGTTAACGATCGAATATTGAGTGAGTGATTCATTTCTAAATAAGTCGTTGTCTAAGGAATCAATTTTAGGTCGTGGTACTGTGGAGGCACAACCATAAAAGAAGATAGCAAGAATGATTGTAAAATTATGCAACTTGATCATTTATCATTCTCCTTGAAATCTACCGTGGATGATCTCCAGACAAATGGCCATTGAAAGCCAGTGGTCTTTCGTAACTTAGAATCCCTGGTTACCTCCGTATTAAAATAAGAAATCAGTTGATTTTTATGAATAAGTTGGTCAATGCTTCTAGTATTGTTGCTAATTTTGGTTTGTAAATTCATGACCAGTTGATTCATGGACCGTTTGAAACTAATGACGAATTCTTCCGGCATACCTTTGGGATTATATGCCAGCAACATTTTAGAGAAATCTTCTGCGGCAATATTTAAAATCTGATAGACTCCCAAAATAACATCAGATTGGCCTAAAGCGATAATCTCTTGGGCCTTATCTTCTAGCGATTTAAGCAACATTACTTTCTTTTGCAATTGTTCGTTAAAAATTTTTTCATCAAATTCCTCTTTTTCTTCAACGTTGAAATTGAAAAAATCTTTGGAAAATACCATAAATTCTTTATAGGCAAAAATACCTCGGATCGAGGAGATGACGTATGAGCTAGGAGCTGGCTCGGAAGATGAAACTTCTAGCACGGCTTTGAATATCTTACTGATTTTTTCGTTAATAGCTGGTTGGTTTAAATACAGTGAATGCCAATAGTAATTAAGCATGGCAGAAAAAAAGGTTTCGGTAAGGGCCAGATCCTTTTTATAATTTGCATAGAATTTAAAAAAATTATCCAGGTCGTTATGTAAAATATAATAATTTAAGATGGAAAGTCTGCTGATAATTTCAAAGTTCCTATCATCATAACATTTCTTATATTCCTGGAGTGCAGTGAGTGCCAGATCTGGTTTACCACTTGCAACTTGCAACTGGATTATATTTTTTAAAAATTCCTGTTTTTCGCTATATTCATCTTTGCAAAAACGTGACAGATATTTAGCTGAAATTTCAATGGAGCGATCGAAGTCCTGATTTAAGTAATATTGATTGGCCAAAGTGACATATTTTTTTCGATTTTCAAATAACTCTTTATCCGGGAAGTAATCAAAAGATTTCATCGCCCAATTTAAAGACTCCTTAGTATTGCTTTTTTCAAGATAGATAATGGAAATCCAAAGCGCTGCCTCTGCTTTGATTTTTGCTGGGTAGATTTTGTTGTCATAAATGCGCTGATACATTTCTAAAGCGGTATCTTTGTTTTTATTTTCTACGCTTTGAATTTTTTCAAACAAAAGCTGACCTAAAATGATGGTAGCCTTGTCAACATAGGTTCGCTCAAAACTATATAAACCTCCAATTATTTCATTTACCCAAAAAGCTAAGTTGGTAGTGTTTTTAGTTTTTACGTAATGATCAATAACAGCTCCCAGCATGGCGCGATGTTTTTCGATATCAACGGGATAGCTTTTGTTGTAGATGGCAATAGCATCTACCGCTTTATCCAAAAGGGTCTTTTGGAAATAAAGGTTAAAAAGCCTTTCATAGATTTTTTGACTTTTAGGATCTACCGGCCAGCTTTTTATGTAGTTTGTATAGGCAAATTCAGTGTGTTTAAAGTTTGCTTCAGGAGAAAAACCACCCTCTGCTAAAGTGGCCAGAAGTGAGTCGAGTAACTTCCTTCGGAAGGTTTCATTATCTGCAGTTTTATTTTCTGGAGTTAGATTTTTATTTCCCCATTCAACACCCATTTGATAATAATTGGCAGCTTGAGCGTATTCTTTTACGGCATAAAAGGTTTCACCTTGATAAAAACGGTATTGATCTATATTGGATTTATCTAGCCTGGTTAAAATATCGAAGTAGCTTATAATTTCTGCTAGATCGTTTTTATTGTAGTGTTGAATTTTATGTTTGGCATTTCGAGTAAGCCTAACTTGCAAGTAACCAGTATAGTCTTTAATTTCTTTTACTGCTAAAGCTTGTTGTTCGGTGGGTAGTGGGCTTTGGGTTTGCATTTTAGCTAGAGTATCAGCTACTTGAAAATGGAGGTCATTTTTCTTGAATTTTCGATAAATATCCAATTCTTCCAAACGAATATTAATTTCTATATCACGCTGTTTTCTGGTTTGGCATTCAATCAAAGCTTTGCTTAGAATGTATCTAGTATCTTCAAACTGACCGTTTTTAGCTGTTCTTTTGGCCATTTTAATTAGGTGAGTTCCCGGATCAGTGGTGTTTTTTACATAAAAATCAACTCCGCCCGGGATATCCTTACCGTCCACATGAAACAAACCCATAAAATCAAAAATTTGTTCATTGATATTGATGTAATTTTTATTTTTAGAAAAAGCAAATGCTCGGTGCATGTTTTTGATAGCAGCAGAAAATTCTCTCATTTGATAAAGACACCAAGCTGAGTTATATAAATGCTTACTATGAAACTCATCTAGTGGTTTTACTAGAATTTCCTGATATAGGTTGAAAGCATCACTCCATCTTTTCTCGTTGTAATAGTGTTCTGCTAGAGAAATCTTGGCATTGTGGGCAATCTTGGAATCTTTAGGTGCATACCTTAGGGTATGTTTAAAAAAAGGTTCAGTATATTGATCATTTCCGTAGTCCCTAGAATTAAGTGCGAGGGTATAGTAAATGTCGGCGGTATGCTGATTATCCGGCCATTTATTTAAAATAGATAGGCCATGGTTTTTAGTGAGTGTATAAGCGTTTCTAGTGTTTTTAAAGTAAGCGCCTTTGCCAAGTTTGCCAACTTCAGAGGGAGTGGCCTGGAGAAATAATTTGTTTTCTTCCTCCCTGATTAATTTCATTTTCTCAGTGTATAGTTCAAACAGGCGGTATTCCAGTTTGGCTTTTCTATCTTTGATTTGAGTGATAGCTTTTATTTCACTATCAACCAATTTACTTAACTCTCGCCATTTATCGCTACTGAAACCTTGTGTAGTTAAGACGAAACAAATGAATATGGTTAAATTTATAAATTTTCTCATCAGTAATTACCCTGGACAATAAACTTAAACTCAGGATAGCCGGCTAAAGCCGCAGTATGCATAACCTGGCGAAGGGTTTTATACGAGAGGGTTTTATCCAATACAATATTGATTTGTTTGTTATGGTCCTTCATAGCACTGGCCAGTGTCCTCATGCTATCGGCGGTCTTATCTTTTTCTTTTTTTATTTCATCAAGCTTGTCATAGATAAAATCAACTCGTTCTTCTCCTGTTTGAATATCACCAGCATAAACGTTGTTGATCCAAACCTTTTTATCGCGGTTGACTTGTAAAATGACTGAGTCGTTACCCAGCGTACGAGAGACTGAATCCGGCAACTCAATTTTTCCGAGCAAATCCAATTTTAAATCTGAAGCATTATAACTTTTTAATAAAAAAACCAGCAGGATAACTAGAATATCAAGTAACGAAGTGATATCGAGTTCCAGGGCCTTATCCCCACTACCTTTCTTTAATCGGTTAAAACGTTTTTTTCTCATAGTATCCTAAATTATTGTTTCAAAAATAATTTTATTAAACAAGCTGGTGGTCTTTATAAGTTCACCTTTTTTATTACGTGCAGTCAGTATCTGGTTATGACTTGTTTCTCTGGTGGTATCCATGATCTTGACAATATCAGCATAGGATACCGTCGAGATCGGACGCAAAATAACTGCATCCTCATCAATGTTTTTTAACTTAATTTCCGCCAGCATTTTATTGAGCTTTTCTAAATCATATTTACCGTCGGTTTTCTTATTAAGTTCAAAGTGAGTTTTTTCACTAAGTCCTGTTTTAATTATTATGCTATCCTTAGTGATCTCTAAAACTAAATTTAGAGGATCTTTTTTATCAATTTTTTTATCAATAGTGACTACGGCAGGAGCATCGGAGTTTATTTCGTATATATCAATAAACTGGGCAGACATGAGCAGGAAAAAAATGAAAATAAAAACCGCATCCATAATTGGAATCAAATTAGGTTTGGTTTTTCTGTTTAACTTACTAAACGATTTTTGCATATATTAATCCACTCAATACAAATTTAAGCAGCTTTAGTAATATCTGGTGCTTCCGAGCTACCCGAGACTGTAAAGCTTCCACCTTTTTTAGTTCCTAGCAGGTCAATTAATTTTACTGAATATTCTTCAATCTCCCCGGTAATTTTGTCATGTTTGCTCAGCAGTACCTGGTAAGCAATCATAATAGTAATGGCAGATAAAAGTCCAAGTGCGGTGGTATTCATGGCGGTTGAAATACCTATGGCCAATAACTTTGCTTTAGAAGCGGGGTCAGCCGTAGCCACAGCACTAAAGGATCCAATTAAACCTTGAATTGTGCCAAGCAATCCAAATAGGGTTGAAATATTGGCAACTAATTGTAAGTATCCCATCCAGCGTTCAATTTTAGGTTGAACTTCCAGCATGGAGGATTCGATCGCGTCTTGTATTTGTTCCTTGCTTTGGTTGGCTCTTTTTAGTCCTGACTTAAGCACGTAGGGGAGTAGGGCCTTAGAACTGCTACAAATTTTAATAGCTTCTTGAACATTGTTTAGAAGTACGTGCTTCTTTATCATATTCATTAAGCTATCACCCTTTGTATCAAACACGGCGTAGGATTTGAAGCGTTCTAAAGTGATTAGAATTCCAAAAATCCAAATCGCCAAAATGATCCACATGAAGACGCCACCATCATTCATGAAAATAGCAATATCTTCAATTAAGGAGGTGTTAGCGATTGCTTCGTTGATGGGTGTGGTTGCCGCAACTTGACTCATTGTTTGTTCCATATATTTTCCTCTACAAAAATGTTCCTATCACGTTCTTATATCGACACTTAATGAAATAAACTTGAGGAAAAAGGCACATCAATTTCAAAGTCAAGTTATTAAAATTATTAGCAAAAGATTACTTTAAATTTAATACATCCCGTCTGATATCTGGAAAATAATCCTTTTTTTCATAGAAATCAGTTTCCAATACTTTACGTTCCCGCTCTTTTACGGAAACATCTCCAGGGGCGATGACGGAACCTTGGATTTCTAAGTTTCCAAGGTCAAAGCGTTCATACTTTTTGTATTCAACGATTACTTTTTCTTTTTTATTTTCTGCGAAAGCGTGAAAGCTAGTGGTAAACAAAGTGAATAAAAATATCGTTACAATTGTTTTAGTCATTTTTTACCCCCTTGGAGCTGTCATCATCTTTCTTCTTTTGACTTTTTTCTTCCTCAAGTATTTCCTGTTTTACGTCCTCAAACGTTCTTTGTTTTACTTCTTCGCAGTTGGATTTAAGTCCAAACGAATAATCCCCCAGTTCATCGGCCCAAAATTCTCCAGTGAATTCCCAAAATTGTTCATCGACTGTTCTGTTGACATGTTTTAAATCACCTCGTCCGCGATCGGAAATTAGCTGGGTCCCTTTGTAAATCAGATCTCTTTTTTTACTCATAATATCGATTCTAATTTTAAAAAGTTGGAAAGACAGACCGTTTATTTTGTTAATGAACTCATACATGTATTCCTTAATGTACCAGTTCAAGGATTTAATTTTTGAGTTAATCTGGGTGTCAGTTTCTTCAATTAGGACTCGTATAAAATCATCCCGATTCATCTTTTTAAGCAAGGTGGCTTCTTTCATGGCAATTTTATAAGCTCCATATTCTACGTTGTATTTAACTGTTTTTTTAATCTGAGTAATCAAACTTTTAATAAAGGGGTGCTTAGCTTCCAGCATTTGCGTTGATTCGTGAGTCAGGTAGAAAAAATAATTGTCAGAAGTTTTGTTTTTGATAAGCACTGAAGCCAACGCTTCTGATCTGGGTTTATAAATTTTATAATATTGGTCTACAACGCTTAAAGCATCCTCCCATAAGCACAGTTTATGATAAGATAAGGCCGTGAGGAGTTCGCTCTCTGGCATAAAATAACTTTCGAGTAGCGGATATTTGTAAGTAACCAACAAACCGAGTGTTCGGTTGTAATCTTTTTGTTTAAATTTTACCCATGCCTTTTCCAAAAGCACGTAGGGCCATTTATAAGAAGTCTTATCAATTTCATCGTACGCTTCAATAGATTTGTCATATTCTTGAGAGGTAAATTTCAATCTGGCAACATGAATTGAGCAGGTTTCTTTTAGAATTGCGTAGTATCTTTTTATTTTATCGTTAGCACTAGAGCTCACCGCACTCTCAGCGTAATTGTAGCATTTTTTATATTCGGTATATCCAGCGTCGCTATTACCAAGCAAACTATAGGCAGCACCTTTGGTGAGCCTTACCTCTGGTTGTAGGTAATTATTGTCTGGAACTTTTTCTAAATATTTAATGGCCAGGGCATAATTTTTTTCATGGAAGTATCTCAGTCCTAGCACAAAATATAGAGTAGGCGAGTCATGTTTCACAAGTACTTCCGTGGAAACATCAAAAAAGATTTCTGGGCCGGCTTTGACGACTAAAGCCTTTAATGCTTTTTCAAATTCCGGATTGATTTTTTGCGTGCTTGCAATATGTTTGATAGCAAATGGAATGGCGGAAAAATAATAATCCCCCATGATCAGTTCATAAGTGATCTTTTCATTTTTTCGCTCAACCTTGGGATCGTTATAAAGCTGTCGGGCTTTTTCCAGGGACCCAAAAGCTTCAAAGCATATGATAAAAATGAGTAGTAATTTAATTATTATTTTTTTCATGTTTTGCCTCTACCTTAGAATGAGAACCCAAGTCCAACGGTGACGTCTGAATTATACCTTCTTTCTTCTTTGGGAGAGGAAGGGCTTCGGTCTTTGTATGAAGTATTTAGGTATTCAATATTTAAATGGATGTGTTTAGAAATATGGAATTTTAAATTGGTTTTAGCCATGATTGCCATGCTACTTTTTTTGTCATAAGAGTCTGGCACATTCTCATCACCTGCGGAAATTAAGTTATTTTCAAAATCAGCATTACCCAGACCGAGTCCAAACGACCAATCGAAATAATAGATTTTATTAAACGTATTTATTTTGCCATAAAAGGGTGACCACACCAAAAGACCAGCGTAACTGCCAGTTAGTTTTCTAACGAAGGGCACACTACCATTAACTCTTTGGACAGCCGCAAAAGTATCATTGTTGGTATTGAAATAAGTATTGTAAAGCAGTTCAACACCCCACTCCTCATGAAAATAAAAACCAGTTCTTAAGGCCAAGGCTTTACCACTTATAAATTTTTGGTTGATAACCTTGGTGTAACCTGCATCAAAATAAAATGAATTTTTCTTTTTATAGTTTTTGTTTTGGAGAACATAAACTTTTTTATCCTGATCAAGCCACAAAAAATCGTAGAGGTCTTTTTCCGTTGCTCGCAGGTATGTTGGAACGATGAAAATGAAAATTAAAAATAATACGATAATAAACCGTCCGATCTCACTTAGAATAAAATTATTTTTCATGGGATATACCTAGAAGCCAAAGTTTAAGCATGGTAACTTGGACTTAAACTTCTCTGGAAAACTTTGAGATTGTGTAACCACTTTTTTCAACGCTAACTAACGTCCTGACACAAAATCTAAAGAAAAGAACCCTTTATTTAAAAATAGCGCAATGCGTCCAAAACTTCAATTGCTTTTTACTAACAATTAACTAAATCTTAAAAAATCAAAATACTTAAATGAAAAAAGGCCGGGATAACTCCTCGTTATCCCGACCAGCTATTTAATCCTTACTTTTGTACATAGTAATCGATAGTGATTATGCTTCCTTCTGCTGGGATACTGTCTTCATTAAATTTAATTGAGTTATTATCAGCATTAAAGATCCAGCCTGAATTCATAACAACTCCGTTTACTTTAACTATTACGTCTGTACCAGCGTATGGGCCTTGGGCCAAAGCAAAACTATCTAACAATTCAATAATAGAACCACCGATATTAAGAAGTGTTTCATAGAAATCTTTTTTAATATCATCGTGAATTCCACCTGTTAAATTTGAAGCTTCTACGTATCTACTTCCAATCGTATTTTGTGAACTAGCAGTTTTAGCAACGATGGAATAGATTTTTGCCATACCTTCGTTAGTTTTGTGTGATCTAATGTAGTTTACATAATTAGCAACGGTATCTGATGATTGATCTTGCTCATCACTAACAACGATAACAGCAAAGAAAGCTTCATCACGTAGGAAAGTTTGGTTGTATTTAGCTAAGAAAGAAGAAGTAGCTTTGAGTCCTCTTTCTGTACCTGAACCATTTGCACCTACATAGATGTATTTCATAAAGTCGTCGATAAAATCAACCAGATCGTAGCTGGCGGCTTCAGCAGATAACTTATAGATAAGTTCATCTGAACTGATGTTACCAGGAGTTCCGCAAACATTGGTTGATCTGTAGGAGTAATTATAACCGCAGGTAATGTTACCATTGTACTTGGTAGTAGTGTCTGTAGTAGTAATTGCCATTTTAAAATCAGCTCCTTTATTGATGAAGGCATTAATAAAGAATTTGAAGTTTTTGGCAATAGCTTGTTGTTCATCACCCATTGAACCTGAGTTGTCAATTACCCATAGAATGTCAACTTTACCTGAATTAGCGCCAACATTTTTTTGAATAAATTGCTCTGAAACGAGTTCAAGTTCAACTACTGCTGGAGTTGGTTCAACTACTGGAGTTGGCTCAACTACTGGAGTTGGCTCAACTACTGGAGTTGGTCCCACTACTGGGGTTGGTTCAACTACTGGAATCTCATCAATAATTGGAAGGTCAATATCAGGAGTGGTATCAACAACGTCTGTACCCTCAAGATATGTCTTCTCAAAAAATTCTTCTTGTTGACAAGCGGATAAAACCACTAAAAGTGAAGCAATAAATAATAATTTTGTAAATGTTGTGAAAACCATACCGTCTCCTAATGAAACGGTCACAAAGTCGTTAATGATCTCAACTTCGTATTCCGGTTTTCCTGCTTTTGTTTATATCAAACGTACCCATGGAACAAACGTACTACACAAAAACACAGATTTCGAAAAGCATAAAAAACAAAATAAAGAAACGTTAAACCCTAACTTACTTATTACAATAAGTTTAGGCTGGTTACGGTGGTGTTTTATAGTTCATATTGTCCTCCCCCTGATTGGCCTGACCATCAACTATACAAAAATCTTCTCTAAGATTAATAACATTTTGATTTCTAATTAGAATAGAAGGAATCATTTGAGCACCAAAGGCCCAAATGCGCTTTAGAAAAGTTTTAGTTTTAGATTGATGTCTTTTCACTTTCATAAAGGCCACAACATACTATCAATTGATTTTGTCATGGGGCTTACGTGCTACTGCAAAATCAAATAATAAAAAAACATTGTTTTTTACATTTTAACCCTGCTTAGGGATTGGAACAATTAATATATAAAAATGTGTTCAACCCTACAAAAAATCAGAGAGTTAAGCATAGCTTTAAATCTGTAATAAACGTTATCAAATAGTTGGATTTCTCCCTTGTAAAGAGAATGACTTACCGATGTCTTGCCGTGAATTCATGCTATTGACTTTTATAAAAAGTATTCAAACCCATTAATGGTTGATAATCCCTTCATGTAGTTCAACAATGGAGTAATCATTCGAGGAGATAAATTCAAGTCTGCTTCTACTGTCTGGTAAAGCTTTGCTGGTATAAATTTTGGCAATTTGTTTTTTTCGATCATTTTTTAGTCCAGCAATGGAAAGTAGATATGAGTTAACAGTATAGAGGGCCATCTCAGTGAGTCTCCGGGCATGGAATTCTATTGATAAATTATCATTTCTCTTTTTAATATGAGATACGGCCAATTCTAAATTAGTTCTTAGTTCTTGAAGCGATTTAAAAAGATCTGGCATTTTAGTAAAATCGTTATCGTTTTCGTATTCGTTTAGTCTCTCACTTACTAAGCCGCTGGTAATTCCACCAATAGCTGCGACGATTTGCATTTGGGTAGTACCTTCATAAATGTTGGTGATCCTTTGATCTCTGGCGTGTCTCTCTACGCTAAATTCAGTGGTATAACCAACTCCTCCATGAATTTGAATGGCATCGTAGCAAATTTTATTTCCTATTTCAGCGTTATGGGCCTTTGCTAAGGGAGTAAATAATCCTGCCAGTTTGGTGTATTTGCTGATTTCATCACGGAGATCGGATTTTCTCTCGGGATATTTTTCCATCCGCTCTTCCAGGCCTTCTTTGATATCGACAATTTTACTGGTTTCATAAAGGAGTGTTCGAGAAGCTTCCAAACCAATTTTCATATCAGTAAGCATCTCATAGACTGCCGTAAAGTTTAAAATTTTCTTTTTGAATTGATTTCGTTCTTTGGCATATTTTAAGGCTTCTCGATAGGCAGCTTCGGCAATACCCAGGGATTGAGCCGCAATCCCAAGTCTGGCACCATTCATAAGACTCATGGTGTATTTAATGAGCCCCATTCTTCTGGTACCCAGTAGCTCACATCTGGCATTGTTAAATTGGATTTCACAAGTCGGCGAACCATGAATACCAAGCTTGTGTTCAATTCTTCTAATGGTCATATTTTTATCTCGTTCATAGACAAAAAGAGAAAGCCCTCGACCATCAGTGGTTTTATCTTCACTTCGGGCAAGAACTAGCGAAACATCGGCGCAGCCGTTAGTGATAAATCTTTTTACTCCGTTTAAATACCAGTTTCCGTCGGGATTTTGTGTAGCTTTTAACATAACGGCTTGCAGGTCACTACCGGCATCTGGTTCAGTTAAGGCCATGGCCCCCATAACTTCTCCTCTGGCAAAACGAGGAAGATATCTGGCTTTTTGATCTTCGGAACCAAATTTACAGATAGTGTCCGCGATATCTTGCAGACCCACTAGGTTCATTAAAGATGCATCTGCACGGGAAACCATTTCGATGCACATAGAATAGATGGTTTTAGGAAGATTAAGACCTTCGTATTTTCGAGGGAGAGTCATTCCCATAAGATCTGCTTTTTTTAAAATATCAATGGCTTCCTTAGTACCTTGGGCATAAGCGACTTCACCGTCCTTATATGTAGCGCCTAATTGATCAACTTCAGTCGCCCTAGGCGCAATATAATTGCCAGTAATATCACCCATAATTTCTAAGAGCTTTTTATAATTATCCCTGGTATCTTCATAATCCAGTGGAGAATATCTACAGGTTTTTGAATCAGTGAAGTTGTCTTCTTTGAGTTCGACAATCCTGCGAAGATCCATATTTTCCATATGAAATATAATATCTTGATTATCATTATAAAAGTTTGACATGTATTTATCCTCGGTAGGCCTTGATCATTTTTGGTATTACGTCTTTAACATCTCCCACGATGCCATAATTAGCTATTTTAAATATCGGGGCATCAGGATCATTGTTGATGGCAATTATTCTTTTGGCTTCACTCATACCGGCCATATGTTGAATCTGGCCGGATATTCCGCAAGCGATATATAAGTTGGGGCGTACGGTGATTCCCGTTTGACCAACTTGATGATCTTTGCCAAGCAGTCCCGCATCTACCACTGGTCTGCTTGCACCGACTTCGCCACCTAATGTTTTAGCCAGTTGTCTAATGAGGGAGATACATTCTGGAGTGCTAGCACCCATTCCGCTGGCGACAATTATTCTGGCTTGTTTAAGATCTACGGTTTTTTCTTCGCGAATGACTTCCAAAATCTCACTTAAAAAATCACTATCTGAGAGATCACACGGCTCAGATATAATTTCAACTTTTTTATTAGTCTCAGGATGATTAAGCTTCATGACACCTTCTCGTACCGTCGCCATAGAGGGATTTGATTCTGGTGACACAATCGTTGCCACAATGTTTCCGCCAAAGGCAGGACGAATTTGTAGGAGAGTATTGTCAAAAGTTTGATCTTTAATACTATGACTACCAATTTCCAGCTTGGTGCAATCAGCAGTGAGTCCACAGCATAGTTCGCTGGCAACTCTGGGGGCAATATCGCGACCAGTGGAAGTTGCGCCAAACAGCACGATTTGCGGTTGGTGCTTTTTGATAATTGATGTAACTAATTTGGCAAAAGGGACCGAAGAAAAATGATTCAATCGTTTGTCTTTTACGTAGTAAAGTTTTTGGCATCCATAGTGTCCAAGTTGGGTAAGTTCTTCTGCGGCATTGTGGGATAAGACGACCCCATGAATTTCGCAGTTTAATTTTTTAGCAAGTCTTGTGGCTTCGCTGATCAATTCCAAACTTACGTCAGCAACTTTTTTATTATTATGTTCAATAAAGACCAGGATCGGCGCGTTCATTTTTATCTCCTATCCAAAAATATGTTCATTTTTAAGTTCATTAATCAAGGCACAAATGCCGACCTCAGTGTTTGGAATATCTTGCATATTTTTACTATTAGCGGTTAAAACTACTTTTTCAATATGTTTAACTTTGGTAGGAGAGCCTGCTAATCCGATTTTTATACTATCTGCCCCAATAGAGTCAGCACTCCATTCAGTAATATATTTTTTAGATCGATCTGTATCAATTTTTAAATAAGTCTCATCATAAGATTCCTCAGTTTCTTTTTTAGTGATGTTTTTAAACATCATGACTCTTTTGACGCTTGGAAACCTTGGCTCATTGGCCTCTGCGGTTACGGTTATAAGAACAGGGAAGCGAGATTTAACGATCTCTTGTCCGTATTCAGTTTGTCTGCGGAGGGTTATTGATTCATGGGTGACTTCTTCGACATTGATGATGTTGGTGATTTGGTTGATCTTAAGTTTTTCGGCGATTTGTGGCCCAACTTGGGCTGTGTCGCCATCGATAGCTTGTCTACCACAGAAAATAATGTCGTATTTGCCTAGCTTTTCAATCGCACATTTTAGCGAATATGACGTAGCCAGAGTATCAGCTCCCGCAAATTTTCGGTCTGAGATTAAAATAGCTTCGTCCGCACCTCGGTAAAGAGAATCTTTTAAGACTTCAATTGCCTTTGGTGGGCCCATAGTTATAACTGTGATTTTTCCACCTAATTGGTCTTTTACTTTTAGAGCTTCCTCAAGGGCGTTTAGATCTTCTGGATTAAAGATAGTGGGAAGCAGTGCTCTGTTTACAGTGCCATCTTCTTTCATGGCATCTACCGAAATATTATGAGTATCCGGGACTTGTTTAACGGTTACGATGATGTTGAGAGCACCCATGTCAAAGACTCCTTAAAAATCAATTCTTAAGCCATGTCATTCTAAAGATATAGAGCTAAATTGACTACCTAAAATATGCTGATTTTTATCAAGATTTGGTTTTAAACACGGGTATTTTTAACGCATAAACATTAAAACATGGCAAATGTGCCCCTTTTTAAAAAAAAAGACGCACGCACCATTATCCTTTTCATTTTCCTTGAACTAATGGCATGATTTTATCTTGTTTAAAAAATTATAATGTGTAGGAGAATAGATGAAATTAACTATTATAATCTGCGGGTGGATGGTTACCTTTAATTTATATGCATCAAGTAACTATTGTTCTTTTATCGGTAGCAATACTCAAATGGCCTTGCAATATACTAATGAATTGATAAGCGATTTAAGTAAATTAAAAACCGAAACTAATTGCGCAGTTTCCGATAGAAGCTTTCAATCATTGGATGATATTACAAAATTTTATAGCTATTACTTGGAACATCGCTCGCAGGAAGCAGGCATTTTGTTGCAAAAGGAACAACTGGAACAACTGTACAATGTTTATAATGATGCTTCCAGTGTGGAAGAAAGAACTAGCGTCATGAATGAAATGTTGAGCTCTCAAAGTAGTTTGATTGAAAACGAAGCCAGCTTGAAGATATCCAGCAGCGATCTAGGTGAAGAATTTAAAAAAACTAATATTCAGAATTTGGTGATGGAAATATCAAACGTGATAAATGATGTTTCTATGTATGAGGGTTGCTTTGCTCAAAATCCAGCTAGGGCAGCCAGCATTTTAGGGGGGATGATTAATCTTACTGGTAGTGTGGCCGGACTCGCCGGACTTAATCCTTTATGGGCAGGGGTTGGCAATACCATCGGAAGTCTCGTGACCCAGTTGGGGCAGGCCATAAGAAATTATCAGTGGAAATATATTGATGATTTGGATAAAACGGCACTTTTTTATAATCTTATTTGCATGATTGAGATGCAATCGAATTATTATTGCGAAAAACAAACTGAGATTAGCCTGATAAAAGAATTAATGAGGATCGATTTAGTTGGTGAAGATAATCAATCACAAGTGGTATGGAAGGGGATAGATATTCAATCTGAATCTTTACCGGTTTTTCAGTCTTGGATTAAAAGGTTGTATTACGGAACACCTGCGGCCAATACGACGGATGCCTACTCACAAAATATGATGTTAAAACAAATTAATTCAGCTGAAGCGATTTTGAATTTGGTGCATGCAAAATATAAAGAAATGATAGAAAAAATGGAAGAAGGTGGAGATAAGTTTAATTTGATTAGAAATTATACGCAATCCTTGCAAATATTGATGACGGGGATGTCCACCTCAACAGGTGCAGTGGAGTCAGAGCCGGGAACCGTTTACTTTACCCAAAGATTTAATGCCGGACTTATGAATTATATTCTGGTCGCACCACCAGAAATAGCTGGCACTATAACGACTTCTCCTGCTTGCCCTGACAATGATTTAAACTGCGATCGTTTTATTGTGTTCTTAAAAATTTATTATGGAAATCCTCCCACCAGTGACGAAAGTTTAAAGAGTATTATTACCAATATGGAAAAGAATATTCAGATGATTTCCACCACCGTCAGTAAGGACATGGATCGCGATTTATTAAAACGTAGATTGGGGGACCCCGGGGTGTTGCTGGCATATGCTGAAGTGAAAGACACGATTTATGATTTATCCCCAAGAGAGGGATTGAAAAACCTTCATGATTATATATTGGGAGTAATTGTCACATTTAAAAAGTATTATGAATATAACCGAGATGAGGAAACTTGCATTAATCTAAAGACCAAGGCTGGTTGTCCTACACCGTTACAAGAAGCCATAAAAATAAAAAATATTATAGATAGTATTGAGGAAGTTTTGCAAAATAACCTGATCGATGCAGCTTCTAGAATAAAACTTTTGTCCGACTTACTTTCATTTAAAGATAATAGAGCATTGCTTCTGGGTCCTAAGTTTGAAATTATTTTAAAAAAAGACTTGGAGGCGAAAATCAAACTGGGGGAAATTTCCCCACTGGAAGATGAGTTAATTCATCTAAAAAGACAAAATGTTTTAGAAACTCTAAGAAAAGAAGGGGCTGATAATGATAAAAGAAGGGCCTTAGATGATCGGCAGAGGTCGATGGATGTCATTACTTACAATTTGAAATCATTTGTGGAAGTAAAACCTTTGCGCAAAACAATTTTGAATGAAATTAAGCAAATAAAAAGAGATTTTGAGGATGGAATTTTGGTCAATATGGATACATATAATGAGGCATGCGCCATACTCCTGTCTACTCCCTACAAAAATTATAGTACAGGGGAAGGTGGAGAGGTCGTTGCTGTTTGTAAAGACTCTCGCATCATAAGCGAATGGAACCGCATAAGATTTGAATTAAATCTAGGCGTTTTACCCGAACTTGATTTGCATTATGATAATTATTATAAAAAACAATTTCCAGTAAGAGCATGTGCCTATAATACTTATCAGAAAAAAAATATTGTGTACGGACTTAAAGACAAAATCAAAATGAAAATAAGTAAGTAAGCGGTATGATATTATGTAATAACTAATCTCCTAAATGCACTAAACCAACACCTAAGGAGAAGTAATGAATTTATTAGAGAATAAAAATGCACTTATCCTTGGTGTGGCCAACGAAAGATCTATTGCCTGGGGAATAACTAAAGAACTAAAAAAATATGGCGCAAATATTGGTCTTACCTATCAAAGTGAACTGTTTAAGAAAAGAATAGATCCACTTCTTTTAAATTTTCCAGTGGATTTTTTGCAAGAAATGGATGTTACTAACGATCAACATTTTCAAAACTTAAAAGAACTTATCGAAAAAAAATGGGGGAGGGTGGATATCCTGGTTCATTCACTCGCATATGCTGATAAGGAGGATTTAAGCGGAAGATTTTCCGATATTTCAAGATCAGGATTTATGCAGGCCTTTGATGTTTCAGTTTATTCTTTTATTGCATTACTTAAGTACTTGAAAACCATGATGCCCGCAGGTAGCTCGGCCATGGCCATGACTTATCATGGGTCACAGAAAGTTTTGAAGGGCTATAATGTTATGGGCGCCGCTAAGGCAGCTTTGGAATCAGCGACCAGATATCTTGCTGATGACTTGGGGGAGGATCAAATTAGGGTTAATGCCATCTCCGCTGGACCAATTAAAACTTTGGCATCTTCTGGTATAAAAACTATTCAAAATTTTAGAGCAATAATTGAACAACGTGCTCCATTGCATAAAAATGTAACCACGGAGGATATTGGTGGTGCGGCAGTATGGTTGGCCAGTGATTTATCCAAAGCGGTGACCGGTCAAATTATTTATGTCGATTCGGGTATATCCATTACCGCAATGTAAGATGACCTAATTATCACCAAGCTTGGCAATGATCTTATTTCCTTCTACGCGAATGTTTTCATCCGCAAAAAAGTTCTTCATGAAAAATAAAATGGAATTTTTTCCAAGCAATGGACCGGCAGAAGCCTTGACTACATTTAGAATGATTTCTGAAGTTTCTTTATTATACTTGATAGTTCCTTCAAACTTAACATTAGTTGGAATCAACATAACACTCATTTTAAGTTTGAGAGTGAAGTTTGAATTGGCAGTTAGAAAAGTAATATTTTCATATTTGGTTTTTTTGCTTCCTCCGTTTAGGGCATTTTTAACGGTGTCGATAGTGATTTTAGTATTGTTAACACAATTATCAAGTACATTGTTTACGTTCAAATCTTGAAAGTTTTCAAACGTTACGTTGGGGTTGCATAAAAAATTCATTTTTTCAAAATAAATACTCTTTTGGTTAAGATTATATTTAGCAGCAGGAATATTTAAAAATAGTTTATTTTTGTCTACCGACACATCCTTAACTTCCATTTGGAGATCATATTTGTTATTGGTGGCTTTAATTAGTGAAATTTTAAGGAGTGAGTTTTCGAAACACCTCCGTTGAAGTAAGTCAAAATCCAGTGGAGGATCATTTTGATTTCTTTTACAGCTGGCCTCGATATTATGAATTGACGCTATGATGGTAGGAGAGGAAATGGCGATTTTGGGAGCATTTAATATAAATTGATTGTTTTTAATATTGGCACTGGAAATATTAATTTTGACATTCGTTTTAGTCTCTTGGTCACTATAATCAATAGTGGGAAGTTCGACAGTGCCATCCATTAGACAGTCAGTGATCAAGGCACTGAGGTCAAAGTTTTTTATGTTGTTACAACTAGCTTTCACCGTAGGAATTAAAAAACTTCCAGTGTCTTTGTTACCGGAAATGTTATTGATTTGCGCATATATTTTGGTTGAATCTTCCTTTTGGGTTTCGTAATGGAAAGTTTCCATTTTCAATGAAAGATCCTTGGATTGATAGACCAGATTTTCAATGTCACTTCTTAGTTCACTAGCACATTCGAATAGAATTTTTTGAAAATCAAAAGTTTCAATGTTTTGAATATGAGTTTGAGCATGACACTTAAAAGTAGTTTTTTCTGTGCTAAATAAGGATTTGTCTTCCATTTCGAACTTGCTACTTTTTAAATTGAAATCAAAGTTATAATCATTAATTGTCATTTGATTGTTAAAGAGAGTGGCTTTAATTGACTTTTCGGGAAGAAAAATTTCAAACCAGCCTTTTTTTAGATTTCCTTCGGCCAGGCACCCTAGGATGAAATCCAGCCCTTGGGAATTGGGAGTAACCCAGCTTTTTTGACACTCGATATTGCTTTCTTTAAGGGCAACCTCCAAATTTTGGGAAACATAATTCAAAGTATTGGTATCTATTTTTAACCGGTCTGGTGTAAGCGTTATATTATTGGCATTAATTTCTAAATCTGACTCAGCGTTGTTAAAATGAATCGATGGAGATATGACCGGGTCATAAGAGGTTACTTGCGAATTATTGAGGCAGCGCTCTACGTCGATTTCATTATTTTCAAGAAAACATTCCAGGTTAAACATGACTGCTTTTAAATAGTAGCTATAAGTTTCAATTTCAAAATAGTCAGATTTGATCTCGAGAATGTTATTATAAAGCTGATAATTAAAATTGTTGGATAGAATTTTTTTATAATTGATACCATCAAAATTATCAAAGCTGGGAAATTTATAATTAAAATCGCCACCCATCACTTGAATCATTTCCGGATTGATGGTGATGGAATATTTTTTCAATTGCTTATCTCGCAACGTTATGTTGGTTAATTCGTTGGCAAAGATCAGGTGAGTCAGTTCGGTCGAACCAATCAGATTATTTTCGTTAGATATGATGGATAGGTTTTTTAATCCTACTTCCATTCTTTTTTCAAACATGATGGCCATAGCGGGAGTTGTTAATAATGAAGAAAAAAGAAGAGTAATTAGAATCAATTGGTTCATACAAGTCCTCGCAGTTTATACATGCATATGGTTATACAATAAAAATGACACGGAGGGTAAAAATACAATCTTTATTACCCATAATTACATACTAAACTGGTCTACACCAATGGGGTTGAAGGAAACAATAATCTTTATTTTTTAAGAGGTTATGATTTTTCTACTGTAACAGCTTATTTTTATTTAAATAACTAATATGATTTCCCAAAGTTAGATATGAATCGCCCCCATTCTTGTGAGCCAGTTAGTAAGAGGTAATAAGTTCTTGTTATGATTTAAATATGAATCGTTTATAATGGATTTAAAGGTCTTTTTTTTAGGGACTTGTAAATGAATATTATTTATGATTTGAAATTATCAAACGATACTAAATTTAAACATGTAACCGCATTTAAGGTGGCATTTGTACCTTTTATTTCTCTTATTATTATCTCTTTTGGATTTTGGATTTTTCTAGAAACCATGTATGGATTTTTTTTGTCGAGCATGATTAACACCTTAAATCTGAAAGAAATGTTTTATAAACAAATACTAAGTGATCTTAAAAATTATATTCCCTTGCTTCTTTTATATTTTGTTTTTCTTTATGTGATTGGTTTTTACCTCGCCAACCTTTTGCTTAGAAGTTTTAAAAAAATTGGCAAGTTTGCTGCCCAATTAACGGATGAGCCTAATGCAGAATTCAAACTTTCAACCTTGGAAAAGCGTGAATATCTCATGCGATTTGCACAATTATTTTTTGATTACATAGCGGAGTCTCGGGGAGCCGGGGTAGTGCTGAAATCAGAAATACCTATGAAATTTTGGAATATTAAAGGGGTGGTTTTTGATTACCTTCATTATCTTATATATGTGCTCTTGCTTTTTGTAATTACGATTGTAACGACGCTGGGCCTTGATTATATGAGCAAGGATGTTTATCAAAAGATTACCAATTTTGCGGTGGAAGTACTACAGATCAAGCAAAATCACATGCTTTTTTTTAGTACCCAGCAAGAATTACTTTCATCTATCGTCATGGTTACCATGGTGACGATGGTGCTGGTGTATTTTATCATTGCTAATAATCTTTTTGCGAAAACCAATGGTGTAACTTACGCTTATTTTAGAACTTTGAAAGATGTGATCCAGGGCAATTGGGAAGAAAGGATTAATCTGCGCTACGGAGATCCAGGGGCCGATGATGCGAAGTTTGTTAATCAGTTGATTGATTTTGTGGAAGAGGAGATAGATGAATTGGTGGAGCTGGAAGAAATTATTGCAGCAGATAAGGATGAGGGGGATGCAGTTGATTTCAGTGATATGGCAGAATCACCAGAAACTGGGTTACAAGAAGAAGATGTCATTCATCATGATGGTTTAGCGGTATTGGAACTTGAGTCACCACCTCCACTGCCACCTATTCCTAATAAAAAATAGTTGACCAATAAAAGGGGATAACGATGAAATTTTGTGTAATTTATTTTTTTAGTATTATTTTAATCACGAGTTTAATTTCCTGTTCAGTCTTTTTAAAAACAGAAGATCGGGCCCCTTCTAGCACCCAATTAGATGCATTTCTTCCTAGTGATTTGACTCATTCAGTCCTTGGGGAAATTGATCACCCCGTAATTCATCTCGTTGGAGATTCTGGTTTTTTTAAAAAAGTCTCCATGCTTGAAAATGCCTTGCCTGGTAGTACAATAAGTATGGCCTATTTTATTTTTGAAGATGATTATTCATCCTCTTTCCTTGTTAAAAAAATGCTTGAAGCGGCGGATAGAGGAGTTAAAATCCGTCTGATTGTTGATTACTTTATGAGTGAGAAATATATTCCTTGGTTAAAGTTTATAGGTTCCAACTCAAATATCAAAATTAAACGATTTAGGCCACCGACCAAAGATTTTAAAAATTATCTTGCGAGCGAGCTAGGGATGAAAGCGTCAGACTCTTTTATCAAGGGATTAATGAGTCAAAACAGCGAGCTGCTACTTACAGGCATGATGTCTTCCGATACGATTAGACCCCTGATAGAAAGTCAGACCAAATTGCTGGAAGAATTGAAAAAATTAAATGCGGCAGGAGGGATTTCGCCAGATGAATTAAATAGTTTAAAGTTCAGCGTATTACAATCGGTTATGACCAATCCCCAGGCTTTCGGGACTGTTAAGTCATTAATTAAAATGAGAAGTTTTTTGAGAACATTCCTTCGAAGAATGCACCATAAAATTACAATTGCTCGTACCAATAATGGAAAAGAATTTATCGTTGGCGGTCGAAATATAAGTGATGAGTATCACATTGGTGCAGAAGAATTAAAGCATGAAAAGAATCTTTTGAAGGGGCGCTCATATCCATTTTATGATTGTGAAGTTTCGGGGTTGTTTTCTGTTAACAACTTCGCCGAAGATTTTGAAGATACATTTAATCAGCTGTGGGATTCTACTCTTGCCATTGCGCTGGATAACTCTCAGCTAGACCAAAATATTTTTGACGAGATTCAAAAAAATATGTCAATAAAGGCAAATACCTATTTAGATAATATTGCTCGGATGAAAGAACGTGGGGAGCGTGGTTCTTATGTAATTAGTGATAAGATCGCTGCTCATTATGTTGAAAACAGTTATTTATCAAAGCTTGATGGCAAAGAAATTACGCTTGCTTGGCAACATTTAATTGGAAATGCTACTAGCAAGATCCAAATTGTATCTGCCTATCTATATCTATACCCGGAACTCATTGAATCATTAAAGCAGGCAGCTGCAAACGGGGTTCAAATAGATATTTATACAAATTCAGCAACTACAACAGATCTTAGTATTGTTAATGTGGGCGCCTATAGCAAAATGAAAGATTGGATTAATCAGATTGGTTCTATCCAGTTTCATGAACTAGGTCTTGGCAAGCAAGAAGGATCGTTGCATGCTAAAATTATTAATGTAGATGATATTTTTGTGGGGATCGGGTCGGCAAATTCCGATCCTCGCAGTCATTTATTTGATACTAATAATTTAATGATTATGAATTTCAAAAATAGTACTAGCGTGGCTCAAGAAGTGTTTTCTTTTTATTTAAAAAAGCTGCCCTGGGAAAAGATCACACCTGAAAAATTACAGGGCATTTTAAGTTATCTACAAACAGATGAAAAATCAAAAATCGTATTAAAAGTGACTCAACTTCAAGATGTAATTGACCAGCTCTGATAAAAAGAAGGCCGCAATTATCTTGCGGCCCTCAAAAAATCATTTTAAAAAAATGTTAAAATTAGATTTTCTTTGCACCTTTAATAATTTCATCAACTATTTCAGGATTTAAAAGAGTAGATGTATCACCAAGCGAGCTGGTATCATTTTCTGCAACTTTTCTAAGAATTCTTCTCATGATCTTTCCTGAACGAGTCTTTGGAAGACCAGAAGTTAACTGAATTTTATCAGGTTTTGCAATTGGCCCAATAATTTTATTAACAAGTGCATTGAGTTCTTTTTTGAAAGCTTCTTGGTCTGTTGGTTTTTCAGTACAGATAACGTATGCGTAGATACCTTGACCTTTGATTTCATGTGGGTAGCCAACAACAGCTGATTCAACTACTTTTTCATGTTGGTTAAGTGCATCTTCAACTTCTGCTGTACCAATTCGGTGACCAGATACGTTGATAACATCATCAACTCGACCAGTAATTCTATATTGACCTTTTTCATCTCTTCGGGCACCGTCGCCAGTGAAATATTTGCCTGGGTAAGTGGTGAAATAAGTATTCTTAAATCGATCCATGTCACCGTAAATACCACGAGTCATACCAGGCCATGATCTATTAATACAGAGGTTACCGTCAGCTGGGTTTCCTTTAATTTCTTTGCCATCGGCATCCACCAGCATCGGCTCAACACCAGGAAGTGGAATCGTGGCAAATGTAGCTTTATGAGGAGTTACTCCTGCAAGGTTAGAAATCATGATACCGCCAGTTTCAGTTTGCCACCAAGTATCGGCGATTGGGCATTTGTTTTTTCCAATGTTTTTGTAGTACCAATCCCATGCTTCTTCATTGATAGGTTCGCCAACGGTGCCCAAAACTTTTAAGCTAGAGAGGCTGTGTTTATTAACAAATTCTAGCCCCTGAGCTTGAAGTGCTCTGATAGCAGTAGGAGCTGTATAAAAATGAGTTACTTTGTGTTTATCAACTACTTGCCAGAATCTGCCAGCGTCTGGGTAAGTTGGAATACCTTCAAACATGATAGTTGTAGCACCTGAAAGCAGTGGACCGTAAGTAATATAAGTATGTCCAGTTACCCAACCGATATCAGCGGTACACCAGTACAAATCGTTTTCGTTGACTTGAAATACGTTTTCAAAAGTAAATTTTGCCCAAGTCATGTAACCTGCGGTGGTATGTAGTTGGCCTTTTGGTTTTCCGGTTGAACCAGAAGTATAAAGGATAAAGAGTGGATCTTCTGCGTCCATAGAAGCAGGAGCACAGGTATCAGATGCTTTTTCTAGTTCTTCATGCAACCATACATCTCTTCCAGCTTGCATATTTACTTTGTTCCCGATTCTTTTTGCTACAATAACCGTTTTAACGGTTGGGGATTTAGCTACTGCTTCGTCAGCGGTTTCTTTGAGAGGAACGGTTTTGTTGCCTCGATAAGAAGCATCATTAGTTACTAGTATAGTTGATTTGGCATCAATCATTCTATCAGCAAGAGCGGTAGCTGAAAATCCACCAAATACTACAGAGTGAATAGCTCCAATTCTCGTACATGCTACAATACCAATAAGGAGTTCTGGTACCATGCCCATGTAGAAAGTTACAATATCACCTTTTTTTACGCCTTTGTTTTTTAAAACATTGGCCATTTTGCAAACTTCTTTATGAAGTTGTTTGTAAGTGTAACGTTTGACATCTTCATTGGGATCATTTGGTTCAAACAATAAAGCGACTTTATCGCCTTTCGTTGCCAGATGTCGATCTAGACAGTTTTCAGACATGTTCAGTTTGGCGCCTTCAAACCATTTGTAATCTAGATTTTGGAAATTTCCTGAACAAACTTTGTTCCACTTCTTATGCCAAGTAAATTGTTCGGCATAATCGCCCCAGAATTTTTCTGG
>MEPW01000022.1 GCA_001769975.1 Bdellovibrionales bacterium RIFOXYA1_FULL_36_14 | reverse complement strand
AAATCAAGCAGTTATTAAAAAATTGCATACCTCTTATGATTCAACAATTTTTCTTATTTGTTTAAAAGTAGTATCCGGGTTAATAGATGCATCTACTTTCTTCAACATCCCTTTTGTCTCATAATAAGCCAAAATAGGATCAATTTGTTCTTTGAAAACATCCATTCTGTTTTGTACTGTTTCTTTGTTATCATCTTTCCGATGAACAAGTCCTTTTCCACAAAGATCACAGACACCTTCCTTCTTCGGAGGCTTATTGATAAGGTTATAAATTTCGTTACAACCACCACAAGTTCTTCTATTTACAATTCGGCTCACAAGTTCATCCAAACTAACGTCCAGATATATAGCAACAGCCTTCGCCTTTTTTACAATCTGTTTGTCAAGCATAGTAGCTTGGACTTCAGTTCTGGGGAAACCATCAAAAATATATTCGCCCTTAGCCAAATTAATATTAGCTTGAAGTAAATCTAAAACTGTTTGGTCATCAACCAACTGGCCATTGCCAATCAAATCCTGGATTTTTTTTCCAAGATTGCTAGCTTTCTTAATTTCAGCCCTTAAGAGATCACCTGTAGAAACATGGTAATAACCCAGTTCAACAATTTTAGCAGCTTGAGTACCTTTTCCTGATCCTGGAGCTCCTAATAGTATTATCTGTGGTTTAGCCATAATTAAAACCTCTTATTACTTCCGCTATATTTTCCACGGGACTTATATGCTGTCTCCAACCTATCAGAATACAAATAAGATTGAATATTCATCATCGCTCTAATCGCCACACTAACCAAAATAAGTAACGCCGTTCCATCAAACCTAGTTTGAGTACCAGTAATTAGTGAAGGGAATATACAAATAGCAATTAAAAAGATCGCTCCGAAAAATGATAATCGGAATAAAATAAAATCTAAGAACTCTTTAGTTTTTGTACCAGGCCTAATCCCTGGGATAAAAGCATTATTTCTTTGCAACATTTCTGAGATTTTTTTAGTTTTAAATTGAATAGGAGCATAAAAATATGTCATGTAAACAATCAACAGACCAAAAGTAATACTAAATAGCAATTTTCCTGGATAAAGTGATTGTTGTATTGTATCAAAAATCATCTTAAAGGAACTACCTTCTGGAACAAAACTTGCGAAAGTTGCAGGAGCAGCTAGAAGGGATGAAGCCAAGATTGGCGGCATTACTCCACCAGTATCTACTTTCATTGGAAGACTTTGAGTTCCACCATAAACCCTGTTATTAACCACTTTTTTAGCATATTGAACAGGAACATTTCTGAAAGCTTTTTCAACATACGCAACCACATAAAAACCACACATTATCACTGCGAAAAAGAGCAAGAGATTAAATCCACCCAATTCTCCATTCTTAAATAATGTAAATTTATTAAGTATTTCCGATGGTAATTCAACTGCTATACCGGCAAAAATTATTAGTGAAACACCATTTTCAATACCGTATTCTGTAATTCGTTCACCGAGCCATAATATAAACATTGTTCCTGCTACTAATGTTATAGTTGCAGTAACTCTAAAAAGCACACCAGGTTCTGAAATTACAGATATATTTCCAGCAGTCTTAAAACTTTCAAATACTGCTGCAATACCGTAACCTTGAATGGCACAAAGTAGAACTGTAAAATATCTGGTTAATTTCTGAATTTTTCTATGCCCATCGGCGTCTTCTTGAAGTTCTTGAATATGAGGAATAACTTCTCCTAAAAGCGAAAAGATAATGGAAGTAGTGATATATGGCATAATCCCAAGTGCCAAAACAGAAAATCTTTTAAAAGCACCACCACTAAATGTGTTGATTAAATCAAAAAGACCACCACCTGATTCGGCAAAATATGACTGAATCGCGGCTGCATTAACACCAGGTACCGGAATTTGTGAAGCAATCCTATACACCACCAACAACAACAAAGTTACCAGGATGTTTTTTTTCAATCTATCTAATTTTCCTTGAGCAAAAACCATTTTCTATTTCCTTAATTAATTTTCCCGCCAACTTTTTCAATAGATTCTTTTGCCGATTTTGAAAATTTCTCAATTCCTTTAAAAGATAAAGCTTTCGTCAATTTTCCATCGCCAAGAATTTTAACTGCCAATTTTTTATTTATACCTTTTATGATTCCCTTTTCGATAAGGGTATTTCTGTTTACTTCCTCATTATTATATTTTTCGTTGATCACAGACAAATTTACTGTGGCAAATTCAACTTTAAAAACATCATTAGAAAAGCCGCGTTTAGGTAGTCTTCGATAAATAGGCATTGACCCACCCTCAAAACCAGGTCTAACTCCGCCACCACTTCTAGCTTTTTGGCCTTTATGACCTTTTCCAGCCTGACATCCCCAACCTGAGCCTACTCCTCGACCAATTCTCTTGGTATCTTTATTCGCACCTTTTGGACTCTTTAAATTGTTTAGCTTTAACATAATCACTTCCCTCTGGTAAAATTACTTATCCTGAACTTCAACAAGATGAATAATCTTTTTTATCATTCCTCTTACACATGGAGTATTTTCAAGCTCCCTAGTTTGGCCAATTTTTCTTAGACCAAGTCCTTTAACTGTATCAGAAACTTTTTTTGTGCAAGTAACTGTACCTTTTTTCAGCTTAACTTTTATCGTTTTTGCAGCCATATATTTTCCCCTACTTGATCCTTACTCTCTGAGGATCTATCTCTCTTACTTTTGCAATCTGCTCAGCAGATCTTAAATTTTTCAATGCCATAAATGTAGCTTTTACAATATTGTGAGGATTACTTCCTCTTAACGATTTGGTTAAAACATTTCGAATACCTGAAAGCTCAAGAATAGAGCGACAAGCACCCGCAGCTTTAATACCTGTACCGTCTGCAGCTGGTTTGAACATTATTTTTCCAGCATCATACTCACCAACAATTGTATGTGGAATAGTTCCTTTATCTACAGGAACTTTAATCATATGTTTTTTAGCAGCTTGAGTTGCTTTTCGAATTGCTTCTGGAACTTCTTTTGCCTTACCAAGACCGTAACCCACATTACCTTTTTTATCCCCGATAACAATCAATGCTGAGAATGAAAATCTTCGACCACCTTTTACAACCTTGGCTACTCTCGCTACAGAAACGACTCTTTCCTCAAATTCTGGATCAACAGAACCTGATTGTGAAGTTTGCTTATTTTGTGGCTTTCGATTAAAAGGCTTTTTCCCTTCATGACCTCTTTTACCTTCTTCCGCAACTGCTTTAATAGCCTGTTTCTCAGACGCACTTGACATCGATTCATTCGGTTTTGCTTCATTACTGTTATTGTTTTCTTGGCTCATTTAAATCCTCTTCAATATATATTTAAACTTGAATTCCGTTTTCTCTTAATTGGCTTACAAATACTGCAATTTTACCTGTATATTTATATCCCTTTCGGTCAAACACAATATGGTTTATGCCATTATCTTTAAGTTTTTTGGCTACAAAAATTCCCATATTTTTTGCACTTTCGTTAGATTTTCCAGATCCCTCTGGAGCATTCTTGCCAAAAGTTCCAGCTGAAAACAAAGTCACTTCTTTTTGATCATCAACAACCTGCACTGCTAGATGCTTGTTGCTTTTAATCATAAAAACTCTCGGAATTTCTGCAGTTCCAGATATTTTATTTCTGATTGATATAATTCTTCGATGTCTTCGTTTCTCTGCTAAATTCTTTATTTTACCAATTTGTTTCCTCATATTTTCACCTTTAATTAAGCTTTAGCACCAGTCTTACCAGCTTTTCTAATAATATGTTCACTATTATATTTTATTCCTTTACCCTTATATGGTTCTGGTGGTCTAAACGATCTGATTTTAGCTGCTACTAAGCCAACAAGTTCTTTATCAGCACCTGTAACATGAAGATCTTTACCTACCATTTTCGCTACGATTCCTTTAGGTACATCAAAATCAATTGGGTGAGAATAGCCTAAATTCAGCGTAACTTTATTTCCTGCAACCGCGGCTTTATATCCGACACCATTTATTTCAAGCACTTTACTAAATCCAACGGAACAACCAACGACCATATTGTTGATTAAAGCTCTAGTGGTACCCCACTGTGCACGAGACTGTAATGAATCATCTTGGGGAGTTATAACAATTGTTTTATCTTTTTGTTCAATACTTACATTTTTAGCAAATGTAAATTCTAACTGACCAACCGGTCCATTTACCATTACATGTGTATCTTTAATTTTTACAGTTACTTTATCTGGTATAACAACCGGATTTTTACCTATACGTGACATATTTCACTCCTACCAAACATTACAAATAACTTCACCGCCAATTTTTCTCTTCTTTGCTTCTCTGGAAGAGACAATACCTTGTGAAGTTGATACTATTGATATACCCAAACCACTAATAACTTTTGGCATTTCTTGATAACCTTTATATTGTCTTAATCCCGGCTTAGAATACCTTTCTAACCCGACGATAGCGTCCTCTTTGAGTTGAACTCTAAGACAAATATCAGTTTTTTCTTTAGCAATAATTTTAAAAGATTTAATATAACCTTCCTCTTTTAAAACTTTGCATATTGCCGCTTTCACTTTACTCGCTGGAACATCCACTTTTGTGCTTCCGGCTTTAATCGCATTTCTTATTCTCGTTAACATATCTGCTATAGGATCAGTCATCATACTATCTTCCCCTTTTACTACCAACTAGATTTAGTTACGCCAGGAATCATACCCTTAAGAGCTAAATTCCTAAAACATATTCTACACATTCTATAAGTTCTACTATAAGCCCTAGACCGACCACAGATTTCACATCTGTTATGTTGTCTGACTTGAAACTTTGGTTTCTTTTTTGATGCTACAATTTTTGCTAGTCTTGCCATTTTTTATTCCCTTTCAAAATTACTATTTACTAAAAGGCATCCCAAACTGGGCCAATAATTCTCTGCCTTCTTCATTATTTTTAGCTGAAGTAACTATCGTGATCCCTAACCCTCTTACTTTGTCTATTTTGTCATATTCAATTTCTGGAAACATGATTTGCTCTTTAAGACCAAGAGTATAATTACCTTTTCCATCAAATCCATTAGGATTTACACCTCTAAAGTCACGCACTCTCGGAAGTGATATGGAGATCAGTCTATCCAAAAATTCATACATCCTCTCCCCTCTTAGAGTTACAGATGCACCTATTGCTTGCCCTACTCTTAATTTAAAAGCTGCGATATTTTTCTTAGCTCTAGTTACAACAGGTTTTTGCCCCGTAATAGCTCTAAGATCTGAAACAAGGGAATCAATGATTTTTCCGTTAATAACAGCATCACGAGTACAGGTATTAACTACAATTTTTTCCACTTTAGGAATCATGTGATCATTAGTATAACTAAATTTCTTTTTTAGATTCTCTTTTATTTCTGCTTTATAAAGTTCTCGCAATCTTGCTGCCATAATTCCCTCAACTATTTTAAAAGGCTGCCACATTTCGTAGCAACTCTAACTCTCTTCCCATCTTTAGTCTCAATTCTAACTCTTGTAGCTTTCTTCGTTTTAGGACTAATTAAGCTAACATTGCTAATATGAATAGCTTGCTCTTTGTCAAGAATTCCACCAGTTGGATTCTCTTGAGTCGGCTTAACTGTTTTTTTAACCATGTTGATGCCTTTTACAATCACAATATTCTTCTTCTGGTTAATTTTTAAAACAGTGCCTGTTTTATTTTTATCTTTTCCTGCAAGTATAATTACTTCATCATTTATTTTTAATTTCTGCATAACACACCCCTTAAAGAACTTCTGCAGCTAGTGAACAAATTTTAGTAAAATTTTTAGCCCTCAACTCTCGTGCAACCGGCCCAAAAATTCTAGTACCTATTGGATCTGTTTCATTTTGTAGAATAACAACACTGTTATCATCAAATTTGATATAGCTACCATCATCTCTTCTTATTGGAAAAGCAGTTCTTACGATAACTGCTTTTTTTACTTCACCCTTTTTAATTTTTCCGCCAGGGATTGCTTGTTTTATTGCAACAACAATAATATCTCCAATGCCAGCAGTTCTTCGCTTAGATCCTCCAAGCACTTTAATACACTGAACCAACTTCGCTCCAGAATTATCCGCTACTTCTAATTTTGTTTCCATCTGTATCATCTGATACTCCCGATCATTACTTGTTAATACTTATAAGTTCCCACTTTTTTGTTTTTGAATAAGGCCGAGAGGCGATGATTGTCACTTTATCGCCTTCTTTAGCCGTATTATCCTTATCGTGGGCATAATATTTCTTAGTTTTATAAATAAATTTCGAATACTTTGGATGCTTAAACTTGTTAATAACACTAACTGTAATAGTTTTATCACCCTTATTACTTGTAACTAGCCCATCAAGTTTTTTCTTAAAACTTTTTTGATCTTTCATCTTACTTCTCACTTTTTCTATTTAAAACGGTATAGAGTCTAGCTATATCTCGTTTGTTATCTTTAATTTTATGAGGTTTTTCAATCCCTGAAGTAACCTTTTGCATACGTATAGTAAAAACCTCACTCTTGAGAGATTCAATTTTTGCAACCAATGCTTTTTCATCCCAACTTACAATTTCATTCATTTTCAACATAAAAACCTCAATTACCTTAAAAAGTCTCTTTCGCTATAACTTTCGTTTTAATCGACAGCTTATACCCTGCCAATTTAAGTGCTTCCTTGCTGACTTCCTCAGAAACACCCGTAATTTCAAAAAGAACTCGACCTGGTTTTACTACAGCAACCCAACTCTCATGGCCGCCTTTACCCTTTCCCATCCTTACTTCGGCAGGTTTTTTTGTAAGAGACTTATCTGGAAAAATTTTAATCCAAACTTTGCCTCCTCTTTTTGCATGTCTAGTAATTGCTATCCTGGCTGCTTCAATTTGTCTTTCAGTTACAAATCCACAAGTAACGGCTTGAAGTCCAAACTCACCTAGATAAACTTTATTACCTCTGTATGCGCGTCCTTGCATTCTGCCTTTCTGATGTTTTCGCCATTTCAATTTTTTTGGTGCCAACATTTTTAACCTCTATTTTTATTTAAAAATCTCACCTTTATAAACCCAAACTTTCACACCAATAACTCCATATGTGGTGTGTGCTTCGGCTGTATTATAATCAATATCTGCTCTTAACGTGTGAAGCGGAACTTTTCTCTCTGAATAACCTTCAGTACGAGCCATTTCTGCTCCACCAAGTCTTCCAGATGTTCTAACTCTTATCCCTTTTACGCCAGCTCTAAATGCCGACTGCATAACTTTTTTCATAGCTCTTCTAAATGCAACACGCTTTTCTAACTGAGCAGCAATATTTTCCGCAATTAGTTTTGCATCCGAATCAGGCTTCTTCACTTCGGCAATATTGAATATCAATTGTCCCTTAGTAAGTTTTCCAAGATCCTTTCTTATTTTTTCAATCTCGGCACCTTTTTTTCCAATAGCAACACCTGGCTTAGCGGTATAAACGGTTACCTTGATTTGATCTGACGTTCTAGAAATTTCAGTATTTGATATAGCTGCGTTCTTCATCTGCTTATCAATATATCTTCGAATCGCAAGATCTTCTTGAAGAATTTCACCATACTTATCTTTGGCATACCAATTGGAATGCCATCCTCTGATGTATCCTAATCTAAAACCATAAGGGTGTACTTTTTGTCCCATTCTTGCCTTCCTATTCTTCTTTTAATTCTAAAGTAATATTACTAGTTCTTTTTCTAATTCGATATGCTCGACCTTGAGCTCTAGGCTGAATTCTTTTAAGCGTTGGACCATCGTTGGCAAATAAAGAATTTATTACCAAGTTATCCATATCGTATTTTCCAGATTCAGCCGCAATTGCTAAGCCACTGTTTATCAGTTTTGCAAGCGTTACAGCAATTTCTTTTTTTCCAGAAAATCTAAGAATTCTCAAAGCCTCTGAAGCTTTTTTGTTTCTTATCAAATCGCAAACAAGCCTCACCTTCATCGGTGATATTCCTGCTCTTTTGTGTTTTACTAATATGGCCATTTCGACCCTCACCTTATCTTAAAGTTAATATTTATTTTTTTACCTTCTTATCAGCACCGTGACCATGAAAAGTTCTCGTCATAGAAAATTCACCTAACTTATGGCCAATCATATTATCAGTAACATAAACAGGAATAAACTTTTTGCCATTATGTACAGCAAAGGTTAACCCGATAAATTCAGGGATAACAGTCGAACGTCTAGACCAAGTTTTAATTACTTTATTGCCTTTTTGTGTATCCTTTTGAAGATCCAATGCTTTTTTTAAAAGATGATCATCGACAAAAGGTCCTTTCTTTAATGACCGAGTCATATTTGCTCCCCTCTCATTTATTACTTGTTACTCTTCCTACGTTTAACAATAAATCTATTAGTACGTTTATTATTTCTAGTCTTGTATCCTCTAGTTGGTTTACCCCAAGGTGTACACGGATGACGACCACCAGATGTTCGACCTTCACCACCACCAAGCGGGTGATCTACTGGGTTCATGGCAACACCTCGAACACTCGGTCTCCAACCCATATGTCTCTTAATTCCAGCCTTACCGATAACTCTTTGCTCATGTTCTAAGTTACCAACTTGACCGATAGTAGCTCTACAATTACTTTTAATTTTTCGAAGTTCACCTGATGGCATTCTTACTAAAACATAATCTTTTTCTTTTGCCATCAATTGAGCAAAAGTACCTGCAGATCTGGCGATTTGACCACCGCCTCCAGGCGTTAACTCAATATTGTGAACTAGTGTACCTTCAGGAATATCTTTTAAAAGTTTACTATTGCCAATTTTAATATCTGCAGAATCTGAAGAAATAATTGTATCACCAATATTAAGCCCTGACGGTGCCATGATGTAACACTTATGTCCGTCAGCATACGATACTAAAGCAATATTACATGTTCTGTTTGGATCATAAAAAAGTCCCTGAACTTTTGCGGGGATATCAATTTTATTCCTTTTAAAATCAATTATACGATATCTCTTTTTTACACCAGCGCCACGATGTCTAATGGTAATTCTTCCGCTACTATTTCTACCAGCGTTGGATTTTTTAGATACAAGAGCACTTCTTAAGTTTTCTGTATTCTTAGATAAATCACTGTTTACTACAACTGCCATCTGTCTTCTGCTAGGGGTAGTTGCTTTAAATTTTTTAATCGCCATATTATCCTCTACTAATTAATAACTTAATTAAACACCTTTGAAGAATTCAATTTTTTGTCCTTCTGCCAACTTGATAAAAGCCTTTTTGGTTTTCGGTGTTTTCTTCATTGCTTTACCGGCTCTTTTTAATTTACCAGGTAGAACAGATGTTTTCACATCAACAACTCTAACATTATAATATTTCTCTACAGCTGCCTTAACATGATTCTTGTTTGCTTTGGTATTTACTACAAAACCATATCTGTTATTTTTTTCAGCAATAATTGTGGCTTTTTCCGTAATTAATGGTTTCAATATTATATTTTCTATATTCATTGTTATACCAACCTTTGCAGAAGATTTTCCAACGCTTCTTTTTCTATAACTAAATTTTCAAATTTCACTGCTTCGTAAACGCTAAAACCATCTACAGCTTGCCCCTTAGCCCACTGTAAATTTCTAACTGCTCTGAGAGCTGGTGAGTTTTTATCAGCGGTAACAACTAAAGCAGGTAATAATCCTTTTCCGTTTAGTAACTCATGCATACTCTTGGTTTTACCATCTGATTCAAGTTTCTCTATAACTGTCAATTTTCCTGCTTGAAATTTGTCAGCTATAACAGAATGAATCCCCGAAAGCGTCATTTTTTTATTTACTTTTTGCGAGAAGTCTCTTGGAGTAGGACCAAATGCAACACCTCCACCAACAAGTAGTGGTGATCGAATTGAACCTTGTCTAGCACGGCCAGTTCCTTTTTGCTTATAAGGTTTTTTTCCTCCGCCTCTCACATTAGCTCTGTTCTTGGTACAAGCATTGCCTTGTCTTCTGTTTGCTAGTGTGGCTTTAACTATCTGATGTACTACTGGAATATTAACTTTTTCTGGAATTAATTCAACTTCTGTTTTAATTTTTCCAGTAGCTTCAAACCGACTATTGAGTACTGATATTTCCGTCATAATAACCTACCCTTTACTTCTTAACCGACTTAGAAATTTTAACAAAACTATTTTTTCCACCAGGTATAGAGCCACTTATGAGCATATATCCTTTTTCTTTATTTACTTCTACAACTTTTAAGTTTTGCATTGTTTTTTTCTCGCAACCCAAATGTCCTGGCAATTTTTTATTTTTATAAACCCTTGCCGGTGTTGCTCTATTTCCAATTGATCCTGGTGCTCTATGAAATGTTGATCCGTGTGTTGCAGGACCACCAGCAAAATGGAATTTTTTAACTACGCCTTGAAATCCTTTTCCTTTTGAATTCGATGTTGCATCAACATACAAATCAGGTTTGAAGGTTTCCAAACTAATTTCACACCCAATGTTTTTATCATCCACATTCACTGTTTTAATTTCTGCAAATTTATAAAAATTATTAGGAATGTTTGCTTTTTTTAAGTGACCTTTTTTAGGAGCAGATACGAGTTTTTCTTTTTTCTCGTAATATGCAATTTGATAAGCTTCGTATCCATCTTTTGCTACCGTTTTTACTTGAGAAACAATGTTTGGAATTAATTTAATGACAGTTACGGGTACGTGATTACCATTTTCATCGAAAATTCTAGTCATACCTGCTTTCATGCCATAAAAAACCGGTAAATCTAAACTCTTAGCTTGTTCATGACTTGGGGTTGGCACAGTATCTTCTGTTTTAGTAGATACTTTAATATTTTTTTCTACCATCTTCTCCTCCACAGCATCACCCTGACAGCAGGGATGCATG
>MEPW01000021.1 GCA_001769975.1 Bdellovibrionales bacterium RIFOXYA1_FULL_36_14 | reverse complement strand
GCCAGACATGCACTTATAATCCAAAACCTTACGATCACTTTGGTTTCCGGCCATCCCATCAGTTCAAAGTGATGATGAATGGGAGCCATTTTGAAAATTCTTTTTTTTCTAAGTTTATACGAACCAACCTGCAATATAACAGAGATCGCTTCAATTACAAAAATTCCACCGATTAATACAAATAGTATTTCATTTTTAGTTAGTACTGCCACGGTACCAAGAAAACCTCCGAGAGATAAAGAACCAACATCTCCCATAAAAATTTGAGCGGGATAAGAGTTGTACCATAAAAAACCGATTCCCGCTCCAATGAGCGCAAAGGAGAACACCATTAATTCACCCACATTTTCTACGTAGGGAATAAACAAGTAAGAAGCCAACTCCACATGCCCGGCAACATACGCCATAAGTCCAAGTGAAACAGAACTAGTAATAATCGGTCCAATCGCCAGGCCATCCAATCCATCAGTTAAATTTACCGCATTACTTGAACTGATAATCACCAAAGTAGAAAATATAACGTAAAACCAACCTAAATCAATCACCGCATTTTTGAAAAAAGGTATATAAATTTTAGTATCAACTACGTTATATTTATAAATAATAAAGCTTACCAGCAAACCCGTAAGAATCTGCCAAAACAATTTACCCTTCGCAGAAACGCCTTTGGGATTGCGTTTTAATACTTTCAAATAATCATCTAAAAAACCTAAAACAAAAAAAGAAGCCACCACGAAAGTAGTTATCAATACGGGTATCGAATAGAAATTACCGCATATTAGTACCGCTATTACCAAGCTGCCGACAATTACACAGCCCCCCATCGTCGGTGTACCAGCTTTGGCGAAGTGACTTTTGGGCCCATCATCACGAATAATCTGGCCAAATTGTTTTTTGCGCATAAAGCCAATAAAATACTTTCCCCATATTACTGAAATAAGGGTGGCCAGTACAAATGCTATTATCGACCGGAACGTAATATATTTAAAAACATTAAATGCAGATACATCTAAACTCAACGGATATAAAAAATGAAAAAGCATAGTGCCCCTACTGTTAGCAAGAATAAACACCCATAGATAATGGCTTGGTAAATCTACGGCAATTCAACCTTATGTTATATCCATCAACAACTCTAGTTGTAAAGATCGACTGCCTTTAATAAAGAAATATTCGTATTTTTTTTTGATTTTTTTCCAATCCTTCAGTAGTTCATTAACATCCTGATAAATTTGGGACGATTCTCCAAAGCCTTTTTGATAACTTTTAGCAAATCTCCCCACAAAGATAGCGTTTTTACCATGCATTTTTTTTATTAATCCGCCAATTTCTTCATGTAGCGCAGGTCCAGTTGCTCCTAATTCATTCATGTCCCCTAAAACAAAGCAAATATTTTCACTTAAAACCTTCTCTTTTGTGCATTTGTCAATAAAACCTTCAATCGCCGCTTGCATCGAAGAAGGATTGGCGTTGTAAGCGTCCATAAAAATCAATTTATCTTCCTCTTTTATCCATACACTTCTATTAGATGACGGCTTAAACGATGAAACGGCATTAATTAGTTTTGATTTTTCATCAGGAAAAAGCATCCAGGCCATCATAAATGCCACTGCTAAATTATAAAAATTATGAATGCCCGTTAGTTCATGGTTTTGCAATCTAATCTTCTCGTGGTTAAAAATAATTTCAACACCATTTTTTAAAAAGAAAATATTTTCCTTAGTTTTCCCGATCGTAACTACATTTTTATTCACCGGCAAGGTTCTCAAATATTCATCATCGTTATTTATAATAAAGAACCCTTTCTTATTGGTATTTTTCATAACACTATCAAACAAACAACGCTTTTCTTTCAATACTCCTTCTTGGGAATGTAAAAATTCCAGATGTGCTTTTCCAATATTGGTTATGATTCCAGCAGTAGGCATAGCTAAGTTGCAAAGAAAATCAATTTCTCCTGGATGATTTGATCCCATTTCTACTATGGAAGTAATATGATTTTCATTAATTTTAAGCAAAGTAAGAGGTACACCGATATGATTGTTCAAATTACCCTTAGTGCAAGTCAGCTTTTCTCCTAAAATCGCATTTAACAAATGGAATAAAATATTTTTAGTAGTGGTTTTTCCATTTGATCCGGTTATTCCGATAACATGCCTTAATTGATTTTTCTTTAGATTTTGCACGTGGAAGGTTGCGATCTCCTGCAAAAAACTAAGAGTATCTGTCACTCCGATGAATGTTATATTATTATGTTGTCTGGCGAGAAGTTCTATTTTGCTTGTCCGGGATTCGTTATGGTTATATACAAAAACGGCACATCCTTTGTTAACTACCTCGTCGATAAAATTAAAAGCATCAAACGATTCACCCGCTAATGCTACAAAGGCATCACCTGTTTGCATGGTACGAGTATCGGTAGATACTTCAAAAAATGGTTTGTCTGGCGAATTAAAAATTTTTTTTATCAATTTCGAATTCAGTATTATTTCTGTACGAATCATAATTATCCTATAATTTCATTAACTACTAAAAAATCACTAAAAGGGTATTTAACCCCTTTTATATCTTGATAATCCTCATGCCCCTTTCCTGCAATAATCAACACTGACTGAGAAGTCAAAGACTCAATCCCCTTTTTAATAGCCAGCTTACGGTCATGTAAAACTTCCACTTTTTTATGATCATACCCCACTAATCCTTGCAACATATCTTCCATGATGACTTTTTCGTCTTCATATCTTGGGTTATCGTTAGTTAGAATTAATCTATCAGCGTATTGATAAGCGACCTTGGCCATGAGCGGTCTTTTCGTTCTATCTCGGTCTCCACCACATCCAAAAAGAACTATGAGTTTCCTATCTTTTATTTCATCTCTCACAGCCTTACAAATATTGGTTAGGGCATCCGGCGTGTGTGCATAATCAATAATAATTAAACAATCTTTGTGCTTAATTTGAGAGAAGCGACCCTTAGGAAGTTCTAGCTTACTCAAATCAATTTTTTGTGTATCGATCCCCAGGTGCTTACACAGGTTAAGAGCTAATTCCAAATTTTTTCTATTAAAAGAAAATTTAAAACAATCAGGGATATCATTTTTAATTAAAACACTAGTCTCTTCCGCTACAAGTCCATGACCAGCTTTTTGATGTAATTCTTTTTCACTTGATAAAAAATAACAATTATTAATATCCTTTAAATATTTTTTAAATATCAAGCATTTTGAATCAAAATAATCATCCATACACTTATGATAATCTAGATGATCTTGAGTGAAATTAGTCCAAGCTGCTACATCAAGTCTGATGTCATAAAGTCTGTCTTGTTTTAAGGCATGACTGCTTACTTCCAGAAATAAGATCTTATATTCATCTTGTAACCAGTGAATAATTTTTCGAAGATCAATATATGATGGTGTAGTAATTCCACCCAAATCCTTTAAAGCTCCTTGGAAATCATTTAGTCCCAGTGTTCCCAGGGACGCAGCTTTAATTCCACCTAATTGAGCAATTTGACAGCATAAATTGACAATCGAAGTTTTCCCATTAGTACCAGTTACTCCAGCAAGTTTAAGTTTATTATTATTAGGATACAACTGGTCTAACAATATTTTCTGTAGTGGTAAAAAATTATTCTCATTAATGACTAAGACGTTTCTAAACTTTTTTAAGTTATCCGGTAGTTCATTCACTATAAGTAATCCATATGATGATTCACTTAACCGTTTACTTAACGTGTCTCTAGATCTCTCGTCTAATCTGACGTTGTAAAAAACAAGATCGTTTTTCTTAGCATTTTGTAAATTCGACTCTATATCAGTAATGTTTAAATTTGTATCCAGTAGAGTTTGATTAACCAGAAAATCTTTTACTAAATTTACAATTATTTTATTATTCATATTTAGGCGTTTCATAATTTAAAATAACATAAGAGTCAACCAGAAGCTTATTTCCAAATTGCTGGCTTTGTTTTTTTACTATGCCAACACCTTTATGTATCAAATTAATTTTCAGTTTGCTGGCAAGCTGATTGGCAGATATTTTATCCAATCCTATAAAATTTGGGACCGTCTCGTTGTTAATTATACGTGTAGCTGATTTTTCGGTTTTTACTTCATCAAAACGTTTATCCTCTTCGGAAAAATTTTGGGTTTCAGTCAGTCCCTTATATTCTTTATTTTTATAAAGAATATATTCTGCCACTTCTTTAAAAACCGGTGCCGCTATGGAATTACCGTAATATCTTGGACCTTGGGGGTTATCAATATAAACATATAGAACAAATTTTTTATCTACATTTACTGGGTAACCAATAAACCCGGCAATATACCCTTTATATCCACCATTATTATCAGCCCTTTGCGCAGTCGAAGTTTTTCCGGCGATGACGAAGTCTTTGATTTTTGCATTAGTACCAGTACCCTCATCAACTACTGAAATCAACATATCCGTAAGCGCATCTGCCGTCGGCTTAGAAATAATTCTTTTTTTGGGGACAATTTTATTTTTGCGCAACAACAAAGTGGGTTCAATATAATAACCACCGTTGGCAAAAGCACTGTAGGCTGCCAACATTTGAATTCCCGTGGTAGCCAAGCCTTGTCCAAAACTCATATTACTTAAACTTAAATTCGAAGCTCTTTCTTGGAAATTATAAATACCTCTTGATTCACCCGGAACTTCTACATTAGTTTTTTGTCCAAATCTGAAAAAATCCATCGCTGCATTAAATTTGGAAAACGTTAAGTCAAAAGCAATTTTTGTAGTCCCTATATTTGAACTATATTTTAAAATATCTTTAACTGATAACCATTCGTATTGCTTTCTAGGATCTGCTTCACCTATAAAATGACTACCAATTCTAAATCTTCCCTTTTCGCAATAATAATTAGTGTCGGGTCGAATTATTTTATTTTCAATTGCCGCTGCGACCGTAAATACTTTGAAGCTTGAGCCTGGTTCAAAGGGGTCGGTGACAAAAGCTAATTTCCGATTATTGGTATTAGATTGTTTATAATTTTCTCCATCAAAAGTTGGATAGTTAGCGATGGCGAGAATTTCTCCATTGTCTGGATCCATAATTCCAATGCCACCCCGAAAAGCTTCATTTTTTATAACAGCTTCTTTTAAAATTCTTTCAGATACCGCCTGCAAATCTTTATCTATGGATAAATGCAAATCTTTGGCATCATCACCAACTTCTTGGCTTTCAAATTTAATAGCTCTTCCCTTGGCATCTCTTAAATATTTTATAATCCGCGGTTTTCCTTGCAATTCCTTATCAAACAAGTATTCAAGTCCCGCCAAACCTTTATTATCTACGCCGACAAAGCCAATAGCTTGTGACAATAGTTCATGATTAGGATAGATACGTTTAGGTACGGAATCAATATATATACCGGGCAACTCTTTTATTTTATCTACTTGCTCTTTGTTTAATTCGATTTTTCTAGCTAACCAGGTATAGTGCTTTCTATTTCTAATTCTTCTTCTAATTTTTTCATAGGAAAGAACTGGTGCAATCTTGGCTAACTCCTGATAAGGCCTATAATCACCTTTTAAAAGTTTCGGTATCGTGAACAAGCTATACGTCTGAACATTAATTGCCAAATCATAACCATTCCTATCAAAAATTCTTCCCCGGTTAGGATAGTTTTTTTCAAACCGCAAGGTTTGTGAATTTGAATATGAAATCAATTCATCATTACTTATAACTTGAATATGGAAAGCTCGCACGAGTACTCCAAAAAAGAGCACCACAAATATTACAAAAACAACAAAGAGCCTGTTTCTAATCATTACTAGTTTCGTCTGTTTTCGGTATTACTATAATCTGATCTCGTCTGGGTTGATTCAAATTATGTCTGGCGGCCATATTTCTTAAATTTTTTACAGATAACAATCTCGACTTTTGAGCATTTAATTCTTTTTGTTCTACGCGAACTTGATCTATTTTTTTATTTAAATCATTTATTCCATAATCAAGCTCTACTACTTTCATACGAAATAGAACAAACAAAATTGCTAAAACTGTACAAACCAAAAATATAGGGAATCCTTGAGAATTGAATAAGACTTTTCTAATAAATCCCTTATGTGTTGCTGTTTTCTTCCCTGAACCTAGCATACATTACTCCATGAAAACTAAATACGTTCCAATATTCTAAGTTTAGCACTTCTTGAGCGAAAATTCCTCTTAATTTCTTCACTTTTTGGAACAATTGGTTTTTTGGTGATGACCTTGAATTCTGGTCTATCTTTTTCGATACGTCTAAATTCATGTTTGACTATTCTATCTTCCAAAGAGTGGAAACTAATTACGGCCAGCCGACCTTTCGGTTTAAGTAAAGTCGCCGCAACCAACAAGGTTTTTTCCAATACTTCCAGCTCTTGATTCACATACAACCTGAGGGCCTGGAAGGTCCGAGTAGCCGGATGAGTTCTCCCTTTTCGAAGCTTACTGGGATAGGAATGAAAAATAATATTTTCCAGCTCTTTGGTGGTTTGAATTTTTGCTTCCTTCCTTTTCTCAACAATATTTCTAGCAATTACCCTGGAAAATCCCTCTTCACCGTACTTATAAATAATATCCGCCAATTCTACTTCACTATAGGTATTAATAACATCCTTTGCGCTTATACTTTCTTCATCAACTTGGTTCATTCTCATATCAAGATCACCATCATTCATAAATGAAAACCCTCTCTCTCCTTGATCAAAATGATGAGATGAAACACCAAGGTCCATTAGTATTCCTAGAAATTGCTTTTCTGGTTTTAGTAGGTGTAAATAATTTTTTTCTACAATCTGCTGGACGTTTTTAAAGTTGTCGTGATGAAGAAAAATTCTATCTTGATAATTTTTATCAGCTATTATTTTTAAACCATTATTAATGGCATCCATGTCTTGATCCAAAGCTAAAATTTTTATAGAAGGGTTCTGCTCACAAAACCCAAGGCTATGTCCGCCACCGCCAAAAGTTAAATCCGCGATCCACTCCTCTTTTTCACTATCTTTATTTTCCAGAATTCCTAGAATACATTCATCGAATAACACTGAAACATGTTTTTTGTAGTTTTCTATATTTTCCAAAAAGCCTTCTTAACCTAAAAGTATTTCAAGAATTTTTTTATGCTCGCTATCAATCATTTTGGGATCCGTCATAACTGCATTTTGATTTTCAGGGTTAAAATCAAATTTATTTTGGGCCAAAGCCGGAATTAATTTTAATAAAACCCTTTTTACATATTCATTATTTGTTTTCATGGTATTCATTACTTCCTCAACCGTGCAGTGATGCTCTTTCCAACAATCATAGTCGGTAACCATAGCAATCGTTGCGTAAGCCATACCAGCTTCTTTGGCAAGATAAGATTCTGGAACATTAGTCATTCCAATAACCGATGCGTCAAATTCCCTATATATTGCGGATTCTGCCTTTGATGAAAATTGCGGTCCTTCTATACAAAGATACGACCCACCTTTGCTATATTTTACTCCTACTTCCTTGCACGTTTTAGCAATCAAATCTTGAAGCGTGAGATTAACTGGAATAGCAGTGGAAACATGCCCCACTATCCCTTCACCAAAAAATGTTCTCTTTCGAAGCCCCTTTGTCCAATCGATAAACTGACTGGGCAGCACAAAGGTGGTTGGGGGCAATTCATCTTTTAAAGATCCGACCGCTGAAGCCGAAATAACGTACTTCACCCCTAAAGTTTTTAGGGCAAAAATATTTGCCCGGTAGTTTACTTCACTTGGTAATAATGTATGGGATTTTCCATGCCTGGGGATAAAATAAAATTTTTCGCCATTAATTTTTGCTTCAATGACCGCCGAACTTGGAGAACCAAAAGGAGTTATTATCTCATGTTCTTGAACAATTTCAATTCCTTCAATCTTATAAACACCGCTACCACCGATAATTCCAATTTCTCTTTTTGAATTCATAATCCCCTCATTTTAAAAGATGTTTGACTTGTTCTTGTTTCAAATGTCACAATTTTATCAATCAGGTATTAATATTGAAAGATGCAAAAGGCAAGTTTTATGGATGAACCGCTCAAAAAAAGGCGTGAATTATACAAAAATATCAAAAGGCGCTATTTTTATAAAACCCGCAAGACAAGAGAGTTCTTGGAATTTGCAAAAAAAATTTCAAGTGAAGAATTAAGAGACAATATTCATGCTTTTACTAAATCACCATCAATCAAAGAAGCCATATTTACATTAAAAGATCTGATCGGATCCAGCACATGGGTTTCAGTTGCCTATATGAAACACATTATTACCGTCGTAAAATTTTTACAATCATCTGAATCCCTCCCACTTCCCAAACAAGACTTTATTGTAAATCAAGTGGCCAATAAAAATGTAATTAGCCCTCAATATGCTTCCAATGCAGAAATATTTGAAGCAATTTATAATGATTTAACGAGAGAAAATGATGAACTTGAATATAAATCAAGACTAAAACTTGCTCCTCATAAAATCACCATTGTCCTGGTCTCGGGTGTTTTTAACGAACTATTTAAAACTGCTGCTTTTGAAAAAGGCTGCGAGCAAATATGTAAAGAATTAAAGGCAAAATATTTTGTCGCTAAAGTCGGTGGTGCCAAGGGTGTTAAACACAACGCCGCTCTATTAAAAGATCAATTAGAAAATTACATTAAAAAGCATCCCACCGAAAAATTATGGATTGTGGCTTTTTCCAAAGGGGGTGTCGATTCTCTTCACTATCTAAGGCATAACGAAGAATTTGCCAACAAACACATTAATGGAATTTCAACCATTGCCTCACCTATTATTGGCAGCAGTCGCGCTGACCAAAAAATATTACTGGCAATTCGCAGCTTACAAAACTTAGCTAAAAATTACCTTTTCACCAGAGATAAATTAGAGCGTGATCTTTTTGCCATAAAACTTCAGGAATCTGTTTCCAGTAAAGTCCAGGGTAAGTGGTTTAAAAACAACTACAAAGAACTTCCCAAAAAACTATTTTATACTGCGCTCGGGCTTCGCGCTTCCTGGCATGAAAGCCACCTTGGTATGATTGCAACTAAAATTATTTTACCCACCAAAGAAGCCAATGATGGAATAGTCGACATTTGCCAAAGCCAGTTTCCCGACTACTTCAAAGCTTACAATCTTGGTATTATCAAAGGACATCATTTGATCGGTTATCGTTTAAGTTCATATAGCCAAGATATCTTGATCAAAGCTCACATTATCTTTTTACAATATATGGGGCGGTTGTAAATAATTTTTCGAAGTCAAATACCAGTGATGCCGGCAATCTACAAGATAGAGATGAATTAGGTTTACGTAAATTTTCACTTTATTATCAAAATTCTAATTTGGTTATTTCCACATAATCCACTAATTGAGATCATCCTCTATAAATCCGAAACAAACTATTTTTATCGCTTATTGGAAATCATGTCAGCCTTATCGTTGATAAGCTACGTATTTTTTTCCCACACATCTTCAACCAACCAATCTACCGCACTTCGCACTTCAACACCGTCTGCATTTTGAAATTTTTTATCAAGGTTTCTCACTAACTGAACTTTCCTTGCCTTAGGCAGAAAATTTGAAAAAAATCGAAAGTGTTTTGAAACTATGTTATCTGATAATTTTACCTCGCACATAAGACTTGGATAATCCTCGACTTCAGCGTAAAAATCCATCTCTGGCCCATTTCTACTTCGAAGAAAATATAAACTTCCTCGACATCCCTGGGTACTCTCCAATTTTGCAATTTCCGTTTTTAATTTAAGAGCAATAATATTTTCAAGTTTTTGAGCCTCATCTCCTCGAATTCTTCCAATATCATAAAAATAATACTTTCCTTCTTTAAGTACTGACCGGGTAATTTTTTTACTATATGAAGGCACTCTAAATATTACATATAAGCGCTCTAATAATAATAGCCAACGCTTAATAGTCTTCGCATCCTTTTCTAAATCTCTTGCCAGGTTAAGATACGAAACGGTTGAGCCGACTCTTTCTTCTAAAATTTGAATAAGCAATCGTATCGGTTCAATATCCCTGACTTGCTCCTGTCCTAAAAGATCTTGTTTTAAGATTATATCGAGATGATTATTTCTCCATTTCTTGTAAAAAGCTTCATCGTTTTCCAAAAATGGCTCAGGAAAAGAACCCATTTTTA
>MEPW01000020.1 GCA_001769975.1 Bdellovibrionales bacterium RIFOXYA1_FULL_36_14 | reverse complement strand
AAACGAAACCTTTTCCTCAAGTTCACTTAGATCATTATCCTCTAACATCTGGCCAGAAAGCTTATTCTTTTCCACAATAAGTTCTTCGCATCTATTTTTAATCTCATCCAACTCGGTTTGGATGGATTTATTTTCAGTAATAAATCGCTGAACCTGGTTTGCTTTATCCTCTTTGGATTTGGCCAAAAACTCAACTTTAGCTTCCGAGGCTGCTAATTCTTTAGCCATTTCGTTAAATATTTTTTGAAACTCATCTAGTTTTAATTGTAATTCTTCTTTTAAAACCCTTTCATCTTCCAAACTGATTTCCAGATTATCTCTGCGTAGCTTATTAGTTTCCAGAATGGTTTTGTTTTTTACCAGTTCATTGGCAAAATCTCGTCGTTCTTTTAGAATTTTATTTATTCTATTGGACTCTACCAGAAGTTCATTTTCTTTGATGATATCTTTCAATTTACAAGCTTTTTCCGCTTTTTCTGCTTGTTCACCAAGTGAGTTTAAATTTTTTTCAAGTTCTTGTTGTAAATCTGATAACCGAGATAGGTTTATTTTAGTCTGCTCAATCTTTTTAAGGCTTTCTCTTCTTCGAAGTTTAAATTTGGTTATACCGGCAACTTCTTCTATCATAACTCTTCTTTCTTGTGGTTTTGCTTGAACCAATCTTTCAATTTCCCCTTGAGCAATAATCGAATAAGATTTCGCACCAGCACCTGTATCCATAAAAATTTCTTGAATGTCCTTAAGCCTGCAAGGAACTCCGTTAATCCGGTATTCTGTTTCACTGTTTCTATATAGTTTTCTAGTAAGTTGAATTTCGGAGGGATTAGATATTTTGTTACCAATATGAATATGCTTACTTTCATTGTTTTCCAAAACCAGCGTAACTTCAGCCCAACTTGCTGGTGTATATCTACTGGAGCCTGCAAAAATAACATCTTTCATGGTGTCACCACGCAAATGTTTTGCACTCATCTCCCCCATAACCCAAAACAAAGCATCAACAATATTAGATTTGCCGCACCCATTCGGGCCAACAATTCCAGTGATGCCTTGATCGAAATGAATAACTGTTCTGTCTTTAAATGATTTAAAACCTTGAACAACAAGTCTGGTAAGTCTCACGAAAAATCCTTGGCGTGTGTGTTAACATCATCTTCTTCCGATGATGACAAAATATACAAATAGCCTTAAAAATTTCTCACAATATGCACAAATAGTATATGATAAATTGACAAAAACTACTGACTTTTACGCAGAGCAATTCAAGTTATTACAATATGTTACTTGTTAACATACCAATTTTACTAATGCTAATCAACGCATGGCGCACCTCACCAGTATTTATAATATGTAAATTAATTTAAGATCGTGCAGTATTTTCACTCATTCGGTTTTTAAATTGTGGTGTTATAATTTCAAAATCCGGAGTAATTAAATGCCAAAAGCTAAAGCCATTTTACAAATCTTAAAGACATTTCCTTTTTTTAAGCACATTGACCATCCCACCGTTGAACTTATCGCTCAAAACGTGAATAAAATTTCTTACAGCAAAAATTCACTTGTCTTTAAAGAAGGTGACCCTCCCGATTTTATTTTTTTTATTTTTAAAGGTAGTATCGAAATTTTTAAAAATGAAGTTCCTCTCGCTATCATTGAAGAAAAGAATTATTTTGGCGAAATGAGCTTATTTAAAAATGAAAAATTTCGTTCCGCTTCTGCCAAATCACTTTCTGATGTTATTATATACGCCCTCCCTTTAACTATTTTACAAAAGATTGCCTCCACTAATAACCTTCTTCTACAAGAGTTACTTGCCACTTACTATGATCGACTAGTCAAACACAATGAAACCGTAGTTAAACAATTTCTGAAATTGAAAGAAAATTATTTAGAACTAGAAGATGCTCACAAAAAGCTTCTGCAAAGTGAAAAACTTGCCTCTATTGGCTTATTGACTTCAAGTATCGCTCATGAAATCAACAACCCACTCACCATTATTAACGGCTATATCACGATGATATTTTCTGACGAATTTAAACTGAAAGATGGTATGAGACCTGATTGCTTTAAGGCTTTGGAATATATAAAAACAGCTGCACAAACAATTACCAAAATTTTAGGCCATATAAGGACATATGTACGTACCAACAACAACGACATAATGATGCTTGATATCCACGAAATTATTCGGAGTTCAATTGATCTCGTATCCTATTTATATAACAAAGAAGGTATTAAAATAGTATGCGACTTCATAGAAGACGAGCGCACATTTGTCATGGGAAACCCCAGCAACATCCAACAAATTATCATGAATTTACTTTCTAATTCCAAATATGCCCTCAACGATATTCCAAATAAAAAAATTACCATAAAAACTAAAAAAGAAGATGGATTTATTTATATTTCAGTAGCTGATAACGGTTGTGGCATACCTGAAAAAAATCTGGATAAGATTTTTGAATCTTTTTTTACTACTAAAGACTCAGCTCACGGAACTGGACTTGGGCTTGGTATAATTAAAAAAATTCTTTTTGAAATGAGCGGAGATATAAACGTAATTTCAAAAGTTGGCGAAGGAGCGACATTTACATTTCATCTACCTCTTACCAGGATTTGAATAGTAAGTGCTGGTTCAAAATGAAGCAAAAATTTTCACCACTAGTCAATAAAGTTTTACTATTCATTATTAGTATAAGCGTTTTTTTTTCCATTATTACCACAGCTTTCCAACTTTACGGGGAATTTAAACTTAGTGAACAATTACTTTATAAAAACATTGATCATATTGAAAAAAGTTATGTTCCCACCATTTCTGACAGTTTGTTTAATCTAAACAACGAAAAACTGCTTATCGAATTGAATGGAATTTTGAAGCTTGATCATTTAGTTTACGCTAGCGTCTACGAAACCCCAGATACCACCCAATTTTTTTTAAGCACGGGTTCACCTCAATCAGTTTGGAGTGTAAAAAAAACTTTCGACCTTTTTTTCCCAAAAACTTATAACCAGGAAAAACAAAAACTGGGAGAACTTACTATTCGCATAAGTTATGAAAAAATATACAAAGAATTATTTCAAAAACTTTTTATTATTCTTTTTTCCAACATTGTAACAATTTTTGCAATTTCATTGAGTATTTTTCTTTTTATAAAAAATCATGTAACCAGACACCTTTCCCAAATCGCACATTATGCTAACGATTTAAATCTCAATGAAGACAAGCCCCCACTTAGTCTGCATCGAAAAAAAATATTTTTCCGAGATGAGGTAGACGAGCTATGCGACTCACTTAACGGACTCCGACTTCGTATAAGACAGGATATTTACAGCTTAAAAGAAAGTCAGGAAGAAATGTTCAGAATGCAAAAGTTAGAATCTCTGGGGACTATGATGAGCGGCATAACTCATGATTTTAATAATATCATGAGATCTATAATGAGTTACATCGAACTTGGGCAATCAACCTGTGCCCCTCAATCATCAACTTACGAAAACCTAGAAAACGCAATTATTGCATCAAATAGGGCTTCCGAACTAATTAAACAAATTCTCTATTTTTGCAAACAAGATAAACCCAATATTGAAATAATAAACATTAGTGAAGCTGTCATGGAAACACTTTCTCTCATTCACGCTTCATGTCCTCCTAATATTCATATTGATTCGAAAATAGAAAAAAACCTGTATATCAACGCCGACAAGTCTCAAATCATTCAAGTACTTTTAAATTTAACTACCAACAGTATTCATGCGATGAAAGGACGGTCTGGTAACCTATTTATAGAACTAAAGAAAAATGCTCAAAATAATCAAGCAGAATATGTGTCGCTAGATGTTACTGATACTGGGCACGGTATTCCCCTTGAAATAAGAAAAAAAATTTTTGATCCCTTTTTTACCACGAAAAATAGTGAAGAAGGTACAGGCTTAGGTCTTTCTGTGGTACATGGAATTGTCACCAAACTGCAAGGAAGCATTGAGCTTTATTCAGTGGTCAATCATGGAGCAAAGTTTACTATTTTACTACCAACTGCCGCTGCTCCAATCAAACAGAATCTAAGCCCACTTGTTAGCGATAAAACAAAACACGCCACAATTCTTTTAATTGATGACGAGGGTGAACTAGGAATGCTAACCACCAAAACTTTAACGAGACTTGGTTACCGGGTTATATTCAAATCAAATCCTTCCGATGCATTAACTGAACTGGGTAAACTTAACTCTAAAATTGATTTAATTATCACTGATTTCACTATGCCAACCATGAATGGAATTGATCTGGCCATACAGATCAAAAAAAAATATCCCCACCTGCCAATCATCCTCTCAACTGGTATAATCTCAAACAGTTTTCAAAAATATCTTAACGATAAAATCATTGATGATGTTTTGCAAAAGCCTTACCGAAAAAATGAACTTGCCAAACTTATTGATAAAAACCTCCAAAAATTTTCTCAAAATATTTGATCTAAACATATAAGACTATTTCGCTTTGTTTTGTAAAAATCTTCCTCTTGCAGATAACTAAATTGCTTGTATTATTTAACTAATTACGAAAATGGTGGAGGAAATAAATGAGCATCGAGTCTGCGAGTAAATTAAAATCGTTATTAAATATAAATATGGGGTTGAAAACTAAAATTCAAATTTTTATTGTAGTAACATCTTTAATCACAATTATTCCAATCTTGATTTATTTTCAACTTAAATCTTCGTCCTCAATGGTCACCATGGCAAAAGATCAACTTGTTTCGCTTAGGGAAATAAGCAAAAAAAGGATTGAACTGTATTTTGAAAACTCCACAAAGTTCACTGCTGGTATATCGAAAAATCGACTTGTCGAAAGCATGTTTATTGCACTAGAAGGATCATTTTTTAGCGATGGTTTTACTGTTGGCCAAGACTTGGATATTATGACACAAGCTTATAACAAAGCCGAAGCTGAATACGGGCCTCGCACTAAAAGTATTATTGACAGTTACAATTTTGACAATATGATGTTGGTGACTACCGGCGGGCAAATCATTTTTAATGTAAAAAATGACCAACAACACCAGTTTCTTGGAAAAAACTTGATCTCTGGTTCATTATCTCAAACTGCGCTTGCGAAATGCTTTAAAGACGCCAAGGATACTACTGATCAATCTGCCACTTTTTTTGCTGATTTTCAGTATTACCAATCAACTGATGCTGTCGCAAGCTTCATCTGTACCAAACACTTATCTGAGTTTGATCATTTAAGTGAAGGTATCAAGGCTGGTGACTTTATTGGCATAATCATCACCCAAATCAACATTAGCTACATAAACTCTATTTTAATGGAGAGATCAGGTATGGGAGAAAGTGGCCAAATTTATTTAGTAGGGAGTGATGGCAAACTTCGATCTGATATGTTTGTTAATCAAGATCAATACAACGTTTTTAAATCTTTCCAAAACAATATACTAATCACTTCTTCCAGCCAATCAAACGCAATAAATGGTAAAACCTCTATTCATGAGATTAAAAACATTAACGAAAAACCGGTCATCAGTGCTTATACTCCATTGGTCATTATGGGACAAACTTGGGCACTTATTGTGGAAAAAAATACCAGCGAAATAATGAGCCCAGTCTATACAATTTTACGACAGATCATTGTTAATGCAGCAATTGTATTAATTGTAGTTATGATTATTGCGTACTTTTTTGGAAAATCTATTATTGATCCAATATTACGCGTCTCAAAAACGTTAAACAAATCCTCCAAAGAATTAAGTATTGCCTCCGAGGAATTAAATGATGCCAGTAATAAATTATCATCTTCCTCCAACCAACAAGCTGCTGCTACCCAAGAAAGTGTAGCGGCAATGCAAGAAATGGCCAGTATGATTAATCAAACCGCCGAATTTTCACACAAGTCCAAGGACATCTCCGATATAGTAAAAAATATGACTGGCGAAGGCGATAAAATAATGAGAAACATGGTTGATTCCATGTCTGATATTAACAAAGAAAATGAAAACATGCGGGGAATGGTTGATGTCATCAAGGATATTTCCAAAAAAACAACAGTTATCAATGATATTGTATTTAAAACTCAACTACTCTCCTTTAATGCTTCCATAGAAGCAGCTAGGGCAGGTCAACATGGTAAAGGTTTTGCGGTAGTTGCTGAAGAAGTCGGTAAGCTTGCCAACATGAGTGGTAATGCTTCCAGGGAAATCTATACTCTTTTGGAAAACAGTCAAAAGAAAGTTAATGAAGCCGTCAAATCAACAGAAGAAACCGTAAAACGGGGACAGGACGTAACTAACAAAGCCCAAGCAATCTTTAGACAAATTGCTGACAATATTTCCCTTATCAACGAACAAATCCAAAGGATTGTTGAAGCCACAAATGAACAAAATAAAGGTGTACAACAAACTGAGACTGCTCTCAAACAACTCGATGACGCTGCCAAGGGTAACAGTGAAGTTGCCGTTAAAGCACAAAATAATTCAAATCATTTGCAAAAGGCTAAAGATGAATTAAACGCTATCGTTAATACACTCAATAACATTATTCTAGGCCATACTCGTTTGACAAATGATACCAGTATAGAAAATGAGATCAGCATTACCCCCAACAGCAGTTATGTCGATCCGCAGTTGTTAGATGGTATTGTTGCTAAAAAAGATAGTTTGAATGATGATGACTTTGAGAAAATGGTATAATTTATGAAAATAATTTCTAAGCCTTACAATTTACTGTTAGTTGATGATCAAGAAGAGATTGTTACAATTACTTCCGACATGATTCAGAAAATTTATGGCAAGGATGAATTTAATATCATCTGCGCCACAAATCCTCAGGACGCTCTAGAACAATTGGAAAAAAATATTTTCCATATTCTTATTTCTGATATTTTAATGCCTGAAATGCCAGGTGACGAGCTTATTAGAAAAGCGATGAGTATGGGAAAAGGCACTCAATGCATCGTTATCACATCTGATAGTATGATCACCACTGTAATTAATGCTTACAACGATGGTGCAGTCGCATTTATTGCCAAACCTATCGATAAAGTAAAATTAAAGAATGCTCTAGATCTTTGCCTTGGTCGCTTAAATTATTGGGCCAAAAGTCTATCTCAAAATCTTGCCCAAAAAAGAAAACAAGAGGAAGAATAAGAAAATCTTTGCAATGGATTGATTTAACTTTGACTTTTTAAAATTTGAACTATTCCTGCAACATCCATAACTTTACCAGCAGTCTTTATTTCCCCGTCAATGGCCAGAGCCGGAGTCATCATTGCGCCCATATCAGTGATGTCTTCAATTTTTTCAATTTTTTCTATTTCACAAGTTATCCCTAACTGTTTGATTGCGGCTGATGCATTTTCAAAAAGCTTTTTACATTTTGCACAGCCAGTTCCCAGAATTTGAACCTTCATTTTTAATCTCCTACTAAAATGTCTAATTGTAACCTCAAATGACCATATATGAATACTAACGATGTTACCATAATAATAATTAACTTAGTGCCGAATGCTAAATGATAATCAAGAATCTTTAAAGGGTAAAAGCAAGTATTCTAGACCATTCACCTTGATTTCATATAAAAGTCCCAGCAAACTGCCAAGTTTACCATTTGGAAGCCCTTTTTGATAAAACCAGATAACATAACTTTCAGGCAAATCTATCAAAGGTGTTCCCTTATATTTACCAAAAGGCATTTGCATCTTTGCCAGTTGATTTAATTCATTATCTTGAATATTCATTAACTTGCCCCCTTTAAATTCCTTTTGCTGGCCTAAACTTTATTTTTAACTTCCTCAAATTCCGCATTCGTATCAAAGCTCCCGTAAAAAGGATAAAAATCATCGCGGTAACGCCAATAACTTGGGCCAGTGGAGCGTTGTCAAACCAAATGCCTCAAAGTCCATCACTGCCAGCGAGCATTCCCACGACTAAAAATATTAGGAGAGTAGGTATGCCTAATTTTCGGGAGTAATTATTAGCAAAAATGCCTATGAGAATACACAAAGCACCAACTAGGTAAAAAATTTCCAAGCGTGTGAGAAAACTCATATAAACTATTCTCTCTGGGATTTAAGTATAGTTATAACCTTATTACATTTACTCATCAATTAAAAAATCTTCACAGTTTTTAGCCCATGTTTGATCCTACAAAAAAATTCTATTTTTTTGTTCTTTTAATTCTCATGTCAATGTCACCTGATCCAGATTTGACTGAAATTTTATACTTTGCCTTTTCAGATTCACCCTCAACTTTTTTACCAGAATTAGTGACGGTGACATCTCTGCTTCCTGTTTTATAATCAATTACCCCAAGAATATTATTTATATCGATGTTACCACTTCCCACTTTAATGTTAAGTTTTGCTTGTGCGGTAGCTATAATGCTAAAATTGATTTCACAATTTGAAGAAGCGTCTTCTGCAAAACTAATTTTGCCATTAGTAAGATTTAAATTTATATGATAGTGAAGCTTTTCAAAATCAATTTTACCATTTTGTTGTTTGATGATAGTATAAAATGAGTAAATTCTAATTTCGAAAACTTGTAACTTGCTATTTGAAATAAAAATGAGTAGTAAAATAAAACATCCTTGGCGAATATGCCCAATCGGTGAGCACTGGGTAATGAACCATCCGAGAAAAGTTTCAGTATCAGAAAAAAATCCAGATGGTACAACTATTGTGGATGGCCATTGTCGCAAAAATCCAAGCCAACATGAAATCTTTGTTGCAGACGAAATCCACGAAATTGCTGAAAAATATTTCAAAATTTTAAAAAGTAAACCCAAACCAGATACTTTGGGATATCCACATGGAAACAAATTTGATGATTTAATTGGTGGCTGGACAGAGTTTTGGAATGACATATTTAACCCCACAGATCCTCTCAATCCAAATTTAGTTAAAGCATTAATTGCTTCCGAGTCGAGTTTTAATATTAATGTCAATACAAATAGCAACATTGGTAAAGCTAAAGGCTTGATTCAAGTTACAGAGCAAACAAGAAAAATTTTAGGTGATAAAAAAGGTGAGCTAAAAGATTTTCTAATTACTTTATCAAAAAAAGAAATTTTTGATCCTAATCTTAATCTTTGTGCTGGAATCCGTTGGTTATTTCATAAAAAATTTTTGGTTTCGCATAGATTAAAAAAAGAAGCTACATGGATGGAAGCTGTCGCCGAATATAAGGGAATATTAACTCAACTTGGCAATGTTGAAAAATCAGATCGAATAATGGCAGAGCTAGACAAATTATATAAAAGGTTGATACAAAAATGAAAACCATTATGATTATAATATTCCTCTTTAGTAGCTGTGCAAGCTCTGAAATTAAAATTTATAATCAATCAGATCGTTTTATTGACATCGAAGTAAATCGGAAAAATTTCTGGTTTGAATGTTCTCTTGTCAATTCTAAAGATAAAAAATCATTAATGTCATTTTATATGATTAATGGTGAAGTTATACATCAATTTATATTTAGAAGACTTGCCGATACAAAAGATTGTTTAAAATGGTACAAGGAATATGAAAAAATAATTGATGGTACAAATAAAGTAAGATTAGTTGGGATTGATCGGTCAAAGAAAGAGAAAAACTATCTAATAAAAGAAAAAGTCCCTGACAACTTCAAAAAACCAGAATTTTTAATTAATTGGTTTTTTGTTCGACTTGAAACAAGCAAGGGATGTGAACCCTATTTTGACAATGGATGTACTCCAGAAAATTACTGGGGAGGACTTTTTCCGCAAAACTAGGGTTATTCACTTTTAATGCTCAAAAAAGATTTAAAAGAATAGGTTTGAAAAGATTTCAAGAAAATGTTTTATCTAAGCGCGATGAAACAGGACCTACGTTTACTTTATCTCCATTCCATGACAAGATAAAATACAAATTATGTTACCCACTACCCATGCTATAATCTCTTGGTCCATTTCCCAACCTCTACAAAATCGAAAGGATCGAATAATTATAACAGCCACTTCGATTATTCCTGATCTGGATGGTTTGGGGGTACTCTTCTCAATCGATTTCTATTCAAAGTATCACCACACCATTGGCCATAATCTACTTTTCATAACACTCACGTCACTTGTCTTGTCACTTTTCTCGAAAGAAAGAAAGCGGGTATTCTTACTCTCTTTGATATCACTTCATGCACATCTTCTCGGCGATTTACTTGGTAGCGGTACGGGGTGGGGAATAAAATACTTTTTGCCGTTCAATGAATACTATCTGGAATTCGCACCTCCTTTCCATTGGGAACTTGATAGCTGGCAGAATCTTGTTATCACCGCGCTTTTAATTATCTACGTTCTCCGGCAAGGAGTAAAAAAAGAACGCACAATCATGGAGATCTTTTCGTTGAGATTAGATCAAAAAATCGTTCAGGCGATAAAAAAAAGATTGAAATGCAGCGCGTACCCCACCATGAAGGGATGAGAGTCAGAGTCAGAGTCGGATGAGAGTCAGGGATGAGAGTCGAAATTGAAAAATGGTCGGAGCGATTGGATTTGAACCAACGACCCTCTGCTCCCAAAGCAGATGCGCTACCAAACTGCGCTACGCTCCGACAGGTATGATTGGGATAGAATAGGATAGTTTATATTGTACTTTTTTTACTTTGGCAATGAGTTTGAGAAAAGAAGTCTTGGGCCTTTTTACAAGCCTTTGCCCTATGGGAATTATCCTTTTTCCAATCCGGAGCCATGGCATATGTTAGATTTTTTTGTTTAAGTTCATCCGGAATAAAAACAGGGTCATAGCCAAATCCCTGATCGCCTCGAGGTTGAATGTCTAATAACCCAGTGATCTTGCCAGAAAAGTAATAGATTTCATCTGGGCTTAAGTAAAAACACAAAACGCAAGTAAAGGAAGCTCTTCGCTCTTCTCCCACAAAAGGCTGCATTTTTTTAAGCAGGAGCTCAATTCTTTCATTAAAGTTGATATTCTCTCCCCCAAAACGAGCTGAGTAAATTCCCAGATCGTTCGGAAGTGCTACGACGTCCACTCCGGAATCATCCGAAACCACGGGCTTCTTAAAAACATCATAATAAGCTTTAGCCTTTTTTAAGGCGTTTTCATAATAGTTATTTCCATCTTCGATGACATCTACAGGTTTGGAAGCAGAACAAATTTTAATAATTCGGTGGTCAAATAACTCATCAAATTCTTGAGCCTTATGTTGATTTCCAGATGCCAGTATAAATTCCATTAATATAGTGCCTGTTTTTGTTTTTCTAAAATTATTTGAATGGCCTCCCAAGCACAATTTAGCATCAGATTATTTTCTTCTCTGCTAAACGCCCCATCCTCTGCAGTACCCTGAATCTCAACATATTTTCCACTACTAGTCATGACGATATTCATGTCAGTTTTACAATTGGAATCTTCATCATAATTTAAATCAGCAATTATTTCGTTCTCTTTATTGATTCCAACGCTAATTGCAGCTAGACTCTCTTTGATAGGATTACTTTGAATCTTTCCATCTTTTAGAAGTTTTTTTATGGCCAGACTTAAGGCCACAAATCCACCTGTAATGGAAGCTGTCCTCGTTCCACCATCAGCTATTAATACATCACAATCTATAGTGACAGAACGCTCTCCTAAAGCCTTCAAGTCTACCACTGAGCGAAGGCTTCGGCCGATTAAGCGCTGAATTTCCTGACTTCTTCCACTTATAGAAGTTCGTTCTCTTTTATTCCTTGTATTAGTTGCACCGGGCAACATGCTATATTCAGCTGTAACCCATCCTTGTTTTTTATCTTTCAAAAATGGGGGGACTGATTCCTCGACAGTGGCAGTTACATGAACTTTGGTATTACCAAATGAAACAATCACTGAACCATGAGCATATGGATTTATGTCTCTTTCAAAATGGATTTCTCGAGGTTTCGCTCTTTTAATGGTAAACATATCCCTTCCTTCTAAGCGTTTTAATAATTTCTTTCATAACAAAAAAAAGCTATATTGTAATTTAAGATAAGCTTTTTTTAAGGTTTTTTTTATGCTGCATCTGCACTTAAAAGAATGTGATTCCACTCAACTCTATTTAAAAGAAAATTTTAAGGATTTGTTTTTAAAAGATTCATATGTACTTATTTCAACCGATAAACAATTAAAGGGTATCGGTAGGAATGGTAATCGCTGGGATGACTATCCTAATGCACTTACCTTTTCTTTTCTGCTTAAGCCTACCATCAATGTGATCACCATACCCTTAGCTGCAGGAATCATTCTTTGTCAATATATCAAAGAGCAATGGGGTGCAGATTTAAATCTCAAATGGCCTAATGACCTTATTAACTGCCACTGTCAAAAATGTGGTGGAATAATATGCCAATACATTGATCACGAATCAATTATCTGCGGGATTGGACTTAACCTGGGTTATTCTAAGAAATTATCTGGTGAACAAAATTACAAAACTCCAGCTGGAGTTATCAAAGCAAACGTCAAATTATCCAGCCAAGACCGCAAAATTATTCCCAGAAATATTTATGACTACTTTTTGTCTTATGATTTTAGTAATTTAAATATCAAAAAAGATTTTGAAAAAACCTGTTCTCACTTAAACAAACAGGTTTCGATTACAGATACAAACAAAGAATGGATTGGAATATTTCAAGGCATAACCGACAATGGAGAAGCTCTTCTTAAAAGTTCTGATAGTAAAATCAATACATTTATCTCCGGTTCTTTGAATGTACTTGAAAAATAAGTTTAAATACTAATGGTAGCTGCAATTGATAACGATTGATCCTTTTGCTTCTCACCTGCTACATTTTTTCTACTGGTATCACTAAAATTCAAACTAATCGTAGTATCTTGCATAGTTTTTATCAACGACAAAATTCCATCAAAGCGATTATTTGAATCAGCTAAATTTTTGTTATCAAAGTAAGAATATCCAATGGCTGTTCCAATTGAAATATCTTTCATAACTTCATGACTAGCAGAAAAATTAAAATATAAATTTTTATAAGTTTCAGTGCGTGTAGCAACCGGCACTTGAGGGGCATAATAAATATCAAGTTTGAAAATTTTATAAGAGAAATTAATATTTCCTTCCAAATAATCACTGGAGGTATTTTTTAAATAGCGATATGAAATAATTTTACCTCCTACTACCATATTTTCAAAAACCTCTTTTTTATAACCAGCATAGAAATCCAGCTCTTGCCCTCCAGTATTATCACCAAGCGTAGTAGTCCATACTCCCAACGTTGCACCAATTGGCATGACATATTCTGATCCACCCTGCACGGCTGGCCCATTATTAGAGTAAGATACCCCACGACTTACATAATCGGTAGTGGCTGTCGCAAAAAGCGATATCTGTGCAAAGCAAACTGAACTGAAGACAACGAAAATTAATCCCAATATTATTTTCATACTTTTTCCCTTAATATTTTTTAATTAATTATTTTCAGAAATTGATTCAGTGATCTTTTTTAATTCTTTCTTAATAAGATTTTCTGCTAAATCTGGAATTATTTCCCAAGTTACTTTTTCAATGGTCTCTTTGCAATATTGATGAACATATTTTTCAAGCAATGGGCCCATATGTTCTTTTAATCTATTAATAATGTCTTCCTCATAGTGAAGAGTAATTATTTCCTTAATTTTGTTTTTGAAAAATTCCTCATTTACTTCACTTGTTTCATCTTTAAATGGTGCATCTTTTTTAACTGTATTTTCTACTTCATCTGCGAGATTAACTACGGTGATTTCATCAGTCCCCTCATCTTCCTCTTGCTGTATAAAAATCTGATCTTCCTGCGCTTCATCTTCCACCACTTTAAACATACTATCTTCGCTGGGTTTTTTATCCCTTTCGTCTGCATCATTCTCTACCCAAAATTCATCATCTTCTTGGTCATTTGTAACATCATTTTCCCAACCATCACTAGAAAGTTTAGCCAACGCTATTTCCTCAGTACTATCATTTACTTCATCATTATCATCGGCTAAATCAACCGTTAGTGAATCAATCCGAACCATTTTTGAAGATGCATATTTTTCTGCTAAACTTTTATTTTCTGGATATTCCAAATTAGCACCAGTTGGTAATAACCCCGTTTCTTTTTCTTCAATTATATCTGGAATTTCTGGCGTAGTGCCCGATCCAGCTGGTTTGCCAATAACATCTGGAATACTGATGCCCCAACTTTCAACTTCAACATGCAAATTAGTTGAGTTTTTTGAATTAGTATTTTCATCAATTAGATCAGGAATATCTAATTCTTGCGGCTTTGGGCCGCTTACTTTCCATTCTTCACCTACTGAGTCTGCCTCGTCTTTAAAATAAATATTCAAATCATCCTGAGCGACTTCTCGATTAAGAAGCAAGCTGCACTTTTTTAAAAAAAGACTGCTTTCAAAAGGTTTCACAATTATATCTCTTGCCCCAACTTCTTTTAATTCCTTTTCATCAACTGAATCAAAAGTCCCAAGCATAACCATTAATATACTATCTGGTTTGACTTCTAGAATTTTCTTTACCAGTTCTATCCCCGATAATTTAGAAGAAAAATTGTAATCAAGTAAAATTAAGTCATAATCATTTTTTAAATATTTAGTAAATAAGTCACCTTCCGCCGAACACTGCGTCAAGGTATAGGGTTCATTCGCTAACATGATGCTAACTACTTTTTGTATTGTCAGACTATCATCTGCAATAAGAATATTTGCGTTCATAATCAAAACCTCTATGAATATCTTCTCTTAAATAAGTTAGGTTAGCAAGAATTTTGCTTGTTTTTAAAGCCAGAACAATTTATTAAAATCTTAACATCATAAAAGTTTGGTTATCCAGATTACCTTTATTATTTGCCAGATTAAAAATCAGTGATCCTTTCTCATGATCATCATTTTTCATTTCAATAATATATTTAAGCTCATTTATGTCCAACTTACCAAACACACCATCAGTCACAAACATAATTATATCTTCTGGTTCAACCTTCAGCTCCCTTATTTGTAAATGCAAATCATCAAACAAACCAAGCCCATTGGATGGGCAAAGGTGAGAAATGGTATTTTGCCTGCCTTCAAAATGAAACTGCAGGACATCCGGATGGGTTATAGACCCAATATGACCACTCCTATACAAATAGGAAGCACAATTTCCAGCACAAGCAAAAGTCATAATATTTTCAGACATGGCGGCGCCAATTATGGATGCTCCCCCTTTTTGAGACAAGTTCTTTTTTTGATTATTCCGTTTCATTAAAATTTGGTGGGCGTATTGAATTGAATTTATCAAGGCATTCCCTTCAATTAAATATTTAGGACTAAAGAAAAAAGGCAAGGTCAAATCCGGGTCACATCCTAGTTTAGTATAAAATTTGGCAACTTCATCGCTAAGAAATGTAACAGTGCTATCGCCAACCCCTGCTCCACCAAAACCGTCAAAGATTAAAAATAGATTATTGACCACATCCAAATGATAGTAATCTTCATTGACTTCCAAATACGGTCCTTGATGAGTTTTGGCAGTATATTCTTTAAGAGCTAGCATACCTACTCCATGTAATCTTGCAATTTCTTGGTTGCTTTTCGATAATATTCGCTATCAGAAGGTGTAATTTGTTGTACCTCTTGAAATTTATCTTTTGCCTCAGTAAACAAACTCATGGATTCAAGAATCAAAGCTTCTCGATATACCTTTTTTGTTCTAAAAGAAAGTACATCTCTGATCTCAGCCATTTCTTTCAATGCTTCCATATTATCGGGAACAAGACTCAAAAGTAACAAATATGTTTCATACGATCCCTTGAGATCTTGACCTTCTTTTAAAGATCGAGCTTTCCCCATGAGAGGTTCTATAATTTCTCTAAGATTTTTTCTTGAATCAGTTAACATTGAGTGAGCTTGTTTTACCAGATCATCATCCATATCAGGAATACTTAGAAATTTCTCCAGCGCAACAATTGCCTTATGCCAGTCTTTTTTTAAATAAAATTGTTTACCTGGTTTAAGTAATCTTATATTCCTAGCCTTTTCTGCTTTTTTTTGTTCCTCTTCCAAAAGCTTTTTTTCTTCTTCTTTCTTCCAAGCCTCTAGAGTAGCCTTCATATAAGTTACGTCATAATTTTCTGGTTCAAGCTTCATAATTTCACTAAAAAGAGTCTCCGCCACCTCAACATGTCTCTCTTTAACTGCTTCTTGTGCCTGTTTGACTAATTCTTTAACTTTTTGTTTTCTAATTCGACGTTCAATTTCTTCTTGTTTCTTCTTCTCTTCTTCTTCAAGTTTTTTTAATCCACCCTGAGCCCAAGAGTAAATCTGAGTAGAATTTTTCCAAGGGCTAATAATTTGGTGTAATTTGTCTAACTCTTGCAACGTTTCTTTATATTTCCCATCATCCAACAAAGTTTTAGACAGCTCATATAAAGCTTCTGCCGACTCTTGTTGTTCAGGTGTAAGCTTAATTTCTTTTTTATCTTTTAATAAATTTGTCTTATCTTGCTCAAGCAAATAGTTCTGTTTTGTTGTATTCTTGGTTTTGGATACTTTTTGCTTATCTTCGCCCCCTAGCAAAATCCAAAGCCCAACTATTACCAACAATATAATCAATATCTTTTTTCTTTTTACCGGATCTTTAAGAGCATCCCTGGTAAACAAGGATTTATTATTACTCTTGGCTGCCAAGTCAGCTGCCTCTTGTGCAGAAATTCCGGCTACAGCATCGCCCACAAAATCAGTCGAGACTTCTACAATTTCTTCAACTTCAACTACCTGGTTATCTTCTACCGGCATAAGTCGGTCTTTTTGGTCCTGTAAAAAAGTTGAAATAATCTCTACCGTAAAAGTGGTACTTCCAATCAAAAATTCATCATCATTGGCCAGTTCAGACTGATTAACTCTTATTCCATTTAATATTGTTCCATTAGCAGATTTTAAATCCTCTAGAATATAAGAATTTTTAGTTTTTCTTATTATAGCGTGTTCAGAAGAAACTTCATCGTCATTCAAAACGATCTGACATCTTTCTGAATTACGACCTATCTTGACTTCATTTTGATCAAGTATAAATTTCTCATACGGAGCATTTTCACCAAATATTTTTAAAATAAATTTTGAAAATGATTTAGCGACCTCAGTCTTTTCTGCCAAATTTTCACTAACAAAAGGCGTTGGGTCCTCATGTTGTAAATTTTCTGATAGTTCAAAGTCGTTTTGGTTATTCAAGTCTTCAAAGTTATCATTTTTTAAAACATCATTTTCAACATTTGGTTCCTCTTTGGGAAATTCATTATTTTCTTTGAGTTGAGATGAAGCGGGAAGTTCGTCCATATTATTTTGAAAATTACTTATAGTTTCAAGATCTGCAGTATAACTTTTTATTTTAGAATTTTTTTCGACTGGGTCTGACTCGATATTTGAAAGTGATTTTGAACTATTCTTTATCTTTGCAACTTCATCGGTTACCATCTCGGGATAAGCTAAATCTTCATTTACTATATGTTTTTTTTCATCCGTTTCATCCATGGAAATGTTTAAAACATAATAACCTAAATTGATCATATCTCCTTGCACTAATTCTTGCTTGGCAACGTTCTTACCGTTTATAAAAATATCGCCATTATCGCTGGTTTTTTCAATCATCCAGACGCCATTCTCGCATGTTACCTTGGCATGCTCTCTGGAAACTTTCCTATCATCTAAAACAATTTCACATTCAGGCGATCGTCCGATTAAAAATGACCATCTCGCTTGTTGTTCACCAGCAAGCAAACGTTCTTCGATAAAATTTCCGTTTTTAGTTACAGATATTTTCATCTTCTTTTAGTCCCAATTCATCATTTAATACTTTTATATTTTTTTGAGCCGCTACATACCTTTCATCATTTGGGTTTTGATCAATCAATCGCATAATAGAGCAATACGTTTTCACCGCTTCCACTAATCTTAGTGATTCCCTATCTCGCGCAGCCTTGGCAAACAATTGATCAATTTCCTCATCAAGAGCCTGCTGAGTTTTCTTTTTATAAAAATCTGCCCTATTATGATTCGGTGCTCTTACCAAGGCTTGCTCGAACTCATGCAAGGCACGATAAAAATTTTTTTCCCGCAACTCTCTTAAGCCACGATGGATATATACATACACCTCATGTTCCAATTCATCTTCCTTATAAGCCTCACTTTTTTTAAGATTTTGTACCAATATTTCATCTTCTTCCAGTGTTCCCTCTCCAGTCTTTTTTTTATTCTGACCCTGAGAGGTATCATTTGAAGTAAATAAGGAGGCAAGAGCTATTAGTATTAAAATTCCGTATAGAAGAAATTTTTTATTATTATTTTTAGCGGCTGTTTTGGTTATAGCTGATTTTTCATTCTTTAAGTTTTCCGTTTGGATTTCATCAGATTCTTTTTTTTGTAAAGAGTTGCCTTTTTCCAAAACAGTAAGCAAGCTATACTTAAAAATGGTCTTGCCAACAATGACAGTATCATGGTCGGACAATCTATGCTGTGTAACTTTCAAATCATTAACGATAGTGCCATTTTGTGATTTCAGATCAGTTAAAACATAACTTTCCTTAATCTTGGCCAATTCAAAATGCTCTCTAGAAGCCTTGGTATCATTTATCTGGATATCAATATTTTTCCCTCTTCCTGCAACGATTCGCGATCCAATTAAAATATAACTAGTTCCCTTGTTTTCACCAGTCATACATAGAAATCGATGATACTGCCCGACTTCTGATGGTCCTTTTAAATCTGTAAATGTTAAAACATTTTCACTCATGCCAACAAAGTCCTCATGATTGTTCGTTTATAAACGTAATATAAAAAGCCTTAGCAAAATTATCTTTTCCCATCAGGGTATTTACATGTATTGAGTAAGGATTACCTTGAATATCGTACGCTCCATGTTGATTAATTCCTCCGTTGTTAGCAGATTCATCACATAGCTCGATTAGCATCGCAGCGAATCCTTTTTCCCTGGCTGTGTCTAATAGATTCATATCTAAGGCACTTGATTCCCTTATTCCGGTTAAATCTTCCGCTAATAAATTAATTTTTTTGATGTTTTTTTCTGAATTTAAAACAATTGTAGGAACTCCTGATCCATCTGAAAAATTAATCAATTTCTCGACATATAATGTGTCTTCTTCAATTTCATCGTACATTTTATCCGATTCGTCTTTGGATAATTCCCGTATTCTGGTCAAAAGCACATTAATACTATCCCTTAGGGGATTCATTTCCTGCATAAGAAACTCACTTTCAATTAATTTTCTTTTACCTCTTAAAAATTCATCTATTTGTCGTTTCATCTCATCCATGGGTTTGATAGTTAAAAAAAGTATTATTCCATAAAAAAAGATAGCCACTAGTATAGACGTTGATAAAGATTCAAAATAAGCTCTTGAACTTTTTGATGCCTCCAGGGCAAGTGAAGTTGGAGAAAATCGAATGGCGATTGCGGCTATGGTTTCATAATCTCCAGTTTTCATATTATACGTTCTAATTTTCTTGGCAATTCCAATTTGTCCATTGCCAATTGGACCAGTAAAAAGCTCGTTAATTTTTTTCTTATCCCTTGCCCAGTTTTTCGCTTTTACTGAGAAAGGATCGTCTATAAACTCGTTCATCTTACCTATTGGCCTAAAAATTCTCCCCTCTAAATCAAACAATTCATAAGACACTACGCCGGGCTCATGCTCTAGAAAATTGGTATCAATCTGATCCAGAAATCCTTTACTTAGAGCACCCGCGTTTATTCGGGCTATTTCATCTGCATAATGACTACCTCTAAGAGATGTCTCATCAATTAATATTCTTTTACTATCGCTTAATACTGGGAAAATTGTAAGAGTGATTGAAACAAAAACACACATGGCCATGATTATAGCTAAAAGAATTTTCCACTCATACTCTCTGTTTATATTATAAAACAAGGGCATGATTTTAAGTTTGAAATAGTAAATAATTTTCAATGGCAAATTAGTTGGAACAGGTTCAGTTTGTTTTAAAAAATCATCATCATTTTGAGTTATTTTTTTATGAATAATTATTTTCTTTTCTTTTACTAAGACAACTTGAATTATTGAATCAGGAAGACTTATTTTGTCCCCATTTTTTAACGTTGCATTTTTTACAAATGCACCATTTAAAAAAGTACCATTTGCACTTTCTAGATCTTTCAAATAAGCAGTGTCATTGGTTATAGTTATGCTTAAGTGACGTTTAGATATACCCTCAACTGGAAAATACACATCACACTCCGACCCACGCCCTAGAACATTATCTCCATCGTTTAAGATAAATTCTCGGCCCCGCAATTTTCCACCTATAACAACTAACTTAAACATATTTCCTCTTCAAATATCAAATAATCACCTTCTTTTATTTCTACGGGAATTGTTCCAGACTTAAGTTCTAAAACCTGGGTAGCCTGTAAATAAATCCCAGTTATTCTCCACGGCACAATTCCTCTTATAATTTTTTTGATTTGATAATTATCATTCAAAAAAACTACATCCAAGTTAAATTTCATAAAACAAGTATGTATCGAATTACAATGCTTAATTAAAAGCCCGTCAAACCCGACCATCTCACCCACAAACATCAATCCCTTAAGGCGAGCAAAAAAAGATTCAGCAATTTTAACTGATTTTGCTATATAAAAGTTTTTATATTTAATCTGAAACATTATTTCCTCATTTCTTTGCTAGCATAAATTCCAAAGCCAAAGGAGTTGCAACAATAATAAATACTGCTGGAACAATAAAAATCATCATTGGAAATAGTATTTTAGTAGCTGCTTTTGCTGCTTTTTTTTCAACTTCGTTTGATCTTTTTTGCCTGATCTCGATTGCCAAGGCTTTCAATATAGGACCAATGCTAGCGCCCACTGAATCTGCGGCAATTAAAGTTGCACAAAACGAAGTTATATTTATTAGTCCAACTCTCCATGATAAATTTCTGAGCGCCTCAGCTCGACTAGCACCAACTGTAATCTCTTTCATGAGCAATTCAAATTCTTCCGATAACGAACTCCTTCTGGCTTTTTCAACGACCTTAGCCATGGCAGCTATAAAATCAAGTCCAGCTTCCACACAAAGTGCCAACATATCTATGGCAAAGGGCATATTAATTATAATATCTTCCTGGCGTTGTTTTATTTTTCCACTCAACCAGAGGTCTGGATAAACAAATCCGAAAAAAGCTAAAGGAATCATGGTAGTCATCGGCCAGTCAGCATCAGCCAATAATTTAACTCCAATAAATAATACAGGAAAACCAATGATCAAAAATAATTTAAACGAATAGAATTCCTCAGGTGATATAATAACGGTCAACCCGGACATTGCTAATTTTCTTTTATATTTATTCCGTATTTTACCCCTCTGTTTCATGTTGGAAACAATGGGGACAACATACCTTCTAAAAAATGGTCTGGAGTACCTTAAGATTACTCCCTGTTGAAGAATTTTATCTTTCCCTACATTATCATCAAGTTTTTCTGATGCTTTATACTGGCCCTCATCAATAAAAACCGCACTGGTTATTATAAAAACCGAGATACCGACCAAAATAAGTGATATTAAAAGCAACACGATCCACATCCTGATCAAATTAATTTTTTGCTCAATACTTATAGGGTACCAGAGATTTAGTTTTCAGTTACTTATAGGAAAGATCATCCAATTTAAATGGAAAGCTGAACAAATTAGTACAATTTTCAAGATCAAGGAGTTACATTTACTTTTGCAATTCGCTCAAGTATATCCTCCAAAAAGATCTGACTTGCCTTTGAATTTATTTTTTTATCTATTTTGGGAATATAGACAGGCTTATACTCACTAAAGTTTTCTTTTTTACAACCATTTATTCTTTTAATTTTATCATTTAAGCAATCATTTTTAATATTTTTTACTTTTAAAGCATTATTAATCGCAGCCAATGCCTCTTCCGCTTTGTCCATATCCCGATAAATCAAAATATCTGTTCCTGCACATAAAGCATATGTTACAGCTTCTTCAATAGAATAATTATCCGTAATTGCCTGCATTTGCATATCGTCAGAAACAATAATCTTATTATATTTCAAATTTTTTCTAACAATGTCGTGAGCTAAAGAACTTAAAGAAGTGGGCATCTTGTCGTCAATGGCATCAACCTTCATATGGCCCATCATCAAAAATTCAACACGAGATGACTTGATAGCTCTAGCAAACGGATTGATATGAATCTCGGTTAGCTCATTCATATCAATATTAACAATCGGCAACTCAAGATGAGAATCTTTAGAAGTTGCCCCATGCCCAGGAAAATGCTTTGCACACGCAATTACACCATTGGTTTGTAACCCTCGGATAGCTGCTGTTATATATTTACTAACCACATCTGGTGAATCGCCAAACGATCTATCTCCAATAACTTTGCTTTTATTTTTAAGTACATCACAACATGGAGCAAAGTTTAAGTTAACCCCACAAGTGCTTAATTCTTCGGCAATGATTTTATGTATAAAAAAACAAATTTTAGGTGAGTTGAGTTTTGCAACTTCAGCCATGGCCGGGAACTGGGTAAAATGAGTTTTGAAGCGGATGACCCTACCCCCCTCATGGTCTACTGATATAAACAAAGGGTATTCTTTTCTTAATTTTTGGATACTATTAACTAGCTCTGACAATTGAGCCGGACTTTCAAAATTTTTGGAAAAAAGAATTACTCCGCCAATATTATTGGTTTCAATAAAATTCTTTTCATGTTCGGTTAAAGCAACTCCGCTTACGCCCGTAATTATTAATTGACCAACATCTTGATTCATAATCCTACAACAATTATATTTTCAATAAACATATTATTACTTCCTCTAGTATAAAGGTCACCTGAAACAAACTCAAGCTGAATTAAACCGCGTGATTTAGTCAGTTTTTTTAATGATTGATACACCTTGGGTTGTCCAAAATTTTTTAACCATATTAAAATCTTTATCTAAAAAATAAAAGATCGCCTGTCCAGCCACTTTTAACGTAAATTGATAAAAATTTTTTTTCTCGTTTTTTTCATATACCATAGTCACTGGTTCAAAAATTCTATCTGGTATACCCAGTAACTGTTCTTGCACATATGGATAGCCATCCCAGATTACATGAAAATTCATGTTCCCATCACCCTGTTTTATTGCTTCTTGAAAAAAGTTAGTTCTTTTCACACATTCAATAATTTGATTAAAAAAACAAAACACTCCACTTCCCGCAGGAAAAGGAATGGATCGATTACCGTTCCATTTTTCCTCAGGGCTTTTCATGCTTATATCTATTGATCTGGTGGTAATATTTACACTCATCTTCGTAAAATATTTTTCCTTTGAATCTTCAAACCAAATAAAGTAATTAGAAAGCCGAGGACGATAAACAGGAATTTTATTTAACATTCCTGGCGTAGAAATTGTTATGCTTTTTTCAAGTGGTTTTTTTTCATTTCCTTCCAGCGGCAAAATGGTGGTAATAACCACTAAATCATTGCTTTTTTTTGCCTTTCCAGTCTCCCTTATCATGGTAAACTTACCAGAGTGATCGGTTAGTTCATAATACTTCTTGGCCCTGGAAATCCCCGATTTATTACTGCCTCCCCCACTACTGCAGGAAACGAGAAATACAAATATTAAAAAATTTATCAAATATTTCATTTTTCTAAGTTATTCCGGTTTATATATTTTAAATATTCCTCTCTACTTTCCAGATTAACACTGTCATTACTTAAAAGTATTGCCAATTTTTGATCTAATAATTGATTGCTATCGAACAAAATTCCAATTTTGTACATAGAAACCCCTAAGGCCCTTGGATCAATATAATCTACAATATTATTTACTATTACATTTTTGAGAGGGTAACACTCGCCTTGCCAGTCAAGTTTTACAACGGATATTTTAGTATTGATAGAAAACAATTTGGCTTCTTTGATATTTGTTATAAATGATGCTCCTACACTTGATACATCCAAGACTCTAAAACCCATCAGTGGCTCATCGTTATCGTTATAAAATTTTTTATCGGAAGCAATTTTTATAAAGTTTTTAAATATTTTTGTATTTCCCTGGCGTAATTTATTTAAGAAGAAAACATTTTTCTCAATAGCCGAATTCTCAATCTCCATATAAATATAAATTTTTCTATGGGGAAAAGCTAAAAGTCTTTCTTTTTTTCTGATTTCGTATTGGTAAATGTCCTTGGCTACTTTAAAAATCTGTAAACCATCTTTCACTTGAATCAGTTGCATTTCGGTAAAATAGTTAATGTTATTGAACATAAAATGTAAATGCCAATCACCATGATCAAAAGGCATACTCTGTCCAGGTATCGTTATAATGACAATTTTATTTTCTTGTTGTACTGATTCAATTGAAGCACAATTAACTTTTTCGGGTACTTTCCAAAAAAATACATTTTTCTTTTCTCTTACATTAAAGAGTAATTTTTCTAAAATATTTATGGGTTCAAGTTTATAAAAAAAAACGCAATTGTCTTCCGCTTTAATAATTCACTCCATGATTTATATCCGGAAAAAACTTATATTTATGAAAGTGTTGTAACTTGTCTTAGCAATGAAATTGATTCCAAACACTTCCCACAACCTCTAACTACACAAGTAAGTGGATCTTCTGCAAGAGAGACAGGTAATCCAGTTTTTTCTTTTATAAGCACATCTAAATTGGCAAGCAATGAACCACCGCCAGAAAGAATAATTCCGTTATCCACAATATCTGCAGCTAATTCAGGTGGAGTTTTTTCAAGTGATACTTTTATAGCCTCAACTACTTCAGCAACCGGATCACTTAAAGCGTCTCTTATTTCATCAGAAGTAACTTCAATAATCTTGGGTGCTCCCGCAATTAAATCCCGACCTTTCACTTCAAAAATCTTCACTTCTTCGTCAAATGGATATGCATTACCAATGGAAATTTTGATAAGTTCAGCTGTTCTTTCTCCAATGAGAAGAGAGTACATTTTTTTGATATAGGAAGCAATCGCTTCGTCAAATTTATCTCCAGCGACTCTTTCTGATTTAGAAAACACTATTCCACCCAAAGAAATAACGGCTACTTCCGTCGTTCCTCCACCAATATCAACAATCATATTGCCAGATGGTTCAGTTATCGGTAAACCAGCACCAATCGCAGCGGCCATAGGTTCTTCAATCAAATAAACTTCTCTTGCTCCAGCTTGCTCAGCAGATTCTTTAACCGCTCTCTTTTCAACCTGAGTAATACCAAAGGGAATGCAAATTATGATCCTAGGCTTAACTAATCTCGTGCCAGGCAATGATTTTTGAATAAAATATCTAAGCATAGCTTGAGTTACTTCAAAGTCTGCAATAACTCCATCCTTCATAGGCCTAATCGCTTTTATAGAACCAGGTGTTCTCCCCAACATATCTTTGGCTTCTTTTCCAACTGCCAAAACCTTGCTTACCCCTTTGATACCCTGATGGACAGCCACGACCGAAGGTTCATTTACAATAATTCCTCTGCCTTTTGCATAAACTAATGTATTCGCTGTCCCAAGATCTATTGCCAAATCGCTTGAAAACCAATCTAAAACCTTTCTAAACATAAATCCACCATCCCGACTAGTAATAAGTATATGATTTTATTAAAAAATCACAACAAATAATCCATTCATGATCAAAACGTATTTATTAAAAATAATAAACCTATGTAAAATTTATCACTTAGCTGCTTTTTTGTGAACTATTAAACAAGCATTTTAACTAAAAAAAAGATTATATTTTTTATGCGTCTTTTGAACTGTAATACATTAAATTCTGCACTACAAGGTTATTCAGGCTTGAAATTGTGTACAAATTTACTTATATTTATGCAGCTTGATCGTTTATCAAACTAATTCTGCAAAACTTAGCTTAAGTTGCAGAGTAAATGCTTTTAATTAAAGGACAACACTATGGGTATGGGTAGAAAGAAAAAAGTAATCAAAATGAAAAGAAAAATTTCACAGAGAAAGCATAAAGAGCGTATCAAAGCTAAAATCAAGGCAAAAGCTGAGTAATAGCTAAATTCCCTTAGTAGTTTTCCGTCTTATCATTCATGTACTTTTTTAGCTTCACCTTTTTTAAGCATCATGAGTTGCATATTTTTTAACCACAAACCATCCGTTTGTACCCACTTGCCGGTCATACCTTCAAGTTCGGATATTGACTTTACTCCATGATCAAATTCTTCTCTAGTATCATAAGATTTATTAGAAATAATATCCCCCACTACTTTCATAGAATCATATGATAATACTTCAAGAATTTTTGGTTTTCTCTTGTAGACTTTTATGAATTCTTTGTAAAAAGATGTATTCACCTCATTCAATTCACCACCAACATAAAATAAATTTTCAAATTTAAAACTCTCTTGCATTAATTGGCTCGATTCTCCCCAACTAGGATCCCCAATAAAATTTACTTTAAAAGCATCAAAATATGAAAAAGATGGAACAATCAACCTAGCCTGCTCCGGGAACGATGGTAGGTACAACCAATCGAAGTCAACCTGGGGTCCTAAAACTTGAATTCTTTTTACTGAACTCTTATCTTCAAGAGAATATATTTCACTTAAAATTTCTCTTTCTTCTTGTCTTCCTCTAGAAAAACTCAAACCCAGTAATTGCTTAACTGGTTCTCTGAAATCTTTGGAGTCTTCTGAATATTCCTGCACGCCCACCACTTCCACATTAGCTAAAGTGGCTTTCCGCCAAAATTCATCTAAGTGTGATTGTCCTCGTTTAGACGAAGGATAAAGTATCGCCGCTTTTCTACCTAGAGAATTCAGTGTTTGCTCACTAAAAATTTGATTTATTTGGGATTCTATTGAGCCCCTGATTTCTAATAGTAAATAATCTTTGGAAATTTTTGGCATATCCACCGACGAAAGTGATACAAAAAAGACCCCTTTTTGCTTGGATTCTAAATATTCTTGATGAGCCTCAGAAGAAAAAAGACCACCAATTACAGCAGCAATATGTTTATCATCAACTAGCTCTTTGATAACATGACCACCCACTGCTCCGCTACCTTGAGAGTCTTTGACGTAAATTTTTATTGGAGTAAGCTTTTCCTTCGCGCGACGGCGGTTAATAGATTTTAAAGCACTATCGATGCCAAACAATGCCCTTTGACCAAAATTAGCTTTTTTACCAGTAAGTGGCAACACCACTCCCACTGAATAGGGATCGATTTTTTCATCTGTATCTAAGCGAAAACTAAAATTTTTAATCATTTCGATTACTTCATTATGTTTACTATAGGTATCTGCAATCCAGTCTAAGTAGTCCTTAGTTTTCGATTTATCACCCTCATAATAAATTTTTTCCGCATTTAAATAAGCCAAATAAGCTACTACCAAAGTTTTCTCATCATCAAATTTTCTTACAAAATCTGCCCTTTCATTCGAAGTCATCTTCAAGAAGCTCTCAAGCAATGGCTGAAAATGACCATTTGATCTTATTTCATTAATACTCTCCAAAGTTCCTAGATACCTCACAAGAGATTGATTGACTTCGTCCTCTTTGCCCTTGCTTTTTGCCAGTTTGTAATGAAGGAAGTGGTAATTTTTAGCTTCCTTCTTTTTAAGGTATTTATAGTTAGCCAGCATTAACATAGAATACGATTTTTCCTTAAAATCAAGCTTGTAATATGAGCTTGCCATGTTCAGATATATTTGGGAGGTAAGAGAATCATCAACGTCCGATGTTGCCAAAGCAGTATCAAAGGAAGAAATAGATTCTTCAATTTTTCCCTCGGAAAAAAATAAGACCCCAATTAAATTATATTTAAAAGCTTTTTCAGCTGGCCAAAGCAGACTATCATTCATGGAATTTAAACTGGAAATTGCTTTTTGGGCATTACCGGAGGAATATTGCGACTTAATGGTTTGGATTTTAGAAAGAAATTCCTTACGGTAATTATTTGACTGCGATTGACCATCAAGCAATTGTATACCGCCACAAGAAACTAAAAAAATTGTAATTAAGAGATACAATCTAAAATTTTTCATTTAGCTATTCCTTGTTATTTACCACTTATACGTACGAGCGCGTGATTATTCTATCGATTGTAACTTAAAAACTCCAGCTTAAATCAACCACCAGCAGTACTTGTATTTAACTTATTTGTTATTCGTAGCTTATATATTTTACTGAAAAAGATTCCTGACTCTTTCTAAAAAGCTTTGTCCCATCGGGTTAATTGCATTTTCGTATTTCGAAAGAGTTTTAAATAATTCTTTTTGTTCAGGATTTAACTTAGTTGGAGTTTCCACATGAATAGATATAATTTGATCTCCAAATCCATGACCTCCGATTAACGTAACTCCTTTGTTTTTCAGTCGCATTTTCTTACCTGCTTGAGTACCTGCTGGAATCTTAACTTCCACTTTTCCTTGAAGAGTTGGAACTTCTATCGTAGCACCAAGAGCAGCTTGCGAAAAAGAAATTGGCACGACACAGTTTATATCAGCGCCATCTCTTTCATAAAAATCATGAGGTTCAACTTCAATAAGAACATATAAATCCCCCGAAGGGCCTTGATAGTAACCAGAGTCACCCTCACCAGTTAGTTTCAATCTCTGTCCAGAATCAATGCCAGCTGGAATTTTCACAGATAAATTAACTTTAGTTCTAGTCCGACCTTCTCCATGACATTTCTTGCAAGGATTGCTGATTACTTGCCCAGAACCATGGCACTTTGGGCATGTCGAAGACATCGTAAAAAATCCCTGTTGTCTTCTTACTTCACCATGTCCATTACAGACATCACAAGTGGATGGCCCTGACCCTTTTTCTCCACCAGTCCCATCACAGGTCTCACATTGAACTTGTCTTGAAATAGATACAGTTTTTTCACAACCAAAAACAGCTTCTTCAAACTTCACTCTAACGTTCATCTGAAGATCATTTCCAGCTCTGGCCCTTGATTTTCTTCGGGCCCCGCCTCTTCTTCCCCCACCTAAAATATCTCCAAAGATATCCCCAAAGATATCTCCCAAATCTCCGAAACCATCTGCGCTAAATCCGCTGTTTCCAAATCCGCCAAATCCACTAGTCTGTCCGTTGACTCCCGGATGACCAAATTGATCATAACGAGATCTTTTATCTTCACTTAAAAGAACCTCTGCAGCTTCAGATGCTTCTTTAAATTTTGCTTCCGCATCTTTATTATTTGGATTTCGATCGGGATGATACTGCAAAGCAAGCTTTCTATAAGCTTTTTTTATCTCTTCCTTACCAGCATTCCTAGCAACTCCCAGCACTTCGTAGTAATCTCTTTTTGAATCCATATCCTGAGCTTCCCTTGCTAATCATATAAAAGCGGGCCACACGGCCCGCTTAAATTAGTATCTATTTAATACTTATACTTCTTTAAAATCAGCATCAACAACATCTTCTTCATTTTTCTTTTCAGTCTTTGTTTCCTGTTCAGTCGCTTGAGAGCCTTGATTGCCTGCCTGGTTACCTGTCTGTTGATACATTTCAGTAGCAACTTTGTGAGATACATTTTGAAGATCCTCTATAGCCTTTTTTAACTCATCTATTTTTTCAGATTGTAAATGTTTCTTGGCTTCTTCTACGGCTTTTTCTATTTCTTTACTTGATCCTTCGGAAATTTTACCTTTACCGTCTTTTATCATCTTCTCGCTGGCTAAAATCATACCATCAAGGTGATTTCTTGTATCAATCACTTCTCTTCTTTTAGAATCAGCCTCTCGGTTTTCTTCAGCTTCTCTCACCATTTTCTTGATTTCTTCTTCAGAAAGTCCTGATCCACTAGTAATTCTGATTTCCTGTGATTTACTAGTTGCTTTATCAATCGCACTTACTTTAACGATACCGTTTGCATCAATATCAAAAGTAACTTCAATTTGTGGGATTCCTCTAGGTGCTGGAGCAATTCCCGATAAATCAAATTTTCCAAGAGTTTTATTATCTTTTGCAAATTCTCGTTCCCCTTGAAGAACATGAATACTAACAGCTGGCTGGTTGTCCTGAGCGGTTGAAAACACCTGAGATTTTTTGCAGGGTATAGTTGTATTTTTTTCAATAATCTTAGTAAATACACCCCCCAGTGTTTCAATTCCCAGTGATAGTGGCGTTACATCCAATAAAAGAACATCTTTTACATCACCTGCCAATACCCCACCTTGAATAGCTGCACCAGCAGCAACGACCTCATCAGGGTTTACGCTCTTATTTAACTCTTTTTGGAAAAAAGCTTTTACTCGCTCTTGAACCTCAGGAATTCTAGTGGCACCACCTACCATTAATACTTCGTGAATATCACTTTTGGAAATACCTGAATCTTCCAAAGCAATTCGACAAGGAGCTTCTAATTTATCCAGTAAATCTGAAATTAAACTTATAAATTTTGATCTACTTAAATTAACATTCAAATGCTTAGGCCCACTTTGATCAGCAGTAATAAAGGGTAAATTAACATCTGTTTGAGTTACATTTGAAAGTTCATGTTTGGCTTTTTCAGCTGCTTCTTTTAATCGCTGTAAGGCCATCATATCCTTGCGTAAATCAATATTAGTATCCTTTTTAAATTCATCGGCAAGATAGTTGATGATTCTATAATCAAAATCCTCTCCACCTAAAAAAGTATCCCCATTGGTAGCTTTAACTTCAAAAACGCCATCTGACGTTATTTCCAAAATTGAAACATCAAAGGTACCTCCACCCAAATCAAACACAACAATATTTTTGTCAATTTTAGAATCTAATCCGTACGCCAGCGCAGCCGCAGTGGGTTCATTAATTATTCTCTTAACTTCCAAGCCCGCTATTCTTCCAGCGTCCTTAGTTGCTTGTCGTTGAGCATCGTTAAAATATGCAGGTACGGTGATAACCGCTTCAGTCACAGCCTCGCCAAGATAATCTTCGGCAGCTTTTTTTAATTTCTCTAATACGCCTGCGGAAATTTCCTGAGGAGACATTTCCTTACCGTTTATTTTCACCCAAGCATCACCATTTTTATTGGCAAATATTTCAAAAGGTGCCACTTCTTTAAACTTAATTACTTCTTTATCAACAGCCTTTCTACCAATCAACCGCTTAATGCCAAATACTGTTTTAGTGGGATTGGTGACTGCCTGTCTTTTAGCGACCTGACCAACTAATTTTTCACCATTATTGGCAAAACCAACTACTGACGGGGTCGTATTATGTCCTTCAGAATTAGCAATAATTTTATATTTTCCGTTTTCTAAAACAGATATACACGAATTAGTTGTTCCTAAATCTATTCCTACTATTTTACCCATTGTTTATACTCCTTCACACTATTAGTTATTATTATTTTCGTCTTCTTGTTCAGTTTTATTTTCTGCCACAATCACTTTAGCTGGTCTGATCAATCGACCATTTAGCACATAGCCTTTCTGGTATTCAAAAATAATTTCATTATCTCGCTTACCTTCAACTTTTTGCTTGGCCATTGCTTCATGAAAATTGGGGTTAAAGTCCTGTCCAACTGAATCAATGCAACTTAACCCTTCTTTAGAAAGCACATCAGTAAACTGCTTTCTAACCATTTCAATACCGTGTAAAATGTTTTTAATCCTCGGATCCTGATCGTTCTCCAAAGCCTTAATGGAGTGATCAAAATTATCAATAACTCCTATTAAATTCGACAATATTTTTTCATTCCCATATTTTATTAAATTTTCTTTTTCTCTTTGAAACCTTTTCCTCGAATTATCCATTTCCGCAAGCACATAGTAATACTTATTTTTCCAATCTTCTTGAATCGTTTCGTCAGCACTCGTAGAATTTTTGTTATCGTCAACTTGTTCTAAAACATCTTCACTTTCCTGTTTAGCTTGAGCCTCATCGTTATTTTTTAATTCCTCTGCATTTTTAGCATCACTATTTGTAGTATCCGACATTCCCTGCTCCTACCTCAATTTTCAAGATTTTTGCTTAAGGCTAAGATGTTATTAAAACAGTGAGTGTCAATGCTACTAAAATAGTTTTTTTAACAACATGTATCTATTTGAAATTAAAAGTTAGGTATTTTAATAAAAATATCGTCCAGTAAGCTATTTAGCATTAAAAAGCCTCTGTCGCTTAGCGACACAAAACTACCTATACTTTTTGTGTAACCAACCTTTTCCCATTTATCCACGATTTTTTTAAATATCTCAAGCTCCACTTTAGTAAAAATTTCCTCCGGATTAATCCCCAAAGATGTTCGAAGCCCCATAAACAGTTTTTCTAATTTCAGTTTTTGATTATCAAGATATTCCAATTGATAGCTTGGTTTTTCATTATCCCACGTATATCTAATCCCCATATTGTCTTTAGCAATAATATTACCAGTAGCTGAAGGACCAAGTGCTGCCCAATTTCCCAGCCTCCAATAGTTTAAATTGTGTTTTGAAAAACAATTATTCTTGGCCCAATTAGATACTTCATAATGTTCAAAACCATGACTAGCAAGAAAACTAGACGCTAGTAAATACTCGTCTACAATCCACTCCTCCTCTGGCAGAGAATTAAAGTGCAAATAATTTTTATCAACGCTTAATATATACATGCTAATATGATTCGGATGAAATTTTAAAACTTCCGCAAGCTCAGAACAAATATCCCTTTTTTGATCCTGGGAGTAGGGCAATCCTAAAATGAAATCTACCGAATAATTAGTTTTTTCCTGGGCCAATTTTTCAATCAATGTTAGGGCATCTTGCCTGGAATGAATCCGATCTAAAATTTTCAAAAAAAAAGGATTTAAACTCTGTACTCCAACAGAATAGCGATTTACCCCCAAATTCTTCCAGCTAACCATATCATTTACAAAACCTGATCCAGGGTTTATCTCGAGAGTAAATTCATAGTCAGATTCAAAAGCAATTTTATTTTTTTTAAAAAATGTTTCCAGAAAACCAATCCCAACTTCACCCCAATACGAGGGGGTACCCCCCCCCAAATAAAAAGTTTTTAACATCGAGATTGAACAATTATACTGTTCGTGTAGTTTAATATGTTGGATTTGGCTTTCTTCTAAATATTGATGGTATAAATCAAAGTTAATTGGGTTAATAGCATGTTTAAAAAAATCGCAATAATTACATTTTCTGATGCAATAAGGAAAGTGCATATAAAATGATTTAATTTCCAAATGCTACCCTTTTAAATGGCCCTGTTATTCTTAAGCGCTTTCAAGTAAGATCTATATAAATATATCTAACTGGGGATTTTTCGCAAATGCAACTAGAAATCATTAAACTCAAAAATAAAATTGAAACGTGTCTGGTCAACGCTCCCGGAAGTAGTTGTGCATGTGTTCAAATTTGGTTTAAAGCAGGTAGCGCCCTCGAGTCAAAAAAAGACCATGGGATTGCCCATTTTTTAGAGCATATGTTTTTTAAAGGAAGTAAAAATCTTTCAGGGAAAAAACTCACTAAGCAAATTGAAGTAGTCGGAGGGGAACTTAACGCTTTCACATCTTTCGATTATACTTGTTACTATACCAATATTCCTAACACCGAAATTATTCAGGGTATAAACACTATTTTAGAAATGGTATCCAAACCACTTCTCAACTCATCTCATATCCCAAGTGAACGTAAAGTAGTTCTTGAAGAGTTAAAAAAAACCGTCGATAACCCAAATCAATATTCATTTTGTGAAATTCAGAAAAAATTTTTTTCGGGTGGTTATGCTCATCCAATTCTTGGTACTAATAGCACTATTTCAACGTTTTCCAAAAAGCAGCTAACTACCTTCAGACAAAAATATTACAATCTTACCAACGCACTATTAATTATATCCGGCGACTTAAGTAATAAAACAAAGATCATTAAAGAAATTGAAAAATTTGAGATCCCAGCTGGCCCGGCATCCAGTTTTCCTCAATTTACTTTAAAAAATAATGCGCCAATCTCAATACACAGCAAAGACGTTAAAATGTCCCAACTTAACCTTGTAATCCAAGGACCAGAGTTTTTAGATGTTAGTTCAGCGGCGGAAGATTTGGCTTTCACCTGCCTTGGACATGGTGAAGCTTCCAGACTCTATAGTCAATTAGTGTTGGAAAGTTCGCTGGCCAATAACTGTGTAAGCTCAACTATGTTCCTTTCAAAGGGAAGTTTTCATAACATTCGAATTATTTTTCCTCACAAAAACTTACAAAAGATTCTTCAAAAGCTGGAATCAATTTTATCTAAACTTTACAAAGATGGTTTCGAAAATAAGGAAATTAATAGAATAAAAAACCAATATGCTTCTAGCAAAATTTTTGACAAAGAATCACTGGAATCATATACCTTCTCGCTAGGACACAGTTTTGCCCAGACGGGTTCAATATTTAGCGAACAGGATTTCTTAGATAACATCAAAAAAGCTACCCCTGAAACCGTCAATACCCATATTAAAAAAATATTATCCAGAAAAGTTAACATCCAATTACAAGTTCCCGATAAAACCGACCACGATGCTGCTAAAAGGTTGTTAGAAATATTTAGAAAGAAAATACATAAAATTCCTAAAAAGCTTAAAATCAAAAAAGTACTTGCCAAAAACAGTGCTTCGAAATTTGATCCTCAAGTACAGTTAGTTGAAATCAAAAAAGGCATTCATTTAATTTATCGACAAAATCTAATGACTCCGACTTATGTTTTACATGCCTATTTAAAAGGCGGACTTATTGACGAAACTCCCCAGACTAATGGAATTTTTAACTTAATGACTCAAAACCTTTACAAGGGATATAATAAAATATCTTACAATGATATTAAGCATATTCTTGAAAACAGTTCTTCTACATTACAGGGTTTTTCTGGCAAAAATGCGTATGGATTAACTCTGCATGGTCTAACTGAGTATTTTAATGAATCATTTGAAATTTTTATGGGAAGTTTGCTTGCCCCAGATTTCCCCATAGAATCTATAGAGCACGAAAAAGAAATGACCATTAGACATATCGAAAGCCAACAAAAAGACCCCGTCAAACAATGCTTTCAACTGGTTGGGAAAAGTATTTTTAATGATCATCCATATTCTTATAATAATTATGGTACCAAAGAGTTGATACAAGGTTTTTCTAAAAAACAATTACATGATCAACATCAACAAAAAATTCAAAACGAGAGAATTTTATTTTCTTACTGTGGCAACCTTGATCTTGATATAATAAAAGATTTAATAATAAAAAAAACTACAAGTCTAAAAGAAAGGTCAGGCTGTAAATACATTTCTAAGAAATACACTCCATTGAAGGAATCTACCTATCATCTCCCATTCGAGCGCGAACAAACACAAATTTTTGTTGGAATACCAGTAAAAGGTATTAACTCTATTGAAGGTATAATCCTAAATATCCTGACGACAATCCTTTCAGGGCAAGGGTCAATATTGTTTAATCGCATTCGAGAAAAACAAGGATTAAGCTACGTGGTTCAACCCGTTCACTTTTCTGCGTTGGATGGTGGATACTGGGGTATCTACATGGCGTGCGGAAATGAAAACGTAAAAAAAGCCCTATCCACTATCAATGGCATTTTAGACGAGTTAAAGCAAAAGGGCATGTCAGAGGTAGTTTTCAAAGAAGCAAAAAAAATGATAAAAGGACAAACACTTTTAAACATTCAAACTAACGAAGATTACGCTAACATCTATTCTATACCGTTTATTTTTAACTTAGGGATCGATCATTTTCATTTAAAAAACCAACAGGTTGAAAAATTATCATATAATACATTTACAAGAGAATTAAAAAAAGTTTTTACCAAGAAAAGATACACAGTTACAGTTGGAAGTCATTAAGAAGCTTTCAGCTTATTTTTATCGTTGATCATGTAAGAAATTGTTCCAGTTATTTCGTCATCTGACGTACAAGGCGTCTTGGATAAAATAGTGATCATGTCTGTAATATTATCAAAAGAGTATGCCATTAATCCAAAGATAGATGGCATTTTATGGGATTTTGAACTTATGCCATCCAATTTGTTATAAGCTCTTTTTCCCAAATCATGGTAGTAACGAATTTGAAAAAGTTTTCTATTAAGCGACTCATGAAAAAAACCGCATATGAAGAGAGCTGTATCTCCAATATCCATCAAAGTTTTTTTTCGCTTATTTTTAGGCAACTTTTCGCTCTCCAAAAGTTTTAATCCCAATATTTTAACTGTTTTTTTACCCTCATAAACTTCAAAAATATTTTGTGGATCGCTAAAAGTGTCCAATACTTGGCTTGAATACAACAGCACTTCCGGTAAAAGTGGTTTAACTGATTTTTGATTTATCTCAACTAACCTATCTAGGAAATATGCTTGTAAACTAGTTTGGCATATAATTTTTGTAGCCATCCTTTTTTCCATTTGCCTTCCTGCCATTATTAAATAGCAATTTTTTTTCTTTTATCAAGCTCATACTTTTCGACTTTCATTATGAGACTTGCCCTGCTTATTCCAAGTTCTTTCGCTAGTTTTGATTTATTAAAATTACATCTTTTAAGACCTTCTCTAATCATTATTGCTTCCAAATCCTCTAGAGCGTCCTTTAAATTACCATTAGTATCAATTCCCCGATTGCCACTAGCAGAAACCGGCGCCACAGAATCAATAATCCTTGGGCTTAAGTGATCAGGAGTTATTATTGATTCGCTGCCCGCCAATACCACCAATCTTTCAATTTCATTTTCAAGTTCCCTAACATTTCCCGGCCACATATAGTCCATAATTTTTTCTAAAGTACTCTTGGATAATCTTTTAGGGGCCATACCTGATTCTGCACATTTTTTTTGTAAAAAATGTTCAATTAAAATATGTATATCTTCTTTTCTATCTCTAAGCGGAGGTAATGTGATATTGATAACATTAATCCGATAAAATAAATCTTCTCTAAACTCTTTATTTGCCATCATCTCTTTAATATTTTTATTAGTGGCACAAACAATTCTAACATCACATTTTTTCGGAACCGTTGCCCCAACCGGAAGGTATGTCCCTTCTTGTAAAACCCTTAAAAGCTTTACTTGCATACTTAAAGATGTATCTCCAATTTCATCGAGAAATAATGTTCCCCCGTTAGCTTGTTCAAAAAGACCTTTTTTATCCTTAATAGCTCCAGTGAATGCACCCTTCATATGGCCAAATAATTCTGAATCTAGCAAATTATCATTAAATGCCGAACAATTCACAGCTAAAAAAACTTTATCTTTTCTTGGTGAATTATAATGAGCAGCCTTAGCCACTAATTCCTTACCAGTTCCATTTTCACCTTGAATAAAAATGCTGGACTCTGAATTTGAGATTTTTTCCAACAAATTATAAATCACTTGCATTTTTTTAGACTTACCGATCATGGAATGATAACGATATTTATCACCTAGCTCGCTATTCAACTCATGAATTCTCTCTTCTCGCTTCGTTATCTCCTCATGGAATGTAGATACTTCTTCCGCTACAAGTTCAATTAAATCTCGCGAGTGATCCCCCTCGGTAGTTCGCATTTTTTTTAAATGAGAAACTGCTGCTTTAGTATCTTCCTCACTGGCACCCAGTTTACATATATTTTGAACAATTTCAGATATTTCTTCTGCGGATATTGAATCTTTAACATATGGATACGCAAAAACAAATCCTAAACATTCATGATCTACTACCACTTTGGATGCTAGGCCTTTGACATGTGGGATGACTGACTCATATTCCATCATGTTTACATCACCCTCTAACAATTTTTCACTTACGCTTTCAATATCTTGCAATAAACGTTCAGACCCAAATTGTTGAGCTATCTGTACTTTTAAAAAGTGATTTTTAAATGGATAGTCTTTATCGAAGTGATGACTTCTTATCTTATAATTCATATCAGAAAAGATGACCTCTACATTAAACCACTTTCCGAGTATTTCTTGTAACTTGCAAATAACATGTAGATTGCCCATTTCTTGCCAGTTAATCATATTTTTCTCCCTCAAATAGTATCAATATTTGATTACTTCCAAATACTTTCTGTAAAACTTTTCGGCAAACAAAGTCTAATCTTTAGACAATTTTGAAAATCTCTTAAGAAAAAATGAATAACTTTAATTCACATTTTTCAAGAATTATTGATTAGGTGTTAAAAAAAATGAACCATCTTACTAACCATTTTTTTTACAATATGCCATTTTCCAATTCCACTTCATCACTTGGGCTAGCGTAATTTGTTGAATTTCCTCAACTTCAAATGGCTTTTTGAGCAGTAAGAGCTGATGAGTATATCCAAGCTTTTTACTTAAGTTAGTTAGATTATAATCAGAGTACGCTGTACAAATAATAGCCTCAATGTTTTTGTCAATTTCCCACATTTTTTGTAAGGTTTCAATACCATCTATACCCGGGGGCATTCTGACATCTAAAAATACCAAAGCATAAGGCATATTTTCTTCTATAGATTTTTTTACTTTTTCAATTGCTTCTTTCCCTTGAAAAGCTGAATCTAAATCAAATTCAGGTAAATGCGTGGGAAATTTACAATCATCAGATTCGTCCGGTTGTTGATCAAAAAGGTTGGATATACATTTATTATATTTTTCGTTAATTACTTTAGACTTGGTTTCAAACGCACATTTAAATACCTCGTGAATGTCTTCTGTATCATCAACAATTAGTATACGTCTGTTTTTGAGCTGATCCACGACATCTCCTTATATAACAAGCAATTATAAGTTAAATATTACACCTGATTCTTCCAAAGGATCAATCACTTCAAATTATTCTCCTAAAAATAGTTAGATTAACGTGCACGTAACAACTCAGATATATAAACAATATCGAAATCTCGTTTAAAGATGACAAACAATGCAAACCTGATAAAAGATTTATTAAAAAGATTTACGAATTAAATGAAAAAATACAGAAACGTATTAATCAACAAGAGCAATAAAGCTCATTTTGGCATTATCACCAACTCTTCCATCAGCGACTTTAACTACTCTGGTATATCCACCATTTCTGGTTTTGAAACGCGGACCTACTTCCTCAAAAAGCTTTTTTACCGCTTCAGGATTATTTAGCTTCATATAAGCCAATCTTCTATGATGAATTGAATCTATTTTGCCAATAGTTATTAATTTTTCAACATATCCCTGAACGGCTTTACATTTAGTATGCGTGGTCTTGATCTTACCATGATCAATAATTTCAGCTGCTAGATTTTTCAAGAGAGATTTTCTATGGGCTGACGTTGTTCCAATACTATGCTTCTTATTCTGGTGTCTCATATTCTACTCCTTACCATCCCTCTTAATTACGCTTTTGGTTCATCGCTTGCTTGGCTTTGTTGAATATCTTTCATAACTGAGTCAACTTTCATTCCAAGACCAAGTCCCATGTTGGTTAAAATTTCTTTAATTTCATTAAGAGATTTTCTACCAAAATTCTTTGTTCTTAGCATCTCACCTTCAGTTTTTGATACCAATTCGTAAATATATTTGATGTTTGCATTTTGTAAACAATTAGCTGAACGAACGGAAAGTTCCAGTTCTGAAACAGGTTTCAATAAAGCATTATTGGTTGGAGATTGAGTTTGCTTTGGTTTGCTTTCCATTCTTGCAAGTTCTTCCTCATCTTCAAAATTCATAAACACAACCAATTGGTCTCTTAATATCTTGGCTGAATAAGCGACAGCATCACTTGGCTCTACGCCCTCGTTAGTCCATACTTCTAACGTCAACTTATCAAAGTCGGTCCTTTTTCCTACCCTACTGTTGGTAACAGAATAATTAACTCTTTGTACTGGTGAAAAAAGAGTATCCAGATAAATCCAACCCAACGGAAGATCATAAATCTCTTTATTATCCACTGCTGTAACATAACCTTTTCCTCTAACAACTTTTAATTCCATTCTAAAAGATCCGCCAGAAGAAACGTTTGCAATTACATGATTCGGATTTAAAATTCTAACATTCGATACAAGTGAAATATCACTGGCAGTAACTGGACCTTCAGTATTTTTTTCAAGCATTAAAATAACATCTTCTTTTTCTGTTAATTTAAACTGAACTTCTTTCAAATTTAAAATAATTTCTGAAACTTCTTCTTTAACATTATTGATAGTTCCAAACTCATGCTCAACACCATCAATTTTGATTGCGGCAATCCCGGCACCCTGTAATGACGAAAGTAAAACTCTTCGCAAAGAATTTCCCAAGGTTTGGCCATATCCTCTCTCCAACGGCTTTGCTACAAATTTACCGTAACCTGACTTAACAGAGTCTTTGTCAGTCTCTAAAGCAATTGGTCTTATCATATTCGTCCAGTTTTTAGCTACAAACTTATCCATTAGAATTGTCTCCTTTAAATCAAAAATTAACCTTTTTACTTACTGTATAACTCAACAACTAATCGCGCTTCAACCGCTGAAGTTATATCTGTCGATTTTGGTAAATCTTTTATCGTGCCTTTGAAATTATTTTTATCGACTTCTATCCATGACGGTAACTCTTTGTAGCTTAAATTGTGTTCAAAAGCATTTTTAAACTTTTCAGAATTTTTCGATCTAGCTTTTAATTCGACAACATCATTTTGATCAACAAGCATTGAAGGTATATTAGTTTTCAATCCATTGATGGTAAAATGATTATGTTTAACTAATTGCCTTGCTTCGCTTCTGGAAGCTGCAAATCCAATTCTATAAACAACGTTATCAAGTCTTCTTTCCAACATGCCCAGCATATTATCGCCAGTAACACCTTTCATACTCATGGCTTTGGAAAATAAATTTCTCATAGGCTTTTCTTTAAGACCATAAATTCTTTTAAGCTTTTGTTTTTCTCTTAATTGGACCCCATAATCTGAAATCTTTGAACGTCTCTGACCATGTTGTCCCGGAGGATAAGGTCGTCTATCCATACTGCACTTGTCAGTAAAACATCTTGAACCTTTCAAAAAAAGTTTATTATCTTCTCTTCTACACAACTTACAAACTGGACCTGTATATTTAGCCATTTTATTTACCTCTACTAATAATTAGTTATACTCTTCTTCTTTTTGGAGCTCTACACCCATTATGAGGAATTGGACTTACATCAGCAACTGACGTAATTCTTAAGCCAACTTGAACTAAAGCTCTAATGGCATTTTCTCTTCCTGCGCCTGGACCTTTTACCTTAACTTCAGCGGTCGTCATTCCTTGTTCCATCGCTTTTTTAGCTGCTTCCGCCGAAGCTGTCTGTGCAGCAAATGGAGTGGATTTTTTAGATCCTCTAAATCCTAATTGTCCTGCACTTGCCCATGAAATTGCATTTCCTTTGGGGTCGGTGAAGGTTACAATAGTATTATTAAATGAACAGTGAATATGACAAATTCCAACTGCTACATTCGCTTTAACTTTCTTTTTTTGAATTTTTTTAGCCATAATCTTACCTACTATTATCCTTTCATTGCTTTGATTGATTTTTTACCGGCAATAGCAACTGCTTTACCCTTTCTTGTTCTAGCATTTGTATGAGTTCTTTGTCCTCTACATGGAAGACTTTTCCTATGCCTGGCTCCTCTGTAACAACTCATATCTTTCAAGCGCTTTATGTTTAATCCAAGCTCTCTTCGAAGATCACCTTCTACAACATAGCCGTCTTCGATTACAAGACGTATGTTTTTCGCTTCTTCTTCCGTCAGATCATTTGAATTCTTTTCTAAAGGAATATTTGCTTTTGTCAAAACATCTTTTGAAAGTTGGTTTCCTATACCATAGATATAAGTAAGCGCAACCCTCATTGCTTTATTTCTGGGAATATCGACACCAAGTATTCTAGCCATTAAAAACTCCTACCTTATTAATTAACCTTGTCTTTGTTTATGTTTTGGATATTTTTTACATATTACTCTTACAACACCTTTTCGCTTTATGATTTTACAATCTTTACAGATAGCTTTAACCGACGATCTTACTTTCATTTTATTATCCTCTGCTTAATTATATTTAGCCCTTGCTACGATAAACAATTCTGCCCTTATTTAAATCGTATTTACTTATTTCCAATAACACTTTATCT